>NZ_CP045644.1:2866635-3498271 GCF_009498455.1 Variovorax paradoxus | reverse complement strand
TCACGCACAACGAGGCCGAGGCACATGCGATGGCCGACCGCATCGGGGTGATGCACAACGGGCGGATCACGCACTGGCTGGAGACGGCGCCCTCGCCAGCGCCGTAGAGCGCTTTAGCACAAGGGGCCCGTTTGTCGAATGGGCTTTTCGGGAAAAGGTTGTTCAGGCCCGCAAGAATCGCGGCGATCCAGACACCTCACTTTTTCGAAGAACGGAAAGCCCCATGACCCAGGCCCTCACCCTCGTCAGCCACCTGCTGTGCCCGTACGTGCAACGCGCCGCCATCGCGTTGCATGAAAAAGGCGTGCCCTTCGAGCGCGTCGTGATCGATCTCGCGAACAAGCCCCAATGGTTCCTCGACATCTCGCCGCTCGGCAAGGTGCCGCTGTTGAAGGTGCAGCAGCCCGGTGGTACCGAGGCCGTGCTGTTCGAGAGCAACGTGATCTGCGAATACCTCGAGGAGACGCAACCCGGCGCGCGCCTGCACCCCGAAGACCCGCTCGCACGTGCGCAGCATCGCGCATGGATGGAATTCGGCTCGGCCGTGCTCGCCGACCTGTGGGGCTACGAGACCACGCAGGACGCCGCCGTGTTCACGCAGAAGCGCGAGGCGCTGGCCGCCAAGTTCGCGCGCGTCGAAGCCGCGCTCGGGCAAGGTCCGTACTTCGCGGGCGAGGCGTTCAGCCTCGTCGACGCGGTGTTCGCGCCGGTGTTCCGCTACTTCGAGGTGTTCGATGCGATCAGCGATTCGCACCTTTTCGACGCGCTGCCCAAGGTGAACGCCTGGCGCCATGCGCTGGCGGCACGCCCCAGCGTGCGCGCGGCGGTGGTGCCGGAGTACCCGCAGCACCTGATGGATTTTCTGAAGAAGCACCAGGCGCACCTGCTGACGTTGGCGGCTTGATCGCCAGGATCAGAGGGCGACAATAGCGCCCTCCCCCCTAACGACACGACCCACGAGATGCGACTTCTCCACACCATGCTGCGCGTTGGCAATCTCCAGCGCTCCATCGACTTCTACACGCAGGTGCTCGGCATGACGCTGCTGCGCACGTCGGAAAACCCCGAGTACAAGTACAGCCTCGCTTTCGTCGGCTACGGCAACGGCAACCCCGACCAGGCCGAGATCGAACTCACCTACAACTGGGGCACCGAGAGCTACGAACTCGGCACCGCCTACGGCCACATCGCGCTCGGCGTGCCCGATGCGTACGCGGCCTGCGACAAGATCAAGGCCTCGGGCGGCAACGTGACGCGCGAGGCCGGTCCGGTCAAGGGCGGCACGACGGTGATCGCCTTCGTGACGGACCCCGACGGCTACAAGATTGAATTGATCCAGCGCAACGAGAACGCGTCGGGCGGCGGCCTGCGCTGAGTCTTTTCGGGCGACACGTACCGTCATGGCAAGCCCGAAGAAGAAGCAGGCGCCGCTGACGCGCTACGTCGCGCTGCTGCGCGGCGTGAACGTCAACGGCGTCACGATCAAGAGCGCCGACCTGAAGGCGCTGTTCGCCGACGAACTCGGCTTCGACGCGGTGCGCACCGTGCTCGCCAGCGGCAACGTGTTGTTCGACACCGACGCTCCCGATGCCGCCGCGCTGCGCACGCGCATCGAGACCGCGCTGTGCCAGTGCTTCGGCTACGAGGCGTGGATCGTGCTGCGCACGCAGCAGCAGGTGGCCGACATGGCCGCGAGCTATCCCTTCGAACGCATCGACGACACGCACCATCCGTACATCGTGTTCGGCTCCGATGCCGCGATGCTCGACGAGATCACGAAGAAGGCCGGCCTGGTCGATGCCGAAGTCGAGCAGCTGGTGCGCGGCGATGGCGTGCTGTACTGGCAGTGCCCGCGCGGCGAAAGCCTGGAAACGCCGGTGGCCAAGCTGCTGGCGAAGACCCGCTACAAGTCGAGCACCACCACGCGCAACCTGCGCACGGTGGAAAAACTCATCACCGACTGACCTGATCGATCAGCAGCCCAGCCGATCGGCCAGTGCGACGATGTCGCGCACATGCAGGCTGTTGTCCGGCTGCGGCGACACATCCTTCGGCTGGTTGAGGCCGAACTCGTGGGGCCGCTCGATGTACGCCGTCTTCAGGCCGCACACGCGCGCCGCCGCCAGGTCGTCGTGGTGCGCCGCGGCGAGCATCACCTGCCCGGGCGTCGCGTCGAACACGCCCGCCACGCCGAGGTAGGTGCGCGGGTCGGGCTTGTAGGCCTTGAACACTTCGGCCGACAGCACGCAGTCCCAGGGCAGGCCGGCGCGCTTGGCCATCTCGGTGAGCAGGCCGATGTTGCCGTTGGAAAGCGTGCAGATGGTGAACTTCTTCTTCAGCCGCGTGAGGCCCTCGACCGCATCGGGCCAGGCCGGCAGGCGGTGCCACGCACGGCTCAGGTCGCGCTTGGCGGCGGTGTCGAGCTGGTCGGCCAGGCTGAAGTCGTGCAGCACTTGTTCGAGCATGCTCAGGTGCAGTTCGTCGAGCAGCGTGAAGCCGCCCTCGCCGGCCGCGATGCGTTCCATCACGGCCTTCATGGCGGGCTGGTAGCCGGCGCGCCAGGCGAGCGCAAAGGCCGCGCCGTCCACGCCGGGCAGCACGCGCTCGACTTCGGCCGCAATGCCGCTGTGCCAGTCGACCACCGTGCCGAACACGTCGAACGCGATGACCTTGAGGTCGCTCGCGTCGAAATCGGGCTGCATGCTCAGCGCGGCAGCTGGCTCGCGGCGCGTGCCAGTTGCTCGATGCGGGCCCAGTCGCCGTCGCGGATGGCGTCGGTCGGCACGATCCACGAACCGCCCACGCAGGCCACGTTCGACAGCGCGAGGAACTCGGCCGCGTTGCCCGCATGGATGCCGCCCGTGGGGCAGAAGGTGACGTCGCCGAACGGGCCCTGCCAGGCCTTGAGCATCGGCAGGCCGCCGGCCTGCAGCGCGGGGAAGAACTTGAGCTGGGTGTAGCCGTCTTCCTGCGCCGTCATGATCTCGCTGCCGGTGGCCACGCCGGGCAGCAGCGGCAGGCCGAGGTCGTGGCAGGCCTTGCCGACCGAACGTGTGTAGCCCGGGCTCACGCCGAACTTCGCGCCGGCCAGCGCCGAAGCCTGCGCATCGGCCGCGCTGCGGATGGTGCCGGCGCCGGCGACGGCTTCGGGCACTTCCTTGGCGATGGCCTCGATGCATTGCAGCGCCTGCGGCGTGCGCAGCGTGACTTCGAGCATGCGGATGCCGCCGGCCACCAGCGCGCGTGCCAGCGGCACGGCGTGCTTCACGTCGGTGAGCACGATGACCGGAATGACCGGCGCGTCGCGCATCACGTCGAGGGAAGTGAGTCTGTCTGTCATGTCATAGCTCCATTGCGTTGCGCATCGCCTGCAGGCGATGCTGGTGTTCACAGCCAGGTGCAGGCGCCCTCTTCGGCAGCCAAGGCATTGCGGCGCATGCCGGCGAACAGTTCGCGGCCCAGGCCGCGTCCGTCGGCGAAGCGCTGCGCTTCGGGTTGCACGGCGATCTCGCGTGCGGCCCATTCATCGTCGGGCAGCAACACGGCTAGCGTACCCGCTACCGCGTCGAGCCGGATCACGTCGCCGTCGCGCACCTTGGCGAGCGGCCCACCGGCAGCGGCTTCGGGCGACACGTGGATGGCCGCCGGAATCTTGCCCGAGGCGCCGCTCATGCGGCCGTCGGTGACCAACGCCACGCGGAAGCCCTTGCCCTGCAGCACCGACAGCGGCGGCGTGAGCTTGTGCAGCTCGGGCATGCCGTTGGCCTGCGGGCCCTGCCAGCGGACCACGCAGACCACGTCGCGCTCCAGCTCGCCGGCCGTGAAGGCTTTGTGCAATGCAGCCTGCGAATCGAACACGCGCGCCGGCGCTTCGATGACATGGCGGTCGTCGGGCACCGAGGACACCTTGATCACGCTGCGCCCCAGGTTGCCGCCGAGCAGCTTGAGGCCGCCGGTGGCGCTGAAGGGACTCGATACCGGGCGCGTGACGGCTTCTTTCTGCAGTGGCGCGGCCGGCGTCCACTGCAGCGTGTTCTCGCCGGCCAGCGACGGGATGTTCGCGAATTCGCGGATGCCGCCGGCACGCACCGTGAGCACGTCGGCGTGCATGAGGCCGGCCTCGACCAGTTCGCCGATCACGAAGCCCGGGCCGCCGCAGGCTTGGAACTCGTTCACGTCGGCGCTGCCGTTGGGGTACACCCGCGTGAGCAGCGGCACCACGTCGGACAGCTGGGAGAAGTCGTCCCAGTCGATGAGGATGCCCGCGGCGCGCGCCACGGCCACCCAGTGGATCAGGTGGTTGGTGGAGCCGCCCGTGGCAAGCAGCGCGACCATGGCGTTGACGATGCAGCGCTCGTCGACCATCTCGCCGATCGGTGGGCAGTTGAAAGGGGTGTCGCTCGCCTTGCCGAGCACCGAGCGCACGGCTTCGCGCGTGAGCGTTTCGCGCATGGCGTCGCCGGGCTGGATGAAGGCCGTGCCGGGCACATGCAGGCCCATCGCTTCGAGCAGCATCTGGTTGCTGTTGGCGGTGCCATAGAAGGTGCAGGTGCCGACCGTGTGGTACGCGGCCATTTCGGCATCGAGCAGGCCCTGGCGGCCCACGAGGCCCTGCGCCGCCTGCTCGCGCACCTTCGACTTCGCGGTGTTCGACAGGCCCGAGGGCATCGGCCCGGCGGGCACGAAGACGGTGGGCAGGTGGCCGAAGTGCAGTGCGCCGATGAGCAGGCCTGGCACGATCTTGTCGCACACGCCGAGCATCAGGGCGCCGTCGAACATGTCGTGCGTGAGCGCCACCGCGGTGCTCATGGCGATGAGGTCGCGGCTGAACAGGCTCAGCTCCATGCCGGGCGTGCCCTGCGTGACGCCGTCGCACATGGCGGGCACGCCGCCGGCCACCTGTGCGGTGGCGCCGTGGCGGCGGGCCTCATGCTTGATGATGTCCGGGTAGCCCTGGTACGGCGCGTGGGCCGAGAGCATGTCGTTGTAGGCGGTGACGATGCCGATGTTGGGCGCGCGCTCGGCCACCACCTTGAACTTGTCGTTGGCCGGAATGCCGGCCACGGCATGCGCCACGTTGGCACAGCCCATGCGGTCGGCGCCGCGGTCACGGTGCCTGTAGGCGTCGATCTGCTCGAGGTACGCGGTGCGGGTGGGGGCACTGCGTTCGCGGATGCGTCGGGTGACGGCTTGGACGGTGTCGTGGAGTGGCATGCTTGCTGGGGCTGTGAATGCGCCGGCTGGCTGGGGCCTTCATGGTAAACCCCACACCCGGCACGAAAGTGACGAAGGCGGTGCGAAACCGCCTTCGTTCGAGGGAAAAGGCCTGCTTACTTGCCGCGCACTTGCGCCACGGCGCCGTTGACCGCGTCCCAGGTCTCCTGGCCCACGGACTTGGCGATGCCGCTGTTGACGCTGGTGAGCTTCTCGCGCATGCGGTTGGCCTCGGTGGCGGGCAGTTCGTTCACCTGCATGCCCTTGGTGCGCAGTTCGGCCAGCGCCTTGGTGGCTTCCTCGCGGGTGTCCTTGCGCTCGAACTCGCGGCTCTTCACGGCGGCGTCCTGCAGCACCTTCTTCTCGGCCGGGCTCAGCGTGTCCCACCACTTCTTGCTGACCGTGACGATCCAGGGGCTGTAGACGTGGTTGGTCACCGTCAGGTATTTCTGCACTTCGTAGAACTTGCTCGACACCACGGTGTTGAACGGGTTCTCCTGGCCGTCCACGGCGCGCGTTTCGAGGGCCGTGAACAGCTCCGAGAACGGCAGCGGCACGGCGTTGGCACCCAGCGCCTTGAAGCTGTCGAGGAACACGTTGTTCTGCATCACGCGCAGCTTGATGTCGCCCATGTCTTCGAGCTTGTTGACGGGGCGCTTGCTGTTGGTGAGGTTGCGAAAGCCGTTCTCCCAGTAAACCAGGCCGACCATGCCCTTGGGCTCCAGCTTGGCCTTGACCTTCTCGCCCACGGGACCGTCGAGCACGGCGTCGGCTTCCTTCACGTTGCTGAAGAGGAAGGGCGTGTCCCACACGGCCATTTCGGGAACGATGCCCACGAGCGTGGCGGTGGAGCCGACCATCATTTCCTGCGCGCCGCCGATCAGCGCCTGCTGCATCTGCGTGTCGGAACCGAGCGAGGCGTTGCCGATGCCGCGGACCTTCATCTTGCCGCCGGAAGCCTTCTCGACCTCCTGCGCGAACAGGCGCACGGCACGGCCCTGGTTGGAGTTGTCGACCAGGCCGTAGCCGAAGCGCACGATGCGCGGCTTGAAGTCCTGCGCCTGGACGGCGCCGGCGGTGGCGAGAGCGGCCACGAGGCCGGCGAGAGCGAAACGGATGCGCATGGAAGTCTCCTGAGTATCGAAAGAGGAACGGGAAGAAAAAGAAAAACGAAAAAGGAATGCGGTCAGTGCATCCAGGCCAGCGGTGCCGTGATGAGCGAAGGAAACAGCACGAACAGCACGGCCAGCAGCACGTACATGAGCAGGAACGGCGTGGTGCCCTTGATCACGGTTTCCATGCGCAGCCTGCCGACGCCGGCCACCACGTTCTGCACGGTGCCCACGGGCGGCGTGATCAGGCCGATGCAGCCCACGTAGATGAACATGAAGCCGAAGTACACCGGGTCGATGCCAGCCTTCATGGCCAGCGGCGCGCACACGGGGCCGAAGATCAGGATGGTGGGCGTCAGGTCCATGGCCGTGCCGACCACCAGCAGGAACACCATCATCAGCGCCATGAAGACGATCGGGTCGCCCATCACGCCGGCGAAGCTGTCGGCCAGCAGGTTGGGCAGGTCGGCCAGCGTGATCATGTAGGCGGTCACGGTGGCGGCGCCGCACAGGAACATCACCACGGCGGTGGTCTTGCCCGCGGCGAGGAAGACCTCGTACAGGCCGGCCCAGGTCAGCTCGCGGTACACGAACATCGAGACGATCAGCGCATACACCGCGGCCACCACGGCGGCTTCGGTGGGCGTGAAGATGCCGCCCTTGAGGCCGCCCAGGATGATGACCGGCATCATCATGGCCCAGAAGCTGTGCAGCAGCGCCTTCATGCGCGCACCCCATGCCACGCGCGCCATGGCGGGCAGCTTGTGCTTGCGGGCGATCCACCACCAGGCGCCGATCAGGAACGCGCCCATCATCAGGCCGGGGAACACGCCGGCCAGGAACAGCTTGCTGATCGACGTGTTGGTGGTCACGCCGTAGATCACGAAGGGCATCGACGGCGGAATGATCGGCGCGATGATGCCGCCCGACGCGAGCAGGCCCGCGCTGTAGCCCGGCGGGTACTTCTGCTCGCGCATCATGGGCAGCAGGATGGTGGCGAGCGCGGCGGTGTCGGCAATGGCCGAGCCGCTCATCGACGCCAGCAGCACGGCGGCGCCGATGGCCACGAAGCCCAGGCCGCCGGGAATGTGCCCGACGAATGCGCGGGCCAGGTCGATGATGCGGCGCGACAGGCCGCCCGCGTTCATCAGCTCGCCGGCCAGGATGAAGAAGGGCACGGCCAGCAGCGGGAAGTTGTCGAAGCCGGCCTGCAGGTTCTGCGCGAGCAGCTGCGCATCGAAGAAGTCCAGGTGCCACATGAGCGCGACACCGGTCAGCACCAGCGCATGGGCGATCGGCATGCCGATCACCATGCCGCCGATGAGCACGATCAGGAAGAGAGCGGTGACGATCATGGGGCCGTCCTCACTCGATGTCGCCCGCGGCGCCCGCGTTCGCCGGCGGCTCGCCGCGCACGAGGTCGAACACCAGCGCCACCAGCAGGCCCACGGCCAGCACCAGCGTGGCCGCGGCGCCAAGCGCCAGCGGATAGCCCAGCACCGTGCTGAAGCTTTCCATGCCGGCCACCACCTGCGCCCACGCGCCCTTCAGCAGCAGCACCATGCACCCGGCCACCAGCAACTGGCTCACCCAGAACAGGCCCTTGCGCGGGCCGCCCTTCAGGCGCGAGGTCAGCATGTCGAAGCCCAGGTGCTTGCCCTCGAAGGCCGCGACGATGGTGCCCACGGCCACCAGCCAGACGAACAGCAGGCGCGAGATTTCCTCGTACGACACGATGCTGGTGGCGAACACGTAGCGCAGCACGACGTTCACGAAGACCGCGACGACCATGCCGGCCAGCGCCACGACCATGAAGAGTTCGGCCAGGCGCTGGAGCGCCGGCTTGCGCCGCACCGGCGGTGTCGAGGGAGATTGGGGAGAGTGGCTCATGCGATGTCTCCGGGCGGCGTGTCGCGCCCTGTGGTTGAAGCGGAAGCAGGTGCGGCGGCCCAGGCGACGACGGCGGCCACCAGGTCGGCCATGGGCTGCGTGGCGTCGAGCACCAGCACACCCGGCTCGCCCACCGGCGATTCGAGCGTGGCGAACTGGTTCGCGACCAGCGCCGGCGAGAAGAAATGGCCCGCGCGCGACTGCACGCGCGCCAGCGCCTCTTTGTAGTCCAGCGACAGGAACACGAAGCCCAGGCGCGGCACCGCCTGGCGCAGCCGGTCGCGGTAGCGCTTGCGCAGCGCGGAGCAGGTCAGCACCCGGCCAGCGCCTTCAGGCGGGGACGCCAGCAGGTCGGCCAGCCGGTCGAGCCAGCCGGCGCGGTCGTCGTCGGTGAGCGGCGTGCCCGCGCGCATCTTGGCGACGCTTTCGGGCGCGTGGTACGCATCGCCCTCGTGCAGCGTCCAGCCCAGCGCCTCGGCACAGGCCGCCCCGACGCTCGACTTGCCGCATCCGGACACGCCCATGACCACGAGGGCCTGCGGTTGAAATTTTGAGATAGCGCTGTCCATTGGAAATCAAAAAAAGGCCCGGGCGGAGGCTCGGGCCAGGGCAATCGGGGTTCTCTTCCATTGTCGCTCAGAGGGGAAACGGCTGCCCTGCACCTCATTTGCAGTCGCAAACTACTTGTTAACCCTTTGATGGATAGCGCTATCCTATAGAACAATGAGATTCACCTTTCTCCGGATTTACCCTTGACCGACGCGCCCCGCCGCACCCGCCGCTCCAGTGGCCGCATCACCCTCGACGACGTGGCGCGCGCCGCGTCCGTCAGCCCGATCACCGTCTCACGCGCCCTGCGCGGCGAGCGCGGCGTCGACCCGGTGCTGACCCTGCGCGTGCGTGAGGCGGCCGAGCGCCTGGGCTACGTGCCCGACCCCGCCGCCCGCGCCCTGGCGTCGCAGCGCAGCAGCCAGGTGCTGGTGCTGGTGCCGATGCTGTCCAACACCTTGTTCGTCGACCTGCTGGAAGCCGTGCACCGCACACTCTTTCCCGTCGGCTACCAGCCCTTCATCGGCGTGACGCACTACGACAGCGCCGAAGAGGAACTGCTGCTGCGCACCTACCTCCCCCACCGCCCCGCGGGCCTGCTGGTGACCGGTTTCGACCGCAGCGAGGCGGCACGCCAGCTCATCGCGCACAGCGGCGTGCCCTGCGTGCACCTGATGGAAACCAGCACCGCGCCGGGCGTGGCCTGCGTGGGCTTTTCGCAGGTGGACGCGGGCGCCGCCGTCACGCGCCATCTGCTGGAACGCGGGCACCGCAGCATCGCCTTCTGCGGCGCGCAGCTCGATCCGCGCGTGCTGCAGCGCGCCGAGGGCTACCGCCGCTGCCTGCGCGAGGCGGGCCTGTACGACGCGCGGCTGGAAATGCTCAGCCCCGAGCGCTCGTCGATCGCGCTGGGCGCGCGCCTCTTCGAGGAGATGCTGCAGCGCATGCCGGACGTCGATGCCATCTTCTTCTGCAACGACGACATCGCGCAGGGCGGGCTGCTGGCGGCCAACCGGCTGCAGGTGCCGGTGCCCGGACGCATCGCCATCGCCGGCTTCAACGACCTGGCCGGCAGCGACCAGATGGTGCCGCCGCTGACCACCATGCGCACACCGCGCAGCGAGGTCGGCCGGGCCGGCGCCGAGATGCTGCTGGGCCTGATGCGCGGCACGCTCGCGCAGCCCGGCTGCATCGAGTTGGACTACGAACTGATCGTGCGCGGCAGCACCTGAGGCGCATGAAAAAGCCCGGGCAAGCCGGGCTTTGCTGGATGCGCAGGGGCGCTCAGTCCACCAGCTTCACTTCGACGCGGCGCGCCTCGGCGTTGTTGCCCGAGCCGGCGGTGACGGCGGGCTTCTGCAGGTCGATCTTCTCCGCCGGCACGCCCAGGCCCGCGAGCACCTCGCGCACCATCTGGGCACGCTTCTTGGCGAGCTCCTCGTTGATGGCGGCGTCACCGGTGGCATCGTGGAAGCCCGAGACCACCGCCTTGCGGCCGCCCTCGACGCCCTTGATGACCACGGCCAGCGCCTCGGCGGCACCCGGTGCGAGGTCGGCGCTGCCGGTCGCGAAGTAGAAGTTCACCACGTCGCCCGCCACGCGGATGCTGGCGCCGTCGGGGATCACCACGGTGACGGTCTCGGTGACTTCGGTCACCTGCACCGCGCCGCCCGGCGCGGCCGCCGCAGAGGCCGCCACGGCAGGCTTCGCCTGCACGGTCGCGGCACCCAGGCCCTTGTGCCAGAAGGCGACGCCGATCACGAACATGATCACGAGCGCGATCAATGCCACCAAAAAGCCGAGGGCGAAATTCTGCTGGCTGTCGTCGTTGTTCATGGAAGCGCGATCTCCGTAGGAAAGGGGTCGGTAAATAATGGTGCGGTGAACCATGATCACGAAATTGTAGGCGCCGCCCCCGACACCCCCGTGTCAGCCGGCGCGCCGGACCCCGGTCCGCCGGGGCTCGACCCGATGCCCCGTCCGCTGCGCGACCCGCAGCCGATGCTGGAACGCGCGATCGCCGACTGGGGCGGCCGCGACGATCTCTGGCTGTTCGGCTACGGCTCGCTGATCTGGCGGCCCGAGTTCGGTTTTGCGGAACGTCGCGCGGCCTCGGTGCACGGCTGGCACCGCGCGCTCAAGATGTGGAGCCGGGTCAACCGCGGCAGCGTGCAGACGCCGGGGCTGGTGTTCGGCCTGCTCTCGGGCGGCAGCTGCCGGGGCGTGGTGTTCCGCGTGCCGAAGGCCGAAGGCCTGGAGACGCTCAAGCGCCTCTGGCTGCGCGAGATGCCGACCGGCGTGTACGACCCCAAGTGGCTGCAATGCGGCACGGCCGAAGGGCCGGTGCGCGCGCTGGCCTTCACGCTCTCGCGGCGCAGCCCCAACTTCACGGGCGAGCTCAGCGACGAGCGCTACCGCCACATCTTCGCGAATGCCGTGGGCCGCTACGGCAGCTCGCTCGACTACGCGCGCCAGACCTTGCTCGAGTTGCAACGCCACGCGATCCACGACGCGGCACTGGCCCGGCTGGTGGCGCTGGCCATGGCCGAAACGCCGCAAGATGCCCCTTTCGAGGCACCGGCTGATTGCGGCGCGCCGCCGGCTCCGGTATACGTTCCGGGGTCTTCCGACAATTCATCCTCCTCATCTTCCGTTTCGTTCGACAAGGAAAAACCATGACCCATCGCCGTCTTCTCGCCACCGGCACCGCCCTCCTCGCCACCGCCGTGCTCGCCGCCTGCGGCAGCATGGGCGGCAAGCCGAGCACCACGGTCGAGCTGACGCCGACCGCCGCCGTCACGCCCAACCCCGCGCGCGGCTCGGTGACGCTCGCCGCCCTCGACCACGGCGTGCGCGTGTCCGGCGAAGTGCGCGGCCTGGCGCCGGGCAGCGAGCACGGCTTCCACATCCACGAAAAGGGCGACTGCGGCGACAACGGCAACGCCTCGGGCGGCCACTTCAACCCGGCCGGCGGCACGCACGGCAAGTTCTCCGCTCCCGGCAGCCATGCCGGCGAGCTGCCCAGCCTCGTGGCCGATGCCCGCGGCGTGGCGCGTTTCAGCGTCGACAACCACGCGATCTCGCTGACCGACGGCGCCGCCAACAACGTGCGCGGCCGCGCCCTGGTGGTGCACCGCGACCGCGACGACTTCACGACGCAACCCGCCGGCAACTCGGGCCCGCGCGTGCTCTGCGCCGTGATCCCCAAGGGCTGAGAACCTGTTCAACGTCTCCTGTGCAAATGAAAAGCTCGGAGACAGTCGGGGACCGCCCGCAAGCATCGGGTCCGCATTGCTTGCGGGTCGTCCGCCCAGCTCTCCAGGCCCGGGCGTTCGCAAGGACATGAAGCTGGCCTGAGGGGGCAGGCCGACCACCGGCATGGCCCCGCCGGTACCGTCTACAGTCATCGCGATGCCAAACGCCAGCGTCCTCTTTTCTCTCCACGAATTCCCCGATCACGCGCGCCCCCTCGACGAAGAAGCCGGTGATGTGGCCGGGCTCGCCGAATGGTTCGATGCGGTCCCGGCCCTTTTCTTGCTGCTGGTGGGCGAGGGCCAACGGGCCTCCTCCGCCATCGGCAACTGCGACGATGCACAGGTGCTGCTGGCCGCGCCCATGAAGGACGCGCGAGCCCGTTGGCAACGGTTTCGTGCCTTCACGGCGGCCCTGTTGCCCATGGAAGCGCACACCGAGATGGACCGCATCCAGGCCGCGCTGGACGGCAGTCCCCATCCGTGGCTCGTGCTCGACACGATCGACCTCGCCTGGGACAGCAGCAACGCAGAGGCATTCGGCACGCACCTGGACCAACTGCAGGCCGACAGTGCCGCGCTGGTGGCTGCCTTGCAGCCCGAGGGAGCACCCGCGCCCTGCACCGCTGAAGCCGAGTTGCCCGAGGTGCTTCGCCCACTGGTGTCGGATTGGCGCCGACAGTGGGGCTGGTGGTCCGACCAGGTGATTGCCCGGCTGTGGGCGGTCGCGTACGAGACGGAAGACGAACGCGCGCCCTTTCTTCAGGCCCTGACGGTGGACGACTGGCGACCGGACCTGGCCGCCTATGTGGTGCACCCACCCAGTGACGCGAACGGCAGCAAGAACAAGCGCGCCGAAGCGAAGCGCCGTCCACCGGTTGGTTTGGTCACGCCCTACGGCCGCTGGCTGCTCCCTTTCGAAGCGGGAGCGACCTCCGTCTATCGGGGGCGCGCGAGCGGCCCATGGGTGATTGCCCTGCGCGACGACACGGCCGAGACGAAAAAGAAAAGTGCGCTTCCTTCCGTCGCCAGCGGACTGATGGACCGCAACGGCGTCTGGCGCTATCCCGTCGGCAGCCTGGGCTACGCAGACGTCGTCGCTGAAGACTTGCTGTGGGCCGAATTTCCCGGCGAACCGGCGCCGGGCGGACAGTTGGTGCGCATCAGCACCGGGGAAATCCTGCACACCGGCGTGACCTCGGCTTACCAGGGCGACGACGGCTTGCTACGTCTGAACGATGCACAAGAGCGCTCGGCCGTTGCGAGCGCCGACGACGCGCGCATCCTCGTGCCTCACCGCTACGAGGCCGTCAGAAACTTCGACACGCGCAAACGCTGGGCCGTGGTGGCGGATTCGAAGGGACGCGAAGGCGTGGTCGCCCTCGATGGCCGGGAACTGATCCCGTGCAAGCACGGGCACATCGCGCGCGGCAACCGCGACGCGCCGCCCAAGGTCTACGGGCGCAACCGTTTCATCGGCCTCGACTTTGCGCCCATGCAGCTCATGCTCTACGACACCGACGGCCGACCGGTGAGCACCGCCATGCACTTCTGGACGGACACAGGCAACCCGATCGTCGAAGGCGATCGCCTGCTGACCCTGAACGAGGACGGCCCGGATGCGCAGGTTCAGTGGGTCGATTTCGACGGGCAGGTTCTCGAACGCACCGGCATGACCCGGGCCGAGTTCCACGAAGCACGCCGGGAAGGCCGCAGCCACAATGCGCGGCGCAAAAAGTCAGTCGCAGATACCTCCCTGCAGGCGATCTGCGACGAAGCAGCCACAGGCCGGGGCTGGCTGGTGGACCTGATCGGATGCGTCTGGCTTGGGGACAGGGCAGCGAGCCAGGCGGCGCTGCAGACGCTGCTCGACCAGCTGCGCGCGGCGATGGCGCCCGAAGCCGCTCCCGACGCCCTCAACATCTTGCTGTGGGGCGTGGACAACCCCAAGGAGGGGTTCGTTTACGCGGTAACCAGCGGTTCGCCCCTCTTCACAACCTTCGACTGGAAAGACGGCGACGCGGTCAGGTCGCTGGACCTCCCCGTCCCAGGCAATGCCTGGGACGGCTTCCAATGGGAACCGCTGGACAACGGCGATGACATCACCGAGGGCCTGGACGCAGCGCGCAAGCATCTCGCCCCGCACGGTTACGCCCTGTATGAGTTACAGAGCCTGGGCGACTACTACGCGGTCGGCGCGGTTCGCACCAAGGACCGGAGCCGGTTCAAGAAACTGGTGGGGCAGGCCGAGCTGCAATTGGTGATCTAGCGTCCTGTCACGGCGGGACCTGAGCGTTCCAGGAAGACATGACGATCAGGCGCCCGCGCGCGCCTGCCAGAGCACCTCGGCCCGCGCCAGCGCCTCGGGCGTGTCGATGTCGGTCACGACGCCGGCATCGTCCACCGCCAGATCGACGACCGAATCGATCGCGCGCATCGCCCGCAGCACGGGCGATGCGCCAAGATTCCCCTCCAGCGCCGCCAGCTGCGCCCAGCAGCCTGCCGCAAAACCCACCGGGTGCCCGCGCTCGCCCCGGTACTGCGGCTGCACGGCATTCACGCGCCCACCGAGCGCGGCGGCCACTGCGCGCAGCGTGGCGGGCTGCACCAGCGGCAAGTCGCCCGGCAGGATCAGCCAGCCCGCCGCATGGGGCGTGGCGCGCACGGCGGCGGCAATCGAGTCGCCCATGCCGGGGTGACCCGCGTCTTCCAACCGCCACGGCAGGCCGCTGGCGCGCACCGCATCGAGCGTGCGCTCGAGCACCGGCTTGCCCGCGAGCAGTGCCTTCAGCTTCGAGCCCGTGCCGCCGGCTGCGATGAAGCGCTCGCCGCGGCCCGAGGCCAGCACGATCACGGTCGGGGAGTTCGCCTCTGTCGTCGTCATGGGCCGAGTATGTGCGCAACAATCCCGGCATGACTTCTCCGCTTTCCAAAGACGCGCTGGCCGCGCTGCGCAAGAGCTACGAGCGCGCCGAGCTCGACGAGACCCGCAGCGCCGCCGACCCGCTCCAGCAGTTCGAGCGCTGGCTCACCGAGGCCATCGGCGCGCAGATTCCCGAGCCCAACGCGATGACGCTGTGCACCGTGGGCAGCGACCTGCGGCCGTCCAGCCGCATCGTGCTCATCAAGGGCTACGACGCGCGCGGCATCGTCTGGTACACCAATTACGACAGCCGCAAGGGCCGCGAGCTGTCGGGCAACCCGTATGCCTCGCTGCAGTTCCACTGGGTCGAGCTGGAGCGCGTGGTGCGAATCGAGGGTCGCGTCGAAAGGGTCAGCGCCGAGGAGAGCGACACCTACTACGCCAGCCGCCCGCTCGATTCACGCATCGGCGCCTGGGCCAGCCCGCAGAGCGAAGTGATCAGCGGGCGCGACGTGCTGGTGAAGAACGCCGCCGTGTACGCCGCCAGGCACCTGCTCTCGCCGCCGCGTCCGCCGCACTGGGGCGGCTTCCGGCTGGTGCCCGACCGCTGGGAGTTCTGGCAGGGCCGCAAGAGCCGGCTGCACGACCGGCTGCGCTACCGGCTCGAAGGTGCGGACTGGATGCGCGAACGCCTGGCTCCCTGAGCGCGCCTCAAGCCTCGCAAGTCGCGACCTTGAACTCGACGCGCCGGTCCAGCGCGTCGCTCGCATCGTCGGCGCCCGTGCCGACGATGTTCTCGCGAAAGCCCATGCCGGCTTCGCGCAGCTTCTTCGACAGCGGCGGCGCCTCGCCCACCAGCCGCGCCTTGACGCTGGTCGCGCGCTGCAGCGACAGCCGCTCGTTGACCGCCTCCGAGCCCGTGCGGCTCGTGTGGCCCGTGACCACCACGCACGAGTCGATCTGCGCCGCCTGCCGCGCGATCTGGCGCAGCCACATCGGGTAGGCCGCGCTGATCTTCGGGTCGGCCAGGAAGTCGGTCGAGCCCGGCTTGAACAGGAACTTGACGCTCAGGTTGTTGCTCTCGAGCCCCAGCCGCGCCAGCGTGCCGAAGGTGCGCTCGGCATCGGCCGTGCGGCCCAGCTGCGACTGCGTGAGGTACAGGCCGCTGTAGATGCGCAGCTGCTGTCCGTCGGCGCGTTTCGACGCGGCCTCGTAGCGGCTCAGGGCCTCGCTCATGCGGCCGGCCTCGTAGGCGACGGTGGCTTCCTGCAGCACGGTGGCGGTCGGCAGGCGCTCCAGGTAGAGCGCATCGGCGGCCTGCCCGGCCGGCGTCTCGGCAGTGCGGATGTAGCCCTCCACGCCGCGGTCCTTGCCATTGACTGGGCTGTCGCGGAAGAAGGCGGTGGGCCGCGTGTCGAGCGACGCATCGCTGATGCGCGTCACCGACTGCGCGATCACCATGCCGCTCTTGATCTCGGTCATCGCGAGGTTCAGCCGGTAAGGCGCGCCCGAGGCGTCCTTGTCGCGCACCAGCGTGCCGTTGAGCACGTACTGCGCGTTGCCGATCTCGTTGGCGTTGAACGGCGTCACGGTGAACTGCTTGAACTGCGCCTGCATGCGCTGCACGATGCGCTGCTCGGCCACGCGCGTCACCTCGGTCTGCTGGCCGCTGGCGCCTTCGAGCAGCGGGTCGATCACGATGCGGCGCTGCGACAGCGTCGACTCCACCTTGGCCAGGAAGGCCGGCAGTTTCTGGGTCTGCACCATGAGGTCGTCGACCGCCTGCGTGACGGCCTGGTCGAAGGGCATGGCGCTGCTGGGCGCGAGGCGGTGCGCGCAGGCAGTGGCCAGCAGCGCGGCGGTACACAGCACCAGCACGCGCCACAAGATTCGGGGGACGGTGGTGTTCGTCTTCGTGGTCATCAGCACTGGCTCCTCAAAATGGTCATGTCCTGGTCCGACAGCGGCTCGCCGACGGCGGCGCGCATGTTGATTTCGCTGCAGCGTTTCGATGGCACGGGGCGTCGCTCGGCGGGCTCGCGATGCGCCTCGGGCGCCGGGGCAGCGGTGGCGGTGATCTGCGGTCGCGGCTTCGGCGCGGGCCGCACGACGGCTGGCTTGGGCTCCGCTTCCTTGGCCTGCGGTGCCTCAGCCGGTTTGGGAACCGCCAGACACGGCGTGCGACACGGCTTGGCCTCGCCCGCCGCATGGGCGCGCGCGCCGTGCAGCGCGATCACCGTCGCGACCACCGCCGTCACTGCAAGGGCAAGGGGCGAAACGCGCGCCGGGTAGATCGTCATCAGCCGGCAAATGTAGGGGCGCGAACGCCGCCCGCCAGCCCACCAAACGGCCAGCCCTGCCAAACGGCATAGGGCTACCGCTGTCGCCCAGTCGGGCAAAAGTTCGCGAAAAGCGCTTGGGAAATGGGGGCCGTCAGGGCAACCACTGCACCCAGACCATCACGAGCGTGAGCGTGCCAAGTGCCAACACAGTCGACACAGCGACGCTGGCCGTGACCAGGTCTTCGGCGCTGCGGTAGCGCTGCGAGAACAGGAACACGTTGGCGCCGATCGGCAAGGCTGCGGCCACCACCATCACGGTGAGCGGAATGCCGCGCACGCCCAGCAGCCAGCCGATGAGGGCCACCAGCAGCGGGTGCACGAGGTTCTTCACCAGCGCCTGCACCAGCGCGCCGCGCCAGTGGCGCCCGATGGGCGTGAGCGCGAGCGTGATGCCCACCATCACCAGCGCGACCGGCCCGAAGGCCTGGCCGAGCAGCTGGATCGGCTTGTCGATCACCTCGGGCATCACGAGCCCCGTCTGCGCGAACAGCAGGCCCGCAATGATCGGCAACGGCACCGGATGAATGATGGCGTTGCGCAGCGCACGCAGCACGGTGCGCGCCATGGAGCGGCGCTCCGCCCCGCTCACCGCATGTTCGCGCGCGACGGCCAGCTCGAGCACCACGGTGGCGCTGGTCATGAGCACGAGCGAATGCAGCGAGATCAGCGTGAGCAGCACCACCATGCCGGCCTCGCCGTAGGCCAGGCCGATCAGCGCGATGCCGATCATCACGGTGTTGCTGTAGGTGTTGGCCAGCGCGAGCACCGCGCCCGTGCGGTTGAAGCCGCGCCACGCGAGCGTGCCCGCGAACAGCAGGCCCGAGGCGATGAAATACGCAGCCACGGGCTTGAGGCTCAACTCCTGCACGTGCACCGTGCTCATGGCACGGAACAGCAGCGCGGGCGCGAGCAGCAAAAAGATGAGGTTCGACAGGTCTTTCACCGCATTGCCACCGATCCATCGGCGCCGTCCGGCGAGGTAGCCGGCAGCGATGAGAAGGACGACGGGAAAGAGCGAGGAGATGACGAAGGAATTCACCCGGCGAGGATAGCCGAGCGATTTCTGCGATTGCCTTGCTCCTTCCCCCTCTGGGGGAAGGTTGGGATGGGGGCACGCGGCGCTTGCGAAAGCCATTGCCTCATCACAGGCCGCCTGCCCCCACCCCTGCCCTCCCCCAGCGGGGGAGGGAGAAACACCGCGATCAGAACGTGACGCGCAACCCCACCTTCAGCGAGCGCCCCGGCAGCGGCGCCTTCGGGAACACCGTCGTCGTCAGGATCGACGTCGGCGTGTACGCCAGCTTGTTCCCGATGTTGTCCATGCGCGCGTACCAGGTGAGGTTGGCGCGCTGCACCTTCATGCGGTAGCTGATGGACGCGTTCCACAGCGTGTACGCGTCCGTCTCGCGCGCGCCCACGTCGGGCACCCGGCGCTGCGCGGCGTTGTAGTCGAAGCCGACGCGCCCGGTCCACGGCCCGTTGCCGTAGGCCAGCGTGGCGCCCAGGCGCAGCGGTGCGATGCGCGGCAGCGGCTCGCCGGTGTCGAGGTTCTTGGCGCGCACGATGTCGCCGCGCCATTCGAGGTCGAGCGTGCCCGCGTCGGCCATGCGCGCGAAGCCGTCGGCGCCCAGCAGCCGCAGGTTGCCGTTGGCCTCGATGCCGGTGAAGCGTGCGCGCATGCCGCCGTAGCGGTACTCGGCCAGCGTGTCGACGGCCTCGGGGTCGGTGACGACCTGGCCTTCTTCATCGAGCGTGCGGCCCGATGCGGTCAGGCCGATGTAGTTGCGAAAGCGCGTGACATACGCGTTCACGCGGGCCGTGTTCGGGCCCGACTTCCACTGCGCGCCCAGGTCGAAGCCGGTGGACTTTTCCTTGCCCAGGTTCGGGTCGCCGACCTCCCAGGCTGCGGTCGCCACGTGCGGGCCGTTGGCGAGCAGTTCGTAGTCCTTCGGTGCGCGCTCGGTGTAGGCCAGGTTCGAGGTCAGCTGCCACTGCGGCGTGAGGTTGACCAGCGCACCGAACGCCGCGCTGTGCGGGTTGAAGGTGCGCTCGCCGACGGCGAAGCGCGTCACCGACAGGTCATCGGGGTAGCCCAACGAGCGCACCGTGACCTTCTCGGTGCGCGCGCCGAAGCTCAGGCGGCCCCACGAGGTGCCGAGCTCTTCGTGCAGGAACAGCGCGTTGGAGCGCGTGCGGCTGTGCGGCGCAAAGGCCTCCGCGCCGTCGGCGGCGAAGCGGTTGGTCTCGCGGCTGAAGCCGACCAGGCCTTCGAGGTTGCCGATCTTTTCGTGCCGCGCCTCGATGCGCAGGTCGTTGCTCAGGTTCGAGAAGGTGGTGCCAGCTTCGGCGCCTTCGAACTCGGTGTGGCGGTAGTCGGTGCGGCTCACCTTGGCGTGGATGCTGCGGATGAAGCCGCCCGGGCGCCATTCGCCTTCCAGCGCGTAGCGGTCGGACTTCATGCCGATGGTCACCTCGTCCTCGGCCACGGTGCCGTAGTTGCTGCGGTAGGTGCTGGCCGAGGCGCCGATCCAGCCCTGGCTGAAGAACAGCGTGCCGCCGACCGCGCCGCCGTTTGCCTGGTTCTGCGAGTTGCAGATGCGGCGCGCGAGCGACAGGCGCCCGGGCTTGCTGCATTCGAGGTCGATCGGCACCGACACGTCTTTCGAATCGCGGTTGAAGGTGTCGACGTGCAGGGCGAAGCGGTCGTTGCCGCCTTCGAGCAGCACACCGCCGCTCTTTTCCTTGTTGCCGCTGGCAAAGCCCAGCTCGGCACGGCCGCCGAAGCCGTTGATGGGCTCGGTCGGGATGCGGTTGTCGATCACGTTGACCACGCCGCCCACGGCGCTGCCGCCGTACTGCAGCGCCGACGGGCCGCGCAGCACCTCGATGCGCTCGGTCACCAGCGCATCGACGGGCACGGCGTGGTCGTAGCTCAGCGCCGAAGCGTCGGGCGCGCCGCCGCCGTTCTGCAGGATGCGGATGCGGTCGCCGTCCTGCCCGCGGATGCTGGGGCGGCTGGCGTTGGGGCCGAAGTAGCTGCTGCTCACGCCGGGCAGGTTGTTCAGCGTTTCGCCGAGTGTCGATTCGGAGCGCAGCAGCAGCCGGTCGCCCGACAGCGAGGTGGTCGGCGCAATCAGGTCGCTCGCGCCCAGCGGGTTGCCGGTGACGGTGACCTCGCGCAGGCTGGAGGGGTCAGCGGCAGCAGGGGCGGCAGTGGTGTCGGCGGTCTGGGCCAGGCTCGCCACCGAGGCGAGCGAAAGAACGGCAGCGCCGATGGCGTTGCGACGGAAGTGGGGGGTCATGAAAAAAGAACACTCGTTGAATCGGGGAACGACCGGCCGCCCTCACCCGCCGAAGGCAGGTGCAGCAACCGGAACACAGGGGATTCAGCGAGTGGAAGGCGGGCCGCGCGCGTCGAAGAGCGCGACCCAGCGGGCGATGGCTTCGCCCTGCAGATAAGCAAACGTGGCCGCCGGCAGCAGCATCGGCAGCACCACCAGCGGCACGCCGGGCGCGCCCGCGCCATGCGCGAGCTGGTCGTACAGGCGGCAGTCGGCGTCGTCGTGCACGCCGAACAGGCTGGCCAGCGTGTGGCCGGTGCCGTGCCGGTGCTCGGCCTGTGCCGTCGCCGCCGCTGCGGCAGCCGGAAGGCCCGGCACGTGCAGCGACCGGTGCATCAGCCCCATCGTGCCCGCGAACCAGAGCGCGAACGCCAGCGCGACGACGAGCGCGCGCGTGGTGCGCGTCATGCGGGTCGGGGTCTGGCGGAGGACGGCGGACACGGGGCGTGAAGAAAGAGACTCAGGCCTTGACGCGCGATGCGAAGGTCTTCTGGAACTTCTCGACCTTCGGGCCGACCACGAACGCGCAATAGCCCTGGTTCGGGTGGTTCAGGAAGTAGTCCTGGTGGTAAGCCTCGGCCGTCGAGTAGTTGGCCAGCGGCGCCACTTCGGTCACCACGGGTGCGCCGTAGGTCTTGCTGGCCTCGATCTCGCGGATCACCGCCTCGGCCACTTCTTTCTGCGCGTCGCTCGAGGTGTAGATGCCGCTGCGGTACTGCGTGCCGACGTCGTTGCCCTGGCGGTTGAGCGTGGTGGGGTCGTGCACCACGAAGAAGATCTCGAGCAGCTCGCGCAGGCTGATCTGCGCCGGGTCGAATTCGAGCTTCACGACCTCGGCATGGCCGGTGCGGCCGGTGCAGATCTGCTCGTAGGTCGGGTTCACCGTCTGGCCGTTGCAGTAGCCCGACTCGACGTCGAGCACGCCTTGAACCCGGTCGAACACCGCCTCGGTGCACCAGAAACAGCCTCCGCCGAGCACGATGGTTTCGGTGGGCGACGGTGAAGAAGACATGGCGCGGCTCCGGGTGGGGTTGGAAAAAGCGGGGGACCGGTATTGTCGCGGCTTGACGGGCCGGATGCCGGTCACTACATTACTAACCCGTCAGTCATTAACACCATGCCGTCCCCCCGTTCCCTCGTCGACAAGTTCTGTCCGCTGCCTTCTTCCAAGCGCGCGCGGCGCAAAGAGGCGCGCCCGGGCGAACTGCTGGCGGCGGCGCTCGACCTGTTCGTCGAAAAAGGCTTTGCCGCCACCCGCTCGGAAGAAGTGGCAGTGCGGGCCGGCGTGTCCAAGGGCACCCTCTTTCTGTACTTTCCGAGCAAGGAAGAGCTGTTCAAGGCCGTGGTGGTCGAAAACCTCGGCGGCCGTTTCACGGAGTGGAACGCCGAATTCGAGGCCTTCGAGGGCACCACCGCCGACATGCTGCGCTACTGCATGAACGTCTGGTGGGAGCGCGTCGGCCTGACCAAGGCCTCGGGCCTGACCAAGCTGATGATGAGCGAAGGCGGCAATTTTCCCGAGCTGGCGGAGTTCTACCGCCAGCAGGTGGTGCGCCCCGGCCATGACCTGCTGCGCCGCATCCTGCAGCGCGGCATCGACCGCGGCGAGTTCGTGCAGATGGACATCGACCACGCCATCTACTCGGTGGTCGCGCCCATGGTGTTCCTCATGCTCTGGAAGCATTCGGCCATGGTCTGCGTCGACGGCGTGAGCCCGCTGGACCCCGAAAAATTCATCGCCACCCAGTGCGACACCGTGCTGAACGGCCTCTGCGTGCGCCCCGGGAGCCCCGCATGACGGCCGCCGGATGGCCGACTGGCGCGGTGGCGTCATCGGTGCGACCTAAAATTGAAGGTTTGTCCCCGTCCAGAGCCTTCAAGGAAAGCCACGCCATGAACCCCACGCCCACCCTCGAGCGCTTGCGCTTCAACATGATCGAACAGCAGATCCGTCCCTGGGACGTGCTGGAGTCGGACATCCTCGAGCTGCTGGCCGAGATTCACCGCGAAGACTACGTGCCCGACGAACACCGCACGCTGTCCTTCTTCGACATGGAACTGCCGCTGCTCGACGGCTCGGTGCCCGGCGAATTCATGCTGTCGCCCAAGGTCGAAGCCCGCACCCTGCAGGACCTGCACATCCAGAAGCACGAATCGGTGCTCGAGATCGGCACCGGCTCCGGCTTCATGGCCGCCCTGCTCGGCGCCCGCGCCGCCCAGGTGCTGTCGCTCGAAATCAACCCCGTGCTGGCCGCCCGTGCCGCCGAGACGCTGCGCCAGAACGGCGTGACCAACGTCGAAGTGCGCCACGCCGACGGCGCCGTGCCGCTGGCCAGCGGCCCGAGCTTCGACGTGATCGTGCTCAGCGGCTCGGTCGCACGCATTCCGCAGAACCTGCTCGGTTCGCTCAAGGTCGGCGGTCGCCTGTCGGCGATCGTTGGCGAAGAGCCCATGATGCGCGCCCACTTCGTGACCCGCACCAGCGAAAGCAAGTGGGACACGATCCAGCCCTGGGACACCGTGGCGCCGCGCCTGCTGAACTTCCCCGAGCCTTCGCGCTTCGCGTTCTGATCGAGCGGCCCAGCCCATGATCGATCAAGTCCGCCCCGCCGACCTGGCCGCCTGGTTCGCCCAGGACGCCGACGCCGCCCCCGTGCTGCTCGACGTGCGCGAGCCCTGGGAGCTGCAGACCGCGAGCGTTGCGCCGCAGGGCTTCACGCTGGTCGCGATCCCGATGAACGAGATCCCCGGCCGGCTGGCCGAACTCGCCGCCGGCGACGGACAGCCGGCGCCCCGCATCGCCTGCCTGTGCCACCACGGCGCCCGCAGCCAGCGCGTGGCCGCATTTCTGCACCAGAACGGCTTTGACTCGCTCGCCAACGTGGCGGGGGGCATCGACGCCTGGTCCGCGCAGCACGACCCGAGCGTGCCGCGCTACTGATTCTTTCGCTCCCAAGGACGTTCAATGCCTCCCAGGCCCCGGCTTCTGCCACTTTCCGCAGCCCTCGCAAGCGTCATTGCAGGCCTGCTCGCCCTGCCGGCCCAGGGCCAGACACTGAACGAACTCTACGATTCCGCACGCGGCTTCGACGCCACCTACCAGGGCGCACGGGCCCAGTACGAAGCCAACCTGGCACGCGCCGCGCAGGCCAAGGCCGGCATCCTGCCGGCCGTCGGGCTCACGGCCGGCGTGAACCGCAGCAACCTGGACATCGACACCCTGACCGGCGCCGGCCGCGGCACCAGCACCCCGCGTGACTTCACCACGCAGAACGTCGGCATCAACGCCACGCAGCCGCTGTACCGCCCTGCCAACTGGGCCACCTACGAGCAGGGCAAGCGCCAGACGGAGATTGCGCTGGCGGTGCTCACCACCGCCGAGCAGGACCTGATCGTGCGCGTGAGCCAGGCGTACTTCGACGTGCTCGCGAGCCAGGACAGCCTGGCGTTGGTGCGCGCGCAGAAGGTCGCCGTGGCCGAGCAGCTGGCGTCGGCCAAGCGCAACTTCGAGGTCGGCACCTCCACCATCACCGACTCGCGCGAAGCCCAGGCCCGCTACGACCTCGTGATTGCCCAGGAAATCGCGGCCGAGAACGACCTGCAGGTCAAGAAGGTGGTGCTCGACCAGTTGGTCGGCCGGCCGGGCAGCGTGCCCGTGCCGCTGGCCGCGCCGGTCGTGCTGCCGACCGCGCAGCCCGCCGACATCAACGCCTGGGTCGCGCAGGCCGACGAGGTGCATCCGGCGATCCGCCAGGCGCGCCTGGGCCTGGACGTGGCCGGGCTCGAGGTGCAGAAGGCGCAGGCCGGCCACAAGCCCACGCTCGATGCCAACCTGGGCTACAACGTCACGCGCAACCCGACCGGCACGAGCACCAGCACCGTGGGCACGCGCGTCAACGCCGCCACGGTCGGTGTCACCTTCAACCTGCCGCTGTTCGCGGGCTTTGCCACCGAGAACCGCATCAAGGAAACGCTGGCGCTCGAAGACCAGTCGCGCAGCGTGCTCGACGGCACGCGCCGCAGCGTGGCGCAGGCCACGCGCGCGGCCTACCTCGGGCTGGTGTCGGGTGCGGGCCAGGTGAAGGCGCTCGAAGCCGCCGAAGCCTCCAGCCAGAGCGCGCTCGACGCGAACAAGCTGGGCTACCAGGTGGGCGTGCGCATCAACATCGACGTGCTCAATTCGCAGAGCCAGCTGTTCCAGACCAAGCGCGACCTCGCGCAGGCGCGCTACAACGTGCTGCTGGGCAACCTGAAGCTGCGCCAGGCCAACGGCACGCTGACGACCGACGACATGAACGCGATCAACGCGACGCTGGCGCGCAATGGCAGCACGCCTGCGGTGCCTGCCGCGACGACCGGCGCACCCGTGGTGCCCGTGACGCCGCCGGCCATTCCGGTGGTGCCGCCGGTGCCGGTGCAGCCGTTCAACCCGCCCGCGCCCACGATGCCGTCGGCGCCGCCGCCGCCGGTGATCCTGAATCCGCCGGTGCGCTGAGAGGTTTTTTGGTCTTTCTCCCTCCCCGCTGGGGAGGGTCGGGGTGGGGCACGACGGCCTCCGCCCCACCACAACGCTCGTTGGGCGCTTGCCCCCATCCCAGCCTTCCCCGAAAGGGGAAGGAGCGGATACGGGCTCAATCCCTGAATCCGTCGATGCGCTGAGGGAGTTTGTCTTTCTCCCTCCTTCCGGGGAGGGGCGGGGTGGGGCACGACGGCCTCGGCCCAACAACGCTCGTTGGGCGCTTGCCCCCATCCCAGCCTTCCCCAGAGGGAAGGAGCCAACACCAAGTCAGTCGAGCGTGGGCTCGGCCCGCGCCGCTTCGGGCGGTGGCGCGCCCTCGTCATCGGCCACCGGCGTCGTCACCGGCTCTGCCGCCTGCGCAATCGCCAGCACCGCGGCCGCCGTGCGCTCGGCCGCGCCGCGGTTCGACGACGAGAAGGCCAGCGCCGCCTGCGCCATCGCCGCACGACGCTCCGGGTTCTCGACCAGCTTGAGCGCGGCCGTCACGGCCTGCTCCATGCCTTCGACGCGCAGCGACGCGCCCGCCGCGAGCGACAGCTGCGCCGCCTCGGCGAAGTTGAAGGTCGACGGGCCCATGACCACCGGGCAGCCGCAGGCCGCCGGCTCGATGAGGTTCTGTCCGCCCAGCGGTTCGAAGCTGCCGCCGAGCAAGGCCACGTCGGCCAGGCCGTAGTACAGCGCCATTTCGCCGAGCGAATCGCCGAGCCAGATTTCGGCCTCGGCCGGCTGACCGGCCGCGCTGCGGCGCGCCACGGCAAAGCCTTCGGCCTCGATGAGCGCCGCCACTTCGTCAAAACGCTGCGGATGGCGCGGCACGATCATCCATTGCACGTCGTGCACGCGCTTGGCAATCGAACGGATCGCACCCTGCTCGGGCGGCACCGGCGAGGTGGCGCCGAAGCGCTTGAGCACCTCGAGCAGCAGGCGTTCTTCGCCGTCGCGCGAGCTGGCCAGCACGACCATCGGGCGCGGCAGGTGCTCGCGCAGCGAGACGGCCGTGGCCAGTTGCCGTGCGTCGGGCGTGGCGTCGAACTTGAGGTTGCCGTAGATCCCGGCCACCTTGGCGCCGAGCGACACCAGCCGGTGCGCGTCGGCCTCGGTCTGCGCCCAGACGGCGGTGAGCGCCGAGTAGGCCGGCCGCGCCAATCCGCTGAGCCGTTCGGCCGCGGCGCGCGATTTCTCGTTGAGCCGCGCATTGGCCAGCACCAGCGGAATGCGGCGCTCGGCGCAGGCGGCGGCCATCTCGGGCCAGACCTCGGTTTCCATCAGCACGCCGATGCGCGGCTGGAAGCGGTCGAGAAAGCGCGCGACGGCGCCCGGCGTGTCCCACGGCTGCCAGACCTGCGTGTCGCCGGGCTCGAGCAGCTTGGCGCCCTCTTCGCGGCCCGTGGCGGTGCCGTGCGTGAGCAGGATCGGAATACCCGGGTACTGGCGCCGCAGCTCGGCGATCAGGATGGCGGCGGCGCGCGTTTCGCCGAGCGAGACGGCGTGCACCCAGCACTGGGCAAAACCGGTGGTGGCGTCGTCGTAGTGGCCGAAGCGCTCCTCGACGGCCACGGCATAGCCGGGCTCGGCGATGGCGCGGCGCCGCAGCTTGCGGCGGACCAGCGGTTGGACGGCGGTGGTGAAAATGCCGTAGAGGCGAAGCAGCAGGGAACGCACAGGTTCTTCAGTGAGCAGCAGCGGCCAGCGTGGCGTCGGGCTTGACCGTTCGCAGCACCGCAAGCATCTCGGTCTCGATGCGTTGGAGCGCCGCCTCGGTCTGGCCTTCGAAGCGCAGCACCAGCACGGGGGTGGTATTGGAAGCGCGGATCAGCCCGAATCCATCGGGCCAGTCCACGCGCAGGCCGTCGATGGTCGAGACCTGGGCGGGAGCGTCGAAGCGCGCGTTCTGCACGAGCTGGGCGACCAGCACGTGCGGCTCGCCTTCGGCGCAGGCGACGTTCAGTTCAGGTGTCGAGAAACTGGTGGGCAGCGCATTCAGCACGGCGTTCGCGTCCGGATGCTTGCTCAAGATTTCGAGCAGGCGGCAGCCGGCGTAGGTGCCGTCGTCGAAGCCGTACCAGCGCTCCTTGAAGAAGATGTGGCCGCTCATCTCGCCGCCCAGCGGCGAATCGATTTCCTTCATCTTCGCCTTGATGAGCGAGTGGCCGGTCTTGTAGATCATCGGCGTGCCGCCCGCGGCCACGATGGCCGGCGCCAGGCGCTGCGAGCACTTCACGTCGTAGACGATGGTGCCGCCCGGCACGCGCGAGAGCACGTCCTGCGCAAAGAGCTGCATCTGGCGATCGGGAAAAATGTTCTGGCCGTCTTTGGTGACGATGCCCAGGCGGTCGCCGTCGCCGTCGAAAGCCAGGCCCAGTTCGGCCCCGCCCTTGGCCAGTTCGGCCATCAGGTCGTTCAGGTTCTCGAGCTTGCTCGGGTCGGGGTGGTGGTTGGGGAAGTTGCCGTCGACTTCGCTGAACAGCTCGACCACTTCGCAGCCGATGGCGCGAAAGATGGCCGGTGCGGTCGCACCCGCGATGCCGTTGCCCGAATCGACCACGATCTTCATGGGGCGTGCAAGCTGGATGTCGCCGACGATGCGCTGCGTGTAGGCCTTGGTCACGTCGACCTTGCGCACGCTGCCGCCGGGCGCCAGCGTGGCGCTGCCGTCTTCCATGGTCTTGCGCAGGCCCTGGATCTCGTCGCCGTAGATCGCGCGACCGGCCAGCACCATCTTGAAGCCGTTGTAGTCCTTCGGGTTGTGGCTGCCCGTGACCTGGATGCCGCTGGTGCACAGCGTGTGCGCCGCGAAGTACAGCATCGGGGTGGTGACCGCGCCCACGTCGATCACCTCGACGCCGGTGGCGACCAGGCCGTCGATCAGTGCGTCCACCAGCGCCGGGCCCGACAGGCGGCCGTCGCGGCCCACGGCCACCGAGGTCTCGCCGGCCGCGCGCGCCGCGCTGCCGAAGGCACGGCCCAACGCCTCGGCCACTTCGACATCGAGACTGAGGGGCACGACGCCGCGGATGTCATAGGCCTTGAAGATCGATGCGCTGAGCTGCATGAAGGGCGGGGTCACTGTTGGTTCGGAGTCGGGCATTGTAGGCAACGCGTTGTAGACATCGATGTCCGAAAACGGCCAGTTGAAACGAGTCGAAACCGTATCATTTCCCCATGCCTACCGCCCACGCCCCCACTGAAGTGCTCGAGAGCGACGCCTGCTACCTGGCGATGAAGACGCACGACGCGCGCTTCGACGGCTCGTTCTTCACGGCCGTGACCTCCACCGGCATTTACTGCCGGCCGGTCTGCCGCGTCAAGCTGCCGCGGCGCGAGAACTGCCGCTTCTTTCGCCATGCGGCCCAGGCCGAGGCGGCGGGTTTTCGTCCCTGCCTGCGCTGCCGGCCCGAGCTGGCGCCGCGTGCGGCCAGCTGGTCGACCGAAGATGCCTCGCGCATCCTCGCGCTGCAGGCGGCACGCCTCATCGACGAGCCCGACGCTTGGTCCGAAGAAGGCCCCGGCGCGGCGCAGATCGCGGCCCGCCTGGGCGTGAGCGACCGCCACCTGCGGCGCATCTTCGAGGCGCAGTTCGGCGTGTCACCGCTGCAGTACCTGCAGACGCGCCGCCTGCTGGCCGCCAAGCAGCTCATTGCCGACACGCGCCTGCCGATGACGCAGGTGGCACTGGCCAGTGGCTTCGCGAGCGTGCGGCGCTTCAACGCGGCCTTCGTGGCGCACTACGGGCTCAACCCGAGCGCGCTGCGCCGCGCGGGCGGCACCGAAGGCGGCGAAGGCAAGGCCATCGAAGTGCGACTGGGCTTTCGCCCACCCTACGACGCGAACGCCATGCTCGGCTTCTTCGCGCGGCGCGCGCTGCGCGGCGTCGAGACCGTGCACACCGCCGACGGCAAGGAACCCGCCAAGGGCAGCACGCCGACCTATGTGCGGCTGGCGCGCACGCTGCGCGTGCAGCAAGGCGGGCAGACACACGCCGGCTGGCTGCAGCTGCGCTTCGACCTCGAACGCGAACAGGTGCTGCTGGCCGTGAGCGATTCGCTGGCCGCGGTGCTGCCGATCGTCATCAGCCGCGCACGCGCGCTGTTCGACCTCGACGCGGAGCCGATGGCGATCAACGCCGCACTGCACGCCGCCTTTCCGCACGGCGACGGGCTGCGCGTGCCGGGCACGGTCGACGGCTTCGAGCTCGCGGTGCGCGCGGTGCTGGGCCAGCAGATCACTGTGGCCGCGGCGCGCACGCTGGGCTCGCGGCTGGTCGAGGCCTTCGGCGACGCGATCGACACCCCCATCGACGGCCTGACCCGCCTGTTCCCCACGCCAGCCGCGCTGGCAGCGGCCAGTGGCGATGCGCTCGGGCAGCTGGGCATCGTGCGCCAGCGGCAGGCCGCGCTGCAGGCCATTGCGCGCGAAGTGGCCTCGGGCCGGCTGGCGCTGCATGCGGGCGCCGACGTGCCCTCGACCCTCGCGGCGCTGCAGGAACTGCCCGGCATCGGCGCCTGGACCGCGCAGTACATCGCGATGCGCGCCCTGCGCTGGCCCGACGCCTTTCCCGCCGGCGACGTGGCCCTGCAGAAGGCGCTGGGCGTGACCACCGCGCGTGCCGCGGCCGAGGCCTCGCAGGCCTGGCGGCCCTGGCGCAGCTATGCGGTGTTGCGCGCGTGGCACACACCGCCCGCACCACCCGAACCGGCATCGGCTGCCGCAACACCGATCGCTTCTTCTTCCGACCTCGCAACGGCAGGCCTCGTGCCTGAAGGACCATGAAATTCAAACGCACAGTCATTTACACCTCGCACATCGACACGCCGCTGGGCGGCGTCACGATGGCCGCCACCGACCAGGGCCTGGCCGGTGTCTGGTTCGACCAGCAGCGCCACTGGCCCGACACCGCGGGCTGGCAGACGAAGGACGACCATCCCGCATTGGTGGAAGCCGCTGCGCAACTGCTTGACTACTTCGCGGGCCGCCGCAGCCACTTCGACATGCAGCTCGACCTGTCGCACGGCACGGTCTTCCAGCAAGGCGTGTGGCAGGCGCTGCTCGCCATTCCGGCCGGCGAAACCACGACCTACGGCGCGCTGAGCCAGCGCGTGGGCAACCCGGCCGCGGTGCGCGCGGTCGGCGCGGCGGTCGGGCGCAACCCGATCAGCGTGATCGTGCCCTGCCACCGCGTGCTCGGTGCAGACGGTTCGCTGACCGGTTACGCTGGCGGGCTCGATCGCAAGACCGCCTTGCTCGAACTCGAAACCGGCAAGTAAGACAGAAGAAAACACCGCCCGTGGCGCAGCGCGACATCTCTTCGATGGCGCACTGCGCCATTCCACCAAGAGACGCATGACCACAACGAACAACAACACCACCGTCGCCTCCTCGCCTTCGCCCGGTCCCGCCGCGCTTGCGCCCAGGGCGTGGCTCATCGACCTCGTGCTGCTGGGCGCGTTGTGGGGCGCCTCCTTCCTCTTCATGCGCATCGGCGCGGCGGAGTTCGGCGCGCTGCCGACCGCGGCCGTGCGCGTGGCCATCGCGGCGCTGTTCCTGCTGCCGATCGCGCTGCTGCGCGGCCAGGGGCCGTCGATCGCGAAGCACTGGAAGGCCAGCCTCACGGTCGGCATCTTCAACTCGGGCATGCCCTTCGCGCTGTTCTGCTTTGCGCTGCTGACCATCAACACCGGCCTGGCGGCGGTGCTCAACGCGACCACGCCGATGTTCGGCGCGCTGGTGGCCTGGGCCTGGTTCCGCGAACGGCCGAACGGCTCGCGCCTCGTCGGGCTGGTGATCGGCTTCGCGGGCGTCGCGATGCTCGCCAGCCGCAGCGCCGGCCTGCATGCCGGTGCCAGCAACCACGCCGCGCTGTGGGCCGTGCTCGCGTGTCTCGCGGCCTGCCTCTGCTACGGCATCTCGGCCAGCGCCACGCGGCGCCACCTGGCCGGCGTGCCTGCGCTGACCACGGCCACGGGCAGCCAGATCGGCGCCACGCTGTTCCTCGTGCTGCCCGCGATCTGGCTCTGGCCCGCGCAGATGCCCAGCCTGCGCGCGTGGGCAGCGCTGCTGGCGCTGGGCATCGCCTGCACGGGCGTGGCCTACATCCTGTTCTTCCGGCTCATCGAGCGCGCCGGCCCGGCCCGCGCGCTCACCGTGACCTTCCTCGTGCCGGTGTTCGCGCTGTTCTACGGCGCCGTGTTCCTCGGCGAGCAGATCACGCAGTGGATGCTGATCTGCGCCTTCGTGATCGTGTGCGGCGTGGCGCTGTCGACCGGCATCGTCAAGCTGCCGTCGCTGCGCAAGGCCGCGGGCTGAGCTTTCTTCAGACCACGCCTGCGACCACGTTCACCGACAGGGCCAACACCAGCATGTTGAACGCGAAGGCGAGCACGCTGTGGACCAGCGTGATGCGCCGCATCTCGTGCGAAGTGGCCTGCACGTCCGACACCTGCGAGGTCATGCCGATCACGTAGGCGTAGTACATGAAGTCGAAGTAGTCGGGTGCTTCCTTGCCCGGAAAGTCGAGCCCGCCGTCGGAGGCGTGGTCCTTGCGATCGATGTAGTAGCGGTGCGCGTAGTGAAAGGCGTAGATCGTGTGCATCATGAGCCACGAGCCCGCCAGCGCCACCAGCCCGAGCGCCACGTGCGCGCCGCGCGCCCAGCCGCCGAGCTGGCGCACCTGCTGCAGCAGCATCGCGATGGCGACCACGCTCACGCCCACGGCCACCAGCATCGACACCAGGATCACGACGTTGGGCTGGTCCAGCTGTTGCGCGCGCTCGCGCGTGCGCTGGGCGTCGAAGGTCTCGGCCAGCCACCAGCTGAGCACCTGGTACACCGTCACGCCCGCGCACCAGCCGGCCAGTGCGCGCGCCGTGAAGCCCATCGGCCAGGGCAGCAGCGCCACCGCGACGGCTGCCGCGGCTCCGTAGAGCAGGCGTTGTGGACCGGTGGTGGTGGAAAGGTGTGCGCGCATGGGCGGACTGTAGCGCCGTGGTGTGCATCGGCGCGCGATCGGCAATTTCCTACAGCCACATCGGCCATCGGCGCATGCACAGCCCGGCGCCGTCTCACTAAGGTGGTGCGGTTCCAGGGAGCTCAGCCCGCAGGCGTCGCGACCCACGCGCAGGCCCGAGGCGTCTTTCATCCGAAGGATTTCTTTCATGCTGTTGCCTCGTTCGCGCTCGCGCGGCGTCCCTGGCACGCTGGCTGCGGCCGGCGTTCTCTTCACCTGCATCGCCGCGCCCGTCGTCGCGACGGCCGAACCTTCTCCGGCGCTGGACCGTTTCAGCTTCTCGGTGGGCGCCTTCAGCGCCGACCCCAAGTTCAGCGCTTCGGTCGAAACGCCCTACGGCGCACTGCGCTCCAACGACCTCAAGCCGGGCCGCGTGACCATGCCGCGCATCACGGCCGATGTGCTGATCGGCGACAGCCAGGGCATCTCCTTCGACTACTACCGCTACAAGCGCGACTACGACGGGCAGATCGGGGGCAGCACCACGATCGGCGGCTTCGGCGCGCTGAACGCGATCGGCAGCGCCAACCTGTCGGCGCAACTCGACTTCGCCAAGCTCGCCTACAAGTGGTGGCTCGGCTCGGGCAACACCGTCTTCGGGCTGGGCGCCGGCGCGGCGTACTACCGCGCGACGCTCGGTGCCAGTGCGCTGGTCGGCGTGAACGGACAGGTGCGTTCGGTCAGCGAGCGCTCGAGCGACAACGCCATCGCGCCCTTGCTCGAGGTCGGCGTGCGCCACGCGATCACACCCGACCTGCGGCTGTTCGCCGATGCCTCGGGCGTGTGGAAGAGCAGCGGCCGCTTCCACGGCAACATCTACAACGCCGCAGCCGGCGTGGAGTGGTTCCCGGTGAAGAACGTCGGCCTGGTGCTGTCGTATGGCGTGACCAACATCGACCTCACGCGCGAAGGCGGCTTTGCCGATTCGCGCCTCAAGGTGCGGCTGCAGGGGCCCTCGGCCTTCCTCAAGGCCCGCTTCTGACAGGGTCCGATGCGGCCGGGTGAGCGCCGCATAGCCACTCTTCGCAAGACCGGCAGGCGCTGCCGGTCTTAGTCTGCGCTCCGATCGACACCACAACGACCGGAGACACGACGCCATGCCCGCCGCCCGCCCAGAGACCGCCCCTCCTCCTTCCAGCGCATCGCCCGCATTGCGTTGGGCGACGTGATCCACCGCAGCGCGCGGCGCTTCGGCGCGCGCACTGCGTTGATCGAGGGCGAGCACCGCATGAGCTACACCGAGCTCGACGCCGCATCGAACCGCTTCGCGCACCACCTGCTGGGCCTCGGCCTGGCCAGCGGCGAGCGCGTGGGCATGCTGTGCAACAACTCGATCGAGATGGTGGTCGCGCTGCTCGGCATTCAGAAGGCCGGGCTGGTGTGGGTGCCGATCAACACGGCGCTCGCGGTCGATGCCATCGGCTACATCCTCGAACATGCCGAGGTGCGGCACCTCGTGATCGACACCGCGCTGCACGCCAAACCCGAACTGCGCCAGCTGCTCGACACGGCGAAGGTCTCGCCGCTGCTGTGCGTGCTCGACGGCGACACGCCACCGCCCGGCATGCCCACCGTGGCGCAGGCCATTGCGCAGGGTCCGGCCACGCTGCCCGACGTGGCCATCGACAGCAACCAGCTCGCGCTCATCATGTACACGAGCGGCACCACCGGCCGGCAGAAGGGCGTGATGCATTCGCACGCCTCGGTGCATTCGGTGCTCATGAGCAACATGCTCGAATGGGGCGGCGGCCCCACGCACCACGATGTGTGGAGCGCCGTGCTGCCGCTCTTTCACTGCGGGCAGCACACGGTGCTGATGTCGGCGCTGGCGGTGGGCGGCACGAACGTCATCCTGCGCGGCTTCGACCCGGGCGCGATGCTCGCCGCCATCGAGCGCCACAGGATCACGGTGACGGTCGGCCTGCCAATGATGTACGGCGCGCTGCTGGCCCACCCGCAGCGCGCATCGCGCGACCTGTCGAGCCTGCGACTGTGCGTGTATGCGATGGCGCCGATGTCGCGCACGCTGCTGCTGCGCCTGCTCGACACCTTCTGCCCCAACTTTGCACTGGCCTCGGGACAGACCGAGATGTACCCCGGCGCCACCATCTTCGAGACCCACCGGCAGCGCGAGCGCTTCGGCTCGTATTGGGGTGTGGGCACCATGGTGAACGAGGTCGCGGTGATGGGCGACGAGGGCGAGCTGCTCGCACCGAACCAGGTCGGCGAGATCGTCTTTCGCGGACCGAACGTGATGCTCGGCTACTACAAGGACCCGCAGGCCACCGCGAATGCGCAGCGCTTCGGCTGGCACCACTCGGGCGACCTGGGAAAGCTCGACGGCGACGGGCAGCTGATCTTTCTCGACCGGCTCAAGGACATGGTCAAGTCGGGCGGCGAGAACGTGCCTTCGCTCAAGGTCGAGGAGGTGCTGCTGCGCCACCCGGCCGTGCTCAACGCGGCAGTGGTCGGCCTGCCGCACGAGCGCTGGGGCGAGGCCATCACGGCCTTCGTCACGCGCCGGCCCGATGCACCCGAAGAGCTTTCGGAGGCCACGCTCACGGCACACTGCAAGGAACACCTCGGCGGCTTCGAGGTGCCGAAGGACATCGTCTTCCTGCCCGCGCTGCCGATGACCTCGACGGGCAAGATCCAGAAGTTCGAGCTGCGCCAGGCCCACCAGGGGCACTACCAGCGCGACTGAATCAGCATCAGGGCGACTGCAGCTTCTGCAACAGCGACGCGCGTACTTCCTTCTTGAGCACCTTGCCGACCTTGGAGCGCGGCAGGTCGGCCCACACCTCGACCTGCTTGGGCGCCTTCACGCTGCCGATGCGCGTCTTGACGAAGGTCTTGATCGCCTCGGCATCGACGCTGCGGCCCGCATGCAGCTGCAGCACGGCCACCACGCGCTCGCCCCACTTCTCGTCGGGCAGGCCGACGACCGCGCTGTCCTGCACGTCGGGGTGCTGCATCAGCACCTGCTCCACCTCGGCGGAGTAGACGTTGAAGCCGCCCGAGATGATCATGTCCTTGGCGCGATCGACGATGAACAAAAAGCCGTTGGCATCGAGGTAGCCGATGTCGCCCGTGTGGTGCCAGCCGTGGCGCGAGGCCTCCTGCGTGGCCTTCGGGTCCTTGTAGTAGCCGCGCATCACGAGCGAGCCGCGCACCACGATTTCGCCGCTTTCGCCTGTCGGCAGCAAGGCGCCCTCGCCGTTCATGATGCCGACCTGCACCAGCGGCCCGGGCCGCCCCGCCGAGGCCAGGCGCTGGCGGGCCACCGAACCGTCGGGGTTGAAGTGGTCGCGCGGCGGCATCATCGAGACCATCATCGGCGCCTCGGTCTGGCCGAAGAGCTGGGCCATGACGGGGCCGATCTTGTCGAGTGCTTCTTCGAGCCGCGCGGCCGACATGGGCGCGGCGCCGTACCAGAAGCATTGCAGCGAATCGCGCTTCGTCTGCGCCAGCTCCGGGTGCTGCAGCAGCATGTAGATCAGCGTCGGCGGCAGGAAGGTGTGGGTGACGCGCCGGCGCTCGATGAGCGCGAGGAACTCGCCCAGGTCGGGCTTGGGCATGATGACCACGCGCCCGCCCAGCGCCATCACCGGCAGGCACAGCACGCCCGCCGCATGCGTGAGCGGCGCGAGCGCCAGGTACACGGGCCGGCCCTCGAACGGGTAGCCCATGAGCGTCAGCGCCGACATGGCCTCGAGGTTGCCGCCCGAGAGCATCACGCCCTTGGGCTGGCCGGTGGTGCCGCCGGTGCCGGCGATCATGGCCACGTCGTCGGGCGGTGCGATGTCGATCGGCGCATCGTCCAGACCGTCGAGCCATTCATCCATGGCAGGCGCAAAGGCCTGCGGCTGGTCGAGGCACACCAGCGCCTTCAGTTGCGGCAGCTGCGCGCGCATCTGCTCGACCATGGGCGCGTAGTGGCTGTGGAACACGAGACACATGCAATCGAAGGCATCGAGCACGAAGGCGTTCTCGCTGGCTTCGTTGCGCGGGTTGATCGGGCACCACACGCAGCCCGCGCGCGAGATGCCGAACACCGTGGCGAAGGCCATGGCGTCGTTGCTCGAGAGCACCGCCACCTTGCTCCCCGGCGCGATGCCGGCGCGCTGCAGGCCGCGCGCCACGCGCCAGCTCACGCGCTGCACCTGCGCATAGCTCAGGTCGACGTCGCCCATGGTGAGGCACGGCGAATCGGCGCCCTGCTGGGCGCCTTTGTCGAGGTAGTCGACGAGGCGCATGGGGGTCAGCCCATCCGCGTGAGCACGGGTTCCTGCACCAGCCCGAAGCTGCGCAACGCCCCCAGCAACTCGCGGTGCCCGAAGGCCTGGCAGCCCGAGGCAAAGCCCGCGCGGCGCGGTGCCTGCTGCAGCAGCGAGGCCGCGGCATAGGCCTGCAGCAGGCCGGTCTGCTTGTAGTTGCAGTTGCCGAAGATCACGCAGTGCGCGCGGCCCAGCGGACCGGAGGCGTGCACCGAATCGACCGACTTGTTGATGCGCGGGTTCTCGCGCGGCGGCATGGTGTTCATCACGCCCGCCGCCGTCTGGGCCAGCGCGGCATAGCGGTCTTCGTCGTTCATGCCTTCGGTGGCCTTGAGCGCGGCGGCCACGATCTGCGGCACGCCCAGCATCAGCGGCTTGTTGAAGACGCCGCCGAGCACCTTCACGTTGGCCACGCGCGGATCGCGCTTGAACCACACGGGGTGCGAGGTGCCGCCCCAGGGCAACGCCAATGCGGCTTCGTGCTGGCCCGGAATCGACAGGTGGTACAGGCCCGCGTCGGGTTGCCATTCGACGTACTGGTTCTGCTCCAGGAAGAAGGCCTTCGACGTGGCCGCGTTCACCAGGATGGTCTGCGTCGATGCGATGGTCGGGCTGCCGCCCCAGAACACGGCGATGTCGAGTGTGTCCAGGCCCGGCGTTTCCAGGCACAGCTGCGCCGCGATTTCGCCGGTGGTGTACATCTGCGCCAAGCCGGGCGAGAGCAGCAGGCCCGCGGCGGCGAACTTGGCGCCGTACTGTTGGTCAAGCGTGATGAGCCAGTCTTGCTCGCCGGTGGTGTCGGTGTAGTGGCAACCCGCGGCCAGGCAGGCATCGACCACCTCGGGGCCGAACTTGGCGAACGGCCCCACCGTGTTGAGCACCACCGAGGCGCCGGTGAAGAGCTCGGTGAGCGCTTCGACCGTGTGCGCGACCTCGACCACTTCGTAGTCTGCGGTCTCGATGCCGGGCACGTTCGACTTCATCGCCGCTTCGAGCTTCTCTGCGCTGCGGCCCGCGGCAATGAAGGGGATGTGGTACTCGCGCAGGTACTCGCAGACCAGGCGCCCGGTGTAGCCGGAGGCGCCGTAGACGACGACGGGTTTCTTCTTGCTGCTGCTCATGTTCTTTGCTCCTTGTTGATCGCTCACATGCCCATGCCGCCGTCCACCGCGAGGCCCGCACCGGTGATGAACCGGGCGGCGTCGGAGCAGAGGAAGACCACCACGTCGGCCATGTCGCCGATCTCGCCGAGACGGCCCAACGGCGTCTGGCCGATGACGTCGCCCACGGCGGCTTCGACGCTGGGCGCGAGCCCGGCGGCCACGATGTCGTTGGCGAGCCTCATGCCCATGTCGGTGGGCACCAGCCCGGGATAGATGCAGTTGACGCGCACGCCGTAGCCCAGCTTGCCGGACTCCATGGCCGCCACGCGCGTGGCGCGGTCGACCGCCGACTTGGTCGCCGAGTAGCCCGCGATGGCAGGAAAGGCAATGGTGGCCGCGACCGACGCGATGTTGACCACCGCACCGCCGCCGCCCGCGCTGCCGCCGGGGCGCATGGCGCGAAAGGCGTGCTTCATGCCCAGCAGCGTGCCGGCCACGTTCACGTCGAGCATGCGGCGCAGGTCGTCGCCGTCGACGTCGATCACCAGCGAGGTGATCTCGATGCCCGCGTTGTTGACGAGGATGTCGAAGCCGCCGAGTGCTTCCACCGTCGCTTCGGTGGCAGCCGCCCAGTCGCCGTCCTTCGTGACGTCGAGCGCAACGAAGCCCACCTTCGCCCCTTCGGCCGAGAGCCGCTGCGCGGTCTCCTTCCCAAGATCGGCGAGCACGTCGCCGATCATCACCGACGCACCTGCTTGCGCCAGTGCCTGTGCGATGCCCGCGCCGATGCCGCGCGCACCACCCGTCACCAGGGCCTTGCGCCCCGTCAAGTCGAACTTGGCCATCACTTGTCTCCTGTGAATATGTTTATGAGATGGAGCGGTCATGCTAGGAATCGACTTGACGAGTGTCAAGACTTTTCTTGACGACTGCCCAAATTCCGTAAAATGCCTCCGGACCGCACGCACGAGGGATTTCCCACGGCGCGTGCTATGGTTTGCAATCACCAGGAAACACAGCGGCCGGCACTCTGCGGCCTGGCTAGAAATGACCACTCATTCACGGGTAAAGAAGCACACCGGGCGGGTGCAGAAGGCACCGGCCGACAAGTTCGCGGAGCGCCGCGCCGAGCTCGGCGAAGCCGCCCTCACCACGCTGGCCACGCTCGGCTACGCGCGCACCAGCCTGCGCGAAATTGCGCAGAACTCCGAGTTCTCGCATGGCGTGCTGCACTACTACTTCAGCGACAAGGTCGACCTCATCGTCTGCAGCGTCAAGCAGTACAAGGCGCGCTGCGTCACGCGCTACGACCACGCGGTCGACACCGCCACCACGTATGACGAACTCATGGAAGGCTTCCTGCAGAGCCTGGGCGACACGCTGCAGGGCGAAGGCCACGTGCACCGGCTCTGGTACGACCTGCGTTCGCAGGCGCTGTTTGAAGCGGCCTTCCACGACGACGTGGTGGAGATCGACAAGAGCCTCGAAGACATGATCTGGCGCATCATGAGCCGCTTCGCCGAACTCTCGGGGCAAGGCCCCGGCCTGCCGCCCTCGGCCTGCTACGCGCTCTTCGACGGGCTGTTCCTGCAGGCGCTGCTCAAGCACCTCTCGGGCGACACGAAGGCCATTGCCGACATGCAGGCCGATGTGCGGCAGTCGATCGAACGGCTGTTTGCGGTGCCTCCTGCTGCCCCGAAAAAGAACACCCGTCGCGCAGCACCGGCTGCCCTCACCAAAGAAAAGAAATGACCGATCTCTCGCACTTCCCCATCACGAAGAAATGGCCCGCGCAGCACCCTGAGCGGCTGCAGCTGTATTCGCTGCCCACGCCCAACGGCGTGAAGGTGTCGATCCTGCTGGAGGAAACCGGCCTGCCCTACGAGCCGCACCTCGTGAGCTTCGAGACCAACGACCAGATGTCGCCGGAGTTTTTGTCGCTCAACCCGAACAACAAGATCCCCGCCATCCTCGACCCGAACGGCCCGGGCGGCCAGCCGCTGGCACTGTTCGAATCGGGCGCGATCCTGCTGTACCTCGCCGAGAAGACCGGCCAGTGCATCCCGAAGGATGCGGCTGCGCGCTACGAAACCCTCCAGTGGGTGATGTTCCAGATGGGCGGCATCGGCCCGATGTTCGGCCAGCTCGGCTTCTTCCACAAGTTCGCCGGCAAGGCCTACGAAGACAAGCGCCCGCGCGACCGCTACGTGGCCGAATCGAAGCGCCTGCTCGGCGTGCTCGACAAGCACCTGGCCGACCGCGCATGGATCATGGGCGACAGCTACACCATCGCCGACATCGCCACCTTCCCGTGGGTGCGCAACCTGATCGGCTTCTACGAGGCCGCCGACCTCGTGGGCTTCAGCGATTTCAAGAACGTCGCGCGCGTGCTCGAAGCCTTCGTGGCGCGGCCTGCGGTGGTGAAGGGCCTGGGGATTCCGGCGCGGGGCTGAGGCCCGGCAACGCGCCCGAGGCGCGCGGCTATTGCAGGTCGGGGCCGCAACGCCGCGTCTCGTCGAGCACGGGCTTCACCAGCGCGGCGCCCGCCAGCGCCCACAGCGTGAGCGCCTCGTCGAACGCACGCACGTGCCGTGGATCCTCGCCAAGCCACTGCACGAGCTGGTCGGCGTGGTCGCGCGAGGGCGCATCGTGCAACCGGCAGAACAGCACCCACGCGGTGTCGACAGCCGCCTGCGCGGGCACCGAGGCGCTGCGGGCCATCGCAGTGCGCCGAGGCATCGGCTAGATCTGGACGGCCTGCGGCGCGTCGCGCACCGCGCTTCGTGCGCGCGACTGCGCAGCAAGCAACGCGTTGCCGATCTCGCCCGTGCGCACCGACGTCACCGACAGCAGCGTGTCGCTCAGGCCATGGCTGTCTTCGCAAGCACCCTGCAGGTAGATGCCCGGATGGAAGTCGGGCGTGGCCTTCAGGCGGTAGCAGCGGTCGACGTCGTAAGAACCGATATAGGGCGCGAGCGGCGCCAGCAGGTCCTTGTGCTGGTCGCGCGCATAGCCGGTGGCGAGCACCACGGCGTCGTAGCGCACGGTGCTTTCCCGCTGCACGTCGCGGTCGAACAGCGTGAGGTGGATGCCGTCGTTCGCGGCGCGCACCGAGCGCACGTCGTGCTGGCGCAGCATGCGCAGGCGGGTGCCGCACGCCACCTTCTGGTCGTAGAAGACCTTGTAGATCTGCTGGATCAGGTCGAGGTCGGCCACCGCGTAGTTGGTCTGCGAGAACTCGTCGAGCAGCGCGGCGCGCACGTCGCGACCCTGGCTGAACATGTAGTCGGTGAAATCGGCGTTGAAGACTTCGTTGACGAAGGGGCTGTCGTCCGAGGGCCGGATCGATCGCGCGCGCATGACGAGGTCGACCTGCGGCGCGCCGGGGCGCCCCTGCAGGTCCATGAAGATCTCGGCCGCGCTCTGGCCGGCGCCGACGATGGCCACGCGCCGCGCATGGGGGTGCTGCGCCATGTCCTTGAGGTAGCTGCTCGAATGGAACACGCGCGGATCGTCGCGCAGTCCGCGAAATCCCTCCGGAATGTGGGGCACGCCGCCGATGCTCACCACCAGGTTGCGCGCCAGCCGCTCCTGCACGCGGCCGTCGGCGGTGCGTGAGTGCACGCGCAGCAGTTGCACTTCGCCGCCCTGCTTCTCGGGCTGCACGTCGAACACCTCCTCGCCGTAGCGGCAGGCATCCTCGAACTGGCCCGCGGCCCAGCCCAGGTAGTCGTTGAACTCGTGGCGGCTCGGGAAGAAGCTCTTGAGGTTGATGAAGTCCGTCAGCCGGCCCTTCTCGTGCAGGTAGTTCACGAAAGTGAAGCGGCTGCTCGGGTTGCGCAGCGTCGCCAGGTCCTTCAGAAAAGATATCTGCATGTGCGCCTGGTCCAGCAGCATGTTCGGGTGCCAGGCGAAGCAGGGCTGGCGCTCGATGAAGAGCGCGTCCAGCGGTTTGCTGCCGTGGCGCTTCTCCTCGAGTGCGATGGCCAGGGCGACGTTCGACGGGCCGAATCCGACGCCGATCAGGTCATGGATGTGCTGCATGGGATGTCAACTCCTCTGTGTGTTGGGTGCGATCGAAAGGGCGCGTGCTTTCACGCGGCAAGATTCGCCGAAGCGCGGACCCGGTCTTGCGCGATGCGGCCGGCCTTCATGGTGATCACGCGATCGGCCAGGTGGAAGTAGCGGTCGTCGTGCGAGATCACGACCAGCAGATGCCCCTTGGCGCGCAGCTCGGGAAGCAGCTCGGTGTAGAACAGATGGCGAAAGCTCGGGTCCTGGTCGGCGGCCCACTCGTCGAACACCAGCACCGGCCGGCCTTCCAGGTAGGCGTGCACCAGCGCCAGTCGCTTGCGCTGGCCGGTCGACAGGTCCACGGTGCTGAAAGAGCCGTCCTTGATGCTCACCTTGTGAGCAATCTCCAGGCGCTGCAGGTAGGGCAGCGCGGCTTGCGGCAACGCGTGCGCGCCGGCTTCGCCCTTCTGCGTGGCGACGAGATCCTCGAACAGGTAGAAGTCGGAGAACACCGTCGTGAAGAGCTGCCGGTAGTCGTCACGGGTCTGCGGCGTCACGGCCTGGCCGTCGAGCAGTACCTCGCCGCTCTGCGGCGCATAAAGACCGAGCAGCAGCTTGATCAGGGTGGTCTTGCCGGAGCCGTTGTCGCCCACCACGAACACCATTTCGCCGCGGCGCAGCTGCAGGTCGATGGGGCCGAGCACGAAGGGCTCGCTGCCTTCGGGCACATCGAAGGCATAGCGCACGCCGCGCATGCCGATGCCTTCCTGCATCCTGGCGCTGCCCGCCGGGCGCGCCAGATGCAAGTGCGGTTCGGGCGTCGCAAAGCGCGCCGACAGGTCCGCGATGCGCTGGAACGCGATCTTGGCGCGGCCGACGTTGGGCAGCGCGCCGGCAATCATGTCGATCGGGCCCTTCAGGAACAGCAGCACCAGCACGAAGCCGCTGAGCACCACGGGCTCGGTGGCGCGGAAGGCCGCCCAGCCGAGGATCATCGCGATCAGCAGGAAGAACAGGGCCGAGCCGAAGGCCGTGGCCATCACGTAGGTGTTGATTGCGCGGCTGTTGACGGTGCGGATGTCGTCGACGATGCGCTCGACCTGGTCGCCGAACATGCGCGTGCGGCGATCGCGGTGCATGCGCAGTTCTTTCGCGCCTTCGCTGATCGCACGGTAGGCCTTGTGCAGCTGGTCTTCGTGCGCGCGCGCCTTCCAGAAGCCGGCGCTGCCGCGCGTCTGGGCGACCGTCTGGATCGTCGCGCCGATCGCGAGCGCGACCACCAGCAGGCCGAAGAGCGGCAGCGACAGCCAAGCCAGATAGCCGAGGCAACCGAGCGCGACCGCCACGGCGATCAAGGTGGACGACAGCACGAAGGCGACGTCGCTGATCATGTCCACGTCCTGCGAGAGCACGGGCATCAGACGGTGGGTGCGGTAGCGCTCGAGCGCGTCGATGGGCGCCGAGAGAATCTTCTGCGCCAGGCTCTTGCGCACCTGGGCCACCAGGCGCTGGCCCACGAAGTTGGTGGAGACGTCCGACGCCATGCGTCCGAACAGCGCCACGAGGCACAGGCCGATGAAGGTCAGGAGCAGTCCACCGGCCATGCCGCCTTCCTGGTTCAGCACCAGGTTGATGGTGCGCAGCAGCGCGACCGTGGCCGCACCCGCACACACGCCGGTGACCAGCGACAGCGCGATCCACGGAACGAAGGGCTTGAGCAGCCGCGCGATTTCCGCACCGCCTTCGCGGCCTTCGCTGCTTTCACTGCCAGGGATCGATGTCATGCAAACTCTTTCCGCCCACGGAGGGCGACGACGGCCCCGTGACAGAGCCCGAAAACTGCAGGAGCCACCCGGCCCGGCGGGCAGGATGCGGCGGCACGAGACCACCTTCTGCATAGACGGTCGGGCGCGGCCGATGTTCATCGGCGCCCGCCGCGATGAACATGCACGGCGCGAAAACGTCTGGCAGGCATGCACCCCGCGCCCTGCCTCGCCCTTCCGTGATCGCCCTGCTGGAGCCCCTCTTCCGCGGCGAGCTCGCGCCGATCGGCGAACGGCTGGTGTGCGCGCCGGAGGTTCCGTGCGAAGCGCTTCGCGTGTCGGACCTGGTGAGTTCTGTTGCGCTGCTGGCCGACGTGCTCGGCCGGCATGCGGCCGTCCACCGCGTGACGGACGGCGACCTGCGCGCCGTCGCCTCGGCCTGGAGCCTTGAATATCTTTCCGTGCTGCTCCCGCCGCTGGTGGCGGGTGCCAGCGTGTTCCACCACGGGTTTCCGGCCGCGGCGTCGCAGATGTGGGTGCGGTTCGACGGGCGCGGCGAGCCCGTGGACTTTCATGTCCGCGAACTGGGCGTGCCGCAGCACGGCGCCGACACCGCGCAGCGCTACGCGCCCTTGCTGTGGCAGCACCTGTCGCCCCTGTTCTCGGCCATCGCCGGGCTCACGCGCATCGCGCCGAAGATTCTCTGGGGCAATGCCGCGCGGATCCTCGAGCCGATCCTCGACCGGGGCGTGGCGCTCACCGGCGGCGCGGCCTCGCTGGTGCAGGACCGCGCGCATCTGCTGCACGCCGCCACCTGGACGCAAGGGGCGGCGAATCCGCTGCACGGCCGCCAGCGCGAAGTCGTCCGCCCGCAGGACGGCCGCGCCGTTCGGGTGAAGCTGCACCGCCAGTGCTGCCTGAACCACCTGCTGCCCGACGAGGGCTACTGCAGCATCTGCCCGCTGGCGCCGCAGCACCGATGAACAGATCCCGCCGCGTTTCGTCTCCTCAGGAGACGAAACGGAATGGCGCGCGCCTGCGCGTGCCGTTGCGCCATTGCGTTTCACCACATCACCCACCTACACGGACTCCACCATGCCCAAGGCCAAGCTCGTCTACATCATGTCCTTGCGAAACGCCGCCGCCGACAAGGCGGGCCAGAACGTCGACTACCAGGGCACGCCGCGCTACATGAAGTCGCCGCTCGAGTACCTGGCGCAGGCGCTGGACACCACGCCGCTGGGCGATGCGTATTCGCTCGAAGGCATCGTCTACGACGACGACGCGCAGTCGCCGCGCGACCAGGCGGCCCTTGCGGACTACGGGTTCGCCTGGCATCCGCAGCGCCAATGGATCTTTCCGGCCGAGCTGCGCGCGCAGGGCCGGCTGCTTCGGGACATGCTGCATCCCGTGCCCTCGGCCTACCGCCGGCTGCCGCTGAATGCGCCCGGGCGCGCGGCGGGCAAGAGCGCCTTCGAGCGCACGCTGCTCGACAAGCTGCTCACGCTCGGCGCCGACGTCGTGCTGCTCGACGGGCTGCTGGTCATCCTCGACGAGTTGGTGCGGCCCGGCAGCCCCTACCACCGGAAGATCGTCAACATCCATCCGGGCATCACGCGGCTCGAGTCACCCTTCCAGCGCCGCGGCGCCTGCGCCACGCTCGACGCGCTGCACGGCGCGCAGGGCCACAAGGTGGTCGACTGGGCCGCCATGACGAAGGTGACGGTGCCCGTGATCGACAGGACCGGCGCCTCGCTGCACTACGTGGACAACGGCATCGATTCGGGCGAAGTGATCTTCGACGTGCTCGACACGCCCATCGCGCCTGAAGACACCATCCTCGAACTGCGCTGGAACAACTTCAACCGCAGCCTCTTCCCGGCCATGCACCAAGGCTTGATGTTGTTGGCGCCCCACGTCCTGAGCCCGCAAGCCAGATAAGTCACGCATTCGCAGCGAAGAGTCAAACTTAATGAGAACACTTCTCATTAAAATTTGGCCGCTCTTGCACTTTATTACTTTCAAAGTTCCTTCATGCAACTCCCTTTCCTCCCCCGCCAACGCCTGCTGCATGCCTCGCTGGCGGCGGCATTCGGCACCACCGCCGCGTTCTGGAGCGTCGGCAGCCATGCCCAGATGCCCGCTCCCGCCACGTCGGCGGCCGAGGGCAAGCCTGCGGCCGGCACCACGCTGCCTGCGGTCACGGTGAATGCCAATTCGGAGGAAAGCGCCACCGGCCCGGTGAACGGCTATGTGGCCAAGCGCAGCAGCACGGGCACCAAGACCGACACGCCCATCATCGAAACGCCGCAGTCGATCTCGGTGGTCACGTCCGACCGCATGCAGGCCACCGGCGCCACGACGCTGAAAGACGCATTGAGCTACTCGCCCGGCGTGGCCATCACGACCTTCGGGGCCGATTCGCGCTACGACTGGCTCACGTTGCGCGGCTTCGACGCCTATGCGCCGGGCTTCTACCTGGACGGCCTGCCGCTGCGCAACAACGGCAACTGGGGCGTGTGGCGCACCCAGAACTACGGCGCCGAGCGCATCGAACTGCTGCGCGGGCCGGCCTCGGTCCTGTATGGCGCCAGCGGCCCGGGCGGTGTGGTCAACGTGGTCAGCAAGCGCCCCACGGCCGAGCCGTTGCGTGAACTCCAGATGCAGATCGGCGACCACAACCGCAAGCAGATCGCCGGCGACTTCTCCGGCCCGATCGACGCCGAAGGCAAAGTGCTCTACCGCGTGGTGGGCCTGATCCGCGACGGCGACCTGCCCACCGGCAAGATGCCGGACCGCCGCTCGTACTTTGCGCCTTCCATCACCTGGCGCCCCTCGGGCGACACCAAGCTGACGGTGCACGCCGAAATCGACCGCACGCGCGCCGGCGTCTACAACCGCATCCAGCCGCAGGTCGGTTCGCTGATCCCGACTGCGATCGGCACCCGCCTGTCGCCGTCGCTGGCGACCGGCGATCCCAGCTACGACCGCTTCAACACCGACCAGTGGCTGGTGGGCTACGAGTTCGAGCACCGCGTCAACGACACCGTCACCGTGCGCCAGAACGCGCGCTACGGCGAGCTGAAGGTCGACTACGCCGGCATCTGGCCGCTGCGCCGCCTCGCGACCGTGGACGCACGCAATCCGCTCAATCCAGCGAACTTCATGTTCCTGGGGCGCTATCCCACCGGAAGCCGGGAAAGCGTCTCGTCCTTCAGCATCGACAACCAGGTGCAGGCCGATCTCCGTTCGGGCGACTGGCAGCACAAGGTGCTGGTGGGGCTGGACTACCAGCGCAACCGCATCGACCAGTACAGCTTCTCGACCGGCAGCGCGCCGACGATCAATGTCTTCGCACCGGTCTACGGCGGTCCGGTCAAGGAAGGCGCGCCCTGGATGAACTCCGACATCCGGCTGGCGCAGACCGGCCTGTACATCCAGGACCAGATCAAGTGGGGCGACCGCTGGTCGCTCACGCTGGGCGGCCGCTACGACAGCGGCGACAGCGACGTGTTCGACCGCCTGTCGGCCCAGTCCACGAGCATCTCGCAGAACAAGTTCACCAAGCGCGCGGGCCTCGTCTACGTGGCGCCGAACGGCGTGGCGCCCTACCTCAGCTACACCGAGTCGTTCGCGCCCACGGGCCAGGTCGATCCGGTCAGCCGCCAGCCGTTCAAACCCGAAACCGGCAAACAGTACGAAGCAGGCATCCGCTACCAGCCGCCAGGCACCAAGCAGAGCTACAGCGCGGCCATCTTCGACCTGCGCCGCCAGAACTACATCTCGAACGACGCCAACTTCGTGCCCAGGCAGACCGGCGAGATCCAGGTCCGCGGCCTGGAGCTCGAAGCCACCGCCGAACTCACGTCGCGCGTGAACGTCACGGCGTCCTACGGCTACACGCCGCGCGCCATCGTCACGGCCAGCGCCAACCCGGCCGAGGTCGGCAAGCAGGCCAACGCCGTGCCGCGTCACCGGCTCGCGATCTGGGCCGACTACCGCTTTGCCAGCGGCGTGAAGGTGGGCCTGGGCGCGCGCTACACCGGCTCGAACCATGGCGACGGCGAGAAGGTCGCACCCTACAAGGTGCCTGCCTCCACGGTGTTCGACGCCATGATCGGCTACGACTTCGACCGCTGGAGCCTGGCGCTCAACCTGCGCAACCTGACCAACAAGGATTTCCTCGCGAACTGCGACCAGTACGGCAAGTGCTACTACGGCGCGCCGCGCTCGATCGTGGCAACGGCGGCGTACCGCTGGTAAGCAAGAACGACACCCCGGGGCGCGGCGAGCGCCTTGTGTGATCTTTCAAGGAAAAGGCCCGGCGCAGTGAATGCGCCGGGCCTTTTCTTCTGGTCGGAGGGACGACGCGCGGTTCAGTCGACAGCGCGTGCCGCACGCGCCGCAAGCGCCGCGAGGTCCGCGAGGTCCGCGAGGCTCTCGGCCTTCATCACGTCCGCCAGCACCAGCCTGCGGCCCCCCGGCACCTGCGCCCGCAGGCCGAGCAAGAGCTTCAGGCTCAGCAGCGAGTCTCCGCCCAGTTGGAAGAAATTGTCGTGGCGGCCCACGCGCCTCACGCCCAGCAGCTCGGTCCACAGCGCGGCCAGCGCGTGCTCCGACGCGCCCTGAGGCGCTTCATGGGCCGCGCGGCCGGACGCCACCAACGGCGGCACCACGGCAGCCGGTTCCGGCTGCAACGCAAGCTGGGCGGCGAGTTCGCGTGCGGGCCGTTGCAGCTGCAGCGCCAAGGCGTTGACCACCTCGGCGACGGCCGATCGCATCAACTCGCAGACGCGTGCAGCGCCCACCGCACGGCTGACCTGCGCCGTGAGCGCAAAGCCGTCGCCGAAATCGCTCACCGACACGCCGAGCGGGTAGTTGCTGCGCTCCTGGCCCGAGACGAACTCGATGCCGTTCCATGCGGCGTCCGCCTCGGGCGCGCGGCGCGGGCTGTGGCGGTAGTTCAGCAGCGACGAGAACAGCGGCGCGCCCTTGGGCAGCCCGCTGCAGCGCTGCGCGAGCGACAGGCTGGCGTGCTCGTGGTGCATCAGCTGCGCCAGTGCCGCATGCGTCTCTTGAACGCACTGCGCCACGCCGAGTGCGCCGAGTTGGATGCGCAGCGGCAGCATGTTCATGCACAGGCCCAGGGCCCGCCCTGCGTCCTCGCCCGCCTGCATGCGGCCGAACAGCACCGTGCCGAACACCACGTCGTCCTGTCCCGTGGCCCTGGCCAGCACCAGCGCCCATGCGAGATGAAAGAGCGTCGCCGGGCTCACGCCATGGCGCTGCGCCTGCAGCCGCAACTGCGACGCCAGTGCGGCATCGATCGGAAGCTGCGCGTCGTCCACACCGGAGCCGTCGCATTGCACATCGGTCAGGCCGAACGGTGTGGTGGGCTGCGTCACATCGCCCAGCATGCGGGTGAAGAACGCTTCGTGCTCCGCCTGCGCCACGCCAAGCCGGGCATGGGCCACGAAGCGGCGGAACGGCACGGGCGGCGGCAGGGCGATCGCCGGGTCTTGCTGGACGGAGGTGATCTCGTCCATCAGCAGTTCCAGCGTCGTGTGGTCAGAAATGAGGTGATGGCTGGGCAACTGCAGAAGCCAGCGCTGTTGCGCCGCGTCGTGCGCCGCCACCGCATCGATCATCGGCGCGCGCCGCACGTCGATGCGGTAGCCGACGGGGTCGACATGGGCATTCAATCGCTCGGCCGCGCTGGCGCCCGCCGATGCGGCATCGCCTTCCAGCCATTGCAGCGTCAGCCGGGCCTCCCGGCACACGACCTGCACAGGCTCGCGCAGCCCCTCCCACACGATCGCGGTGCGCAGGATGTCGTGGCGCGCGATCACCTGGTTGAAGCTCTCGATGAAGCGCTCGAGCCGGTCCCGGCTGTCGAAGCTCATCAGCAAGGGATAGACATACACATCGCCTTGCGCCTGCATGAGGTGATGAAAGAGGATGCCCTCCTGCAGCGGCGCCAGCGGATAGATGTCCTGGATGTTGGCCGCCCCGCGCGGCACCGCCGCCTCGATGCGGCGCAGCTCCGCTTCGCTCAGGTCCACCAGCGTCACCATCTCCGGGCGGATCGCCTCGCACCCCTGGGCCGGAATGCCGTTGTCCGGCACCTGCACCTCGGGCCGGCCCGTGTCCTGCGCCAGCGCTCTGGCGAAGGCGGCAAACCCGGGGTGCTGGAACAGCATGCGCACCTGCGCCTGCCAGCCGCGCGCACGCATGCGCTCGAGCAGACGCAACGCCAGCAGCGAATGGCCGCCCAGCTCGAAGAAGTTGTCGTTGCGGCCCACTCTCTGGAGCCCGAGCACCTCGGCCCAGATCGCCGCCAGCGCTTCTTCCATCTCGCCCTGTGGCGCTTCATAGCCCCGGCCTTCGGCGAACTGCGGCGCGGGCAGCGCCTTGCGCTCGACCTTGCCGTTGGCGTTCAGCGGCAAGGCATCCAGCACGACGACGGCGCGCGGCACCATGTAGTCGGGCAGCACCTGGCCCAGGCGCTCGCGCAGCACATCGGCATCGATGGCTTGCCCTGCGTGCGCAGCGACGTAGCCGACCAATGACGGGCCCGCATCGCCCTCGCGGGCCACGACCACGGCTTCCTTGACCTCAGGCTGGGCGAGCAGCTGGGCTTCGATCTCTCCGAGTTCGATGCGAAGGCCGCGGATCTTCACCTGATGGTCGATGCGACCCAGGTACTCGATCTGGCCCTCGGCGTTCCAGCGCACAAGGTCGCCCGTGCGGTAGAGCCTGTCGCCTTGGCCGAACGGATTTGCCACGAAGCGCTCGGCGCTCAGGCCCGGCTTGTTCAGGTAACCCCGCGCCAGGCTCACGCCGCCCAGATAAAGCTCGCCCGCCACGCCGCGCGGCACCGGCTTCAACTCGGCATCCAGCACCCACGTCTGCGTGTCGCTGATCGGCCGCCCGATCGGCACCAGGCTCTGGCCGTCGTCCCGGCAGGTCCAGCGCGTGACGTGGATCGTCGTCTCGGTCGGGCCGTACAGGTTCTGCAGCGTGGCGCCGCTCAGGCGCCGCAAGGCTTCCCTCTGCGTCTCGGCCGGCATCGCCTCGCCGCCGACGATGATGTGCTTCAGGCGCGTGCTCGCCTCGATGCCCGGGTGCGCCAGGAAGGCCTGCAGCATCGAGGGCACGAAGTTCAGCGTGGTGATCTGGTGGCGCTGGATCAGCTGCACCAGCCGCTCGGGGTCGCGGTGGTCGCCGGGGTTGGCGATCACGAGGCGCACGCCCGAGGTCATCGGCCAGAACATCTCCCAGCACGAGACGTCGAAGCCGAACGGGGCCTTGTGCAGCACGGTGTCGTCGCCGCTCAGGCCGTAGGTGCTCTGCATCCAGGCCATGCAGCTGCGCAGCGCCTCGTGGCGCACCGCAGCGCCCTTGGGCTTGCCGGTGGAGCCGGAGGTGTAGATGACATAGGCCAGGTGCTCGCCATGCAGCGCGACCTGCGGATCGGTGTCGGGCTCGCCGCAGATGTCGAGGCTGTCGACTTCCAGCACGGTGAGGCCGGCACGCGGCGCGATGAGCTCGCGGGTGGCCCGGTGGCTCAGCACCAACTCGATGCCGCTGTCCTCCACCATGTACGCCAGCCGCTGCACCGGGTACTCAGGATCCAGCGGCAGGTAGGCGCCGCCCGCCTTCAGGATGCCCAGGATGCCCACCACCATCTCGAGGGAACGCTCCATCACGATGCCCACGCGCATGTCGGGCCGCACGCCCAGCGCGATCAGCCGGTGGGCCAGGCGGTTCGCGCGCGCGTTCAGCTCGCCGAAGCTCAGCGATGTCTCATCGAACAGCAGTGCTGTCGCATCGGGCTGTTGCAACGCGTGCCGCGCGATGCTGTCATGCACCAGCTCTGCACCCGGCTCCTGCTGCGCGTTCACGCTCCATTGCGCGAGCCAGCGCATCTCCTCTCCCGACAACAGATCGAGCTCGCACACGCGCTGCTGCGACTCTGCAACCAACGCATCCACGATCGAGCGAACGGCCGCGTGCATGAACCCGCACACGCGCCGTGCATCGACCGATTCATGCACCTGCGCGGTCAGCGAGAAGCCCTCGCCCTGGTCGTCCACCGACATGTCGAAGGGATAGTTGCTGTGCTCCTGCCCGCCGAGGAACTCGATGCCCTGCCAGGCCGCGGCATCCTTCTTCTCGACTGCGGCGCTGTAGCGATAGTTCAGCAATGCCGAGAACAGCGGCGTGCTCCCTGGCAATGCGCTGCAGCGCTGCGCGAGCGACAGGCTGGCGTGTTCGTGGTGCAGCAGTTGCGTGAGTGCTGCATGCGTCTCCTGCACGCACTGCGCCACGCCAAGCGCACCCAGCCTGATGCGCAGCGGCAGCGTGTTGATGAACAGTCCCAGCGCGCGGTCCGCGCCCGCGCCCGACTGCATGCGGCCGAAGAGCACCGTGCCGAACACCACGTCGTTCCTGCCGGTCGCCTTGGCCAGCACCAGCGCCCAGGCCAGGTGAAAGAGCGACGCTGCGCTCACGCCGTGGCGCCGCGCCTCGTGCCGCAGCGATGCGGCCAGTCCGGCCTCCAGCACCCGCTCGGCCTTCTCGGCGCGGGCGCCGTCGCTTCGCACGTCCAGCAGATCGAAAGGTGTCGTGGGTTCGTCCACATCGCCGAGCATCCGGGTGAAGAAGGCTTCGTGTTCGGCCTGGCTCACGCCCAGCCGGGTCTGCGCCACGAAACGTCGGAATGGCACGGGTGCGGGCAGCGCATCGGGGCCCTGCGTCGCCAACAGTCCGATTTCCTCGACGATCAGTTCCAGCGTGGCATGGTCGAGCACCAGGTGGTGGCTCGGGAGCTGCAGCAGCCAGCGCCCGTTGCCGGCATCTTCAGCGGCAATGGCGCGGATCATCGGTGCGCGGCGCACGTCGATGCGCCGCCGGCCCGCATCCGCGGTCAGGCGTGCAGTCACGTCGTCACCGGCCGAAACGTCCAGCCATTCGAGATCCAGTTGCGCCTCCCGCCACACGACCTGCACGGGCGCGGACAGCGCCTCCCACAGCACGGCGGTGCGCAGGATGTCGTGGCGTGCGATCACCTGGTTCAGGCTGCGGACGAAATCCTCCAGCCGCTGCTTCGATGCGAAGGAAAGCAACTGCGGCGTGATGTAGACATCGCCATCGGCCTGCATGAGGTGATGGAAGAGGATGCCCTCCTGCAGTGGCGCCAGCGGATAGATGTCCTGGATGTTGGCCGCCCCGCGCGGCACCGCCGCCTCGATGCGGCGCAGCTCCGCTTCGCTCAGCGCCACCAGCGTCACCATCTCCGGGCGGATCGCCTCGCACCCTGCTGCCGGAATCCCGTTGTCCGGCACCTGCACCTCGGGCCGGCCCGCGTCCTGCGCCAGCGCCTTGGCGAATGCAGCGAATCCGGGGTGCTGGAACAGCGTGCGCACCTGCGCCTGCCAGCCCCGTGCCCGCATGCGCTCGAGCAGGCGCAGCGCCAGCAGCGAGTGGCCGCCCAGCTCGAAGAAGTTGTCGTTGCGGCCAACCCTCGGTAACCCGAGCACCTCGGCCCAGATCGCCGCCAGGGCTTCTTCCATCTCGCCCTGTGGCGCTTCATAGCCCTTGCCTTCGGCGAACTCGGGCTCGGGCAGCGCCTTGCGCTCGACCTTGCCGTTGGCGTTCAGCGGCAAGGCGTCCAGCACGACGACGGCCTTTGGCACCATGTAATCAGGTAGCACCTTGACCAGGCGCTCGCGCAGCACATCGGCATCGATGGCTTGCCCCGCGTGCGCGGCGACGTAGCCCACCAGCGAGGGGCCGGCGGCGCCCTCCCGGGCCACCACCACGGCTTCCTTGACCTCAGGCTGGGCGAGCAGCTGGGCTTCGATCTCTCCGAGTTCGATGCGAAGGCCGCGGATCTTCACCTGATGGTCGATGCGCCCCAGGTACTCGATCTGGCCCTCGGCATTCCAGCGCACGAGGTCGCCCGTGCGGTAGAGCCTGTCGCCTTGGCCGAACGGATTTGCCACGAAGCGCTCGGCGCTCAGGCCCGGCTTGTTCAGGTACCCCCGCGCCAGGCTCACACCGCCCACATAGAGCTCGCCCGCCACACCGCGCGGCACAGGGTTCAACTCGGCATCCAGCACCCACGTCTGCGTGTCGCTGATCGGCCGCCCGATGGGCACCAGGCTCTGGCCGTCGTCCCGGCAGGTCCAGCGCGTGACGTGGATGGTCGTCTCGGTCGGGCCGTACAGGTTCTGCAGCGTCGCGCCGCTCAGGCGCCTCAGTGCTTCTCTCTGTGTCTCTGCCGGCATGGCTTCACCGCCGCAGATGATGTGCTTCAGGCGCGTGCTCGCCTCGATGCCCGGATGCGCCAGGAAGGCCTGCAGCATCGAGGGCACGAAGTTCAGCGTGGTGATCTGGTGGCGCTGGATCAGCTGCACCAGCCGCTCGGGGTCGCGGTGGTCGCCGGGGTTGGCGATCACAAGGCGCACGCCCGAGGTCATCGGCCAGAACATCTCCCAGCACGAGACGTCGAAGCCGAACGGGGCCTTGTGCAGCACGGTGTCGTCGCCGCTCAGGCCGTAGGTGCTTTGCATCCAGGCCATGCAGCTGCGCAGCGCCTCGTGGCGCACCGCAGCGCCCTTGGGCTTGCCGGTGGAGCCGGAGGTGTAGATGACATAGGCCAGGTGCTCGCCATGCAGCGCGACCTGGGGATTGGTGTCGGGTTCATTGGAGACGTCGAGGCTGTCGACTTCCAATCTCACGAGGCCATCCTGCCCGGTGATGAGATCGCGAGTCGCCTTGTGGCTCAGCAGCAGTTCGATGCTGCTGTCCTCCACCATGTAGGCCAGGCGCTGCGCCGGGTACTCGGGGTCCAGCGGCAGGTACGCACCGCCCGCCTTCAGGATGCCCAGGATGCCCACCACCATCTCGAGGGAACGCTCCATCACGATGCCCACGCGCATGTCCGGCTGCACGCCCAGCGCGATCAGCCGATGGGCCAGCCGATTGGCACGCGCGTTCAGCTCGCCGAAGCTCAGCGAGGTCTCGTCGAACAGCAGTGCCGTCGCATCGGGCTGTTGCAACGCGTGCCGCGCGATGCTGTCATGCACCAGCTCTGCACCTGGCTCCTGCTGCGCGTTCACGCTCCATTGCGTGAGCTGCGATTTCTCGGGAGCCCCCAACAGATCGATATCCCCGATCGCACGCGTGTCATCCCCCGCCAGCGCATCGAGGATCACCACGTAATGCCCGGCCATCCGTTCGATGGTCTCCGGCTCGAACAGCTCGCGGGCATGGTTGAAGACCAGCTGCACCTGTCCGCGGCTGTCCTCGACCACGTCCAGCGTCAGCTCGAACTGGGCTGTCTGCTCGCCGAATTCCCAGGTCCGCAGCACGAGCCCCGGAAGATTTTCCAGCGCGCTGTGATCCTGCTGCAGGTGGTTGAACATCACCTGGAACAGCGGCGCCGTGCTCAGGCTGCGCTCGGGCTGCAGCGCCTCCACCAGCTGTTCGAACGGCAGGTCCTGGTGCGCCTGCGCGCCCAGCGCCGCTTCGCGCGTCGCGGCCAGCGCCTCGTGCAGGCGGGTGCGGCTTTCGAGCACATTGCGCATCACCTGCGTGTTGACGAAGAAGCCGACCACCCGCTCCGACTCGACGCGGTGGCGGTTGGCAATCGGCACGCCGACCCGCACGTCCGGCTGCGCCGTGTAGCGGTTCAGCAGCACCTGGAAACCGGTGAGCAGCATCATGAACAACGTGGCCCCACGCGACTGCGCACGCCGGCGCAGCGCGTCGACCAGCGAGGGCGGCAGCGCCGTGGCGTGGCGCGCGGCGCGGTACTTGGCGTCGGCGCGCCGCATGCGGTCCACCGGCAGCTGCAGCACCGGGTGCTCGGCGCCGAGCTGCGCCTTCCAGTGGTCCAGCTGCCGCTCCTTCTCGCCCGCTTCGAGCCAGTGTCGCTGCCAGAGTGCGTAGTCGGCGTACTGGACCGGCAGCGCATCGTGCAGCGGCGCGCGGCCCTGCACGCGCGCGCGGTACCCGGCGACAAACTCGTCCACCACGATGCGCATCGACCATCCGTCGGACACGATGTGATGCATCACGACCGCCAGCATGTGCGCCTGTGCACCCAGGCGGATCAGCACCACCCGCAGCAGCGGGCCGGTGGTCAGGTCGAAGGGAGCATCGGCGATGCGCCGCGCCGCTTCGCGCGCTTGCGCCTCGCGCTCGGCCTGCGGCAGATGCGCCAGGTCAACGAGCGGAATGTCGAGCGCCCCCTGCGCCTGCACGCGCTGCTCCACCTCGCCCTCGGCATTCACGCTGAACACCGTGCGCAGCGACTCGTGGCGCGCCACCAGCGCATCGAAGGCGGCCTTCAGTGCGTCGGCGTCGAGCTGCCCATCGAGCCGCAGCCCGCCTGCGATGTGATAGGCCGAACTTGCCGGCTCCAGCTGCCAGAGAAACCACTGCCGCATCTGCGCATGCGAGGGCGGACACGCCGCGCGCGCCGCCTCGTCGCGCGCCACGATCGGAAACTGCCCGATCGTGAGGCCCTCGGCGCGGATCTTCTGGTACACCGCGCGGCGCTGGGCCGGGGTCAGGCGCAGGAAGCGCCGGCCGATGTGGTCGTGGGTGGCCGTGGTGTCCATCAAGTGGTCTCGAGGCTGTCAATGAAGGAGTCGATGTCGGACAGTGCATCGGCATGCGGCTTGCGCGCGCCCGCCTCGGCGATCAGCCGGGCCATGTCCATCAGGACGGGGTTCTGAAAGATGTCTCTGACTGCAAGGTCGACGTGCAGGACGCCCTGCACGCGCGCCATCACCTGCATGGACATCAGCGAGTGGCCGCCGAGTTCGAAGAAGTGGTCGTTGCGGCCGACACGCGCCACGCCCAGCACTTCGCACCAGATGCGCGCCAGCGCTTCTTCGGCATTGCCCTCGGGCGCGGCATAGGCGCGCTCGCTGCCGAAGCCGGGCTCGGGCAGCGCCTTGCGATCGACCTTGCCGTTCGCATTCAACGGCAGCGTCGGCAGCACCACGAGGGCGCCGGGCACCATGTACTCGGGCAGCGCGCGGCCCAGCCGTGCACGCACCTGTGCCGCGTCGATCGCCTGTCCGGCCTGCGCCAACAGGTACGCCACGAGCATCGTCGCGCCGGCGTGTTCCCTGGCCATGACGATGGCCTCGCGCACCTCGGGCTGCGCGAGCAGTTGCGCCTCGATCTCGCCGAGCTCGATGCGAAAGCCGCGCACCTTCACCTGGTGGTCGATGCGCCCGAGGTACTCCAGCTGGCCCTGCGCGTTCCAGCGCACGAGGTCGCCCGTGCGGTAGAGGCGATCGCCGTTTTCCGCTGCGATGAAGCGCTCGGCCGTGAGGCCCGCGCGGTTCAGGTAGCCGCGCGCCAGGCCGGCGCCCGACACGTGCAGTTCGCCAGCCACGCCCGGCGGCACGAGGTTCAGGTCCGCATCGAGCACCCGCAGGCCAAGGTCCGGAATGGCGATGCCGACCGGGCTGCGCTGTTGCCCGAGGTCCGCCGCGGTGATGCGGCGCCAGGTCACGTGGACCGTCGTCTCGGTGATGCCGTACATGTTGACCAGCTGTGGATGCTGGTCACCGTGGTGCTCGATCCACGCGCGCAGCCGCTGCGGCTCCAGCGCCTCGCCGCCGAAGATCACCGTGCGAAGCGACAGGCCCTTGTCCAGCGCCTGCGGCAACGCGATCAACTGGCCGAAGGCCGAGGGCGTCTGGTTGAGCACCGTCACCTGCTGCACCCGCAGCAACTGCAGGAAGTCCGCCGGCGAGCGGCTCACCCAGAACGGCACGACGACCAGCTTGCCGCCGGTGCACAGCGCACCGAAGATTTCCCAGACCGAGAAGTCGAAGGCGCAGGAATGGAACAGCGTCCACACGTCCGTCGGCCCGAAGCGGAACCACGGTTCGGTGGACGCGAGCAGCCGGGTCACGTTGCGGTGGCACAGCTGCGCGCCCTTGGGACGGCCCGTGGAGCCCGAGGTGTAGATCACGTAGGCGAGGTTGTCGCCGTCCACCGCCACCGCGGGGTCGGTGGCCAGGCAACCGGCCAGGTCCGCGGTGTCGATGGCGAGCGCATCGATGTCTGCGGGCAAGACCATGCGCCCGCGCAGGTGGTCGTGCGTGAGCACCAGCGCAAGGCCGCTGTCTTCCACCATGCAGGCGATGCGGTCGGCGGGGTAGTCCGGGTCCAGCGGCACATAGGCGCCGCCGGCCTTCATGACTGCCAGCAGCGCGACCACGAGATCGGTGCCGCGCTCCAGCGCGACGCCGACGCGGGTTTCAGGCCGCACGCCTTGCGCGATCAGCCGGTGCGCGAGCCGGTTGGCCCGCTGGTTGAGTTCGCGGTAGCTGAGCGCCTCCTGCTCGAAGACCACGGCAATGGCTTCGGGCTGCACCGCCGCCTGTCGCTCGATCAGGCCATGCACGGTCTGCGCTGCGTGGGTCTCGCGCGTGCGGCCGCCCCATCCAGCGCGCTGCGCGAGCTCGGCAAGTTCCGCTTCATCCAGCAGCGCCAGTTCGCCCAGCACGCGCGCCGGTTCGGCCACGAAGGCTTCCAGCACGCGGCGGTAATGGCCCGCCAGCCGCGCGATGGTCGCCGGCTCGAACAGCTCGCCCGCGTAGCGGAACGCGGCGCGGAGGCCGCCGTCTTCGGACTCGATGGTCTCCAGGATCAGCTCGAACGGCGCCGCGCGCTCCCCGAGGTCGATGCGCCGCACCTGCAGGCCGGGCCATCCGCGCAACGGCCGGTTGCCTTCACCGAGATGGTTGAACATGACCTGGAACAGCGGCGATCCCGCATGCGCGCGGTCGGGACGCAACGCCTGCACCAGGCGCTCGAAGGGCAGCTCCTGGTGCGCCTGCGCATCGAGCGAGGTGTCGCGCACCTGCGCCAGCAGATCGGCCAGGCTCATGCGCGGATGCAGCCGCGCGTCCATCACCACCGTGTTGATGAAGGCGCCCACCACGCCGGCGGTCTCGGGCCGGTTGCGGCCGGCGACGGGAACGCCGATGCGGATTTCGTCCTGGCCGGTGTAGCGGAAAAGCAAGGCATGGAAGGCCGCAAGCAGCACCGCGAACAGGGTGTTGCCCTGCGCGCGCGCGTGCTGCTTCAGTTCGCGCGCCAGAGGCGCCGGCACGTCGAGCGTGTACTGCGCAGCGCTGTACGTCGCGTTGGCGGCGCGCGGCCGGTCGGTGGTGAGTTCGAGCACCGGCTGGCTGCCGCCGAGCCGCTGCTTCCAATGGGCCTGTTGCCGTTCGCCCTCGGCGCTTTCCAGCCACTTGCGCTGCCATCGAGCGAAGTCCGCGTAGCGAATCTCGGGCTCGGGGTCCGTACCGGCTGGCGCCTCACCCGCGCGCTGCGCGTAGAAGCGCGCCAGTTCATCGAGGATGAGCTCGACGGACCACGCATCGGAACCGATGTGATGCATCGTCAGCAGCAGCTGGTGATCGCCCTCGGCCATCTTCAGCAGCGTGCCGCGCAGCATCGGCCCGGTCGTCAGGTCGAACGGCGTGCGACAGACTGCGTGCACCGTCTCGCGGTAGCGCAACGCGCGGGACGAGGCATCGAGCCCGCTGAGATCGACGAAGGGAATCTCGATGCGGCTCTCGGGCTCGACGCGCTGCTCGGGCAGGCCGTGGGGGCCGGGGCGGAACACGGTGCGCAGCGTGTCGTGGCGCATCGCAAGCGCCTGCACCGCCTGCTGCAGCGCCGCGACGTCCAACGGCCCCGCAAAGCCCAGCCCGCCGCCGACGTGGTAGGCCGTGTTGCCGGCATCGAGTTGCCACAGGAACCACTGCCCCTGTTGCGTGAAGGAGACCGGCACGAAAGCGCCGTCGTCCACGCTGCGCGCGATGGCATCGCGCGAGGACGGGGCGGGAGCCATGGGCGCGTCGCTGTCGCGCCGCAGCCTGCGCTGCAACAGCGCCAGTTGGGCGGGCGACAGCTTCGCCCGGCGTTCGGAAAGATCGTTGCGCTCTCTCATGATCAAAGACCCGGGGTGGTTGCGACGGTGGGGGCGTCTTCGATCTGCTCGATCAACCGCAACTCGACCAGGGCGGCCAGTTCGGCGATGGTGGGCGCCTTGAAGAAGGCGGCGGGATGCAGCTCGACGCCATAGGCCTTGCGCACCCGCGACAGCAGCCGGATCGCCAGCAGCGAATCGCCGCCGAGCTCGAACAGGTTGTCGTTGGCCCCCACGGGCGCAATGCCCAGCGCTTCGGTCCAGAGCTCGGCGAGTCCTTCTTCCAGGTCGCCTTCGGGCGCGACGAACGCGGTCTGCAGCACCGGGCGCGGATGCCCTGCGCGGGCCTCGGGCGCGGGCTCGTCGTCCAGCGACTCGAACAGGCCGTCCAGCGGGCGCAGGCGGGGCGCGAAGGGCGAGATGGACACCACCGTCTGCGGCAGGTCGGGCCCGTTCGCGATGCGCTCGAAAGCCGACACGCCGGTGCGCTCGTCCAGGCCGACACCTTCGGGCATGTCCATGTCGACCGCCACGCCCACGTCGCGCCAGGCGTCCCAGTTCGCCGAGAAGACCGGCAGCGCGGAACTGCGCCGATGCGCGTGGGCCAGCGCGTCCAGGTACGCATTCGCAGCCGCGTAGTCGCTGCGGCCAAGGCCGCCGATCAGGCTCGCCACCGAGGAGCAGAAGAGCACGAAGTCGAGCGGTTCGGCGCGCAGCGCATCGAGCAGCGCGAGCGTGCCCGCGATCTTGGGCGCGAACGCGGCCTCGACCAAGGCCCGGGTGCGCTGGGCGATCATGCCGCGGTCGGGCTGGACGACGGCGTGGACCACGCCGTTGACCGGACCGAAGCGCGCGTGCACCGTCGCCAGTGCGCTGCGCAGTTGTGCCGGATCGGTGACGTCGGCCGCCACGGCCAGCACCTGCGCGCCGTTCGCTTCGAGCTCGATCAATTGCTGCAGCCTGCGGCGCAGCGACGCGGGCTGGTCGGCCGATGCGGCGATGCGCGACCATTCGGCGCGTTCGGGCAACGGCGTGCGGTTCATCAGCACCAGCCTGGCCTGCCAGGTCTTGCTGAGGTAGCGCGCGAGCGCCAGGCCCACGCCGCCCAGCCCGCCGGTGATCAGGTACACGCCGCCCTGGCGCAGCCGTTGCACGCCCGGCGTCTGCGCCGGCAAGGTGTCGTACGACTTCGTCCAGCGATGCGGGCCGCGGTAGGCGACGACGAAGTCCTCGCGCGTGGCCGCCGCCTCTTCGACGACGCGGCGTGCAAGGTCGGCTTCGGCGGTGCTTTCTGGCGCGGGCAGGACCACGTCGACGACGCGGCAGGCGATGGTGGGCGACTCCTGGCCGAGCACCTTGGCGATGCCCAGCACGGTCGCCTTTTCCGGCGCCAGCGTCTCGGTACCGGCCACATCCTCGACGCGGTCGGTGACGACGGTGAGCGCAAGCGGTGGGCGGACCGTGCCGCCCACGTTGTCGAGCGCCTGCGCCAGCGCGAGCAGGCTGAAGTAGCCGGCCTCGAAGGCCGCGGCATGCGAAGGCGCCGGTGCATCGGCGTCGAGGCTCCACAGGTGGAAGAGTCGCGTGACCGGTCCGGCCTCGGACTCGACCTCGCGCAGCAGCGCTTCGTGGTCGGCGCGTTCGGCCGGCCGCATGGCGTACTGCCCTTCGGTGGTGCGCGCGAACTTCTTGCCGTGCAGCGCGAGGATCACGCGTCCGCCCTGTTCGCGCAGCGTGCGCGCTAGGCGGTCGGTGAAGCTGTTCGCACCGCCGAGCACCAGCGTGCAGCCCGACGGCCCAGCCGTTGCCGGCACTGGCGACAGCGCGGTGCGCTTCCAGGCCGGCGCATAGAAGAGACCGGGCGCGGCAGCATGTGCCGGTTGCGCGGCGCCACCGGGCTCGGGCTCGGGCTCGACCCAGAAACGGCGGCGCTGGAACGCGTAGGTAGGCAACGGCACCCGGCGCGGCGCGGGACCGGTCCGGCACGCCGCCCAATCGATATCGACGCCCACGGTCCAGAGGCCCGCGATGGCGTTCGCCAGTTGCTGCGCATTCCTCGCCGCCTGCTGCGGATGGGCCTGGCTGGCCCAGATGCCCGCGGCCGACCGGCCTCCGGGGTGCTGGCGCGCCAGCCCGGCCAGCGTTTCGCCGGGGCCGACTTCGAGCACCACGCGGCCGGGCACGGCGAAGATTTCGCACAGGCCGTCGGCAAAGCGCACCGTGCCGCGCAGGTGCCGGCCCCAGTAGGCAGGGCTGGTCGCGTCTTCGTCGGTGATCGGCTTGCCCGTCACGTTGGAGATGAAGGGAATGCGCGGCGCCTGCTTCGGCACCGCGGCGATCAGGCGCTCCAGCTCGGCCATCATGGGTTCGACCAGGCGGGAGTGCGAGGCGATGGACACATGCAGACGGCGCGGCTGGTGCTGATGCGCGAGCAGTTCTTCCTCGGCGCGCGCGATGGCATCGGCCGGACCGGCGAGCACGCAGAGCTGCTCGCCGTTGATCACGGCCAGGTCGCATCCCGTGGCGAGGAACGGCGGGAGTTCCGCTTCGGGCAGCGGCACGGCGGTCATGGCGCCGGGCGCCAGTGTCTGCATCAGGCGGCCGCGCGCGGCGACGATGCGCAGCGCGTCTTCCAGCGTGAACACGCCGGCCAGGCAGGCTGCGACGTATTCGCCCAGGCTGTGGCCCAGCAGCACCGCAGGCTGCACGCCGCAGCTCATCCACCAGCGCGCCATGGCGTACGCGGTCGCGAACAGCGCGGGCTGTGCGAACTCGATGCGGAACAGGCGCTCGTTGGCGGCCTGCTCATCGCCTGCCGCGGGGAACAGCAGCGCGAGCAGATCAATGCCGCTGTCGGCCTTGAGCACCACGGCGCAGCGGTCGAGCACCTCGCGATAGACGGCGCCGTCGCGGTAGAGGTCTTCGCCCATGCGTGCATGCTGGGTGCCGCCGCCGGGGAAGAGGAAGGCCACCTCGGGCGGAGAGACGGCGACACGGGTTGCCGCCACGGCGGGCGGCGAGAGCATGTCCGCAGCCAGCCCGGGTTGATTCGCCACCACGGCGCTGCGCCAGGTGAAGGCGCGACGTCCGCTCTGCAGCGTGTGCGCCACGTCTTCGAGCGCCAGCCCGTCATTCGCCCGCAGATGCGTCGCGAGTTGTTCGCGACCTTGGGTGAGCGCAGCCTCTTCCTTCGCCGACAGCGGCAGCACCTGCCACTGCGCAGCCTTCTGTGGCGTGGGCCGCACCGCGGGTGCTTCTTCGAGCACCACATGCACATTGGTCCCGCCGATGCCGAACGAGCTCACGCCCGCGCGGCGCGGCGTGCGGCCTTCGGGCCACCGCTGGCGCTGCGCGTTCACGTAGAACGGACTGTCGGCGAAAGCTATCTGCGGGTTGGGCTTCGTGAAATGCAGGCTCGGCGGCAGCACGCCGTGCTTGAGCGCCATCGTGGCCTTGATGAGCCCCGCCACACCGGCCGCCGCATCGAGGTGGCCGATGTTGGTCTTGACCGAACCGACCGCGCAGAAGCCGCGCCGCTCGGTGTCGGCGCGAAAGGCCTGCGTGAGCGCCGCGATCTCGATCGGGTCACCCAGCGTGGTGCCGGTGCCGTGCGCCTCGATGTAGCCGATGGTGTCGGCCGAGACACCTGCGATCAGTTGCGCCGCGCGAATGACCTCGGCCTGCCCGTCGATGCTGGGGGCGGTGAAGCCGACCTTGGCCGAGCCGTCGTTGTTGGCCGCGGTGCCCTTGATGACGGCGTGGATGGTGTCGCCGTCGCGCAGCGCTTCGTCCAGGCGCTTGAGCGCGACGACGCCGGCGCCGCTGCCGATCACCGTGCCGGCCGCATCGGCATCGAACGCACGGCAATGGCCGTCGGGCGAAAGGATCGCGCCGGCCTGGTAGCGGTAGCCGCCCTCTTGCAGCAGGTTGAGCCACACGCCGCCGGCCAGGGCCATGTCGCAGTCGTGGCTCAGGAGCGCCTGGCAGGCGGTGTGCACTGCGGTGAGCGACGTGGAACAGGCCGTCTGCACGCTCACGGCGGGGCCGCGCAGGTTGAGCTTGTAGGCAACGCGCGTGCACAGCGAGCCGCCGGAGTTGCCACTCATGAGGCCGAGCAGGTCGGCAATGCCCGTGTGCGCGCCGAGGCCGAAGGACGGCAGCAGGTTGCGGATCAGGTAGACGTTGGCGCCCTCGCCCGCATACACGCCGACCTTGCCGGGCCAGCGCTCGGGATCGCAGCCGGCGTGCTCGAGTGCCGCCGAGGCGCATTCGAGAAAGACGCGCTGCTGCGGATCGAGGTTCTCGGCTTCGCGCGGCGTGTAGCCGAAGAAGCCGGCATCGAACTGGTCGAAGCCTTCGAACATCACGCCGGCCTTCACATAGTCGGGGTCGTCCAGCAGGCTCTGCGGCACGCCGCGTTCGCGCAGTTGCTCGTCGGTGAAGCGCGACACCGACTCCACGCCGCCCTGGATGTTGCGCCAGAAGGCGTCCACGTCGTCGGCGCCGGGGAAGCGGCCCGACAGGCCGACGATGGCGATTTCCAGGCCGGTGGGTTCGACGGATTCGTTGAAGGCGGTGGTCATCAGTTGACTCTCTCTGCCACTTTGCGGCGTTGAAGCATGGCCGCGCGCTGGCGCAGCGCACGGTCGTCGGCGCCCGCGGCGGAAACGGCCGCGGCTTGCGCGCCGCCCTGCTCGATCCAGCGCGCGAGCGATTCGACGGTGGGGTACTTGAAGAGGTTGACCAGCGGGAAGCCGCCCTGCAGCCGGTCTTCCATCAGGCGGTGCGCGCGGATGAGCAGCAGCGAGTGCCCACCGAGGTCGAAGAAGTTGTCGTGCAGCCCGACCTGCTCGACCTGCAGCACCTCCGACCAGATGGCCGCGAGCGTGCGCGCCACATGGCCCTCTGGCGCCTCGTAGGTGCGCGCGCGGCCGAGGCCTTCAGGCTCGGGCAGCGCCTTGCGGTCAACCTTGCCGTTGGCATTCAGCGGCAGGGCTTCGAGCACCACCACGGCGCGCGGCACCATGTGGTCGGGCAGCACCTGGCCCAGTTGCTCACGCAGCGCGGCAGTGTCGACCGCTTGCTGCGCATGCGCGGCGATGTAGGCCACGAGCGAGGCGCCGGCCGCGCCTTCGCGCGCCACCACCACGGCCTCGCGCACGGCGGGCTGCGCGAGGATCTGCGCCTCGATCTCGCCGAGTTCGATGCGGAAGCCGCGGATCTTCACCTGGTGGTCGATGCGGCCCAGGTACTCGATCTGGCCCTCGGTGTTCCAGCGCACGAGGTCGCCGGTGCGATAGAGCCGGTCGCCCGCGCCGAAGGGGTTGGCGACGAAGCGTTCGGCGCTGAGGCCGGGCTTGTTGAGGTAGCCGCGCGCCAGGCTCACGCCGCCGAGGTACAGCTCGCCAGCCACGCCGCGCGGCACGGGGTTGAGCTCGGCATCGAGGATGTGGCACTGGGTGTCGCTGATCGGCTGGCCGATCGGCACCAGGCGTTGCCCATCGTCGCGGCAGGTCCAGCGCGTGACGTGGATCGTCGTTTCCGTCGGGCCGTAGAGGTTCTGCAGCGTGGCGCCGTGAAGGCGCTGCAGCGTCTCTTTCTGTGTCTCGGCGGGCATGGCCTCGCCGCCGCAGATGATGTGCTTGAGCCGCGTGCTCGACTCGATGTCCTTGTGCGCCAGGAAAGCCTGCAGCATCGAGGGCACGAAATTCAGCGTCGTGATCTGGTGGCGCCGGATCAGCTCAACCAGGCGCGCCGGGTCGCGGTGATCGCCAGGGTTGGCCACCACCAGCCGCGCGCCCGCGGTCAGGGGCCAGAACATCTCCCACACCGACACGTCGAAGCCGAACGGCGCCTTGTGCAGCACGGTGTTCTCCGGGCCGAGGCGGTAGGTGTCCTGCATCCAGGCCATGCAGCTGTGCAGCGCGGCGTGGCGCACGGCCGCGCCCTTGGGCTTGCCGGTGGAGCCGGAGGTGTAGATGACATAGGCGAGGTTCTCGCCATGCAGCGCAACGCCGGGGTCGGTGTCGGGCTCGCTCGAGAGATCGGTGCTGTCGACCTCCAGCCGCGCGAGGCCCGCGCGCTCGGCGATGTGCCCGCGGGTGGCGCGGTGCGTCAGCAGCAGCGCAATGCCGCTGTCTTCCACCATGTAGGCCAGGCGCTGCAGCGGGTAGTCGGGGTCCAGCGGCAGGTAAGCGCCACCGGCCTTGAGGATGGCGAGCAGCCCCACCACCATCTCGACCGAGCGGTCCATCACGATGCCCACGCGCATGTCGGGCTTCACGCCGAGCGCGACGAGGCGGTGCGCGAGGCGGTTGGCGCGGCGGTTGAGTTCGACGAAGCTCAGCGCCTGTTCGTCGAACAGCAGCGCGATGGCGTCGGGCTGCTGCTTCGCATGCTGCGCGATGGTGTGGTGCACGGGTTGGGGCAGCGGCTCGCGGCGTGCATTGATGCTCCAGCCTGCGAGTTGTGCGTTTTCCGAGGCGTCGAGCAAGGCGATGTCGCCCACCGCGCGACTGGCATCGCCACAAAGCGCGTCGAGCACCGCCACGTAGTGCTTCGCCATGCGTGCGATGGTCTCGCGCTCGAACAGGTCGTCGGCATAGATCACGTCGAGCATCAGCCGGCCGTCGGGCCGCTCGCGGGCTTCCAGCACCCAGTCGAATTGGGTCTGCAGGTCGGGGAGCGCGTGGTCCTGCACCTGGATGCCGTCCAGGCGCTGCAGCGGGCGATGGTCCTCGAACAAGTGGTTGAACATCACCTGGAACAGCGGGCTGTGGCTCATGCTGCGCTCGGGCTGCAGGCGCTGTACCAGTTGCTCGAAGGGCAGGTCCTGGTGCGCCTGCGCGCCCAGCACGGCCTCGCGGGCTTGCGCAAGCACGCGCGACAACGGCGTGCGGCCGTTGATCGGGTTGCGCAGCACCAGCGTGTTGACGAACAGGCCGATGACGTTCTCGAACTCGACCCGGTTGCGGTTGGCGATCGCGGCGCCGACGCGGATTTCTTCCTGCCCGGTGTAGCGGTGCAGCAGCACCTGCAGGCCGGCGAGCAGCACCATGAACAGCGTGGCGCCGTCGGCCTGCGCCACGCCGCGCAATTGGCCCAGCAGGGGCGCGGGCAGCTCGAAGGCGTGGCGTACGGCGCGGTAGCTGGCTTGCGGCTTGCGCGAGCGGTCGGTGCGCAACTCGAGCACCGGATGCTCGTCGCCGAGTTCCTTCCGCCACCAGGCGAACTGCCGCTCGGCCTCGCCGGCAGCCAGCCATTCGCGCTGCCACACCGCGTAGTCGGCGTACTGCACACGCGGCAAGGGCAGCGCCGCGGCACGGCCCTGCAGGCGCGCCGCGTAGCCCGCGGCCAACTCGTCGATCAGCACCTGCATCGAGGCGCCGTCGGACACGATGTGATGCATCACCACGGCGAGCACCTGCGTGTCGTCCGCCAGGCGCAGCAGTGCCGCGCGCAGCAGGCCGCCCTGGGTGAGGTCGAAGGGCGCGCTCTTGATGCGGCGGGATTCGCTCTCCAGGCGTTCTTCGCGCTCGCCGGCGGGCACGTTGCGCAGGTCGACCACCTCGAGCGGCAGCGTGCCGGTCGGCTGGACCCACTGCGCAGCAACGCCGTCGCCGCCCGCGCGGAACACGGTGCGCAGCGACTCGTGGCGCACGACCAGATCGCTCAGCGCCGCGCGCAGCGCGTCGACCTGCAAGACGCCGGTGAGGCGCAGCGCGCCGCTCATGTGGTACGCCGCGCTCGACGGGTCGAGCTGCCAGAGGAACCACTGGCGCTCCTGCGCGTGGGACAGCGGCAGCGCATGCAGCCGACGTTCGGCCGGCAGCACCGCGATGGGCGCGGGCCGCGCACGCGCGCCTTCGGCCAGGCGCTGGCGTACGGCGGCGGCGCATTCGCAGAGCCGGGGGTGCTCGAACATCAGGCGCACCGGAAAGTCGATGTCCCAGTGACCCGACACGCGGGCCGCGACCTGCGTGGCGGTGAGCGAACTGCCACCGCGGGTGAAGAAATGGGCGTCGCGCGCGAAAGGCTTCGCGTCGGAGGGCCGGAGCACTTCGCGCCAGATCGCATCGACGGCGCGCTCGGTCTCATCGAGCACCGGCGCTTCGGCCTGCGACTCGACGGGACTGCCCTTGACGAACGCACCGCGTTCATAGATCGCATACGCATCCGCGCTGCGATCGAGCCAGCCCGCGCGGCACGCGTTGCGCTGCAGCTTGCCGCTGGTGGTCTTGGGCATGCCGCCCGGGTTGAGCAGCAACACAGCCGACAGCGCCTCGCCGAACACCTCGCTGACCGCCGCGCTCAGCGCCTCGACCAGCACCTGCGGCGGCACCAGCTTCTGCATGCTGCGCGACACCTCGGCCGCGGCGCCGATGCCTTCGCCGTCGGGTCCGTTGGCCGCGAAGACCGCCACGCGGCCCTTGCGCACCGCATCGACCTCGGCCTCGATGACGCGCTCGATGTCCTGCGGATAGATGTTGTGGCCGCGCACGATGATCAGGTCCTTGATGCGGCCGGTCACGTAGAGCTCGCCATCGCAGACGAAGCCCAGGTCGCCGGTGCGCAGCCACCGCTTGCCCGCGCGCTCGACGAAGGTCTCGGCGGATTCGCGCGGCTTGCCCCAGTAGCCCGCGCCGACGCTCGCGCCGCTCACCCAGATTTCGCCGATGCGTCCGGGCTCGGCCACCACCGACAGCGTGGCGGGATCGACGATCTCGACCATGTGTTCGACCGCCACTGCGCCACAGCCGACGAGCAACGTGCCGTCTTCGCTCGGCGTTCCCTTGCCGGATGCCAGACCGTCGGCGCTGAAGCCACGCGCGACCATGCCGGAGCCGCGCCGGCCGCCGGTCACGAATAGGGTCGCCTCGGCGAGGCCGTAACAGGCGTAGACCGCGCCCGCATCGAAGCCCGCGGGGGCGAAGCGTTCGATGAAGTCGAACTCGGTGTCGGCGCGCACCGGCTCGGCGCCGGTGTAGGCCACGCGCCAACTCGAAAGATCGAGCTGTGCGATCTGCGCGTCCTTCACGCGCTCCAGGCAGAGGCGGAACGAGAAGTCCGGACCGCCGCTGAGCGTGGCGCGGTGACGGGAGATCAGCTCCAGCCAGCGCACCGGGCGCTCGAGAAAATAGCGCGGCGAGGTCAGCACCAGCGGGATGCCGCTGTACAGCGGCTGCATCAGGCCGCCGATGAGGCCCATGTCGTGATACAGCGGCGCCCACGAGACGAACTTGTCATCGGGCCCGATGCCCATGCCGACCTGGATCGCATGCTCGTTGGCCATCAGGTTGCCGTGCGTGACGATGACGCCCTTGGGCGCCGAGGTCGAGCCCGAGGTGTATTGCAGGAAGGCGACGTCGTCGTCGGCCGGCTCGAAGGGCTGCCAGGCGTCGGCGAGTGCGACATCGATCGCGTCGACGGCAACGATCTGCACATCGCCGAACTGGTTGCCGGCCGCCGACATCGCGGCGCTCAAGGCCGAAGACGTGAGCACGCAGCGCGCCTCTGAATCAGCCGCCACGCCGGTGAGCCGCGCCAGGTGCTGCGGCCGCGTCGATTCGGGTGGAAACACGGGCACCGCGATCACGCCGCAGTAGAAACAAGCCAGCATGCTCACTGCATAGTGGTCGCCGTTGTCGAGCATGACGAGCGCGCGGTCGCCCTTGGCGAACTGCTGCTGCAGGCGTGCCGCGAGCGCGCGAACGCGCTGTTCGAAGACGGCATAGGTGAAGGGCAGCTCGGCGTAGACGCCATCGACCTCATCGACCACGGTGAGCCAGACGTCGTTCGCGCGCTGTTCGGCCAATGCGCGCAGGTGCGCCACGAAGTTGCGCGGTTGCCGGCCGACGGAGGTCATCGCGAGCAGTTCATTCATGACTCGACCCTTTGGTGCGCGTGAAGATGTGTCTGTGTCGGCAAATGCCGTGTGAGCGCCGCGAGAAATTCGGTCTCGCGCTGTCGCAGGAAGAAGTGGCCGCCGTCGAACCAGTCCAGCGTGAAGGCGCCTGCGGTTTCCTTGGCCCAGGCGGCCATGGCCGGCACCTCGATGTCGTCCTGCCGCCCTGCGAAGGCGTGCAGTGACAGCGTCAGCGGCAGCGCACCGACCGCGGCACGCGCGTCGTGGCTGCGGCAGACGCGGCGGTCGGCTCGCAGCGTGTCGAGCGTGATGCGCATGAGTTCGTCGCTGGCGAACACCTCCTCGGGCGTACCGCCCTGCTTGCGCAGTTCGGTGATCAGCGAGGCGTCATCTTCACCACCGTCGAAGCGCTCGGGGTCGCGTCGCGAGGGGGCCGCGCAGCCGGACACCAGCAGCGCGCGCGGCATCGGCCGGCGCGAGGCCTGGAGCCTGCGGGCCACGCCCTGGGCCAGCAACGCGCCCATGCTGTGGCCGAAGAGCGCGAAGTCGCCGCGCATGGCATCGGCCTGCTCGGCGCAGATCCGCGCGACCATGGCATCGAAATCTTCCACGAAGGCCTCGCCCATCCGCGCGCCGCGCCCCGGCAGTTCGACCGGCACGATGCGCACCCACGGTGGCAGGAAACGACGCCAGCGCAGGTACATGGCGGCGCTGGCGCCCGCGCAGGGCAGGCACAGAAGCGAAAGAGGCGCCTGCATGCCCATCAACCGGCCGCGCGTTCCGTGGCCTGTGCGCTCTCTTTGTCCTGTTGCTGCTGCATCCAATCGCGCAGCGAGCGCGGCCGCATGTCGGTCCAGTGGCTCTCGACGTAGGCCAGTGCGGTTTTCTTGTCGCCGCGAACGCCTTCGACGGCGGTCCATCCGCCGGGAACGGCTTTCCAGTGGGGCCAGATGGAGTACTGGTCTTCGTGATTGACCAGAACGATGAAGGCTTCGTCTTCACGGTCAAAACAGCTCGTCGACATCGGTGCATCCTTGTGTGATTGAACAGAAGGAGCGCCCGATCACCGATTGCGGACCGGATCGAATTGCAGCGCCCCTGCCAACAGGACGCTTCGGGAGCGAATCTGTTCATTTCACGAGGGCGCACTTGCGAAGAGATGGCTGCGTCCGCCGAGGTGGGCTGGCGGGGCCATGGCCACAACGCGCGGCGCGCGTTGGCGGGAAGATCTGGCTGGCTTGCTTACTTGCCGGCGTCGGGCGCTTCGTCGCCGTCACCGAAATCGTTGGCAGGCGGCACGAAACCGGCGAGCAGCCAGAGTTGCGCGGCCTTGTCGTAGGCACGGCGATGCGCGGGCTCTGCCAGGAGCCAGGCGGTCATTTTCGTGCGCGCCGCGTCATCGAAGTTCTCGCGGTCGTGTTCGCGCTGAACCCAATCCCATGCGGTGTCCCAGAGGGGATCGTCTTTTTCCTGTGTCATTCTTGAAAGCCGTTCGCGTGGTCCGTGCAGACCGGGTCTTGAGCGCCGGTCACTGCGTACAGCGCGCATTCTCGCGGGAAACGGGCATGCCCCTTCCCACCGGCGGGCAACGACCTCTAGCGCGAGCCGCGTTCAAGCAGCAGATGGCCACACGACTTGATGGCCGTCGCAGCTTCGGCGATGAGGCCGTTCACAAGCCCGAGCGCGCAACCCAGGCGCGCCGCGATCTCTCGCTGCGTCAGGCCTTCCAGGCGATAGAGCTCGAACACCAGTCGCGTTTTCGGCGCGAGCCCGGACAGCACCTGATCGATGGCGGTGATGACCTGGCGCTCGCACATCATGCGGTCCGGCGTGCCGACGTCCGGCACGTCCAGCAGCTCGACGTCGACGTCGAAGGTGCGATAGCTGGCCTCGACACGGTGGCGGCGGCAGTAGTCCAGCGCCATGTTGCGCACCACCTGGCAGCAGTAGCCGATGGGCCGGTCGGCGTGCCGCACGCAAGGGCCGTCGACGATCTTCAGGTAGGCGTCCTGCACCACGTCGTCGGCCAGATCCGCCGTGTTGACGATCTTGCGGGCGACGCGCCAAAGCTGCGAGCGATGGGCGATGAAAACTTCTCCGAGCGAAGGCTCGGACGAATTCACTGGCATGTTCAACACCTCTTCCTCCTGTGAGCGAGCCGCAACGGTCCGCAAGCCGATTACTACTTTTTATGCATAGATACAAATAAGAATCATTCCTATTTATATGCAAGCTTCAAGTCACCGTGATGACCTTCCGGGCCACCGTTCGAATCGAGTGATGTGGGTCCCCGCGAGAATTCGGGGCAGAGAATCGCAGGGTCCGGAAGCTCTGCACCAACGCGGAGCCCGGCATCGCCCCTGCGGGGGATCGCGATGATAGTCCACTTCAGAACGCATCATTTTTCATGAGCAAGATGCCAGCGCGGCCTTGGATCGCTCTTCGTCGCCTCTAAGCTGTGGCCCTTCATGCCAAGCGCCGCTTCACTTATTTCACTGCCCCCGGGCGATATTCACCTCTGGTTCTGCTTTCACGGTGACGCCGGCAATCCCGAGCTGACGGCAGCTTCCCGTGCGTTGCTCAGCGCAGAAGAGCTGTCGAAACAGGCGCGCTTTCACTTCGCGCGCGACCGGCATCGCCACCTGCTGACACGCACGCTGGTGCGATCGGTGCTGTCGCGCTACGCCCCGGTCGCGCCGCAGACCTGGCAGTTCGCAACCAACGCTTTCGGGCGGCCTCGCATCGGCACATGCGATGCCCGTGAAGCAGTCGGGCTGAACTTCAACCTCAGCCACACCGACGGGCTCATCGTGCTGGCCGTTGCGCGCCACATCGAACTGGGCGTCGATGTCGAGAACGTCGAACGCAAGGCGGCGCTCGATGTGGCCAACCACTACTTCTCGCCAGCCGAAGCGCAGGCCCTGGACGCATTGCCGTCGACGGACCAGGCCGAGCGCTTCTTCGAGCTGTGGACACTGAAGGAAAGCTACATCAAGGCGCGCGGCCTCGGCCTGCAGATACCGCTCGACAGCTTCGGGTTTGCGCTGGACGACCCGGGCACCATTGGCTTCGCGCTCGCGGATTCACGCACGGGCGACGACGCTGTGCAGCGCTGGCATTACTGGCAACTGCGGCCCACGCCAAAGCATCTCGTGGCGCTGTGCGCAGCAACGGATCCTTCGACCGCAGCCACCACGCGCATCGTCTGCCGCGAGATCGCGCCGCTCGAATGGGACAGGCCGCTGGCGGCCCCCACGACGCGCACGAGTGCGGGCATCTAAAATTCCGGCCCTTTCCCCGCTCCCGTACCCATGAACATCGTCGTCAACGAAGAACTCAAAGCCTATATCGATCCCTTGACGCCGGAGGAGTACGAAGCCCTCGAACGCAGCATCCTCACCGAAGGCTGCCGCGACGCGCTGGTGCTGTGGGGCGACGTGCTGGTGGACGGCCACAACCGCTACGGCATCTGCCAGAAGCACGGCCTGCCCTTCCAGACCGTGCAGAACACGCGCTTCAAGACACTGCAGGACGTGCACCTGTGGATGATCGACCAGCACCTGGGCCGCCGCAGCATCTCGGACTACCTGCGCGGCGTGCTCGCCCTGCGCAAGAAGGACATCGTGGACGAGCGCCGCGCCCGCAGCACCGTCACCACCCCGACCACGGCGGACGACCCGCCTTTCGATGTCGACGACGCGTCCGCTTCGACCTCCTCTTCGGCTTCCGACGAAGCCCTGCCGCCGCCCGTGCCGCTGAACAGCCGCGAGGCCATCGCCCGTGCCGCGCGCCTGAGCAGCAGCCAGGTCACGATGATCGAGAAGATCCAGAAGCAGGCCGCGCCCGAGCTGGTGGCGGCCGTGAAATCGGGCGTGATCTCGATCAATACGGCCGCGGCCGTCGCGTCCCTGCCCGCCGAAGAGCAGGTGACGGCCGCCAACGCCGGCAAGGACGAGCTCAAGCAGGCCGCCAAGCGCGTGCGCGAAGCCAAGCGCAAGCCGCGCGAGGCGGCACCCGAGACCGAAGAAGGCGCCGAACCGGCGTCGCTTGACGCTGTCCAGCAACTGGAACAGCGCGTGGCCGAACTCACGGCCGAGAACGCGGACCTGCGCCGGCAAGTGGCCGAGCTGCAGGCGCAACTGGCGAACTGACGCCCCGGCGGGCGCCGTTCTGCGCGCCCGCCTTTTTCACGCCCCCTCTGACGCCTCGCGCGCCGCCCAGCGGCACGCGAGGCTTTGTCGCGTCCGCGACCCACCGAAAACAGTTGTTCGTAATCTTGTGTTTTTATTTGCAACAACTGTTATATTTTCACATAACAATTCAAACAGAAAACTTTAGTTCTCTGACTCGACATTGAGATCGGCGCCCCCGCCCAACTTCCTCCAGTGAGTTCTCAAGTTGCAAATAGAACGGCGATGCCGCCACGAATCGGCGCTTTCGATACGGTTGAGCACACATCGTTCGGACGATCGGGCGTCGAACTGCAGCGTCCGGAGGGACCATGACGGTCGTTAACACCGTTCCCAAGAGTCAACGCGCCTTGCTGAGCTACAGCGTCGAGGGTCTGCCGCACCGCGAAGAAGTGCTGCTCAAGTCGCTGATCCGGCTGCTCGACCACCGGACCCACCAGAACTGGTCGTGGAAAGCCGACCAGGCCGACCTGCGGGTCGTGGGCGAACAAGTCGCCATCGCGGCGGCCTCGCCCCAGACGGCGGTGCCCACGCTGACCGTCGCCCATGCCGACCCGCAACGCGGCCCCTTCCTGGCCCTGCCATTGCACACCGACGCGCTGGAAGTGGCGCTCAACCGCCTCGGCGCGATGGTGGTCCATGCCCGCGGACTGGGACTGGCCGCAACCGAGGCGCCGATCGGCGAGCACGAAGAATTCCGCATGCTGCGCTGGCCGCCGGCCGCGGTGCTCGAAGCGCCGATCCGCCTTCGGCTGGCCACGCTGATGTCCAACCGGCCCGCCTCGGTGCTGTCGCTCCAGCAGCGCTCGCCCGCCACGCGCCAGGAGTGCGCGGATTTCCTGGCCGACCTGCGGCGCGCGGGCTTGCTCGAGCGCCCCGCGAGCGCCGGCGCCCTGGTGGCTGCATCGGCGCCCGACAGCGTCTTCCCCGACAGCCGCTTTCCCGCGCCGACGCGCGACGCCGTGCAGCCCGGTCTGCTGGCACGCATCAGGAACCGACTCGGCTTGCAGCCGCCAGGCCCTCAATGACCGTAGAACACAAGATCCTCTTCACCGGCACCATGGGCGCCGGCAAAACCACGGCCATCGCCGGCGTGAGCGAGATTCCGCCCGTGAGCACCGACGTGCGCAACAGCGACACCTCGGTGGCCAAGGCCACCACCACGGTCGGGCTGGACTACGGCGAACTCACGCTCGACAACGGCGAAAAACTGCGCCTGTACGGCACGCCCGGCCAGATGCGCTTCGACTTCATGTGGCGCATCCTGGGGCGCGGCGCGCTCGGCGTGGTGATCCTCGTGGACAACAGCCGCCCCGATCCGCTGGCCGACCTCGACATCTACCTCGACGGCTTTGCAGAGCTGATTGCGCAGACCGCCTGCGTGGTCGCGGTGGGCCGCATGGAACAACACCCGAACCCCGGCCTCGACGCCTACGCCCGGCGCATGGAGGCCAAGGGCGTCGTGTGCCCGGTGCTGCCGGCCAACGTCACCGATCCGCAGCAGGTCGTGCAGCTGCTGGAGCTGCTCCTGCTCCAGCTCGAGGTCTGACGCCGCGGCGCACTCCCCTTCTTCTTCTTTTCTTCCATTCAGGCAGCAATGAACATCACTCCAAGAATCAGGCTTGCAGCGGAATCGGCCATCGACACCCTGATGCGGGAAATCAAGGGCGTGAAGGCCGTGGTGATCTCGACCGAAGACGGCCTCGAGCTGGCCGCGCGTGTCGAGAACACCGCGCAGGTCGCGCGCCTGTCGGCCATTGCCAGTTCGCTCGCCGCCCTGGGCGCCGTGGCCGGCGAGGAAAGCCAGCTGGGCCATTGCGACAACGTGGCCATCGAGGCCACGCACGGCCACATCCTGATGCTGCAGGCGCGCCATCCCGAGATGACGCTGATCGTGAGCGTGGTCACCAGCCGCGACGCCATCATCGGCCAGGTCCTCTACTTCGCGAAACAGGCGACGCAGCTGCTGCAGCACGCCTGACGCGGGCGCCGGACGCCGGCGCACCGCAACACCATTCGACACCGGTGGCCGCCCATCCCCTTCGCCCGGGTGGCCGCCGACTTTCAGGGGCGAGGACTAGGAAAGATTTCGATGGCAAATATCAAGCAATCCATGGACGAACTGATGACCTGCGACGGCGCCCTGTGCGCAGCGCTGGTCGACTCGAGCAGCGGCATGATCCTGGGCCAGATCGGCGCGGGCGTCGACCTTGAAGTGGCCGCCGCGGGCAACACCGAAGTGGTCCGCGCCAAGCTGCGCACCATGCGCGACCTCGGCCTGAACGACACCATCGAAGACATGCTGATCACGCTCGGCAAGCAGTACCACATCATCCGCCCGATGCAGAAGAAGGAAGGCCTGTTCGTCTACCTGGTGCTGGACAAGACCAAGTCGAACCTGGCGATGGCGCGCCGCAAGACGCTCGACGTCGAGCAAGGCATGACGGTCTGAGCGACGGCATCGCCAGGCCCCGGCCTGGCGACATCGTCACTCGCGCAACGTGCGCCGCTCCAGCTTCGGATCGGCCGCAATCTCTTCCTCGGTGAAAGGCGGCTTCACCAGCTGCTTGCGCGAGAAAAGTTCGAGCTGGTCGTCGTGGTGCGGCGACGCCGGATCGCGCGACTGCCCGCCCGCCATCATCACGCGCGCCACCGGCTGGCCCTGCGCCCACGTGACCACATGCACGTACGACGTGCCCGCGATGATGTCGCCGTAGCCCTCTTTCGTGAGCGGCGCACCCTCGAGTGCGTTGAGCACGCCCTGCCCGCCCGGACCGCCATGCAGCGGCACGCGGCCACGCGGCGTGGGCCGCGCCAGCATGTCGCCCCATCGCTCGTCGCCACGCAACCCCAACGCCGCCAGCGCATCCGCCGTGTCGCGCACGGCCGCGACGATGCCCGCCGTCACGCCCGGCGCTGACGACACCGGCCGCACGCGGAACGGGTGCGCCGGGTCGTAGGGTTGCGCATACAGACCCGGCACGCCCTCGAGCCGAGGACCCAGTTCGGTGAAAAGCAAGGTGCCGCGGCTGTCGACGTGGTGGCGCCGGTCCCACGCGGCCAGGATGCCGCAGGCGCGCTGCACCGTGGCATCGCCCTTGGCGCTGGTGCAGGCGGCCAGCACGGCATCGAGCGTGGTCTCGGCCAGGTAGTTGCGGTTGCCGAACACCAGGTCGGTGGCCTCGGCCACGTCGATTCGACCGTCGGCCAGGCTGTCTTCGATCTGCCGCTGCGACATCAGCGTGCGCGCACCGGGTGCCGCCTTCGGACTGCCGAGCAGCAATGAATAGCCGTCGAGCTGGCGGCCCACCAGCGAGAGGCTGTAGCTGTCGTTGGCGTTCTGCACGATGCCGCGTGTGGCGAGCGCTGGCATGCGGCTGGCCGGTGCAAGGCGGGGCTGGCCGTCGGCCTCGCGCACGGCGCAGGCGCTGCGGCGGCCGTCGAGTGCGCCCGGCACGGTGGCGTCGTCGGGCGGCGGCACGACGGCGCAGTCGCGCAATGCGGCATCGCCAATATCGAGCAGCGGGCCCGACTCGATGTACATCGCCTGCCCCTGGCTGTCGCCCGCGATCAGGTGGGCGGTGATGCCGCGGTTGCGCGCCACCGCCTGCTCGAAACCGCCGATGTCGCGCGCCTTCGCCACCGCGAGGATCTGGTCGAGCGCGCGCGCATTCGCCACGTTGGGATCGGTCACGGCATGCCAGCCGGCCGGGCGGCCCGCTGCCGCCGGCAACCGGTACAGCGGCCCGAGGTGCGAGTACGGCAGATCGTGGCTTTGCGTGCGCACGCTGCCGTCGGGCTGCCTCACGCGCAATGCGACGGTCTTCATCGTCAGCTCGCGCGGGGCGCCATCGACCGTGTACGAAGGCGTCGCGCCGGGTTTGACGTCCAGCGCCACCAGCAGCGGGTAGGTCACGGTCGAGGGCGCCTCGATGCTCCAGGCCAGATGCTTCGTGAAGCCCGACAGCGGCAGCGGCAGGCCCAGGAAGTCGGCGCCCATCACATCGATCTCGCCGGGAATGGTGAGGTGCATCTGGTGCATCAGCAGCCAGTGGTCCTGCCACAGCGTGTGCGGGTTGGCGACCATGATCGAGGTGTTCGTGCCCGTGGCTTCGGCGCCGTAGGCCCAGGCGTTGCTGGCCATGCGCTGCGTCGGTGGGCGGTCGCCCTTGGCTTTCGCCACGGGTGGCGCGTCCAGCTGATTCCAGGCCGATGCCGAGGCATACGCTGCGACGCTCATCGCCTTCCACAGCGAGCCCACCTGCATCGTGGCGCGCACCACATCGCTGACGGTCATCTGCGGCAGCGCGAGGTCCTTGCACGCGGCGGGACGCGCTTCGGGCGCCATGTCGCGCACCCAGCGATTGAAACCGGCGGCGTAGCCTTCGGCGAGCTGGCGCGCGTCGGTGGACAGGCCCTTCCAGGCGGTCTCGACCTCATCGTCCGACAGCTGCACGCGGTAGAACAGGTCGCTGTCGAGGTTGGGAAGCTGCAGAAACGCCACAGTCGCCAGGCCGTCGGGGCCGAAGCGTTCCGAGCGCTCGCCGCGCAGCGTGAGCATGCGGTCGGCCAGCAGGCACAAGTGATCGCGTGCGACGGCATAGCCATGGCCATAGCCCAGGCCTGCGTAGTCCTTGGCCTTGATGTGCGGCAGGCCGTATTGCGTCCAGCGCACCTCGGCGCTGTACTTGTCGTTCGACGCGGGCGGTGCGGGGGGTGGCGTCGTGACGACGGGTCCACCAAAGAATCCTCCACCACCGCCGCTGTCGCCGCCGCAGCCGGCCACGACACAGGCGAGCGCGCAAAAACCGATGCGCACCCACCCGCTGGCACGCGGTGTCATGGCTTGGCCTCGCCCACCGGCTGGCTCTTGCGCGCAATCACCTGCATCTCCACCCAGGCCTTCGGCACGGCGATGCCGGCCAGCATGGCGGTGCCGGTCGGCTTGCAGGGCAGCACTTCCGACAGCGTCTGCACCACCGCGCCCAGGTGCTCGGCGCCAGCCACGATCAGCGTGTAGTTGATGACCTGCTCGAGCCGCCCGCCGCAGGCCGCGAGGTACTTCTCGATGTTGCGCACCATCAGCCGGGTCTGGTCTTCGGCGCTGACGGCGAGCGTCTGCGTGTCGTAGTCCATGCCGATGGTGCCGGAGACGAAGATCCACTCGTCGTCGAACATCGCGCGGCTGTAGGGCGCATTGACAAAGGGCAAGGGGAAGTCGGCGGTCTGCATGCGGTGGTCTCTCTTTCGTTCTCTGTGTGGAATTGAAATCAGGCCCGGGTCATCTCGCGCGCGATGGCGCGGGCGTGGATGTCGGTGGAATCGAACAGCGGTGCGGCGCAGGCGATCCAGGGCTTCACGGCGCTCAGCTCGGTGCAGCCCAGCACGATGCCTTGCGCGCCACGCGCCACGAGCGCGTTGCACAGCATCGAGATGACAGCGGCGTCGGCGGGGCTGGCCTCGCCGCGCGCAAGCGGTCCGAAGATGGCCGCGTCGAGCGTGCGCCGCTGCGCGGCGTCGGGCAGCACCAGCTCGAAGCCCGCGCCCTCCCCCAGCATCTGGCCGAAGAACGGCGCGTCGAGCGCGAAGCTCGTGGCCAGCAGGCCAAGGCGGCGCATCGACGGGAAGCGCGACGCGATCTCGTCGCCGGTTTCACGCGCCACGTGCACCAGCGGCACGCCCGCCGCCGCCTGCACCGCGTCGGCTGCGAAGTGCCCGGTGTTCGCAAGGATGGCGATGAGTTCCGCGCCGGCCGCGCGGGCCTGGCGCGCAGCGGTTTCCATCTGGGCGCGCGCATCGTCGCGGCGCCCTTCGGTCATGGCGGCGATGACGCCGGCGAAGTCCAGGCTCACGATCACGCAGCGGGCCGAGTGCAGGCCGCCGAGTTCGCGCTGGATGTGCTCGTTCAACAAGCGGTAGTAGCTGAGCGTGGAAGGCCACGCGACGCCTCCGATCAGGCCCGCGGTTTTCATGACGCGCACCCTTCTCAGTCGAGCTTGAAGCCGAGCCTGCGGATCACCGGGCTGTAGCGCACCAGGTCGCTGTCGATGCGGCCCTTGAGTGCTGCTGCGCTGGTCTGCGCGGCCGGCTCGAAGCCGAACACCAGCAGCTTCTCGACCACGTCGGGTTGGCGGATCGCCCAGTCGACGCCGTCGCTCACGCGCTGGGCGATCTCGGGCGGCAGGCCGGCCGGGCCGACCACGCCGAACCACACGGAGAAGTCGACGCCCTTGTAGCCCAGCTCGTCGAGCGTGGGCACGTCGGGCAGGCCCGAGAAGCGCTTGGCCGACGTGACGGCCAGGATCTTCGCGCGCCCCGCCTTCACGAACTGCACATAGGGCGCCATGCCGTCGAAGGCGGCGTCGATGTCGCCCGCGATGGTGGCCTGCGCCACTTCGGCGCTGCCCTTGTAGGGCACGCGCGTGGTCTCGATGCCAGCACTGCGGTTGAACTCTTCGAGCGCCATCTGCGACAGGATCGCGGCCGCGCCGATGTTGATCTTTCCGGGGTCGGCCTTGGCACGCTTCACCAGCTCATGCACGTCGCCCACGCTGCCTGGTTGGGTGCGCGCAATGACGGCCGTGGGCGAGGTGATGGCCAGCGCCACCGGCGTGAAGTCTTTCCTCGGGTCGTAGGGCAGCCGGTTATAGAGGGAGGGGTTGAGCACGAAGGTCTGGTCGATGGACCACAGCAGCGTGTAGCCGTCGGGCTGGGCCTTCATGATCTCTTGCGCGCCGATCAGCGTGTTGCCGCCCGGCTTGTTGTCGACCACCACCTGCTGACCCAGCTGCACCTGCAGCTTGGCCGCGATGAGCCGCGCGGCCACGTCGGCACCGCCGCCCGCCACAAAGGGCACGACGAGGCGAATCGGCCGCGAAGGCCAGGCACTCTGCGCACCGGCAAGCGCCGGCACCCACCCCGCGGCGAGGGCCGCCAGGAGCCCCAGAAACCGGCAGACACGTCGAGCATTCATCCATAAACTCCGTTCAAACCAAAGTGTTGCAACGCTAACGCCGCCTGTCAGGGTTTTCTATGCCGATCCCATCGCAGACTGTGCCGATCCAGCCCTCGCCCTTCACGGCCGCCGCGCTGCGCGAGGACGATTTCAACGCCGCGCTGATCCGCCTGCCCACCGACCGCCCGCTCGCGCTGCCGGCCCTGCACGATGGCGCGAGCCGCGAGGTGCGCTGGCCCGACGACGGCGGCCGCATCCTGCGGCTGCGCACCATGCCCTGGGAGGGCGCGAGCGCGCTGTACTTCGATTTCAGGTTGAACGACGACCTGCACGTGCAGCTGGCGCCCGGCAACGAGCTGCTGCTGACCTTCTTTCTCGCGGGCCACGTCACGGGCGAGATCGGCAGCGCGCAAGGCCGACCGCTCGACTTCCGCGTCGACCGCGCGCTGCTGCGCACGCCGAACCGCGACGGCGGCTACCTGATCCACATTCCGGGCGCCTGTCGCAACAACTTCGTGCAGTTCCGCCTGCGACGCGACCTGCTGCCGCGCTGGCTGCATGCGCTGGGCGTGCGGCTGCCCGCGCGGCAGATGAGCGAGTTGGTCGAACGCGACGACGGCCGGGTGCTGTGCAATGCGGCGCTCACGCCGCGCGTGCGCGACTGCCTGGCGCGCATCGGCGACGAGCCTTCCGATCGGCCGGCCTTCGTGCCGCTGTTCCATGCGCGTGCGACCGAGCTGCTGACCTGCGTGCTGCTCGACCTGGAACAACTGCTGCGTCCTGCGCGCTCAGAAGACACCCACGGCGGTGCGGCCGCGCAGACAGTGCGCAGGCTGCGCGCACTGCTCGGTGAAGCGCCGGGGCAGGCCTGGACGGTCGATGCGCTTGCGCAGCGGCTCGACCTGCGCGCCACGCGGCTGCAGGCCCATGTGAAGGAAGCCGAGGGCACGACGGTCTACGGCCTGCTCGTGGCCGAGCGGTTGGCACTGGCCGCACGGCTGCTGCGCGACACGCAACTCAGCGTGCAGGCCATCGCGGCCGAGGCGGGATGGGAATGCCACGGCCGCTTCACGGCGGCGTTCCGCAAGCAGCACGGCGTGGCGCCGCGCGACTACCGCTTGCAGCAGGCGCCGCCGGCCAACAGCGGCGCCTGAAGAATCACCGCAAAGCGACTCAGCCGCGCGAGCGTGTCAGCAGCATGTTCGACGGGAGCGTCTCGTCGAGCAGCTTGCGTGCCGTTTCCACGCCCGCCACCGGCAGCAGCGCCGCGTCGAGCAGGCCCACCTGCACCAGCACGCTCGCTTGGTCCCAATAGATGTGCTCGTGGTAGAGCTTGTCGCCGCGGAACTTGATGACCGCGAGCAGCGGAATCTCCACGCGCTTGCCGGTGGGCGCCACGCCGGGCAGCATCCACGGGATCTCGGTGGTGTGGGTGAAGCAGAACAGCATCTCGTCGACCACCTGCGTCGCGCCCACGGTGCGCGAGATCGGCACCAGCGAGGTGTCGGGCGGGTTGCTGTTGACGAAGTGGTTCGTATAGAACGCGTGCAGGTTCTTGTAGCCCACGCCACCCGTCATGGTCGGGATGTGGTTCACGTAGGGCTCGGCCACCATGGTGCCCATGGTGTCGTCGACGTTGCGGGTGCCGAACTCGTACTCGCAGTGCTTGTCCCACAGCGCCGCCAGGTCGTAGTTCGGGCCGATGGCCGACTTCAGCGCGGCCACGCTGCGCTCGTGCGCCATGAGGGCGGAGGCACGATGGAAGTGTTCGCCGCCGACGCGCGCGAAGGCATGGTCGACACCGGGGTACACGTGCACCTCGACGTTCGGCCGCCCGCGCAGGGTCTGCACGATGCGGTCGCGCGCTTCGGGCGGGCAGAAGCCGTCGAGCTCGGCCACGTGCAGCGCCAGCTTGCAGCGGATGCGGTCGGCCTCGTCGAGCGCGGCGTCGATGCCCACGCCGTAGTAGCCCACCGCCACATCCGCGTCGGTGCGGCAGGCCGCGAGGTAGGCGAGCTTGCCGCCCAGGCAGAAGCCGAGCACGCCGACCTTGCCGCCGGGCACCTCGGGGCGCTGGCGCAGCGCGGTGATCGCGGCCTGCATGTCCTGCATGCCGAGCGCTTCGTCAAAGCCCTGGTAGAGCGCGAAGGCGCGCTGCCAGTCGTCGGGCGAATAGCCCAGTTGCACGTCGGGCTCCTGGCGCCAGAACAGGTCGGGCACGAGCACCACGTAGCCTTCCTCGGCGTAGTAGTCGGCCACGTCGCGCATGGTCTTGTTGACGCCGAAGATTTCCTGCGCAAGCACCAGGCCCGGGCCGGTGCCGCCGCGCGGCAGGGCGAGGTAGGCGCCGAAGCTGCCGCTGCCGTCGGCGGCCTGGATGCGGATGTCTTGCGACGAGGATGGGGATGCCTTGTTCTGCATGGGTGTGTGACTCCGTTCAATGCTGAAAGGTGGACGTGGGGAACCAGGTGCTCACTGTACGCATTCCGGATGGCGCGTCGTGACCTGGTAGTAGCCCGAGTGAAAAACCAGCGGCTCGCCGTCGAAGCGTTCGTAGCCTTCGACCTCGCCGATGAAGATCAGGTGGTCGCCGCCGTCGTACTGCCGCACGTTGCGGCACACGAAGCGCGCGAGCACGCCGTTGAGCAGCGGCACGCCGGCCGTGCCTTCGCAGCAATCGACGCCGCCGAACTTGTCGGCCTGTGGCGTCGAGAACTGGCGCGACAGGTGGTGCTGCGGCGCGGCCAGCACGTTGATCGCGAAGTGGCTCGCGCCGGTGAAGTCGGCCACGCTGGGCGCCTGCCGCGCGAGGCTCCACAGCACCAGCGGCGGATCGAGCGACACCGACGAGAACGAGTTGGCCGTCATGCCGACGCGGCGTCCGTCGAGCGCGCGCGTGGTGATGACCGTGACGCCGGTGCTGAACTGGCCGAGCGCCTTGCGGAAGTCGCGCCGGTCGAAGCGGTCGACCACCGCTTCGCGCGCCTTCGTTTCAAGAAAGCGGTCGGCCTCGGCCGCGTCAAACCACCAGGGCGCGAAGTTGCGCGGATCGTCGAAGCCGTTGACCACCGCGCTCGCTACCGCGGGCATGTGCGTGGCGCTCTGCAGCAGCTTCTGCAGGTGCGGCGTGGGCGGCGCGAGCAGGCTGTGCGTCCAGTCGGTGGCCCAGCGGGCATAGCCTTCCCAGTAGCGGTCGAAGGTCTGCTGCATCCATGCGGCATCGAAGGGCGCGTCTCCGTGCTCGAGGATGCGCTTGAGGTAGATGTCGGCCGCCTTGGCCGCGTTGTTCGAACCCTGCCCCGTGATCGGGTCGTTGAGCACCACCGCATCGGCGAGCCCCAGCACCTGACGGCCCGAAGGCAGCGTGGCGACCGGGTGGCGCACCACGGGCGTGACGCGGCCGCGCAGCACGCCGTGGTCGTCGGTCAGCTCGATGTGCGTGCAGCGTTCGGCCTCCCAGGGCAGGAAGGTGGCGAGGATCTGCTTGCTGCGCGCCAGGTGCTCCTGCGGCGTCTTCACGTCGTCCCAGCAGTCCATGGGACCACCGGGCACGCCTTCGAACACCATGATCTCGCACGGGCCGCTGGTGGTGAGCGCGGGGAACACGAAGTACTCGCCGACACCCGGAATGAGGTTGAAGCTCACGGCCGAAAAGGAATCGCGCGGGCGCATGCCCTTCACGTAGGTGAGCGCGAGCGCGCGCTGCGGCTGGTCGAACGGCGAACGCGCGGCGTCGCGCGGGAACAGCGCCGAGATCTCGCCCTTGCCGCTCGCGACGACCACGAGGTCGTGCGTGCGCCCACAGTCTTCCAGCGTGTCGAGGTCGGCGTCCTGGTGCACGAGACGGCCGCCGCGCGCTTCGAACAGCTGCATCCACGCAGCGATCTTCAGGCGCTGGTCGACCGACTGCGCGGGGCCGTCGAGCTTTGCTTCCCACGCGATGGCGCGGTGGCCCTCGGGGCTGCGCACCGACATGCCGATGCCTTCGACGAGCGGGCAAGTGTCGGCCCAGCTGTCGAGCCCCAGTTCGCGCTCGGTCTGCAGCGCGGTCTCGAACATGCACTGGCTCGACATCACCGGCCCGTCGAAGATTTCCTGCGCCGTGCGGTTCGCGTACACCGTCACCGCGTATCCCTTGGCCAACAGGCCCAGGGCGAGCTGCATGCCGGACTGGCCGGCGCCGACGATGGCCACGCGTCGTGTCATGCGCTGGCTCCGCCTACGCCGCTGCCGCAGCGGCAGTGCAGGTGTCGAGGTAGCGGTCGGCCTCTTGCGGATCGGCGAACCACGGGAAGAAGGTGCGCGGGTCGTCGAAGCCGTTGGCGATGGCGCTGGCCATCGGCGGCACGGCGCCGGCGCTGCCGAGCAGCTTGAGCACATGCGGCGGCGGCGGTGCGAGCAGCATGTTGGTCCAGCGCGTGACCCACTGCGCGTAGCCGAACCAGTAGCGGTCGAAGGTCTGCTGCATCCACGGCGCATCGGCCGCGCCGTCGCCGCGCGCCAGGATGCTCTTCAGGTAGGTGTCGGCGCACTTGGCCGCGTTGTTCGAGCCCTGCCCCGTGATCGGATCGTTGAGCACCACCACGTCGGCCAGGCCGAGCACCTTTCGGCCCGAAGGCAGCGTGGCAATCGGTTTGCGCACGGTGGGCGCGAAGCGGCCAGCGAGGATGCCATTGTCGTCGGTGAGTTCGATGTCGGCGCAGCGCTCGGCCTCCCAGGGCGTGAAGGTGTCGAGGATCCACTTGCTGCGCGCCAGGTGCTCCTGCGGCGTCTTCACGTCGGCCCAGCAGTCCATCGGGCCGCCCGGCACGCCTTCGAACACCATGATCTCGCACGGGCCCGTGGTGGTGAGCGCCGGGAACACGAAGTACTCGCCCACGCCCGGAATCAGGTTGAAGCACACGGCCGAGAACGGCGTGCGCGGGCGCATGCCCTTCACGTAGGTGAGCGCGAGCGCGCGCTGCGGCTGGTCGTAGGTCGACTTGGCGGCATCGCGCTCGAAGAGCTTCGAGATCTCGCCCTTGCCGCTGGCCACCAGCGTGAGGTCGTGGCTGCGGGTGCAGGCTTCGAGGTCGTCGATGCCGGCGTCCTTGAAGACCAGCTCGCCGCCCTTCTGCTGAAACTGCGCCATCCACGCCGGCACCTTCACGCGCTGGTCGACCGACTGCGCGCTCGAGTTCAGCCGCGCCGCCCATTCGATGGCCTTGGCGCCTTTCTGCTCGGGGTTCGGCACGGCAAAGCCGATGCCATCGACCGTGGGGCAGTCGTTGGCCCACTGATCGAGCCCCAGGTCGCGTTCGACCTGCAGCGCGGTGTGGAACATGCACTGGCTCGACATGACCTTGCCGTGGCGGATGTCGTCCGCCGAACGGTTGCTGTACATGGTGACCTCGTAGCCTGCGTCCAGCAGACCGAGTCCCAGTTGCAGGCCCGACTGGCCTGCGCCGACGATGGCGATTCGCTTCATGGCTTGCTCCTTCTTTGGTTGTCTCGTGGGGGTGGTGTTCTGTTGCCGATGGGCCTCAGGGTTCCATCAAGCGGGGAATGGCCGGCACGGCCTGCTCAGGGCCCATGGCGGCGTAGCCGCCGTCCACCGCGTAGTCGGCACCGGTGACGAAGCTCGCGTGCCCGGAGCACAGGAACAGCACCACCTGTGCCACTTCGTCGGGGTCGCCCACGCGCCCGAGCAGGTGGTAGGGCGCGGCCACGCGGTCGGTGCGCGCGCGGTCGCCGCCCGTCAGCTGGTCCATCACGGCCGACCAGGTCCAGCCCGGCGAGACGCTGTTCACGCGGATGCGGTCGGGTGCGAGGTCCATCGCCATGTTGCGCGTGAGCTGCGCCATCGCGGCCTTGCTCACGGGGTAGAGCCAGCGCCCGGTCTGGGCCACGCGCGACGAGATGCTGGTGAAGTTGACCACCGCCCCGCCGCCGGCCGCGACCATGTGCGGGTGCACCGCCTGCAGCATCGCGACGGCGCTGGCCACGTTCACGTTGAACGAAGTGAGCCAGTCGGCGCGCGGCGACTTGAAGCCGTCGTCCACGTACGAGCAGGCCAGGTTGACGAGAAAGTCCACGCCGCCGTGGCGGGTGGCGGCCTCGTCGACGCAGGCTTTTACCTGCGCGTCGTCGGTGATGTCGGTGCGCACGAAGCGCACGCCTGCGCCGAGCGCGTCGGCCAGCGGCTGGCCCTTGTCGGCGTCGATGTCGGCGATGACCACCTTCACGCCCGCCGCGTGGAAGGCGCGCACCACGCCGGCGCCTATCAATGTCGAGCCACCCGTGACGATGGCGCTCTTGCCTTCGAGACCCTTGAACATGACGCTTGCTCTCCTCGGTTGAATCGCCGGTTCGGCGAATGGGCCAAAGGTAGAGCGGAAGGCCTCGCCGGCCGATCCCGAAAACGCAGGGGCTGTCCCTGCCGCGCAGGTTTTTTACACAGGTGCCAAGGGACGGCCCGAATTGTGGGCTGGAAGGCTTTTTGCTAGGGTCACTCCGCTTCCCTATGGAAACCGCCACCGCCCCACGGCTGCCGCTGCAGCGTTACCGCCTGTTCGAGAGCCACGACATGGACGAGGCACGCGAGAGCGTGGCCCGCGTGTTCTGCCCGCATGGCCTCACGATGCTGCGCCCGCGCACCGAACTGGACGCCTGCCACCACAGCGCGCGCCTGCACCGCGACGTGAGCCTCAATTACGTGCAGTACGGCCCCGGCGTGCAGATCGACCCGGGCTACCTGCAAGACTTCTTCCTGTTGCAGATTCCGTTGCGCGGCGGCGCCGACATCCGCTGCGGCGGCCAGCAGGTCGAAGCCACGCCGCGCATCGCCTCGCTGCCCTCGCCCACCGAACTGCTGTCGATGCGCTGGGCCGACGACAGCCCGCACCTGATCGTGCGCATCGCGCGCGCGGCGCTGCTGTCGCGGCTCGAAGCGCTGCTGCAGGCGCCCGTGCGCCAGCACCTGGTGTTCGACCTCGGCGTGCCGCTGGACAACCCCGCGCTCGCGCCGCTGGTGCACTTCATCGACTACCTGCGGCTCACGCTCGATGCCGGCAATGCGCTGCAAGGCGGCGGGCGCCTGGCCGAGCATGCCGAGGAGTACCTGATGTCGAGCCTGCTGATGTCAGCGGGCCACAACCACTCGCGCGCGCTCGCCGGTGACGCGCAGCGCCACCTGCTGCCGCGCGCGGTGCGCAAGGCGCAGGAGTTCATGGCCGCGCACGCCGAGCAGCCGCTGTCGCTGGCCGACGTGTGCCGCGAGGCCGGCTGCAGCGCACGCGCCCTGCAGCTCGCGTTCCGCCAGCATGCGGGCCAGGGACCGATGGAGTTCCTGCGCGAGCTGCGGCTGGACCGCGTGCGCACCGAACTGCAGGCCGCGTCCACGCAGACGGGCGTGCGCGACGTGGCGCAGAAGTACGGATTCCTGCATCTGGGCCATTTCGCGGCCCAGTACCGCGCGCGCTTCGGCGAGCGGCCGTCGGACACGCGCACGCGCCACGCACCGGCCGAGCACTGACCCAGCCGGTGCGCGTCGGGCTCAGGCCCGGTCGCGGTGATCGGCTTCGCCGTGCTTCCAGTAGCCCTTGGCGGTCAGCCGCGTGCGCGCCAGGCCCTGGTCGTTCAGGAAATGGGCGCGCAAGGTGCGCACCACGCCGGACTCACCCGCCAGCCAGATGTAGCCCGGCCCCGCCGGCTGCGGGCGGTGCATCAGCTGCTGCTGCAGCGCCAGCCCCGGCTCGGCCGGATCGCCGGTGAGCCAGCAGGTGCGCAGCACGGCCTGGCTGCGGATCTCCTGCACATCGGCGGCCGTGGGCACTTCGACATAGGTCTTGAGGCGGATCTCCGGCCCGAGGCTCGCGGCAATCGACTGGATCGCGGGCAGCGCGGTCGCGTCGCCGGCCAGCATCACCCAGCGCGCATCGTCCGGGAGCGCAAAGCCGCCGTCGCGCGGCCCGGCAAAGCCGATACATTCGCCGGGTTGCGCCCGCGCCGCCCAGGCCGAGGCCGGGCCTTCATGGCCGCTGTCGCCGTGCAGCACGAAGTCCAGCTCGAGCGTGGCGGCGACGCGGTCGATGCGGCGAAGGGTGTAGGCCCGCCCTTCGCCGCCGGGCACGAACACCTTCACCCAGGCGCCGGGTTGGTCGGCTGCCGCGTGGCGCAGGAAGGCCGCGACGTCCGGGCCGCCGAGTGTGATGCGGCGCATGTGCGGCGTCACGAGGCTGCACCGGAGGACATGGGCTTTCAGCCGCGTGCCCCGTTCGGGTGGGACCGCAGCGATCGGCTGCAGGAGCGGAAAGGAAGAAGGCAACGCATGCGGCGCGTGGGCCTCGGAGGCATTGGCGTTCATTGTCTGTATGTCGATTCGAATGGGGGGAAACTCTTGAATGCGAGCATTTGCTCGGCTCTTCTTAGAATACGAGCCTTCACTCGCATTGAAAACTCGCATTCGGAACGCCCGATGAAATCCCTTCCCCAGCCAAGAAAGGCGCCGCGCCAGGCGCGCTCCCAGCAGATGGTCGAGGTCATTCTGGAAGCCACGGCTCGCGTTCTGGGAGAGCGGGGCTATGCCGGCACCAACACCAACGTGGTCGCCGAACGCGCCGGCGTGAGCGTGGGCTCGCTCTACCAGTACTTTCCGAACAAGGACTCGCTGATCACGGCGCTGCACGAGCGGCACGCCGCACAGATGTACGCGGCCATCGAGGAAGTGTTGGCCACGTCGCGCGCGCGCAGCCTTCGCGGGCGTGTGCAGGCCGTGGTGCGTGCGCTGCTCGCGGCGCATGCGGTGTATCCCGAGCTGCATCGCGTGCTCGAAAAGGAGTTCCCCTTCTTCGATGCGCCGCGCGAAGAGAGCGCAGCCGACCACGACATCTTCCGGCGCGTGCGCCAGCTGCTGGACGAGCACCGCGCCGAGCTCGCGCCGCGCAACCTCGACCTCGCCACCTGGGTGGTGCTGCAGATCATGGAAACGCTGGTGCATGCGGCCGTCATCGAGCCGCCCGCGCAGTTCGAGCCCGCTGCCCTCGAGGCCTCGATCGTCGATGCGCTCATGGGCTATCTCTGCGGCCCGACGGGGCGCTAGGTTGAATCTCATGCGTGAACCTCCAGGAAGACCGGGGACACGGAAACACGTCTCCCCTTGCACATGACAAATGAGAACAAAAAAGGGGAAGCCGGCCCGCGCACGCGGTGCGCGGCGCCCTTCCAATCTGGCAAGGATCGTGCGGGTACTGATCGGATCTGCACGCATCTGGCCTAGACTCCTTGGCATGAACGCCCAGCCCTCCCTCCACACCTTGACGTCCCGCTCCGGCGGCTACACGCCGGTGTTCGCGTGGATGACAGCGGCGGCTCAGCAGACGCCCGCACATTCCTGAGCCCGGCGGTCCACCTCTTTCCTTTCTCTTTCAGCGCAAACCATCGACCGCCGGGCACCTGCCCCGCGCGGCTGCGCCCCCCTCATCCGGGGTCGCGTTCGACTGGAGTGCGTCATGCATCACCATCAGGTTCAGCGGGAGCACGTGCTTCCCGGCGGCGGCGTCTCGTCCAACACGCCTTCTTTTCAATCCATCCTTGCCGTCACCGATCTCTCGGCACGCGGCAACCGCGCGGTCGAGCGCGCCGCCCTGCTCGCCGCCGAACACGGCGCGCTGCTGAAGCTCATGTACGCGCCCGCGGATTTCGCGCCGTTCGCGCACGCCGAAGCGGCAACCGCGCTCGCAGGGCTGACCCGGTCGATGGCTTCGCGCTTCGATGTGCTGGTCAAGCAGGTCGCAGGGCCGAGCGGCGGCCTCGCGCAGATCGTGGACGAGGCCCGGTATGTCGACCTCGTGGTGCTGAGCCACGAGCGTGATCGTTCGCCCGGCGCCTTCTTCAGCGGCCAGCCCGTGGAGCGCCTGCTGCGGCAGGTGCGCTGCCCGGTGCTCGTGACGCGGCTCGACACGCGCCTGCGCTACGGCCGCATCCTGGTGGCCGTCGACTTCACACCCGCATCGCGCGAACTCGTGAGCCTGGCCCATGGGCTCGATCCGAATGCCGCATTGGAGCTGTTCCATGCGCTCAACACCTTGCACGAAAGCAAGCTGCGCTATGCCGAGGTGTCGGACCACGCCATCAAGACCTACCGCCACGACAGCATGCGGCAGGCGCGCGAGCGACTCTTCTCGCTGACCGACTCGTCGAGCGCGCGGCGCAACCGCGTGCTCTCGGCCATCGGCCGCGGCGACCCGGCGCGGCAGGCCACGGTGCAGCAACAGCATGCGCGCGCCGAGCTGCTCGTGGTCGGCAAGCGCCGCGCGAATCCGTTCACCGATTTCCTGTTCGGTAGCGTCGCGCAGCGCGTGCTGTGCTGGGCCACGGGCGACGTGCTGGTGGCGCCTGGTGATCGACGCGCCGACACCCAACCGGCCGTCATTTCGAGGAAGCTGCAAGATGTTCGCTGAAGACCCACTCATCAAGTACCCGCTGCGCCAGTCGCTGCTGCCCGGTGCCGAAGGCCTGGCTGTCTTCGCCGAGCGCGGACCGGTCGACTGGCTCTCGCGGCCCGACCAGTACATCTTCATCTGCGAAGGACGCGGCGGCCGGATCTACGCGGCGAACGAAGCTGCGCTCGAACAGGCCCAGCAGCTCATCAGGGACGCGCACGGCGACCAGGTCGTGTCGCGCGATCCCGAGATCCACACCTTCGTCGATCCCGAGCTCGACGCGGTGGTCGAGCCGATCATGTTCCTGCGATTGAAGAGCCCGCGGGCCTACGCCACGGTGCTGCGCGACGAACTCGATCGCCGCCAGGCCGATGTGCGCGAAGAAGACCTTCAGCGTCACGACGTCGTGATCCGCGCCGAGGTGCGGCTCGCCGATCTCATGGGCTATGCGAAGGCTGCACTCGAGATGTCGAACGGGTCGGCGGTGATCTGGAACTGGTTGCTGCGGTACGGGATGGCGTGAAGGGCTTCTCGGCCCGTCTCTTCCCACCAACCCCGTCGCCGGTTTGTCGGTGACGCCGCTAGATTCGCGGCATGACCGACAAGACCTTGATCCTCGACTTCGAAATGACCGAGAAGTTCTCGGACCCCTTGCGCGCGACCGGTGCGTACCCGGGAAAATTCGCGCCAGCGCCTCAACCATACAAGGCGCTGCGGATGCAGCCGCGCTGGCAAGCGGCGCTGTGGACGCTCAGGCCGCGAGCACCTGCAGGTTACCGACACCCGGCAACGTGCGCAGCGTGGCGGCCGTCCGCACTGCATAGTCGCGGCTGAACACCGTGCTGATCTCGATGTAGTCGCAACGTGCTTCGGCTGGCGTCAGCGTCAGCACGGCATAGCCGCGCTTGCTGGTTTCGGCGTAGCGCAGGTCGTCGATCATGCGCAGGAAGCCATCGGACAGCAGGTTGTTGGCAATCAGCGGCAGCGCCCGCTCGAAGCCGGGGGACGACACCGAGGAGGTTCCGAATTCCACCCCGACCCGCTGCCCCGAGGGGTCGGTGAGGTTCCCGGCCCAGGCGTTGTGCGTGTCGCCGGCCAACGAGATAAGGTTCTTGCCCTGGCTGCGCGCCATCGCAAGCACGGTGTCGCGGGCGGCGGGGTAGCCGTCCCAGGCGTCCAGGTTGTAGGGCACCTTCTGCTGCGCGATCAGGGCCCGCTGGCTGTCGCTGCGCGCGGCATCCGGAAGCGCCAGCGCCGTCAGGTAGGCGGTCAGCGTCTCGAGGTTGAAGTCGGTCGCGATGCTCAAGGGGATGGCCATGCGCATCATGAGCACCTGCTGGCCGAGCACCTGCCATGTGCCGGCCGATGCGGCCATGCGCGCGGACAGCCAGTCCACCTGCGGCTGGCCCAGCAGCTGCCGCGTCGGGGCGGCAGCCTCGCCGTCCAAATACTGTTGGAGCGTGACCTGCTTGTCGCGGCCGATCAGCCGGGTGTCGAGCATGTGCATCGACGCCAGGGTGCCGATGTCGAACGAGCGATAGACCTGCAGCGGGTTGGCTGGATCGGGCAGCCGCGTCGGCAGCCACTCGTGGTAGGCCTGAACGGCAGCCGCGCGCCGTGCGGCAAAGCTGCCCTCGGTTGCTTCGTCGTGGTTTTCTGCCCCGCCTGACCACGCGTTGTCGGCCAGGTCGTGGTCGTCCCACACCGCGATCATGGGCAGCCGCGCATGCAGGGCGCGCAGATCGCTGTCGGTACGGTACTGCGCATGGCGCAGGCGGTAGTCCGCGAGCGTCAGGATCTCGTGGCCGGGTACCGACTCTCGGTCGATGGCGATCGCAAGCTGAGACGCATAACCCACCCGGCCGTGCTCGTAGATGTAGTCCCCCAGATGCAGCACCACGTCGATGTCGGTGCGCCGGGCAATGTCGGCATAGACATTGAAATAGCCGCTGGGGAAGTTGGAGCAGGACACCACCGCCAGTTTGGCCTGCGATACACCGCCCACCGGCAGCGTCTTGGTGCGGCCGATGGGCGAGTTCTCGTTGCCCATCACGAAGCGATAGAAATAGGTGCTGGCGGGCTGGAGGCCGACGGCATCCACCTTGACCGTGTAGTCGCGCTCGGGGCCGGTGCTCGCGGTGCCGCGCGCAACGATGATGCCGAAGCGCTCGTCGCTGGCCACCTCCCACTCGACGTTGAAGGTGCCCGGTGCGGGCGCCGTCACGCGGGTCCAGAGGATCACGCGGTCGGACAACGGATCGCCGCTCGCGATGCCGTGCTTGAACACCGAGCCGGAGCCATCGGGCGGACTGCCACCACCACCACCACCACCACCACCGATGCCGAAGCCCCTCCTCCTCCGCCACCACCGCCGCCACAGCCGGTCAAGCTGATGCCGCTGCCCGAGAACATCGCGAACAGCACCGCGCTGCGCAGGAGCGAGCGTCGGGTGGTGCCGGTCAGCGCTTGCTGGGGATCGATGCCGCCGTCATGAGCGAGACGGCTTGCCTCGTCGTTCTTCTTGTCATCCTGAGTGCGCATGGCAGTCTCCTGATCCGCCGAAGGCGAGACGTACGGCACGCCTCATTTCCATTTCGACGTCGGGCGCCATTGAATGTGAATGCTTTGGTTTCTATCGTAGGCGTCCACCGATGCACGCGTCAGACAGCAGCGCACGCCGCGCGCTGCCAGTTGTACAGCGTTGGACGGCACACGCCGAACTTGTCGGCTACAGCCTGCGCACTTTCCTCACGCGGGCAAAGCTCCATGACTCCCGCTCCCATGCCGATGCTGGTGCTCTCTGGTGAAAAGGCCGGCGGAGCCTTCCTGATCGAGCAGGGAAAGATGGTCGCGACCAACGTGCAGGGCGTCATCGTCAAAGGCTCCGGACACTGGTTGATGGAAGAGGCGCCCGAGCAGGTGATTCCGGCATTGGTCAACTTCCTGGGCTAGCGCGAAGCCGACGCGACATGGGAACAGCAGGGTCGCGAGAGGGACCTTGCGCGCCCTGCGGGGCACGAACAGCAGAACTCGACGAGCATGAACGTCGAACCAACCCAGGAGAACCAAGATGGATCTGCTGTCGGGACCGCTGATCGGTGCCTCCGTGCGCAGACGCTGCTCGGACACATCTGGCACCTGGATCGCGCTGATGGATTGCAAGGACTGGTGAACTGAGGCAGGAGGTACCGCGGACGGCGCAAGCCCTACAGGCGCTCAGCCCCTGCAAACGAGTGCACCGTTGCGTGAGGGTGCCGCGGATGCGCCAGCGTGTCGGCGATGAGCCGCAGGGCCTGGTCGCATTGCTCCCGCGTCATCGGGCCGCCCAGGCAGATGCGCACGGCCTCGGGCGGATCGCCGTCGGTGGAAAAGGCCGCGCTCGCTACCACGCCGACGTTCTGCGTGCGCAGGTAGGACGCAAACTCCACCGGGCTCCAGCCCGACGGCAACGGCAGCCAGGCATGGAAGCCCTCGGGATGCGCCTGCAGCCCGCTGTCGCCGAGATGGCGCGCGGCCAGCGCCTGCCGCGCCATCGATTCGCCGCGCACCGCCTGCAGCATGGCCTCGGCGGTGCCGTCCTCGACCCACAGCGTGGTCAGTGCGTTGGTGATCGGCGAGGCCATGACGGTGGTGGCCCGCATCGCGCCGGCCAGGCGCTGCGACTGCACCACCGTCGGTGAACACACGTACGCGCTGCGCAGCCCCGCGCCGAAGCACTTGGAGAACCCGCTCACGTAGTAGGTGAGCGCGGGCGCCAGCGTGGCGATGGCGGCGGGCGTCTGGCGCGGCAGCATGCCGTAGGCATCGTCCTCGATGATCGGAATGGCATAGCGCAACGCCACGTCTGCCAGCGCCTCGCGCCGCGCGCGCGACACGGTGCCCGCGGTCGGGTTCAGCAGCGTCGGGTTGCAGTACAGCGCCTTGGGCTTGAGCGTCTTGCAGGCGTGCTCGAAGGCATCCGCAATGGGGCCGTCGTCGTCGAGCTGCAGCGCGTGCAGCTGCACGCCCAGTTGCGCCGCGACGGCCTTCACGCCCGGATAGGTGAGCGACTCCACGCAGATCAGCTCGCCAGGCCTCGCCAGCTGGGAGAACAGCGCGGTGAGCACGCTGTGGATGCCGGGGCACACGAGGATGCGGTCGATGCCCGCATCGGGCACGAAGGGGCGCAGCCAGTGCCTTGCCGCCTCGCGGTCGTGCGCGGTGCCGCCGAAGTCCTGGTAGCGCATCAGGTCGTGCAGGTCGGCCTGCGCGAAGGCCCGGCTCGCGCTGTCGTGCATGCGCGCCATCAGGTGGGCGTCGTCGGGCTCGGGCGGCATGTTCATCGTCATCTCGGCGCCGCTGCCGCCGCGCAGCCGCAGGCTCGGACTGCCCGAACGGATGAAGGTGCCGGTGCCGGCGCGCGAATCGATCAGGCCGCGCTTGCGCGCTTCGGCATAGCCGCGCGCCACGGTCGTGTAGTTGAGCGCCAGGTCTGCCGCCAGCTCGCGCAAGGTGGGCAGCCGGTCGCGCACGACGAGGCGACCGGTCTTGATGTCGTCGGCGATCAGGTCGGCCAGCAGCAGGTAGGCCGGCTTGGTGGTGTTGCGCAGCTGCTTGCGCCAGTGGGTGGTGATCGTGGTCATCGGCAAAGTTGATTGCATCCATTGATCGCATCGGGCCACCGATCAGGCACGCAGGAATCGCGCCCGCGCCAGAGGGGCCGGATGCCTCGATCAGGTGCGATCAACCCCGTTGATCGGGTGCATTGATCGCATGGCAGATGCGTCTTCCCGGTGCAGGCGAGGCCCCGGCGGCCCCCTTCGCGCGGGTCTTTTCGTGCGGTCGAAAAAAGTTTTCCGGCGCGCAGGCCGCACCGGGGCGATTTGATCGCGCGTTGATCGCATGCGCCGCGCCGGGCGCTGGCACATCGCCTGCAAAGAGAAAGGCACGCAAGACCTGCGTTCATTCCCTTTTCAACCGGAGTACCCCATGCCCAAAGTCACCCGCCCCCGCAACGAGAAAGGCGAGTTCCTCGTCGACTACGAGGAGAAGGTGTTCGAAGACGTCAAGGCCGAGCCCGGCGAGAAGGCACTCGTCACCTTCCACACCGTAGCCTTCGAAGGCTCGATCGGGTTCGTCAACCTGCTGCAGGCCACGCGGCTGCGCCGCAAGGGCTACGAGACTTCGGTGCTGCTGTACGGCCCCGGCGTGACGCTGGGCGTGCAGCGCGGCTTTCCGACGCTGGGCGACGAGGCCTTCCCCGGCCACCAGAACTTCAACAAGCAGATCGTCAAGTTCATGGAAGAAGGCGGCAAGGTCTACGCCTGCCGCTTCGCACTGCAGGCGCTGTACGGCCATGGCGAGGGCGCGCTCATCGAGGGCATCACGCCGATCAACCCGCTCGACGTGCTCGACCTCGTGCTGCTGCACAAGAAGGCCGGCGCTGTCATCCTCGACACCTGGACCTTGTAAGGCAGGACCCGAGCGATGGCTTCCCCACCCCGCATCGTGCGTGCCGCGGCGATCCAGATCGCGCCCGACTTCGAACGGCCCGACGGCACCCTCGAGCGGGTGTGCGGCGCCATCGACGAGGCTGCCGCCAAGGGCGTGCAGCTGGCAGTATTCCCCGAGACCTTCGTGCCCTACTACCCCTACTTCAGCTTCGTGCTGCCGCCGGTGCTGCAGGGCGCGCCGCACCTGCGGCTGGCCGAGCGTGCGGTGGTCGTGCCCGGCCCGGTCACGCAGGCCGTGGCCGAGCGTGCGCGGCATCACGGCATGGTGGTGGTGCTCGGTGTGAACGAGCGCGACCACGGCAGCCTCTACAACACACAGCTGGTGTTCGACGCCGACGGCACGCTGGCGCTCAAGCGCCGCAAGATCACGCCGACTTATCACGAGCGCATGGTCTGGGGCATGGGCGACGGCGCGGGCCTGAAGGTGGTCGACACCGCCGTCGGCCGCGTCGGCGCGCTGGCCTGCTGGGAGCACTACAACCCGCTCGCGCGCTACGCCCTGATGGCGCAGCACGAAGAGATCCACTGCGCGCAGTTTCCCGGCTCGCTGGTCGGCCCGATCTTCGCGGAGCAGATGGAAGTGACCATCCGCCACCATGCGCTCGAGTCGGGCTGCTTCGTGGTCAACGCCACCGGCTGGCTCACCGACGAACAGATCCGCTCGGTCACGCCCGATGCCAATCTGCAGAAGGCGCTGCGCGGCGGCTGCCACACCGCCATCGTCTCGCCCGAGGGCAAGCACCTTGCGCCGCCGCTCACCGAGGGCGAAGGCATGGTGATCGCCGACCTGGACATGGCGCTGATCGCCAAGCGCAAGCGAATGATGGATTCGGTCGGCCACTACGCGCGGCCCGAGCTGCTGTCGCTCGCCATCAACGACCGGCCGGCGCAGACCACTGTGCCGATGCATCTCACGCAACTTCTAGATCAACGGAGCCCCGACCATGACCGCAACGACGACACAGCCGGACAGCCGGCAGCTGATGACCGAGCTCCAGTCCTTCGGGTTGCGGCTGGTTGATCCCTCGGCCGGTGTCTCGAGCCGCCGCGGCGGCGCAGGCCCGTCGGACCACAAGGCCGTGACGGTGGACGGCCACACGATCATGGTGCCGGTCCACACCTCGAGCGCTTGGCATTCGCCGTTCACGGCCGAGGCGCCCGATGCGGCAGGCATGAGCCGCGTGATGCGCGGCAGCATTCCCATTGCGCGCATCAGCTTTCCGAAGCAGCCGCGCTTCTATGCGATGCAGACCTTCGACGGCGTGCCTTACTCGCACATCGCCACGCTGCACGGCAGCGACGTGCTCGCCACCACCGTGCTGCAGACCTGCATCCGCTACGAGAGCCGCAAGAAGAGCTGCAAGTTCTGCGCGATCGGCCAGTCGCTCGCGGCCGGCCGCACCATCGCGCGCAAGACGCCCGAACAACTCGCCGAAGTCGCACGCGCGGCCGTGCTGCTCGACGGCGTGAAGCACATGGTGATGACCACCGGCACGCCCAACACCACCGACCGCGGCGCGGCCATCCTCTGCGAGAGCGCGTTCGCGATCCGGGCCGCGATCGACCTTCCGATCCAGGGCCAGTGCGAGCCGCCCGACGACGACCAGTGGTTCCACCGCATGAAGGCCGCAGGCATCGACACGCTGGGCATGCACCTCGAAGTGGTCACGCCCGAGGTGCGCGAACGCGTCATGCCGGGCAAGGCCAGCGTGCCCATTTCGCGCTACATGAGCGCCTTCGAGGCGGCCGTGGGCGTGTTCGGGCGCGGACAGGTCAGCACCTACATCCTGGCCGGGCTGGGCGACACGCGCGAAGCCATCCTCGAGACCTGCGACCAGCTGCTGGCGCGCGGGGTGTACCCCTTCGTCGTGCCCTTCGTGCCGATCAGCGGCACGCCGCTCGAAGACCATCCCGCGCCTTCTCCGGAGTTCATGAAGTCGCTGCTCGCGCCGCTCGGCGAACGCGTGGTGGCCGCGGGCCTGCGCTCCGCCGACATCAAGGCCGGCTGCGGCAAGTGCGGCGCGTGCTCGTCGCTGTCGGTCTACGAAAAAGAAAGCGAAGGCTGAGCATGCTGTGCATCGACGACCTCTGCGGGCTCGACCCGCACTACGCGCCGGTCGAATACCTGGTACGCGAAGCGGCCCAGCAATGGGAACGCGACGAAGCCATGGCGCTGCGTCGGGCGGTGTTCTGCATCGAGCAGGGCATCTTCGCGCGCGACGACCGCGACGCCATCGACGACCATGCGCAGCTTCTGGTTGCCATGTCGTGCAACGCCGGCATGCCCGAGCAGGTGGTGGGCACGGTGCGCACCCACCGCGGCGAGGCGCCGGGCGAATGGTGGGGCTCCCGCCTCGCGGTGCATCCCGCGTTCCGCAGCCAGGGCCACCTGGGCGCGACCCTGATACGCCTGGCGGTGTCGCGCGCCCATGCGCTGGGCTGCGATGCATTCTTCGCGCAGGTGCAGATGCAGAACGTGCCGCTGTTCCAGAAGCTGGGCTGGAAGACGCTGGAAGAGACATCGATCCACGGCCGCCCGCACGCACGCATGCAGGCGGGCCTCGCTTTCTACCCGCCCTGCCACGACCCGGTGAGCGGCTTCGTCACGCGCGCGAAGGTGCTGTCATGACGGATGTCCACGCCATCGCCGAAGCCTTGCGCGCCACGCGCGGCTTCGCCCACAAGCGCGACATCAGCGACGTGGTGTCGGCCCTCGGCCGCTCGCTGCCGGGCGGCCATGCCGCGCTCGCGCAGGCCGTGCCGATCGGCGACGACTGCGCGGCCATCCCCGACGGCCATGGTGGCTACCTGCTGTTCGCGATCGAAGGCATGGTGGAAGACTTCATCGTGCGCATGCCGTGGTTCGCCGGCTACTGCGGCGTGATGGTCAACGTGAGCGACATCTATGCGATGGGCGGACGCCCGACGGCGGTGGTCGACGCGCTGTGGAGCACCGGCATGAGCCCCGCCGACGAGGTGCTGCGCGGCATGGCCGAGGCCTCGGTGCGCTACGGCGTGCCGGTGGTCGGTGGCCACAGCAACAACCGCAGTGAACGGCCGCAGCTGGCGGTCGCGATCCTCGGCCATGCGCGCAAGCTGCTCACCAGCTTCGATGCCAGGCCCGGCGACCTGCTGGTGATGGCGGCCGACCTGCGCGGCGCTTACGAAGAGCCCTTTCCCTACTGGAACGCATCGACCACGGCGCCGGCCGCGCGGCTGCGTGCGGACCTCGAACTGCTGCCCTCCATCGCGGAAGACGGCCTGTGTCGCGCCGCGAAGGACATCAGCATGGCCGGCGCAGTGGGCACCGCGATGATGCTGCTGGAGTGCTCGGGCGTCGGCGCGCGCATCGACCTCGAAGCATTGCCCACGCCCGAAGGCGTGCCGCTGCTGCGCTGGCTTTCTTCGTTTCCGAGCTACGGCTTCGTGCTCAGCGTGACGCCTTCGCAGGTGGCGCCGGTGCTCGGCCGCTTCGCCGCGCGCGACATCGCCTGCGCGGTGGTCGGCGAGGTCGATGCCACGCGGCAGGTGCGGCTGCAGGCCGGCGGCAACGAGGCGCTGTTGTGGGACTTCGGCCGCGATGCCTTCATCCAGCCGCCGCAGGAGGCGCTCGCATGCCCGTGATGCACGTCCAGGTGCGCTGGCCCGACGCCAGCGAAACGCGCTGCTACTCGCCCTCTTCCGTGGTGCAGGAGTTCTTCGTGCCCGGCGAACGCTATGCGCTTGAAGACTTCCTGCAGCGCTCGCGCGAGGCATTGGGCATCGCCTCCGAACGCGTGCGCGCCAAGTATGGCTTCGCATGTTCGCAGGCGATGGACCAGCTGGCGGAGATCGAACGCATCGCGTCGCGCTTCACCGCCACCGCCGGTGCCGAAGTCACCGTCGTCGCCGTCGATTGACGCGCCCTACATCCAGAGAGAAAGAAAGAAGACCCATGTCCTATCCATTTGGCGGACGCAGCCACTACAGCGTCATCATCGTCGGCGGCGGCCAGACCGGCCTCTCCCTGAGCCACTGCCTGCAGCAGCGCGGCGTCGACCACCTCGTGATCGAGAAGCGCAGCCTCGTGCACAGCTGGCGCACCCAGCGCTGGGATTCGTTCTGCCTGGTCACGCCCAACTGGCAGTGCCAGCTGCCGGGCTGGGGGTACCTCGGCGACGATCCGCATGGCTTCATGGTCAAGGAGCAGATCAACGAATGGCTCGCGGGTTTCGTCGCGCATGTGAAGGCGCCGGCCATCGAAGGCGTGACGGTCGAACGGGTTTCGCGCGTTCCCGGCGCCGGCGAGCGTGAGCGCTTCAGCGTGCAGACCGACGCGGGCACCTACACCGCCGACCAGGTGGTGGTGGCTTCCGGCGGCTACCACCGCCCCATCGTGCCGCGCCTGGCCGAGAAGCTGCCGTCCACCGTCGCCCAGTACCACTCGGCGCAGTACCGCAATGCAGCGCAGCTGCCCGATGGCGCGGTGCTCGTGGTGGGCTGCGGCCAGTCGGGTGCGCAGATCGCCGAAGACCTGCACCTGGCCGGGCGCAAGGTTCACCTGGCCACCGGCAACGCGCCACGCTGCGCGCGCTTCTACCGCGGCCGTGAAGTGGTCGACTGGCTTGCCGACATGAAGTACTACGACATGCCTGTCACCGAGCACCCGCTGCGCGAAGGCGTGCGCGACAACACCAACCACTACGTGACCGGACGCGACGGCGGGCGCGACATCGACCTGCGCCGCTTCGCGCTCGAAGGCATGGAACTCTACGGCTTGCTCAACGGCTTCGACGGCGGCAGCTTCGAGTTGCAGCCCAACCTGCGCGAGAACCTCGACAGCGCCGACGCCACCTACAACCGCATCAACGCATCGATCGACAAGTTCATCGCGACGCAAGGCATCGAGGCGCCGCCGCCCTCGGTCTACACGCCCGTGTGGGAGCCGGCCGAGGAACGCACCCGGCTCGACCTCGCGGCGGCGGGCATCACGAGCGTGGTCTGGTGCATCGGCTTTTCGCCCGACTTCGAGTGGGTGGATGCGCCGGTGTTCAACGGCCGTGGCGCGCCGATCCATCAGCGCGGCGTGACAGGGGTGCCGGGGCTGTACTTCCTGGGCCTGCCGTGGCTGCACACCTGGGGGTCGGGCCGCTTCTCGGGCGTGGCACGAGATGCGGAGTTTCTGACGCAGGCCATTGTGCAAAGACGGGACGAACAGCGCGCGGGCGGCGCCTCCGCTGCGGTCGCCGAATTGCGCGCGGCTTAGCAGCGAGCGAAGGTGGCGCAGCGGCTGCGTTCTTCGCAAGGCCCGTCGGAAGGCTGACGGGCGTGCGCGCGCCGCCATCGGGCTTCCACTGCAGCAGCAGCTCGGGCGTCACGGACACGCGCGCTTCGCTGGACGGTGCGCTGTCGCCCGAGGCGGTAGCCGCGACGATCACGTAGTGGTACACGCCGTTCGCACCGGTCGCGCCGGGCGCGGTGTCGTTGAACGTGAGCACATCGGTGATGCCCGATGCGATCTCGCGGTACGGGCCGCCGGGCTGGTCCGCACGGCGCACCGAGTAGCTCTGCGCACCGGTGCAGCCCCACCATGACAGCACCACCTGCGTGCCGCGCAAGCGCGCGGTCAACCCGCTGGGCCGTCCAGCGGTCGGCAGCGGATCGCGCGTGAAGGTCAGCGTGCCGAAGCCCAGTTCGTCGCCTTTGCCGCCGACTCCTTCGGGACGCATCTGGATGGCTTGCAAGGCGGTGTAGGGGGTCGCGATGCCCAGGCGATTGGCATAGTGGTTGTGCACGCTTTCCCAGATGCCTCGCCGATGGCCCTGGGCTCCCATCGACAGCTCGGACTGCTTGCCTTGCTTGTCGACGTTGGTGAAGTAGGGCATCGTGTAGAAGGCGTCGGCGCCATCGCGAAGATTGGTCTTCGCCACGTACTCGGCGCCCGCCAGGAAGCGGCTGTTCTCGTAGGCGTAGATGTCGTCGCCCTGGTTCCACGCCATCTCGCACAAGGCGCCCGCAAGGCCGATGCCGAGCGTGCAGTGGCCCTGGTCGCGTCCGCTTTCCTGCCATTGCCCCAGGTAGCCGGGATGCACGTAGTAGACCGCCTGCAGGCCCGCGCCGTTGCCCTGGCCTGCCTTGTAGTAGCTGATCGCCTCGTCGTAGATGTCCTGGCGGTCGCAGAGCACGCCGATGGCCAGCATCGAGGCCATGGTGCACTGGTCCTGGCCCAGTAGCTGCACACCGACACTCAAGACGCCACGCTGCACACGGATGGCGCGATGATCTCGCGCGTCTACGACCGTCGACAGACGAAGAAGGCGACGCCCGCAGCGTGGCCATATTCCAAAGTCGAAGAATCAGATTCCAAAAAGACAAAAGGGTTAGCAGACGCTAATCTGCTAACCCTTGTCGGAACTGGCGGAGTGGACGTCCCTAGAACCACCGTCCGAGCGAATCCGATGAAGTCCATAACTCATTGATTTTAAAAGGCTTTTTTTCAAGTCGGTCCAACACAATCTGATTTGATCTCACAACGGCCAATGTTTTATGTGGGCACAATGTGGGACAAGAAAAGTTCGACGGAACAACTCCTTTGCCCAAGATCGCCCCTGAACTCTCAGCCCGTGCCGTAGCCGCCATCAAGGCCGAAGGTCGTCATGCCGTTGGTGGCGCTCCCGGCCTGCATCTGCGTGTCACCTCAGGGCATCGTGGCTGGATCCTGCGCATCATGGTTGGCGAGCAGCGTCGCGACCTCGGGCTAGGCCCCTTTCCAGAGATCGGCTTGGCCGAGGCCCGCGAAAAAGCCAGGGAGATGCACAAGCTCGTGCGCCAAGGCTTCGATCCCCTCACCTCCAAGCGCGCTCAACGTAGCGCCATGCTCGCCCGTCGCGCTGCCGAAAAAGACTTCAACTGGTGCGTGGCGGAATTCATCAAGTCCAAGGCAGACGAGTGGAAGAACCCAAAGCATCGTCAGCAGTGGGAGAACACTCTCAAGACCTACGCTTCGCCATATCTCGGTCACATGCTGATGCAGGACATCGACTTGCAACACGTACTGCTGTGCCTAGAGCCGATCTGGAAGACGAAGAACGAGACAGCATCCCGTCTGCGCGGTCGCATCGAGTCAGTGTTGGACTGGGGTACGGTGCGAAAGTACCGCACGGGTGACAATCCGGCCCGTTGGAAAGGCCACCTGGACAAGGTGCTCGCCGCCCCAATGAAGATTCAAAAGGTTCAGCACCATCGGGCCGTGCCGATCGATGACATGCCTGCATTCACTGGGGACCTGTCTCAACGCGAAGGTATGGCCGCCCGGGCATTGGAGTTCGCCATCCTGACCGCGGCGCGCTCAGGGGAGGTGCGAGGCGCGACCTGGTCCGAGTTGGACGTGACAGCCGGCATATGGACAGTTCCCGCCGAGCGGATGAAAGCAGGTCGGGAGCACCGAGTACCGCTGAGCAAAGCGGCGGTGAAATTGCTCGAGACCCTGCCCCAAGGCGCCCAATCGGACCTGGTTTTCCCCGGCTCCAAGGACAAGAAATCACTGTCGGATATGAGCCTAACGGCTGTCCTGCGGCGCATGGATGTCGGGGCAGTTCCGCACGGGTTCCGCTCCACATTTCGGGATTGGGCAGGAGATCGCACCACCTTCCCGAGAGATCTGGCCGAATTGGCACTAGCCCATGTCATCGCGAACAAGACCGAGGAAGCCTATCGACGCAGTGACGCCATAGAGCGTCGTCGAGAGATGATGGACGCGTGGGCCGCATTCATTGAAGGCCGCAAGAGCTAGTCGCTCGCTTAGCTTGACATAGGCCTGTGACCGCAATGCAGCGATTGCCGTCGTCGCCCTCGGAGCCACCGATGTCTGCTTTGAGGGCGATTCTGTTGAAGAACTCGGTCGCAGCGTTCACCGCTGCACCGTGGCGAAAATCGACCTCTCAGATCGACCCAGGATTGACGATCACGGCCCAGGGAATGGTTTGACCACCCCTGCAAATGTGCCCAAGAGAGCGCCACTCGAGTTTTTCAACAGAATCAGGGCGAAACCCGACACCCGAGTCAATGCCTCGCCTGCCGGGCTTTCGCTAAAGCTCGGTCGGTTCCGAAATTTCCAGCGCATCCTCTACCTCGACTTCCAAATACCGGACGGTGGTTTCCAGCTTCGTGCGCCCTAAATGCTGGATTCATCGATCCCCGACCCTAGAGGGGGTGCGGATGAAAACTTGGCCTTCGTCGTGACCTCTGGGCTTCACGCAGGAAGCAACCGCATTCGTCAACGGCCGCAACATCCGGCTCATCGATGGAGCGGCACTCATGCAGCTCCTGTGCGAAGCGCGCGGCAAGGCTGAAGCAAATTCATCGCTTGCCAAGGCTGCTGTGCCGCATGCAACGGCATCGTCCGCACGGCTTGCTGGACCGGCTGGCGTTGTACAGACAATCGAGCGACCGTGTCCGCCCCCCTCTGCCCACGGTCTGACAGACCGACGGTGCGACGGGTAGCCAAGCGGGGCATCGCGGCCGGCAGGCATTCTGAGGATGCTCGGACTTTTCTGCGGGATGCCGGGGCACGCGCGAGATTCAGGGCACCTGATGCCGACAACGTCGAGCCCGATGCCTCGTCGCGCTGCTCAAGAAGCTGCCGAAGGCACAGACCGTTGACGACTACGAGGCGCGGCTCCCTTGGAACATCGAGCTCGGCTCGCCGTAGACCAACCCTAACCCGCGCACGTCGGTTCCGACATCACGCGCAAGGGGCGTGGTTTATTGACGACTTAGGAATACCGCCACCGGGCGTGCAAACAACAATGCACACGTGAAACGTGCCAGTCATTACTTGATGAGCCTGGTATGGGACGTCCCTTACACTTTCAGCCATGCGAGACCAGGTGGGTGGGCAGGAAAGTCGGGGGATCAAGTCGGTGGAAACGGCTGGACGACTCTTGGAAGTTCTGAGCCGGCTTCGTGACTCGGTGGAGTTGCGAACCCTGTCATCGGCCGCAGGGATGTCGGCCAGCCTTGCGCACGCCTACCTGACAAGCTTCACGCGGATGGGCCTTGTGAAGCAGAATCCATCCACCAAGCACTACAGCCTGGGCCAGTTTGCGATCGATTTGGGATTGAGCGAACTGCGCAGCCTCGATCCGATCGAACTGGCGCTCGGTTCGATCGCGCAGTTGCGCTTGGAATTGGATCAGACAGTTGCGTTGTCGGTTTGGGGAAGCGCCGGCCCCACCGTGATCCGGGTCTTGCGCGCGGACGCCCCTTTGCACGCAACCCTGTACGAAGGCGCGACGCTTGCTCTGACGACTTCGGCGACGGGTCGGGCCTTCTGCGCGTTTTGGCCTCAACAGGTCGTTCAGAAAGCGCTCGAGATCGAGCAAGCGAAGCGACACGTGCTCCAGGACGACACCTTCGTCAGCGCAATAGCTGATGCCAAGCTGCAGGGGTTGGCTCGCATCTCCGGCCAACCAGTGCCTGGCCTTGTTTCCTTCAGTGCACCAGTCTTCAATCACGCATCGACGATGGTTTGCGCAATCACCGTCACGGGAAGGGTGGGCAGCATCGACGTCGACTGGGACGGGCCTGTTCCCACAGCGCTACGACGCGCGACGCGGAATCTCTCGGACCGGCTGGGCTTGCCGAGTGATTCATCGATGACCCGCGGGCCGCTCGCGCCCGGTCTAGGTTAGCAGGATGCCAGACAGCAACGTTTCCGAAGCAAGCGACGATCGCAAGGGCATCCAATCCATTGAAGTTGGTGGACAGCTTCTGCGGGTTCTCAGTCGACATGCCGCTCCCATGCTGTTGCGCGACATTGCCCGAGAAGCAGGCATGCCCCCGGCCAAAGCGCATCCTTACCTTGTCAGTTTTTGCAAGATTCGGCTTGTCGAGCAGGATCCCCCTACGGGGCGGTATCAACTTGGCGCGCTGGCTTTGCGCCTGGGCTTGGCCGGACTTGCCCAGTCACCCGCGCTTCGTCGCGCAGAAGAATCACTTGGACCATTCAAGCAAAAAGTGCAACACACAGTCGCACTCGTTGTTTGGGGGCAGTTGGGACCGACGATCGTTCAGTTGAGCGCGGTTGACTTTCCGCTGGAAACCAATCTGCGCGTCGGAAGTGTGATGTCTCTCGTCTCCACCGCAGCCGGCCGTGTCTTCACCGCCTACATGCAAACGACGGCGACGCAACGCCTCGTCGACATCGAACTTCAACGCCTTGCACAGGCGAGCGCAGACCAAGCGCTGGCAAAGGCGCGTTTCGTGGAAGAGATCGCCGAAACTCGCACGCGGGGAATGGCGCGCGCCGTGGGAAATCCCATTCCCGGGGTCAACGCACTTGCCGCCCCCATCCTCGGTGCGAACGGGCACCTCGACTTGGTAGTTCTTGTCTTCGGACGCGAAGAGAACTTCGATGCGCGCTGGGACGGCTCGATTGCGACGGCGCTCGCGGATTACTGCTCAACGGTTTCCCAAGACTGAACGCCGGCGCCATCGGGCCCGACGTGCTCGCCCGCGCGGGGCGCCGCCATCGGAGTTCTGCCGCCAGCCGATGCATGGGGCTTTGTCCGGGCGAAATGGCGCCCGGCTGCGAAGTCGCACCCGGTCCATCCATGCGCGGCAACCTCCAAACACGCTGCTGAGCAACGTACGTCAGATGCTCGCCGCGTCCCCATAGCGGATCCATCGGCTCTTCCTGCGTCGAAGGCCCCACGCAAGCCGCTGGCGAACAGGCCAGCTTGCGGCCGAACGGCCTTGGCCGGGCCTCCTCCTGCCTGGCCCTGACCGTCGCCTTGCAAATCTCTACCTTCTTCACTGGCAGCTACCGCGGCACAGGTCGAGCGCGGGGCACGCCTGCGGCTAGGGAAAACACCAGCTTCACCGATATCAAATGCATTTGCCATAGGGGAATTTGCCTTCGATAATGCAGACACGTTTGACCTACACGAATGCCCGATCTGGAGACCCGATACATGGCCGCACCCAAGAAATTTGCCTCCCATGCCGACCTCGAGGAGAAACAGATCACATTCACCCAGCTTTCGGAACACACTTACGCCTACACCGCCGAGGGAGACCCGAACACAGGCGTTGTCGTGGGCGATGACGCCGTGCTGGTTGCCGACACGCAAGCCACGCCGGCAATGGCCCAAGACGTGGTACGCCGCATTCGCGAGGTCACAGACAAACCGATCAGGTACGTCGTGCTGACTCATTACCACGCGGTCCGCGTGCTCGGCGCCAGCGGTTTCAATTCACAAGAGATCATTTCGAGTCAGGACACCTATGACCTGATCGTCGAACGCGGCGAACAGGACAAGGCAAGCGAGATCGGCCGTTTTCCACGACTCTTCCGTAATGCGGAAAGCATTCCGCGCGGCGTCACCTGGCCGACCATGACTTTCAACAAGAAGATGACGTTGTGGCTCGGGAAGGTGGAGGTCCAGCTGCTGCAGCTGGGTCGCGGCCACACCAAGGGCGACACAGTGGTCTGGCTGCCACAGGACCGCGTGCTGCTGGGTGGCGACTTGGTCGAATTCAACGCGACGCCATACGCTGGCGACGCCTACTTCAAAGATTGGCCGCAGACCCTCGGAAACCTCGCCGCCCTGAAGCCTGCCGCTCTAGTGCCCGGGCGAGGCGCTGCCCTTGTGGGTGAAGAGCAGGTCGCCGCTGGCCTCGAGGCCACCGGTGGGTTCATAGCGGACGTGCGCGCAAGCGTTGAAGCGGGCGTCGCCGCCGGCAAAGACCTCCAGACGGTCTACAAGGAAACCTTCGCGACGCTGAAGCCCAAGTACGGCCACTGGGTCATCTTCGACCATTGCATGCCCTTCGACGTGACGCGCTGCTACGACGAAGTCACGCGGCATCCGGATCCACGCATTTGGACGGCCGAGCGCGATATCGAAATGTGGGAAGCACTCGAAGGCTGAACGCCCCACTCGATCGCATCGGTTCACGCCTTCACAGATCGCAGCGCTGACCGAGCACCGGCGACTCTCAGGGTCGCTTCACCAGGAGCCACAGATGAAATTCAAAGAACTCGCCGCGGGCGGGCGGGACGAGCTCGACTATCAGAAGCTCGCATTCGACTACACAAGGCATCCGGACCAGGACGTCTTGCACCCCGTACGGCGACCGGTCGTTGTGGTGGGTGCAGGCCCTGTGGGCCTTGCGCTTGCCATCGACCTCGCACAGCGCGAAATTCCGGTCGTGCTTCTGGACAACGACAACACGCTGTCCACCGGCTCGCGTGCCATCTGCTTCGCCAAGCGAACGCTTGAAATATTCGACCGATTGGGCTGCGGCGATCGAATGGTCGACAAAGGGGTATCGTGGAACGTCGGCAAGGTCTTCTTCAAGGAAGAAGAGGTCTACAGCTTCGACCTGCTGCCCGAAGCGGGCTTTGGCCGGCCTGCATTCATCAATCTGCAGCAGTACTACGTCGAGGGCTACCTTGCGCAGCGCGCGGCGCAGTTGCCTCTGATCGACCTGCGCTGGAAGAACACCGTCTCCGGTGTCGCGCAACACGACGACCACGTCGTGCTCACAGTCGAAACTCCCGATGGCTCTTATGACTTGGAGGCCGACTACGTCGCCGCCTGCGATGGCGGCCGCTCCGCGGTTCGCAAGCTCATCGGCCAGGAAAGCAAGGGACGCACGTTTCGCGACCGCTTCCTGATTGCAGACGTCAAGATGAAGCACGAGGCGCCGACCGAGCGCTGGTTCTGGTTCGACCCGGTGTTTCATCCAAACCAGAGCGTGCTGCTGCACCGGCAACCCGACGATGTCTGGCGCATCGACTTCCAACTTGGTTGGGACGCCGATCCGGAGGAGGAAAAAAAGCCCGAGAACATCATCCCACGCGTGAAAGCGCTGCTAGAGCACTCGACGATGAGGGACGCCGAGTTCGAGCTCGAATGGGCCAGCGTCTACACCTTCTCGTGCCTGCGGATGGAGGGCTTTCGCCATGGCCGCGTCATCTTTGCAGGTGACTCCGCGCATGGCGTATCACCCTTCGGAGCGCGCGGCGCGAACTCGGGCGTGCAGGACGCCGAGAACCTCGCGTGGAAACTGGCAGCCGTGCTCGAAAAGGCAGCGCCCGTTGCGCTCCTGGACACCTATGCCGATGAGCGCGAATACGCTGCCGACGAGAACATCCGCAACTCAACGCGCGCCACGGACTTCATCACGCCCAAGAGCGAGATCAGCCGACTTTTTCGCGACGCAGTACTCGAGTTATCCAAGTCGCACTCGTTTGCGCGCACGCTCGTCAACAGCGGTCGACTGTCGGTGCCTGCGACCTTGCATGCTTCGATCCTCAATACGCCAGACGCCGAGAACTTCTCGGGCTGCATGGTCCCCGGAGCGCCGGCAGCGGATGCGCCGATCAATCGGCCAGACGGTAGCGATGGCTGGTTGCTGCGCGAACTCGCGCAGGGATTCACGGTGCTAGTCGCCGAAGGTTCAGCGGCCCACTCGTTGAAACGCGGCATCCAGGATCTCGACCTCAAGGGCGTCTCGCTAAGAGTGCTGCGAATCGGGCCCGCATCGGACCTCGGTGAGGCCGACCTCATCGACACGCAGGGACTGCTGGGCCAGCGCTACGACATGCAGCCCAACACCACGTACCTGCTGCGCCCCGACCAGCATGTCTGCGCACGCTGGCGCCAACCGAGTGCAGCTCAGATTCATCGGGCTTTGATGAGCGCTCTTGCCATCCATTGAAGACGAGACCATGGAACTGATCACTTCACCGCACCTTGATGCACCAGATGATTGCTACGAAGCGTTGATCGAGGCGCATCAAGGCCTTTCGACGCAGGAAAGCCATGCATTCAATGCGCGCCTGCTGCTGCTTCTCGCCAATCACATCGGGTCACTCAGCGTTCTGCGTCAAGCATTCGCAGCAGCCCGTCCCGCCGGATCTTCTTAAATACAACCAACGGAGAAATTCCATGATTCGATCGATCCTGACAAGCCTAGCGCTCGCGGCAGCCGCGCCCCTGGCTCTCGCACAAGACAGCAAGCCCATCGAGTGGGTGGTTGGCTATGCGGCTGGCGGAGGCTCGGACTCCGTGGCGCGAGCCACAGCCGAGACGATGGGAAAAATCCTCGCGCGGCCGATCGTGATCAACAACAAGCCGGGCGCAGCGACCAATATTGCTGCCGACTATGCGGCCCGGTCCAAGGACTACGGCAACATCTTGCTGACGGCTGACTTCGCCACCCTCGCCGCCAATCCGTTCCTCTTTTCCAAACTCAGCTACAACGCGGAGCAGGACCTCACGCCGGTCGGCATGCTGGCGCGCTTTCCGCTCGTGCTGGTGGTGGGGCCCCAAGTACCCGCGAAGAACTTCAAGGAGTTCGTCGCATGGGCCAAGGCCCAACCCGGCGGCATCAACTACGCATCGGCCGGCGCCGGCAGTCCTCATCACCTGGCGGCCGAATTGCTGCGCGAGAAAACCGGCGTTGCAATGACGCACGTTGCCTACCGCGGCGCGGCGCCGGCGATGCAGGACATCCTGGGCGGTCAGGTCCCCTTCATGATGGTCGACACGGCGAGCGGCAATCAGTTCGTGCTGGCCGGCAAGGTCAAGGCCATCGGTGTCGCGAGCTCGAAGCGCATCGCCACGCTGCCGGACGTTCCGACACTGGCCGAGCAGGGACTTTCCGACTTCGAAGCCTACGCATGGCAAGGACTTTCCGTGCCCAGCGGAACCCCGCAGGAAACCGTGGCAAAGCTCAACAAGGCACTGGTCGAAGCCTTGAACTCTAAACCTGTGAAAGAGCGCTTTCTTGGGCTTGGCGTCGAGGGACTGCCAGGTACGCCCACCGACATGGCGAAGTATGTGAAGGATGAGCGCGAGCGCTGGGGTCGACTCATCAAGGCCAACAACATCAGGGTCGATTAAGAGACCGGTCACAAGGTCTGCAACCCGACGACGAGGAAGGTCGTCACTTTCGTTAACTTCAGGAGACAAAAAATGATTGATTCGCGTCCCAACCTTCTTTCAAAAAGGATGTGCACGGCTGTCGCACTGTCTTTCACTCTCGTACTGGCGGCCTGTGGCGGCGGAAACAACGGTGGTGCCAGCCTGCCCTTCGTATTTCCCGTAGGTGATAGCGGCGTCAGTGGCAGCAATGGCAGCGGTGGGGACACCGGCACAGATCCGAATGCCCTGCCGAGCGTTGATGCTCTCAAGGCGACCTGCACTTCGATAGTCGGAAAGACATTCGCTTCGGCAACCGTGACTGCGGCCAACCGCATCGAGGGTGATGCCTCCCTCGGCACCACCGGCATGTGCCAGGTACTGGCGACCCGCGCCCCCTATCTTGATATAGAGGTCGTGGTCCCAGATAACTGGAGCGGACGTTACTATCAGCAAGGAGGCGGAGGGTTTGACGGTCGAATTCGCTCAGCCTTCACCAAGGACAATTCGGGAGCAATCACTGAAGTCACGTACGCTATCACGAAGCAGGCTGCTGTTTACGCGTCGTCCAACGGTGGCAATCGCGCTGGCGTTGCTGGACAGGCTGCGCCGGCGGTCTTTTTTGACGGCACAGAAGCTGGAAAGCAGTCCATGGCTGATTACTCGTATGCCTCACTCGGCAGTACGTTGTACTTCGCCAAAGCGGTGATTCGGGAGTTTTTCAAGCAGGATGCGAAGTACCGGTACTTCGTTGGATGCTCGAACGGAGGTCGCAATGCCGCGATCGCAGTTCAACGTTGGCCTGAAGAATTCGATGGGGCCGTATCTGGTTGCTACGGTTTCAGCATGCCTGGGCAGACGGTCGCATGGACGAGCATGGCAGGTCTTGCTGGAACCCCTGTAATGCCAAGCGGCGCTCAGTGGAGCGCCGTATACAAAGCAGCAGTGGCCTCCTGTGACGCGGCAGATAACTTGGCCGATGGGGTGATCTCGAATCCTTCGAGGTGCACCTTTGACCCATCCACTCAGGTCTGCGGACAGCCTTTGGCAAGTACTGACCCAGCGGTCTGCTTGACCCCGGCGCAGCTTCCGACAGTTCAAAAGCTCTTCGCGGGAGGCTGGGCGGATGCAACTGGCAACACGATTTACTCTCCCTATGGCTGGGCAAATGCAAATCCCGCATCGTTCGGTGGTCTCGGGGGTGGGTACGTCGCTATGGCAACGAACGACGCATCGTGGCTGACCGCGGCAAAACAGGCGACCTTTGATGTCAATGTCGACTACGGCCCAGTAACCGCCGGCCTTCAACTCGTGGGCTCGGACGTCGACAAGATTGCCCTCGCAAAATTCATTGCGAGCGGAAAGAAGTTCCTCACTTACCACGATGGCGCCGATGGGCTCTTGTCGGTCAACGAGCACACTCGAATCATCAACAACGTGTACTCCATCGCCAAAAGCATGGGGCTTGCGGACCCGTCGACCTCCAGCCGGTACTTCGTCGTTCCTGGCACCGGTCATGGAGGGTCGCAAGCTCTGACTCAAGTTCGATGGGATGATGCGATTGTGAAGTGGGTGGAGGCCGGCGCGGCACCGACGCAGCTCACCTTCAACAGCAAGACCAGCACCGGCGCGGCGAAATCCATCCCCGTTTGCCAGTATCCGCAGTACCCGCGCTACGTCCCTGGTGGCGATGTCAACAGCGATGCTAGCTATACCTGCACTGCTCCGTAGCGCGCGTTCCTGAGTGGGCGGACCAAACGAGCGCCTAGTCTGAGGCGCCTTGTGGTCCGACATTAACCAGGTCTTCGGTGGCGACTGCACGCGAGCAACAACGCTCGGCGTCCTCTGCGGTGATGCGGGGGGCCACCACATTGGGGAAATGCCCCGACAGCGGAGCTCCGGCAATCGCAGCGGCCCACGCGGCCAAGCGATATCAACGCGGTGGGCGCGCTTCCCCATGTCGGCTACGTCTTGGCATGGGATTCATGCGTATGTCAGCAGCGCGCTGGACAAACTGGGCGTGCCCTACGCCGGCAGCTACCTAGATAAGGTGGTCCAGATACGCATGCCGTTGCCGAGCCTGATCGAATACCCCAATCGGTCGCACCAAGTCTGAAGCATGCCCCGTGCTATGTGCGTGCTCGGCGTGCTCGGCGTGCTCGGCGTGCTCGGCGTGCTCGGCGTGGTGGAGCATGCGCCCATCAGCAATGCCGCCATCAACGCGGCGCATGCGCCCCATCTTCTCCCTGTCACAACCACGCGCTGAGTCCTTTCTGAATCGCCCGGATCACGCGACCTCGCAGGTCGAGGCACGCCTGGACAATCCGGCAAGGCTGCCAGCAGTTGTTGCGCGGACATTGCGCCCGCAGGACCGGCCCGAGGCAGCCCACCCTCAGCGCTCCTTGCGCAGGATGCCTTCCAGTGCCTCCATGGCTTGCAAAGCAGAGGGGCTGAGGTAGCCGCCGGCGCGCCGCACGATGCCCACCCGGCGCGTCGACCGCCACCCGCCGACGGGGCTGACCGCCACGAACTGCGCCGCGACATGGGGCTCTTTCAGGACCGAACGCGGCACAGGCATCAAGGCGCCCAGTGAGCGCAGCAGCGCCAGCTCGCGCTGGGCCGAACGCGAGGTGCCCACCGGCTCGGGCGGGTCGAGCTTGTGCGCGCGAAAGTTCGCTTCGAACTCGGTGTGTGTCGATGTGCCCGGCGCCATGACAATCCATCGCGCCTGCGCCAGTTGCTCCCATCCGACCTCGCGTTTCGTGCGCGCCAGCGGATGGCCGATCGGCGCCATCGGCACCAGGGGGTCGTCTCGCAGGCCTTCCCATGCCAGGGGCGCCGCGGGCTTCTTGTGCAGGCCAGTCAAGGCGAACTCCAGCTCGCCCATGGCCACGCCGCGCGTGAGCGAGTCGGAGTTGCCGCCCGACAGGTCCACGCTGATGCCGCGCTCGATGAGCGCGGTCACGACCGGCAGCACCCAGCGATCGGGGATGCCGTTGCCGACCCCACAGCGCAGCACGCCGGTGCGCACCTGCCGCAGGTCGCGCAGCTCTGCATAGAGATCGGCGGCGTCCAGGTCGATGCGCTGCGCGCGCTTCAGGAAGGCCTGGCCCAGCTCGGTGGGACGCATGCCCCGGGCCAGCCGTTCGAACAGCTTGACCTTGGTGGCGCGCTCGAGCCGGGTCACGGCCTTGCTCAGCGTGCCCGGCGAAATGCCGAGGCACGCGGAGGCGCTGCTCAGCCCGCCTTCGCGCGCGATCACCACAGCCAGATGGAGGTCGTTCAAGTTCATGGTTTTCCAAAATGGAAAAGGTCCCCATGAAATGTAGGTTGCCGCGCGCCGGGCGGCAACCTATCGTTCAGCCCACAAGACCAGGAGACAACACCATGCTTCGCAGTTCCTTCCTCCTCGGCGCGCTGTGCGCCTTGGGGACCGCTTCCGCCTGGGCGCAGGCGCCCTACCCCTCGCGCCCCCTCACGCTGGTGGTGCCGTTCGCCGCGGGCAGCGGCACCGACATCGGGGCGCGCGTGCTGGCCAAGGACCTGACGGAGCTGCTGAAAACGCCCGTCGTCATCGACAACAAGCAGGGGGCCAACGGCGCGCTGGGCGCGGCAGCGGTCGCACGCGCCAAACCCGATGGCTACACGCTGCTGATCGGCTCGGCTACGACCAACGCCGTCAACTTTTCGTTCTTCCCGTCCAAGCTGGGCTATGAGCCCGGGTCGTTCGACATGGTGGCGGGCCTGGGCACCAGCCCGATCTCGCTGTACGTCGCGGGCAACGCCAAGTGGCGCAACCTGGCCGACCTGCGGGCCTACGCCAAGGCCCATCCGAATGAGCTGCGGTGCGGAAGCGGCAACGCCGTGACGCAGGTGGCCTGCGAAATCTTCCGCAAGACGACGGGCATCGATGCCGTCACCGTCCCCTACAAGTCGAACCCGCAATCGCTGACGGACCTCGCAGGCGGGCACATCGACTTCGCGTTTTCCGACGCGTCGGTGGCCAAGGTCTTCATCGATGGCAACAAGCTGAAGCCGCTGGCCGTGGCCGCCGCTCAGCGCTATCCGGCCACGCCGGACGTGGCCACGTTCCGCGAACAAGGCATGGCCGATTTCGAGCTCGCCGGATGGACCGCCGTGTTCGTGCCAACCGGCACGCCGGCGCCTGTCGCCGAGATGCTGAATGCCGCGGTCCGCAAATCGCTGGCGTCGCCGGAGTCGGTGCAGCTGCGCGCGAGCAACGGGACGCAGCCGCTGGCCTTCACGCTGGAAGAAAGCCGCCGCTTCGCCAAGGAAGAGATCGCGCGCTGGGCGCGCTACGTGAAGAACAGCGGCGTCAAGCCGGAGTGACGCGATGACATCGAACACCACACCCCTGGCAGGCCTGCGCGTCATCGACTGGACCCACGTGCTGGCCGGGCCCTTCGCCGGTTACCAGCTCAGCCTGCTCGGCGCCGAAGTGATCCGCATCGAGCGCGCCGACGGCGACGACATGATCCGCGCCAAAGGTCTGGATGCCGAACTGACCGCCCTCGGGCTGGGCGAGACCTTCGTGACGCAGGGCGCGGGCAAGCGCTCCCTGGCCCTCGATGCGCGCGACCCGCGAGCCAGGGAGGCGCTGGCAGCGCTGATCGGCAGCGCGGACGTGCTGCTGGAGAACTTCCGGCCCGGCAAGCTGGCGGCGCTCGGCTTCGATCCGCAGCAACTGATCGAACGCCATCCGCAGCTGGTCATCTGCTCGATCACCGGCTTCGGCCCTGCCTCGGACCGGCGCGCCTACGACCACGTCATCCAGGCTGCCAGCGGCCTGATGGCCGCCAACGCCGGCAGCGACGGCAAGCCGCAACGGGTGGGCTTCCCCCTGGTCGACTACGCGGTGGGCCAACAGGCCGCGCTGGCGGTGATGAGCGCGCTCTACCGGCGCGACCGCAGCACGAACGGCGAGGCGCGCACACGCGGCGAATGGCTTCAGGTGTCGATGATGGGCGCGGCGCTCACGCTGATGGCGCCCACCTACGCGGGGCCGCTGGTCAGTGGCATGGAGATGCCGCGCAGTGCGTCGACCGCGTTTTCCGGCAGCCCGTTGTCGGGCACCTTCGAGGCAACCGACGGCCAGCTGGCCATCGTCTGCAATGCGGCCAACCAGGCGGTGGGACTGCTGAACGCGCTGCGCGAAGCCGGCACGGACGCAGCGCTGCTGTCGCAACTGCACGAGGCCGCCGAGCAGCGCGATGTGACGCGCGCGCAGGCGTTGCTGGGCCAGGCGCTGGGCGGACGGACCGTGGCCGAATGGGATGCGCTGCTGACCCGCCATGAGGTGCCCGCCACGCCGGTGATGCGCCCCGCACAGGCGGCGGCACAGATGGCGCGCGACTGGCCGCACGTGGAACTGTCGCTGTCCCACACCTCGCGGCGGGTACCGGTGCCCGGCATCGGCTTCACGTCCAGCGAGCCGCTGACGCCTTCGCTGCGCGCACCGGTGCGTCGCGGCGCGGACACACGCCGCATCCTGGCCGAAGCCGGGCTGGAGGCGTCGACCATCGCGGCCATGTTCGCCGACGGCGCAGCGAGCGAACCCGCGGCCTGAGCGCCAGGGGCGCCCTGACGCGCCCCGAGGCCACGCGCCTCCCCCACCCACCGCACCGAAGTCACTGAAGAGCGCACGCCCTTCGGCACACCCGAGCCCTGGAACGCAGCGATGCGCACCAGCGGCCTCGTTCATCCCTGAAGAAGCACGCAACGCAAGACCTGCCATGAAGCAACATCACGCCCTGTCCGCCCTCGCCCTGCTCACCGTCGCTGGTGCCGCACCGGCCCAATCGTCCGTCACGGTGTTCGGCATCGTCGACGTCGGCATCAGCCGCTACACGTCGAAGAGCACGCACCACAGCCCCAACCCCTTCGCAGTGCCACCAGCCACCGCAGCGGGCGGCGCGAAGAAAAGCCAGACCGCGATGTCGAACTCGGGCTATGCGGGCAGCCGCATCGGCTTTCGCGGCACGGAAGACCTGGGCGGCGGCCTGGCGGCCAGCTTCTGGCTGGAGTCGGGTATCAGCAACGACGACGGTGCCAAGGGCATCGACAACTTCAACCGCCGCTCGACCCTGAGCCTGTCGGGCCCCTTCGGTGAAGTGCGACTGGGCCGTGACTACACCGCGACCTTCTGGAACGACACGGTGTTCAGCCCCTTCGGCACGCAGGGCGTGGGCACCAACCTCATGGCCAACATCAACAGCCGGCTGGCTGCCGCCGCCGGGCCCGGCTCGGTGGTGGGCGCGACCGACAACTACGTGCGCACCGGCAATTCGATCGGCTACTTCCTGCCGCCGAACCTGGGCGGCGTCTACGGCCAGCTGCAGTACGCGCTGCACGAGAACACGAAGCGCAGCGACCAGGCCGGCACGCCGTCGGCCAAGGGTCGCTTCGTGGGCGGGCGCTTCGGCTATGCCAAGGGCCCCCTCGACATGGCCATTGCCTACAGCCAGAGCACGGCCGCCGACAGCACGACGCTCAACGCACTGGGCCTCGTGACCGCCAAGCAAGAGCGCAAGATCAACTCGCTGAACCTGGGTGCGTCGTACGACTTCGGTCCCGCCAAGCTGTTCGGCGAACTGTCGCGCGTGCAGGACAAGAACGAGACCGGTGCGCTGCAGAACCTGCCGGGCCTGGCCGCTCCGCTCATGACCACCACGACGCGCAAGGACCGGTACGACGGCTACCTGCTCGGCGTGAGCGTGCCCGTGGGCGCCGGCCTCATCCGCGCGTCGTACGCTTCGGTGAAATACAAGAACGGCGCGCCGGCTGCGACCGACCTGAACAGCCTGCTGTGGGGCCTGAACGGCCACCGCGACACCACGGCCAACCAGATCGCACTGGGCTACGTGCACAACCTGTCGAAACGCACTGCGCTGTATGCCTCGGTGTCCCGCATCCGCATCAAGAACGGCTGGAACAACCCCGGCGTGATGGGCGCCATCACCGGCGGCTCGGTGAGCTACCTCGCGGGTGGCACGGCGCAGGCCGCGGGCTGGGCGCCGCGCTCGTCGATGGGCTACGACTTCGGCATCCGCCACGCGTTCTGAAGACGACCCGCGCTTCGATGCCTCGCCTTGCCGCTCGCAGCGCTCCGCAACTCGGCACCATCTGCGTATCGACCGCCCCCGAGGCGTCTTGGGGGAAAAGGCGCGCCGCGATACATCCAACGGCTGAGCAACGTAATCGATCGTCCGCTACGCAGCGGTAGCAGTCTTCCTGGAAGTCCATACGGAGGGCTGCATCCTGGCGCTTTGCGGACTGTCGCCCCCTAGTCTGTCGTCAGAGCAGGACGTTAAACAGATGGCCTGAGTGTCTTCCCAATCCTCTTCGACCTCTAGAGAAACGGTGAACGAGGCAGCGGTGGCTGCGGGGCTCCTGCTCGGAGGACAATCGCCAACTCCAACAGGCCTCCGCAACTTCACTTGGCTCGCTTCGGCCCCCCCACAACCGATGGAACAAATTTATTCTCCCCAGCGCGGTAATGCGCTGTACGCAAACTTGGTCAACGCGCCACCAATGTTGCTGTTCCACGAAGCTCATCGACCATTCATCGAACACCCGGCGGATCTTCTCCATCAAGAACTCGACGACATTGCAAACTTGTTTGTTCAGGTCGCCGATGCTGTTACAACTGGACCCGCCGACGGGTTCGAGGCTCCTGTGCTCGCCGAAACGGAGCAACTGATCCGGACCGTCAACGAGCTGTACGAACAACTGCACGTCATCATCAAGTGCTTTTCAGCACCCGACGCCGACAGCGAAAAGATGACCCTGCATGACTTTCTGAAGACCAGAAATCCGCACGTTCACCAAGCATTCTTGTCGTCGACAAAAGCCCACCACGAGCAGGTTCGTATCCCTGCCAACGCGCTCAAGCATCGGGCGGCGCGGCTGGCACCGATTTCTATTACCAACCACAACGGCGTGTTGGTGACTGGCTTCTACGTCCGAACTATGACAGGCCCAGAGGATCAGCGAGGGCCAGACCCCCAAGTGCACGCGCGCTATCGGGGGACTGTCTATACCGCGTTCTCGTACAACCACTTCTTGCTTCGCATCGCGGGCATGCTCTACCTCTTCCTAGACAAACTGGACCGCGCTCTATTCAAGCAGCGCTCTCCCGCCCGGGTCCCGTTGCCCCCGCTAGAACGGGTTCTCAGAAGGGCATCCGAGATCCGGGTAGAGTTCTTCCCCGACGAGTATGACCAAGCCACAGCTCGAATCTCAGCGACGGAAGGGCGCATTTCGATCCGCTATCCGCAGCTTCCTCGCATACGGCCCGGTGAGGCTCCGGACCACATCATGTCGGTGAATGCGCGGATCGGGAACGTTGGTAGACCGGTAAGCCAGGTGCATGCGCTGATTCCATACCTGCAATTGACGCGACGGGGCGAAGTGTTGCCCGGACTCCTTCCCGATCCCCGCCGCCGGCCGAGGCCCTGATTCGTACACGCGGACTGGCGTGCAGCGCGCCATTTCGCATGTACGCGTTTCCATGATGCAGTGCTTTAAGATCAAAGGCGCGAGCCTCCTTTCTTTGAGCCGAGCACATCGCAACTACTCGCTGAGGTATCGCCTGACTTCATAGAGTAGAACGCGGCGGGCACTCATGGGCACGGGCCGCCCGGCAGCGAAAGCAGAAGCGCCGCTGTGCATGATCGAGCGTCGCGTGTCAAGCTTGCGAAGCAAGCCTAAAACGGTGGAGTTAGTCAAGAACAAGAAGACCTACGCCAAGCAGGAGCACGTGATATGGCGGGTAAGCGACATCACTTCATTCCCCAGTTCCTTCAACGCGGATTTGGTAGCCCCGAGAACGCAAGTAACGCGTGGGTCTTCCGCAAAGACAGGCCGGCATTCAACACCAGCATCCAGAACATTGCGCTCGAAGGGCAGTTCTACACGCATGATGGCGACAGGTCCGTCGACGACGCGATCACTGACGACGAAGGCGCGTTGGCGGCATTCGTGACGGACCTGCGTGCAGCTGCTAACGGGACGAATGTGGATTCCCAGCAGGCGGCCAAGCTCGTCGCCCACATGCTAGTTCGCACGCGGCATGTTCGCGAAAACTTCGAAAGGATGACTGGCGACTTGGTGAACGGCGTATACAACGCAATGTCAGACCCAACCAAGTTAGCCGCCGTACTCACCGCGCACATTCAAGATGACGCCAATCTGACCCGCATCCTCAAACAAATTTTGACAGTGGCGGCTGGTGATCAATTTCCTCTCAAGGAACTCAGTCGTCACCTGGATCAAGCGTTAACGCCAGCAATGCTTCAACGGGCCAGGGCAGAACTACCTGCGTACTTCAAAGCAAACGCGGACGAGCAAGCAAGGGCGCTGCAAACGGAAGGGAAACTCACACAAGGCCTACTCAAGGGTGCGATGAAGTCGGGGCATCTGAAGGCACTGAAGCGCGTAGCTACCTCCTCGGAGAGAGAGGAGGCGTTTGCAAAGCTCACGTTCCGTATTCGCAAGTACCCGGGGGGCAACATCATCTTGGGCGATTCAGCAGCAGTGCATGCAGTGGCGGGTGAACGCCGAGTGGCCCCACTCAATGATGCCACCGTGCCCATGGTTGGCGTGCTGCTTCCATTGGATACCGAGACCTGCCTCATCGGTGAATTGAATGGCCGCTGTGAAGTATTCGAGACTGCCGAGAGTGTGCGGCAGGCAATCGCTGGCTGCTCTCTTGAGTTCTTTGTTGCGAGCGTCGACACCCCAGAGAATCGGGCATTGGTGTCAAACGTAGCGAAAGACTCTTACTTACTAGACGCCGCCGACGTTGAGGAGATTCTTGGGGACCTCGGTCTGGTTTAAACAAGGGCGACGCGGCTCAGCGTTACAGAAAAACCTTGCCGAGACTTCGAGTCGAGTGCACAGCTCGAATCTATTCGTGCTCGCCGGGAAACCACACCATGAAGAAATTGAGCAAGCTGTTGATTTCCATGGAATCCTGACCCGGCGGGGACGCAGTGTTAATCTTGGGCTGGTTATGCAGCGAACGCGAGGGCCCTGCAGGACTCGACGGGGTGAATCAATGCCGCCGCGAGCGTGCAAACTTTCGTGGCACGCTTCGACGAATCGATGGACCGCACAATGGCGGAATGACCCTAGAAACGTTTCTGAAGCTCTTCTCGCTGATCGCGGGAGCGTTCGCACTGTGGAAAATCGTTGTAGAGGTGGGCGCCGGACGCCGCAGCAGGTTCAGGGACGAATACAAGTTCGCTCGCGAATTCTTGGATGACATCCGAAAAACGCCCCAGATGCATCCATTCCTTCTACAGAAGGGCTATCAGGCGTTGGCAGGCGACAACCGTCTGAGCGCCCAAACGGTCGAATACCTGCTGACGCTTCCAGAGTCCGCACGCGCGCTGAGATTTTACGTGATGGGGCTGCCGTACCTTCAGCATACCGCGACGGCGGTGGGCTCACAGGTATCGTTCAAACGCAAATACGCAAGCCACGGGGTGAGGGTCACACGCAAGGTCGCATACTTGGCTGCATATGGGCTGTTCTATGCGCTCGGCGCGGCGCCACTCTTCAGCTTTCCGCTGAGCCTGTTAGGGATCACGCCATCGCCGTCCCTATTCTTCACGACTGCACTCTTCTGCTGGCCCATGGCCGCCTTGTCACTGTGGTCTGGCATTCGGATCACGGCTGCCGAGCCTCTAGTCGGTGCCCAACTCGCGCGGCCCTAGTTGCCCAAAGAGGCAGACGGAAGCGCCGGCCTGTGCCCAGTGCCTGAGTGCAGGTGCACCCTAACTCGTTGCATCAAAGTGGCCTGGACCCCGGAGGTGTGTAAGCGTCCCGTGAACCCATCTTGAATCGACGTTAGGAGCAAAGGATGCTCGTGGCCAAGTACCTGAATCACCTGCCGCTGTACCGGCAGAAAGCCATCTTCGGCCGGGCCGGCCTTGCGATCCCGCGCTCGACGCTGGCCGCCTGGGTGGGCCAGTGCGGCGTGCACCTGCAGCTGCTGGTGGACGCGCTCAGGAGCGAGATGCTTCGCAGCCGAGTGTTGCGTGCGGACGAGACGCCCGTAGCCACCCGGCCAGCCGCATTGCAGAGTTGCTGCCGCATCGCTGGCTGCCGACCACGGCTACATAGCCAACGCCGTCGTCAAGACGAGTTCACTGCGCGCTTACGGAGGTGTTCGCTTTAGCCAGCCTGTGGTTGGTTGGCCAAGCAGCGCGTGGAGAGCTCCTTTGCTAATCCTTGGTAACAAAACAGGCAGGCGGTGCTACCAGCGCAGGTAGCATCCCTGTGTACTTAGCCGACCTGGGCAATGCTGTGACCCTGCCGAGAAATCTAACTGTTGAACTGCCATTGGCAGATCGTTTCGCCGAGCTCTATCGAGAGGCCGGGCAGTACCCGCTAGCGGCAGTGCCCCACCACCGCTACCAATGGCTTTTTGGGATAGTTCGATCGATCTTGGTGCCGCACATGATGCCAACTGGGCCAGACGACGACAGCCTCCTGGGCTGGCCGAGAGCGTCAGTGTTGTGGCGTGACTTGCTGACGCAGCTAGTCTTCGCGGAAGTACTGCGCACTGAGGATACGGCTCCGCTGCGCTTGGCTGCACCGCTGCTCTTCGATGCGCTGCGAGACACCCACCACTTCGTAGATGCGTTGGTCCCGATGGAAGAGGGGCAGGCGCCTTGGATCGAGGCGATTCGGTATATCCGGGCCTATGAAACGCAGACGTCACCGCACTGGTCCCCACGGCACGTCAGCAGAGCGAACGCCGCTAGGTTTTTCGCGAAAAAGGGCATCCCAATCCAAGTTCGCGGAGCGGAGATAGGGACGCAGGGCGCCCAGGGGAGCCGAAGCATCGCCCAGACCGTGCGTGTGCCCTTTGGTCGCCTCGGCTCCCTGGCGATGGAGTTTCTGCAGCAAACCTTCGAGCGCCGCTACGATCCTGTGCGGAAGCATGTCAACCTCCACCCCGAGCTCTCAATGACGAGCATGAAGATCGAGCCGTCGATCCCGCTTGGCTATCTGTATCGCATAGCGCTCCAACACCTTCACGTGGTGCCTGCGCGCACGGGGCGAAACCAGCTGCTCGATAACGCGCTCACCGCGTCTTGCCACTTGGGCGCCCTGGTCGACGCGGAGCCGTGGTCACCTTTCGAACCTCTGGGCGACCACTATCCCGCCGACGTCATCCGTTCGCTTGGACGGGTCGTACTCTATGACCAAGTTTTCGCGTTGCCTCAGATACACCAGCCAGTGGTCGAGGCATTGCTTCGCGACGTGGTCGTGCCGGTAGCAGACCAGCTCCCTGGCGGGCCAGTTTGGAGACCGGACCATATCCTGGCCTTGTTAATGGTGCTGCAAGACATGGCAGAACACCCCTGCAAAGGCACCGTTGTGCAACGCAGTGAGGTCGAAGCACGACTCGCCGCGCGGCTGTTCGACCGACACGCGGCGGAGATGCTGGTACATACCTTTTCCCTGGACCGACCTTGTCGGAACTACTACTCGCCCGGCCATGGCAGCGACGCCGAGGCCTTGGAAGCGGCGCTAGTCCAGCTCGACGGCAGCAGACTGTGGATTCCTCCGGCGGCTTTCCTGGGGGCCGCGTTCTACCAGCGGGCCTTTCGCCTACTGGCCAACGGCAGGTCCAACTTCAACACCGAAGTCGGCAGGAAGTTCGAACTGCACATGGCGGAGCGCCTCGCGCAGCGAGGCATTCTGTGCCTGCGGGGTGTTATGAAGCGCGGCCGCCAAGTCACCGGCGACGTAGACCTTGCTATCGAGACAGACCGCCACATCGTGCTGTTCGAGATGAAGGCCAAAGCCTTGCGCACCGAGTCAAGGGCGAATGACACAGCTACCTTTTTCATCGACATCGCTGAGACACTGGTGCATGGTGCGACGCAGCTCTCGAAATGTGAACTACGCCTCCTTCAGGAAGACTCGATAGCGCTTCCCAACGGTGTCCTTGAGCTGCGCGGGCGCGAAGTGCTCAAAGTGGTCCTTACCATCGCGGATTTCGGTGGTCTCCACGACACGACGACGATGCGGCGCGGACTTGAGGCACTAGCGGGTGTGGAGATTGCCCTGACGAATGCATCAAGCTCCAGTCAAACGCGTCGTGTTGGAGCAGGCAATCGGGACCTCGTTGGCCTACGGTCGGTTCTGTCAAAACTGGTCGCGGTTGCCCACAATCCGTACCGCGAACACCCCTACGACAATATCTTCTTTCACAACCTTGGCTTCATCGAAGAGCTGCTACAGCATTCCGCCACGGGCGAGGAGTTGGTCGAGAATCTGCGATCCGTCAGCCGCATCAGCTTCTCGACTCGCAATCCGGGGTTCGAATTTGAGCAACTGCGCAGGATCCGTGCCCAGGCCACCGCAGAGCAGCAGCTAAGTACGATGCCGACTTATCCGGTATCACCGACGGTGTAGCCGGGGCATCCTCGCAGCAGTCATTCATCGTTGAAGGGGTGACTGGCCGCTTCCAGCACCAGCGGTCGTTCGCGAACCAAACTCGAGAGACCGCAACCAGTCTCGGGCAGAATTTGCCAAGGGGCAGGTTTGCAGCGGTTGCGGTATTCCGCTGCAGGTTGCCGGATCCACGCTCCGGGGCATGAAGCCGTCATTGGCATGCCTGTCTCTGTGCTGGCAGCGATGACCGGTGTCGAGAGTGAAGCAGCCGGCCAAGTGGCTTGGTGGCCGCTCGCCACTCCTACTCTTCGCCGTACTCAAACTTCCGAACGGCAATGGACTCGTCCGCGCGACGACGCTCACTCTCACTCATAGCCTGGAGCTCGTTAGCGTACTTGGCAGCAAAAGTACGGACGCGTTCATCGGGGTCCTGAAGCCAGTCAAGGACCTCGCTACGCTTCCTGTCGTAGGCCTCCGCCATCCCGTACTCGCCTGACACCACACCTGTGCTCATCAGCGCAATCTTTACCTCGTTGATGAGCGGGCTGCTCCGGGGCAACCGCTTGATGAGTTCCTTGGCAACAGGCTGGATGAAAGCCTCTCCGCCGTAGGATCGCAGCACACCAGCAACAAATTCAAGGCCCTTTTCGCCGCCATCTCGAATGAGGCGAACAAGTTCTACCTGGAAGCCCTCAGAGAACTGAGGAAAGATGGCCTGCAGCAGCTTTGCACCCCTGAACTCAAAGAGCGAATCGTCGGCTGAGTAGCGGCCCAGGACCTCGGCGACAACCGCCTTCGGGTCCCTGGAAAGGCTGTCCTGTAGTGTGTGGAACTGGTACGGCAGCTCTTCGTAGTCGTAGCCCGCCTTTTCAGCAACTGCCGCGACAGCTGCATTGGGTTCATAGAGTCGGTCGCACAGGTACTCAACAACCAAACTGGGCTCTCGCTCGGCAATAGCTGCCAGCACGTCCTCGGCCTGGTAGTCGATCTGTGGCAAGAGGCGCAGGTTCTTCAGCACCTCACGGCGCTCATCAGGAGAGAATTCGCCGACCATCTCCGTCGCCTCTTTCCTGTACCAAATCTCTCGAACCCAGCCCGCATCCCCAAGCTCGGTCAAGCGCGGCAAGGCACGCAGGAAGAGCTTCTTCAGGTCCGCCTTCCAGGCTCCCGAATCGGACCTACCGACGGCCACCGTTGCAACTTGGCGGATAACGAAAACGTCACGAAGGCGAGTCGCCTTTTCGAGAATCCTCTCGAGGATGTCGAAGTCGACATCCTTGGTCGACAGGAAGACCTTTGCGCAGGCGCTCAGGAACGAAGTCTCCTTCTCCGAAGCCTCGTCTATCCACCTTGTCATCAGAGGGAGGAGCTGCGCCTTCTTGTCTCCGTCCCAGACACCCCGAAGCAAAGGTATGAGGAACCGAGACAGTGCTTCGGCGTGCTCGGTGAGCAGTTCAAGGCCGAAGTCGGGGTACGACGCCGCAACCTCGGCCAGGAACTCATAGAAGACGGGAAAAGTGGCCAGGTCGTTGGACTCGGTCTGAGAGAACCTCAAGATTCGAGCGCGCCACACATCAAAGCCATCGGCTGGAACCTGTGCGGCCAGGACCTTGGACTGTTTAGCTCTAGATTCCTGAGAACCAAGCGTGAAGGACTCGTCTCTACGCTCCTTCGTCCAATCGCCGAATATCCCTTCGAAGCCAACGAGCGTCTTGTAGACGCTGTACTCTGCGTTAGCGTCGATGATTGCCTTAACCTCAAGCGCAGTCGCCTTCACCTCCACCGATGCAGTGTGGAAGTGAATCCAGTAGCTGTCATACTCGACCTTCTGGATGATCTGCAGATCGTCTTCCTCTTTGGCGACATCGCCAAAGAACCACAGGACCTCCTGAGCGTTCACGGAAATCATCTCCGCAAAATCTTTGTCGACAGCCCCCCTGCCATCACCTCGAGCTGCTGTATTCATCGCTCTGATGACAGATAGCTTCTGCGACTTGCTTTCAACGAGCCGGTAGAGTTTCTTCACCAGAGCAATGCTTCGTGTGCGGATCTCGACCACACCCTTGTGAGCAGGAGCTACTGCTTGAGACAACGTCACGCCGGTAGACGACCACTTCGTCGATTCCATGGATGTCGACAGAAGGCCCTCTAAGAGCGTCAGCACGCCACGCAAGTGTTGTCTCAGGTAGTCGTCACCCTTGTTCTCCAGGGCCTCAATGACTAGAAATTGAGGCCCTGAGCCGATACCTTTGGCTGCCCCGTCGCCGAAGTACACAGAGATGTTGTACTTGGCCAGGCCCGTCAGGTCTGAGAACGCAGCCTTGCGCACCGATTCTTCATCATGCCTCGATGCCCACAGCAGGCTGTCCACAACAGTTGGTGTCTCCAGGTATCGCAAGGCGTTGAGCAAGTCGATGGCTTTGGTCATCAACCTGTGGGCGCTGCGATACTGGGATAGCGCCTCCAACTTTTCCCCATGCTCATCTGAATGCACCAACGCCCGGCTCTCAACCGTGCGCAGGAAACCGTCCGCGGCAACTACGACTTCCTTGCTGTGCCGAAATCCCACCGTGAGCAGCACATCAAGGCTGAACTCAAGGGCTTCGTAGTCGACGCCGTTTACGAGGCTGGCAATTGCCTGCTCGCATGCGCGCTTGATCGCCTCATCGGCAGCAGGGGTAGTCGATCGAGCCAGGCGCTCAAGGACTTTGATGCGGGTAGAGGACTCCACCACTTCAGCCTCCGAAGCCCGTGAGCTCAATCATTTCAGCCTCAGCCTGCTGCACAGCCTTCTCCAGCAGCTCACCCTTGACGGCCAAGTAGTTGTGCCCGGTGTCCCGTATCAGGTCGGCCAACGCCAAGCGTTCCAGCGCGTTGCGCGCCGCGTCTACGGTGGCGCCAGACTGCACGAGCAGGTCGATGGCTTGCTGCTTACCTGCCCGGTCCAAAAATCCGACGAACCCAAGGGCCTTGATGTCCAGAAGGGTCAGGTGCCTCGTATGAGCTGTCAGCAAAGCCTCCAGTTCGCCGGGCTGGACCTCCGGCTGCGGCATCACCACGGCAGCCGGCACCGGCAGAACTGGTGCGGCGCGCTCATTTCTCATGTACGCCTGGACTATGGGATGGTCTCCCATCAGCACGTCAGCAGTGCGCATGGAAGCCAGGTCCGCAAATCGAGCCTTCAGTGCATCGACGACTGGCGACACGCCATTCGCCTCGGTAGTTCTGAACGCAGTCAGCTTCAGCCCCTTGGCCACGGCCTCCTTGGCAAGGCTGGGGGCGAGCACACCATTTTCGAAGAAGCCAACCTCATCGCGAGTCACAAACATCACTTCGGAACCCGGGGGCAGCGTCAGCATGCTCTCCCAGATGAGGCAATCCTTGTAACCATGGTCGGACTTCGACGTCGGCCGCCTACCCTCCATGGAGCGGTCGGACGCGGCGAGCTTGAGTGCATCCGTCATGGACACGACATGGATGACGTCCTCAAGCTGATCCAATATCTCACGGGCCTGAGCATCTCCAAACTGCGACTTTGGCAGCAACCCGAATAGGTCGAATCCGCAAAGCGTTTTCAACCTATCGACCTCTTTCCCCATCTTCTGCAAAGCTTCGTCGCCAGCGATGGTGAACTGCTTGATGTACTCGATGCGCAGGATATCGGGCACCAAGAGCTTTGCCTTCTTGGCGCGGAGCATGTCGATGAGAAGCGGCCCACCCTTCTTGCGAAAAAGGTGGGCATCGCGCGCGCCCACATTGGTGTCGCACAAGACAAAAAGTTGCCCGTCGTCTGCCATAGCCATCCTGCTGGAAACTGTCCTAGATTGTAGGTGGCGGCCACCTGCGTCGACTTCCTGCGATTGCCAAGGTCGGCACCGGCGGCCGGCTGCAAAGTGCTAGGCAGTGGGCCGGCTGGAGCGCCCATACTGTGACATCCGGTCAGGCCAAGCCTTAGTTCGGGCAGGGGCGCAGCGGTGACCAACACCTCAATGCGAGGTAAGGAATGACGAACCTTGGTGCCATCAGGCGCACGGTGTGGCCGAGATGCTGCAGTGGCCAGGCGGTCGCTAACGAACGGCCGCTGATGATTGCAGCGGTCGCTTAGCCTGTCGGTAGCGAATGACTCTGACCAGTCTAAAGCCGTCACACAGAAGCCTGAGGCGCGCGCAGGCGCCCCCTCCTTTTACAACGCCGCGAAGCGCGGCACCACCTGCGTATCGATCGCCCCCGAGGCCGTCTTCGGAAACAGATGACGCGCCACGTTATGCGGATGCACCGCCGCCTCCGCAATCGTCAGCACCGGCGCGAAGCACACGTCGGTGCCCTCGAGCAATGCGCACCACTCGTCGCGCGTCTTGCCGCGAAAGCACTCGGCAAAGCGCTGCTTCATCACCGGCCATTTCTCGCGCTGCATCTGCTCACGTGGGTCCACGTCGGCCATGCCGAGCTTCTCCAGCAGCAAGGCGTAGAACTGCGGCTCGATGGCGCCGACGGTGACGAAGCCACCGTCCTTGCAGGCATACACGTCGTAGAACGGCGAGTCGTGGAACACGCTGGGCTGCGTGCCGCCGATGCTGTTGTTGGCATGCAGCCAGTGCACCAGCGTGCCCAGCATGGCGACCACGTCGAGGATCGCCGCGTCGACCACGCGACCCTGCCCGGTGCTGCGCGCACCCAGCAGCGCGCAGACCATGCCGAAGGCCAGGCCGAGCGCGCCGCTGGCGTCGCCCATGGTCGGCGGCACCATCGGGGTCGCGCCGGGTTGCGCCGACAGCGACAGCAGGCCGGTCAGCGCCACGTAGTTGAGGTCGTGCCCGGCCGCCTGCGCCAGCGGGCCGTCCTGGCCCCAGCCGGTCATGCGGCCGTAGACCAGGCGCGGGTTGCGCGCCGCGCACACCGACGGGCCGAGTCCGAGGCGCTCCATGACGCCCGGGCGATTGCCTTCGATGAGCGCATCGGCCGTGGCCACGAGGTCCAGCGCCTGCGCCACGCCCTCGGGCGTCTTCAGGTCGAGCGTGACGACCTGCTTGCGCGCGCGCAGCGGGTTGTCGGTGGTGCTTCCCAGGCGCTGCACTGCGCCGGCCTGCGGACGTGCGATCACGGTGACCTCGGCCCCCAGCGCAGCCAGGATGCGCCCGGCCACCGGGCCCGGGCCGATGCCTTCGAACTCGACGATGCGAGTGCCTTGCAAAGGCCTCTGAAGCGCCGTGGCGGCGGGAGACTGTTCGTTCATCTGAAATTGCCTTTCTCGCACGACCTGTAGTGCCTGCTGCGCTCGATGGTCCACGCCACCGCACCCTGCGCCCCCACTCCTGAAGAGTGGGGCCTTCGCGCCCGCGCCGGCATCTACTGGCGCCATGACCACAACCCACCCTCTGCTCCAGCGGCTGCGCCTGCCGGCCGTCGCCTCCCCCATGTTCATCGCCAGCAGCGTCGAGCTTGTTGTCGCGCAGTGCAAGGCCGGCATCGTCGGTTCGTTTCCCGCGCTGAACGCGCGCCCCGCCGCCGCGCTCGATGCGTGGATCGACGCCATCGAACAGCAGCTCGCGGCGCACGACGCAACGCACCCGCACGCGCCCGCCGCGCCCTACGCGGTGAACCTGATCCTGCACAAGACCAACGACCGCCTCGCCGCCGACCTTGCGACCTGCGTGCGCCGCCGCGTGCCGATCGTCATCACCTCGGTGGGCAACCCGGCAGCCGTGGTCGAGGCCGTGCATAGGTACGGCGGGCTGGTGTTCCACGACGTCGTCAACCAGCGGCACGCACGCAAGGCGGCGCAGGCCGGCGTGGACGGGTTGATCCTCGTGTGCGCGGGGGCAGGCGGACATGCGGGGCGCCTGTCGCCCTTCGCGCTGGTGGGCGAAGTGAAGCAATGGTTCAGCGGGCTCGTGCTGCTCGGCGGCGCGATCACACGGGGCGACGACATCCTGGCCGCGCAGGCGATGGGCGCCGACCTTGCCTACATGGGCACGCGCTTCCTGGCGGCGACCGAGGCGAACATCACGCCCGCCTACCGGCAGGCCGTGCTCGATGCGCCCGCCGAAGGCATCGTCTACACCGACCTGTTCTCCGGCGTGCATGCCAACTACCTGCGCAGCAGCGTGGCGACGGCCGGCTACGACCCGGACGCCCTGCCGGACCGCGGGGCGGCGGAAGAAGACTTCGGCTCGGAAAGCATGGCCAAGGCCAAGGTGTGGCGCGACATCTGGTCGGCCGGGCAAGGCGTGGGCAGCATCGGCGAGGCCGAAGGCACCGCCGCGATCGCTGCGCGGCTGCAGCGGGAGTACGGCGAAGCGCGGGTGCGGCTCGGCTTCGCGGCCGTCTGAGGCCCGCGAGCCGCCGCGCCGCGGTCCCTCAGATCACGCCCTCCTCGCGCAACCGGGCCTGCTCGTCGGCATCGAGCGCGAGCCAGTCACCGAAGACCTCGTCGTTGTCTTCGCCGATCGCGCCGCCGGGCGTGTGAATGGCACCGGGGTCGCGCAGGAAGCGCGGCACCACACCCTGGATGCGCACTTCGCCGAAATCGCGGTCGGGCACGGTGCACAGGAACTCGCGCGCCTTCACCTGCGGGTCTTCGACGATCTGGCGTGCCGAATAGATCGGCGCCAGCGTGCCCTTGTGGCGCTCGAAAGATGCGAGCACGTCGGCCAGGTCGTTCGCCAGGAACCAGTCGGCGAAGAGCGCGTTGAGTTCGGCTGTGTGTGCGCAGCGCGCGGGGTTGCCGCCAAAGCGCGGATCGCTCAGCAAATCTTCGCGCCCGATGGCGCGGCAGTTGGCCGCGAACAGCGCGTTGGTGCTGCCCGACAGCGACACCCACTGGCCGTCGCGCGTGCGGTACACGCCGGTCGGCGCCGCGTACTGGCTGGTGTTGCCCGAGCGCTCGTGGCTTTCGCCAAGCAGGTCGTACTTGATCGGCAGGAACTCGATCAGCTTGAGCATGGCCTCGGTGAGCGACAGGTCGATCTCCTCGCCCGGCGCGTCGGGGTGGGCCGCGCGCTTCCACAGCGCGGTCATCACGCCGAGCGCGCCGAACAGCCCGCCGATCGAATCGCCGATGGGGTAGCCCGCATGCATGGGCTGCCCGTCGGCCTCGCCCGAGATGTAGGTCAGCCCGCCCATGGCCTCGAAGATGCGCGCGAAGCCCGGCCGGTCGCGGTACGGGCCGGTCTGGCCGAAGGCCGTGGCGCGCAGGATGACGAGGCCGGGCTTGAGCGCCCAGAGCGTGTCGCGGTCCAGGCCCCAGCGATCGAGCGTGCCGGGGCGGAAGTTCTCGATCAGCACGTCGAAGCGCGGCAGCAGCCGCTTGAACAGCGCCAGGCCGCGCGGCTTGCGCAGGTCGAGCGAGATGAGCTTCTTGTTGCGGTTGGTCACCTTCCACCACAGCGCCTTGCCGTCCTTGAAGGGCGGGAAGGCGCGGCAGCCGTCGCCCACGCCGGGCAGCTCGATCTTGAGCACCTCGGCGCCGTAGTCGGCCAGCAACGCGGCGGCCGAGGGCGCAGCCACCACAGTGGCGATGTCGAGCACGCGCAGGCCGGCCAGCGGGCCCTGGCCTTTGAAGGCGTTGTCCTTGGCGGTCATGGGATCGCGGCTCCTGCGCCGGCAAAGCGGCCGAGATGGAAAGTGGCATCGCCGAGCAGCACGTCGTTGGCCATGAGCCGCTTGGCGTAGTGGCTGATGGCGGTCTCGTCCTGCAGGCCGACGGCGCCGTGCAGCTGCAGACCGTCGAGCGCGATGGCGCGGCCCGCCAGGCCGGCGGCGTACTTGGCCGCGCTCACGCGGCGCACACGCTCCTGCGGCGAAACAGCAGGCCAGCCCTGCGCGGCCTCGCGCACCAGCGTGCGCGCCTGCCCCCACAGCCGGTAGTGCTCGACCACGCGGTGCTGCAGCGCCTGGTAGTCGGCCAGCGCGCGGTCGAACTGCTTGCGCGTGCGCATGTAGTCGACCGTGATCGCGAGCGCGCGGCGCATCGCACCGACGCTCTCGGCGGCCAGCGCGAGGGTCGCGAAAGCCACGGCCTCCTCGATGATTTCGCCGGCGCGCTCGGGCCCGGCGATGAGCGCATCGATGGGCAGCGCCACGTTGTCGAACACGGCGTCGCAGGCGCCGCGCCCGTCGTGCAGGCGATAGCTGCGTCGTGCAACACCCGCTGCCGCCGCGTCGCAGGCGAACAGGCCGAGGCCGCCGTCTTCAAGCCGCGCGCTCACGAGCAGCGTCTGCGCGCCGTCGCCGCCGAGCACGAAACGCTTGCGTCCGCTCAGGCGCCAGCCGTCGCGGTCGCGCCGCGCGAGGGTGTCGATGCGCGCGACATCGGCCACGCCGTTGCCTTCGCCGTGCGCGAATGCCACGCGCAGCGAGCCGTCCGCCAGGCCGTCGAGCAGCCGGCTGCGCACCTCCGAAGGCGGCGTGTCGCTCACCAGCTGCACGCCGAGCACCGTGCTCCAGAGCAAAGGTTCGAGCAGCAGCGCTTCGCCGGTCGCCTCCATCACAGCACTGAGTTCGACCGCGCCGCCGCCGAAGCCGCCGTCGCGCTCGGGCACGCACAGGCTGCCGATGCCCAGGTCGTGCAACGACTGCCAGAACGACGCGTCGAAGCCGCCGTGGTCCGCGAGCACTCGCTGGCGGTGCTCGAAGGCGTAGCGATCTGCCAGCAGACGGCGCAGGGCCGCGTCGAGCATCGCCTGCTCGTCGTTCAGCGGCTCGCCCGCATCGCCGTCGAGCGCGCTCTGTCCGCCGAAGATGGCCTTGGCGACGATGCCGCGCTGCACCTCCGACGTGCCGCCGCCCAGCGTGATGCCGCGGTAGCGCCAGACATGCAGCGCCAGGTTTTCGGCGTAGGTGGGCGACAGCGGCTCGGGGTTGGGCACGCCGTCGATGGCACCGGCGTCGCAGGGCAAGGCCTCGAGGCCCGCGAACTCGAGCTGCAGCTGCTGCAGGTCTTGCAGCAGCGTGTTGCCCTGCAGCTTGAGCAACGAAGCGTCCAGGCCGGCGTCGCCGCCCGCCTCCACCGTGCGAACAGCAGGCCACCAGGCGGCATCGAGCGCGCGGGCGCGCACGTCGAGTTCGGCGAAGCGGCGCGCGTACACGTCTTGGGCAAGCAGCGAGGCACCGCCGGGTCCGCGCCCTTCCGCCATGCGCGCGGTTTCCAGCACGTCGGCCTTGCACTCGGCGACGCGTGCGACGAACAGGCGCTCGATCACGAGCAGCCCCTTGGCCACGCTCCAGCCGGCATGCTCGACACCGACGAGGTTCTCGACCGGCACGCGCACCTCGTCGAAGAAGAGCTGGACGTGGAACTGCGCGCCGTTCATGAAGCGGATCGGGCGCACCGTGACGCCGGGCGATTCGAGGTCGATCAACAGCACCGAGATGCCGTCCTGCTTGCGCGCCGCGCTGCTGTCGCTGCGCACGAGCACCAGCGCCCAGTTGGCCCAGTGGCCGTAGCTCTGCCAGATCTTGGTGCCGCTGACGACGTAGTGGTCGCCCTCGCGCCGCGCCGTGGTGCGCAGCGAGGCCAGGTCGGAGCCGGCGTCGGGCTCGGAATAGCCCTGCGCCCAGTAGTCGTCGAAGGACAGCATGCGCGGCAGGAAGCGGGCCTGCTGCGCGGGCGTGCCGTGGCGCATCAGCGTGGGGCCGATGGTGTCGATGCCCAGGTTTTCGTAGCGCGGCGCGTCGCTGGCGGCGAGCTCTTCGCGGAACACGGCCTGCTGCACCAGCGACCAGCCGGGACCGCCGTGTTCGCGCGGCCATCCGGGGGCGCCCCAACCGCGCGCATGCAGGATGCGCTGCCAGCGGCTGGCCTGCTCGCGCGTGACCAGGCAGTGCGCGCGCACCGAGGCGCGGATGTCGGAGGGAATGGCCTCGTCGAGGAAGTGGCGGACCTCGGCGCGGAAAGTCTCGAGGTCGGGGGTGGATGCGTGCGGGGACATGGTGAGATGCTCTTTGTCGTTCTATTTCTGCTGCGGCGCCGCGCTGTCGCGGTCCCAATCGAACAGGCTGGGTTCGCCACGCGTGAATCGCGCCGCGGCCTCGGCGTGGTAGGCCGAGGCCATCGCCACGCCCTGCGCGCAGGCCTCCAGCGTGGCCAGCGTGGCGTAGTCGGTCTCGAAGCTCTTGTTGAGCAGGCTGCGCGTCATGGCGGCCGCCTCGCGCGGGCCGGCCGAGAGCCGGTGCGCGAAGGCGCGCGCGGCCTGCGGCAGTGCAGCGGGTTCATGCACCGCATGGACGAAGCCCATCGCCATCGCTTCTTGCGCGCCGATGCGGCGCGCGGTGAGCATCACTTCCTTGGCGCGCGCCAAGCCCACGATGCGCGGCAGCGTGTACAGCGCGCCGTAGTCGGGCACCGCGCCCATGCGCGCGAACGACATGCAGAAGGCGGCACGCGTCGACGCGAGGATGAAGTCGGCCTGCAGCGCCAGGCCGAAGCCGGCGCCGTAGGCCGCGCCGTCCACGGCGGCGATCACCGGCAGGTCGAGCTCGCGCAGCTGGGTCAGCCACAGCTGCGAGTCCATGAGGCGGCGGCGCGTGGCGTCGGGCGAGTTGCGCTCGGGGTCGGGGTCTTGCAGCCGCTCGTTCATGCCCTTGACGTCGCCGCCCGCGCAGAAGCTGCCGCCCGAGCCGGTGAGCACGAGCACGCGCAGCGCGCGGTTCTCGCGCACGCGCGCCAGCATCTCGGCGTAGTCGGCGCGCAGTTCCATCGACAGCGCGTTGCGCGCGCCAGGCCGCTGGTGCGAAAACTCGGCGACGGGGCCGTCGATGACGAGCTGCGACTCGCGCAAGGCAATGGTTTCGGTATCGGAGGCCATGGGGTTCTTTCGTTTCATTCCTTGAAGGACACGCCGAGTTCCTGCGACAGCCGCGTGATGCGCGCGCGTTCGCCCAGGAAGTACTCGGTGGCGGCCGCGGTCGTGCTGCCTTCGGGCTCGATGCCGGCGGCGCGCAGCGGCTGCTGCACCTCGGGGAGCTTGAGGATCTCGTTGACGTGGCGGTTGAGCAGCTCGACCACCGGCTTGGGCGTGCCCGCGGGCGCCATCCACATGAACCAGGGCGTCATGCCTTCGATCTCGCGTGTGAGGCCCTGCTCGGTGCTGGTCGGCACGTCGGGCAGGAGCGCGAAGCGCTTGGGCTCGGTCACGGCGAGCAGGCGGACGTTGCCGCGCTCCACCATCGGGCGCACCGCGGCGTACTCGAGCATCGCGAAGTCGACCTCGCCCGCGCCCACGGCCAGGGCCGTGGGCGCATTGCCCTTGTAGGGCGCGCCGATGGCCTTCACGCCAAGCGAGCGCACCAGCGTGAGCGCGGCCACGTGCGGGTTGCTGCCCGCGCCGCCGTAGCCGAAGCTCAGCTTGCCGCTGTTGGCCTTGGCATAGGCGATGAACTCGGCGACGTTGCGCACGGGCAGCGTGCTGCGCACCGCCAGGAACGACGGCGCGCGGCCGACCATCGAGACCGGCACGAAGTCCTTGCCCGGCACGAAGGGGAAGTTGTCGAACATCAGCGGAAAGCTGGTGCTGACCGCGTTCGCGAGCCCCAGCGTGTAGCCGTCCGCCGGCGCGCGTGCCATGGTCTCCATGCCGATGCGGGTGGCTGCGCCGGTCCGGTTCTCGACGATGAAGGGCTGGCCCAGCCGGTCGCCAAGCTTCTGCGCGACCAGCCGCGCGAGCGTGTCGGTGCTGGCGCCGGCCTGCACGCCCACGAGGATGCGCACAGGGCGCTCGGGGTACCCAGCGGCCTGCGCCTGTGCCGACACCGCGAGTGCGGCGCCGACAAGCAGCGCGCGGACCGCACCGGCAAAGGGGAAAAATCGAACGGACATGGATGCGTCTCCTGGAAGTCGCTGTCGCGGTCAGGAGCGACGCGACGCGCTGGAGGCCATCATCCGGTTCGGTGCGGCGAACACCCCACCCCTCTGGGGCGGCTCGGGAAAACCCGGTGGAGGTGAGCTACGGAGCCCCGGTCTTCGTCCCAGCGGCGCGCAGGCGCTGCACCACGTCGTCGCGCCCGGTCGCGCCGAGCTTGCCGTAGACGTTCTTCAGGTGCCACTTCACGGTGTCGAGCGACACCCCGAGCGCGCGGGCGATCTTCTTGTTCGGCATCGACTGCTGCAGCAGCTGCACGATCTCGGTCTCTCGCGGGCTCAGCAGCTCGAGCGAGGCGGTGCGGGCCGAGTCACTGCCTGCGCCCTGCCCGCTCCCCGCGTTCGCCTGCGACTGGCGGGCCGAGGCCTGGATGCGCTGGGCGTAGAAGGCCAGCAGCGGGTCCATGCCGGGCTCGGCGCCCACCATCTCGATCAGCGCCAGCGCGTCGGGGTCGGCATCGAGCAGCGAGCGCACCAGGCCGAGCCGGTGGCCAATGCGCAGGGCTTCGCGCGTGCGCTCGCGCGCCACATCGTCCCGCCCCAGCCGGCGCTCGAGCACGGCCGCCTGCAGGTGCAGGTAGGCCAGGCGGCGGATGCGCCCGCGCCGCTCGCACAGGACCCACAGCGCGTCGATGCGCCGCAACGCGCCCTGCAGGTCACCGTCCCAGATCGCCAGGCGAATGCGCGCGCGCTCCGCGACCACCATGATCTCGCTGAGGGTTTCGGATTCGACACCCGCGTGGCGCGCGTCGAGCGCATCCAGCTGCGCCATGCAGTCGCGCACCGCCTCGGATTCGCCGCGCTCCGCGTGCAGCTTGAACTGCTCCAGCAGGCAGTAGGCCATCACGCGGTCCAGGCCGAGCCGCTGCGCGTAGTCTTCGACCTGTTCCAGGTGGGCCAGGGCATCGAGCGGGCGGCCGGCCATGCGGCGGGCGCGCGTCAACACCAGCATCACGCGCACCACGGTGTCGGGAATCGACACGCGCTCCAGCACGTCGAGCCGCTCTTCGACCAGGCGCGCCGCGGCGGCCGGGTCGTTCAATTCGTAGAGCACTTCGGCCAGCAGGCCGGCCGCCATGCAGGCGGCATCGACGCAGCTGCTGCCGCGCTGATCGGCCTCGAACAGCACGTCGCGGTAGATGCGCTCGGCCTGGATCATCTGGCCTTCGACCGCATGCGCCAACCCGACCAGGCAACGACCGACCAGCGCACCGAAAGGCGTACCGTGCAGCACTTGCCCTTCGACCAGCGGCGGCTCCTCGTCGAGCTGGATGCGGCGCGCGCGCTCGTACTCGCCGCGGTACACGTAGAGCCAACTCAGGATGTTGCGCCGCCCGGCCCGCGCGATGCCATCCGCGCCATCGGGCGCGTGCTGCAGCTCCGGCAGGATCGCCATCGCGCCGAGCGTGTCGTCGCTCTGCACCGCCAGCAGGCCGCGCAACAGCGTGAGCCGGTAGCGCATGGCGGGCGGGGCGTCGGCCAGGTCGATGCGCAACTGGGCGACGGTGCGCGCGCACTCGGCCAGCCGGCGCTCGTACACCTCGACCCAGGCCATCCACAGGCGCAGGCCCGCCCGCTCGCTCAGCAGCGCGGGCGGCAGCAGCCGCACCAGGCTCACCAGCTGGCGCAGCTCGCCGCGCACGAACAACTCGCTCGCGCAGCCTTCCACCAGTTCGACGGCAGCGTCGGCTTCGCCGGCCTGCATGGCGTGGCGCACGGCATCGTGGTGCTGGGCCTCGGCCGCGAACCAGTGCCATGCCGCGACGTGGACACGGCGGCGCTCGGGCGCCGGCCAGGTCTCGAAGCGGGCGCGCAGCACGTCGCGCAGCAGCGGATGGATGCGCCACCACGCGGCCGGATCGTCCGCGCCGGCGGTGCGGGTCATGAACAGCCCTTCGCCCGCGAGCCGGCCCAGCAGTGCGGCGCAGTGCGCGGTACCCAGTGGCTCGCCGAGCAGCGCGGCGCCCAGCGGCGCATTGAACCGCGACGGCACCGCGCAGCACACCATCAGGCGCAACTCGTCCGGCGCCAGGCGCAGCAGCACCTCCTGCTCGAGGTAGGCAGAGAAGGTCTTGGGATCGCAGACACGCTCGACCTGCTCCGGCAGCGCGCCCGGCCGGCGGCGCAAGGCCACGCTCAGCAGCTGCAGGCCGGCCGGCCACCCGTCGGTCAGCGCATGCAGGCGATCGGCGATGCGGTCGTCGGCGCCCGACAGGCGCTCGCGAAGAAACTCGACCGATTCGTCGCGCGAAAAACGCAGGTCGTCGGGGCCGAGCTGCAGCATCTGGTCCGCCGCGCGTGCGCGTGCGAGAAAAAGCGGCAACGCGGTGCGCGTGGCCAGGGCGCAGCGAAGGTTGGCGGGCGCGTACTCGATCAGCAGCTGGACCGCATGCACCGCCCCGGCGCTGTGCAGATGGTGCGCATCGTCGAGCACCAGCACGATCTCGCGCCCGCTCGCCGCGATGCCCTGCACCAGGCCGATGACCATGCGCTCGACCGCCTCGGGATCGCTGCCGCGCCCGGCCAGCAGGCGGGCCTCGCGCGTGATGGCCGCATCGATGGGCTCCAAGGCCGCGAACAGGTCGTCGACGAGCCGCAGGATGTCGTTGTCGTCGCTGCCCAGCCCGACCCAGGCGACCTCCGAACCCACCGACACCAGCTCGCGCCGCCACAGCTGGAGCAGCGAGGTCTTGCCGCAGCCCGCGGGCGCCTGAACGACGACGAGCCGGTGCGGCGCCGAGGCGGACAAGGACAGGCGCGCGAGCAAGGTCTCGCGCGACAACAGAAGCCCGGCGGACCGCGGAAGCGATCCGGACACAGGCTGCGCATCGTTGTGTTTCGTGCGCTCGGCGGGCAGGGTCGGCATCGGCGTGCATTCTCGCGCACAGCGCCCGACCCTACCCGCAGCGGGTGGTGTCGCCCCGCAGTGCTGCTGCACAATCGACCGCGATGCCGGTTCCACCCTCCTCCGCCTCGCCAACGGCCAAGCCCGAGGCAGCGCGGCGCCCGGTTGTCGGCACGGTCGGACGCGAGCGCCTGCTGGCGCGCCTGACCGAAGCCCGGCAGCTGCGTTGCATCGCCGTCACCGGGGCGGCGGGCGCTGGCAAGTCTGCGCTCATCGCGGCCTGGCGACGGACCCTGGTGCCGATGGGTTTCGAGGTTGCCTGGTTCACGCCGGGCGCGGACGACGACAACCCCGCACGCTTCTTCGAAGGCCTGCTCGCCAGCCTGGCGCAGGTCGACGCGGCGCTGGCGCACGAGACCACCACAGGCATCGGCACCGACCCCGATGCCATCGAGCGGCAGGTCATCACACTGGTGCGCGGCATCGCGGCGCACCCGCGCGATGTGGCGCTGGTGCTCGACGACCTGCAGCGGCTGCGCCACCCCGCGATCCTCGATGCGCTGCAGTGGTTGCTGGACTACGCCCCGCCCAACCTGCACCTGGTGCTGGTCTCGCGCGGCCGTCTGCGGCTGTCGCTCGAACGGCTGCGCAGCCAGGCCCAGACCCTGGAGCTCGACCGGCACGACCTGCGCTTCACGGCGGCGGAGAGTGCCCAGTTTCTGAAATCACAACTGGGCGAAATCGATGCCCGCACCGTGCGCACCCTGCACGAACTCAGCGAAGGCTGGGTCGCCGGTCTGCGCCTCTTTGCGCTCGACTGGAAGAAGAAGCGACGGGAACCCTCCGCGCTCACCGCCACGGGCCAGCCCTTCGCCGGCCTGCCTGCCCGCGATGCGACCGCCCTGACCCACTACTTCGAGCACGAGGTGTGCACGCACCTGTCGCCCGGCGAACTCGACCTGCTCGTGCGCGCGGCGCCCTGCCTGCGCCTCTGTGCACCGCTGTGCGCCGCGCTCGCCGACGCGCCGGGCACGGTCGCCGACGTGGCCACGCTGCTCCTGCGGCTGGAAAGCGAAGACCACTTTGTCGACCGCGTCGAGCACCCACCGGGCGAGACCTGGTTCCGCCTGCACCCGCTGCTGCGCGACGCGCTGCTGACCCGCTTCGCCGTCCTCGCCGAGCCTGCACGGCAGACCGTGCACGCACGCGCCTTCACGTGGTTTCGCGACCGCGGCCTGCTGCAGGACGCGGTGCGCCATGCCGTGCAGTCGGGCGATCCGGCGCAGGCCGCGGCGCTGGTCGACCAGTGCGCGCAGTCGCTCATCGTGCGCGGCGAGCGTCGCGAACTGGCGGCGTTGCTGCGCCAGCTCCCACCGGAGCAGCTGCAGCGCAGCTTCAGCATGCGGCTGTGGCTGGTGCGCACGCAGTTCTTCGAACGCGACCTCGATGCCTGCGCACGCACGCTCGATGACCTGACACGCGACCTGCCGGCCGACGCGGTCGCGCACCGCTTTCATGTCGCCGCGCTGCAGGCCGCGCTGGCGCTGCAGCGCGATGACACCGACGCCGCGCTGGCGATGCTTCCGCACTTGCTGCAGGTGCCGCCCGATGCCGATCCGCTCGCGGTCGGCGTGCGCCACAACATCCTGTCGTGGCTTCATATCCAGCAAGGCGCCTACGAGCAGGCGCGCCGCGTGCAGCGCGAGGCGCCGCCGCTGATGGTCGATGGCGCGCCGCTCGTGGCGACCGCCGCCGGCAGCCTGCAGGGCCGCTGCCTGGTCGGGCTGAGCTATGCGATGGAAGGCCAGATGACGCAGGCCGAACGCGTGCTCCGCGCCGTGGCGGCCGAAGCCGAACAGGCCGGCAAGGCGGGCGCCGATGCGCGCTTTCTCGCGCTCAGCCTGCTCGCCGAGGTGCTCTACGAACTCGACGACGCCCGCCAGGCGCGCGCGCTGCTCGAGGACAAGGTCGGCACGCTGGAACGCATCGCCATGCCCGATGCCGTGCTCCGCGTGCACCGGGTGCTGGCCGCGGCCGCCTGGCAGGCCGGTGACACGGCCGGTGCCTTCGCCCACCTCGAACGGCTGGAGGCCTACGCCACGCGCCACCGGCTCGATCGCCTGCTCGCCCACCGACTGGGCGACGAGGTGCATTGCCGCCTACTGTGCGGCGAACTGACGGCCGCCCAGGCGGCGCTGGCCCGGCTGGAGGCGATCGACGCGCGCCATGCGGCCCCGGCCGCGGGGTCGCTCGGCGAGATCCGCGAGGTGGCACAGCGCGCACGCATCCGGCTGGCCGTGACGCTGGGCGACTTTGAACGCGCCGCCGTGCAGCTGGACGACCTGCTCGCCCTGTGCGAGGCGCGCGGCCGGCAGCGCAGCGTGGTGCAGCTGCTGGTGCGCAGCGCGGCGGTCGAGGCCCAGCGCGGCTGCGGCGAATCCGCCCGGCGCAAGCTGCGCGACGCGCTGCAGCGCGGGCACCGGCTCGGCCTGCTGCGCAGCCTGGTCGATGCCGACACGATGGCGCGCCGGATGCTCGACGAGCTCGCGCGCACCGAATCGCTCGACCCGGTGCTGGCCTTCTACGTCGAGCGCCTGCTGGCCGTGCGCACGCGCCCGGAGGCGCCCGTGGACGGTGCCGCCGCAACCGGCGCACCCGGTACATCGGGCGCAACGCCGGCCGGCCTCGAAGCCTTCAGCGAGCGCGAGGTCGAGATGTTGCGCCTGCTGGCCCAGGCCATGCCCAACAAGAAGATCGCGCGCGCCCTCGGCCTGTCGCCCGAGACGGTCAAGTGGTACCTGAGCCGCATCTACGGCAAGCTGCGCGTGTCCGGCCGCGACGAAGCCGTGGCGCGCGTGCGCGACCTCGGATGGGACGCCGGCGCCGCCGCCACCGCGCCGGACTGACGCCTTCGCGCCGGCGGCGCGCGGCCCCCTTCGGGTCAACCCGCCCCCATCGGGAGTGGTGGTCCCCGCCCCGGATTTACCTTTGGGTCTTGCCACGAGCCCCTCAGGAGACAAATCCGTGAACGTGACCCGCAACGTCTTTCGAGACGACCATGAGATGTACCGCGAGACGGTGCGCCGCTTCCTGGAACGCGAATGCAAGCCGCGCCAAGCCGACTGGGACCGTGCCGGCCAGGTCGACCGCGAGACCTGGCTGAAGGCCGGCCGCGAAGGCCTGCTGTGCGCCTCGCTCCCCGAGGACTACGGCGGTGGCGGCGGCGACTTCGGCCACGCGGCCGTGTTCAGCGAAGAGATGGCGCGCTCCGGCGTGAGCGGCCCGGCCTTCGGCATGCACTCGGACATCATCGCGCCCTACATCCTGCGCGCCGGCACCGAGGAACAGAAGCGCAAGTGGCTGCCCGGCACGGCCTCGGGCGAGACCATCCTGGCCATCGCCATGACCGAGCCGGGCACCGGCAGCGACCTGAAGGCGGTGCGCACCACCGCCGTTCGCGAGGGTGACGAGTACGTCATCAACGGCAGCAAGACCTTCATCAGCAACGGGCTCACGGCCGACCTGATCCTCGTGGTCTGCAAGACCGACCCGGCCGCCGGCGCCAAGGGCATCAGCCTGATCGCGGTGGAAGCCACGCGCGCGGGCTTCCGGCGCGGGCGCAAGCTCGAGAAGGTGGGCCAGTACGCGCAGGACACGGCCGAACTCTTCTTCGACAACGTGCGCGTGCCGGTGGTCAACCGCCTGGGCGAGGAAGGCAAGGGCTTCGCCTACCTGATGGGCGAGCTGCCGCAGGAGCGCTTCACCATCGCCGTCGGCGCCGCCGCACGACTGGAGCGCGCGCTGGAGAACACGCTGGCTTATGTCAAGGAGCGCCGCGCCTTCGACCAGACCGTGTGGGACTTCCAGAACACCAAGTTCAAGCTCGCCGACGTGAAGGCACAGGCCGTGGCCGTGCGCACCCTGATCGACCACTACATCGGCGAGCACATGCGCCGGCGCCTCACGCTCGAAGAAGCAGCCATCGCCAAGCTCTTCGCCACCGAGACGCTGGGCAAGGCGCTCGACGAGATGGTGCAGCTGCACGGCGGCTACGGCTACATGCTGGAGTACCCCATCGCACGCGACTTCGTCGACATGCGCGTCACGCGCATCTACGGCGGCACCAGCGAAGTGATGCGCGAGCTGATCGCCAGAAAACTCTGATTCAAACCAACCGAGGAACCACACATGGCAAACAAGGTATTCGTCGCCGGCGTCGGCATGATCCCCTTCAAGAAACCCGGCACCAGCGAGCCCTACGACGTGATGGGCGAACAGGCCATCCGCATGGCGCTGGCCGATGCCGGGCTCGAATTCAGCGACGTGCAGCAGGCCTATGCCGGCTACGTCTACGGCGACTCCACCTGCGGCCAGAAGGCCGTGTACCGCGTGGGCATGACCGGCATTCCGGTGCTCAATGTGAACAACAACTGCGCCACCGGTTCGTCGGCCCTGTACCTGGCGCGCCAGGCGGTGCAAAGCGGCGCGGTCGACTGCGCGCTGGCCTTCGGCTTCGAGCAGATGAACCCGGGTGCGCTCAAGTCGCGCTGGGACGATCGCGCACCCGCGCTGGAGCGCGCCGCCCAAGTGGTGGACGAGCTGGTCGGCCATCCCGAAATTCCGTCGGCCATCCGCCAGTTTGCCGGCGCCGGCCGCGCGCACATGCAGAAGTACGGCACCAAGCTGGAGACCTTCGCCGCCATCCGCGCCAAGGCCAGCCGCCATGCCGCCAACAACCCGCTGGCCGTGTTCCGCAACGTCGTGTCGACCGAGGACGTGATGAACGCGCCGATGCTGTGGGACGGCGTCATCACCCGCCTGATGGCTTGCCCACCCACCTGCGGCGGCGCCGCGGCCATCGTGGTGTCGGAAGCCTTCGCCCGCAAGCGCGGCCTGCGCACCGACGTGCTGATTGCCGGCCAGGCGCTCGCCACCGACCTGCCCAGCACCTATGACGCCAAGGACATGATCCGCGTGGTCGGCTTCGACATGACGGCCCTGGCCGCGAAGCAGGCCTACGAGCAGGCCGGCGTCGGCCCCAAGGACATCGACGTCATCGAGCTGCACGACTGCTTCGCGCAGAACGAGCTGCTCACCTACGAAGGCCTGGGGCTGTGCGGCGAAGGCGAAGGCGAGAAGCTCGTGAACGACGGCGACAACACCTACGGCGGTCGCTGGGTCACCAACCCCTCGGGCGGCCTGCTGTCCAAGGGCCACCCGCTGGGCGCCACCGGCCTGGCCCAGTGCTACGAACTCACGCACCAACTGCGCGGCACGGCAGACCAACGCCAGGTCGAAGGCGCCAAGGTGGCGCTGCAGCACAACCTGGGCCTGGGCGGCGCCGGTGTCGTGACGATCTACAAGAGGGCCAGCGCATGATCGACAAGAAGCACATCGGCATGAAGCTGCCGGTCTACAAGGCCACGGCCGAGGCGGGGCAGCTGCGCTTCTTCGCCAAGTCCATCGGCGAGACCAACCCCGTCTATCTGGACGAATCGGCCGCGCGCGATGCCGGGCATCCGGGCCTGCCGCTGCCGCCGACCTTCCTGTTCTCGCTGGAGTTCCAGATTCCGTCGAACGCCTGGCGCGAAACGCTGGGCATCGTGACCTCGCGCATCCTGCACGGCGAAGAAAGTTTCGACTACCACCGCATGGCCTACGCCGGCGACACGCTGCAGTTCGAGACGCACATCGCCGACATCTACGACAAGAAGGACGGCGCACTGAGCTTCGTGGAGCGCAAGTCGCGCGTCACCAACCAGCGCGGCGAGCACGTGGCCGACCTGCGCTCGATCCTCGTTCACAAGAACGCATGAAGAAGAAGGCAACGACCATGAGCACCCCTTCCCCCACCACCGCGACTGTCGGCGACGCCCTGCCCCCGCTGGCCCTGCCGCCCATCACCCGCACCACGCTGGCCCTGTTCGCCGGCGCCTCGGGCGACCACAACCAGATTCACATTGACCTCGACTACGCGCGCAAGGCCGGCATGCCCGACGTGTTCGCGCACGGCATGTTGTCGATGGCCTACCTGGGACGCCTGCTCACGCAGTGGGTCGACCAGCGCAAGTTGCGCAGCTTCGGCGTGCGCTTCACCGGCATCACGCACCTGGGCCACCAGATCACCTGCACGGGCCGGGTGGTCGAGAAGTTCGAGGTGAACGGCGAGCAGCGCGTGAAGCTCGCAATCGAAACGCGCAACCAGTACGGCGAGACCCGCATCGTGGGCGATGCCGTGGTCGCGCTCTGAACCCCCATCCATTCACTCATTCATTTCTGGAGATAGACACATGGGAACTCTTGACGGCAAGGTGGCACTGGTCACCGGTTCGGGTCGCGGCATCGGCCAGGCCATCGCCATGAAGCTGGCCAGCCAGGGCGCACGCATCGTGGTCAACGACCTGGACGCCGACCCGGCGCAGGAGACGGTCGAGCTGCTGAAGAAGAGCGGCGCCGAGGCGGTGGCCTGCGCGGGCAACGTCAGCGCGCCCGACTTCGCCGAGCGCTACATCAAGACGGCGATGGACCACTTCAAGGGCATCGACATCATCGTCAACAACGCCGGCTTCACCTGGGACGACGTGATCCAGCGCATGACCGACGAGCAGTGGCACGCCATCGTCGACTGCCACATGACGGCGCCCTTCCGCATCCTGCGCGCGGCCTACCCGGTCATCAAGGCGCAGGCGCAGGCCGACCAGGAAAAGGGCATCGAGGTGTACCGCAAAGTGGTCAACGTCTCGTCGACCTCGGCGCTGAACGGCAATGCCGGACAGATGAACTACTCGTCGGCCAAGGCCGGCGTGATCGGCATGACGCGCGCGCTCAGCCGCGAGTGGGGCCGCTTCAAGGTCAACGTCAACGCGGTGGCCTTCGGCCTGATCCACACCCGCATGACCAATGCCGATGCCAAGGCCGGCGCCACCGTGAACATCGAAGGCCGCGACATCCGCGTGGGGCTGAACCCCGAGTTGCTGAAGTCGCATGCGCAGCGCAACCCGCTGGGCCGCGGCGGCACGCCGGAAGAAGCGGCCGGCGCGGTGTACCTGTTCTGCCTGCCCGAGTCGAATTACATCACCGGCCAGATCGTGGCGGTGGCCGGCTCGCCGCAGTAAGTAAACACGCGCAAAGTGGGGACGGCCGCGGGTGGCCTGACACGCCCGCGGCCTCGCGTTGGGCCAGAAAAATTCCGGAGACACGACACACATGACAACCCTCGCCGACGAACCCACCCGGGCACCCACTGCGGTGCGCTACCGGGCCGTGCCGTACGCGATTCGCCAGACCCTGTGCGAACGGCGCGCCGACGGCACGCTGATCCTGCGCTCCCCGCTCACGCCCAAGGCCACGGGCCGCACAGGCTTCGCGGGCTACATCCCCCACTGGGCCGAACGCCGCGGCGACCTGCCGGCCTTCTGCGAACGCGACGCGCACAGCGGCGAATGGAACCGCATCACCTGGCGCGCCCTGTGGCAGCAGGTGCAGGCCGTGGGCGCAGCTTTGCTCGAACTCGGCCTGGGCCAGGGCCGCCCGCTGGTCGTGCTCTCGCCCAACTCGCTGGAGCAGCTGGTGCTGCTGCTGGCGGCCGAATACGTCGGCGTGCCGGTCGCGCCGGTGTCGCCCGCCTATTCGCTGCTGAGCCGCGACTTCGCGCGCCTGAAGGGCGTGTGCGAACTCGTGCCGCCGGCGGCGCTGTTCGTGCAGGACGGCGCCACCTTCGAACGCGCTGTGGCTGCCGTCGGCGGCCCCGACGTGCCGGTGATCGCGGTGCACGGTGCCGCACCGGGCGCCCTGTCGTGGCACGCGCTCTCGGCGCTCGAGCTCACGGCCGCACGCCGCGACCGCGTGGCCGCCGCGCACGCGGCCATCCGCCCGGACGACATCGCCCGGATTCTCTTCACCTCCGGCTCCACCGGCGTGCCCAAGGGCGTGCCCCTCAGCTACCGCAACCTGCAGGCGACGGCGGCGAGCCAGTCGGACATGTTCGCCAGCTTCGCCGAGCAGGACGAGCCCCCCGTGTTCCTCGACTGGCTGCCTTGGCACCACGCCCTGGGCGGCGTGCTCAACCTCGGGCGCGCGGTGCTGCTCGGCGCTACGCACTACATCGACGACGGCAAGCCGCTGCCGGGCCTGTTCGAACGCACGGTGCGCAACCTGCGCGAGGTGTCGCCCACGCTGCTGACCAGCGTGCCCTCGGCGTGGACCATGCTCGCGACCGAACTCGAGCGCGACCCGCAGCTGGCGCGCAGCCTGTTCGCCCGCGTCGTCAACTTCGGCTACGGCGGCGCCAGCCTGCCCCAGGACGTCAACGAGCGCATCCAGCGCGTGGCCGAACGCACCGTGGGCGAACGCATCGTGTTCGGCACCGGGCTGGCTTCGACGGAAACCACCGGCGTGGGCACCTACCGCAACTGGGCCTGCGACGACCTGGCCAACATCGGCGCGCCCGCGCCCGGCACCGAGATCAAGCTGGTGCCACTGGAGGGCGAGCGCTACGAGATCCGGGTGCGCGGCGCCCACAACTTCAGCGGCTATGTCGCGCAGCCCGAGCTCACGGCCGCGGCATTCGACGAGGAAGGTTTTTTCAAGCTCGGCGACGCGGTGCGGCTGGTCGATGCGAACGACCCCACCCGGGGCATGCGCTTCGACGGCCGCGTGGCGGAAGACTTCAAGCTGGTCAACGGCACCTGGGTGCGCACCGGCGCCATCCGCCTCGGGCTGGTCGAGCGCTGCGCGCCGCTGATCACTGATGCGGTCATCTGCGGCCACGACCAGACCTACGTCGCCGCGCTGGCCTGGCCCAACGTGGCAGCCTGCCAGCGCCTGCTGCCCGAACTCGCGGGCCTGGACGCCGCCGAACTCGTCGTGCATCCGGCCCTGGTCGCGGCCCTCGGCGAGCGCCTGCGCAAGGACACCGGCAGCGCCAGCCTGCGCGTCGAGCGTCTGCTGCTGATGGCCGAGCCGCCCTCGATGGACGCCAACGAAATCGCCGACAAGGGCTACGTCAACCAGTCGGCCACGCGCGCGCGCCGGGCCGACCGGGTGGCGCAACTGTTCGAGCCGCAGCCCGGCCCGCAGGTGGCGCGCGCCTGAACGCGCGTCCGCCTCGCCTTCACAGAAAAAACGGAGACACCATGCACAGCACATCTCATTTCGCCAGACGGCTGATCGGCATCGCCGCCCTCGCCTGCAGCACCCTCGCCTTCGCGCAGGACTACCCGACGCGGACCATCACGCTCGTGCTGCCGGCACCACCCGGCGGCGCCACCGACGTGCTCGCGCGCGTGATGGCCGACGAACTCGGCAAGCGCCTGGGCCAGACCGTCATCGTGGACAACAAGCCCGGCGCCTCCGGCCTGCTCGGCGCCTCGGCGGTGGCACGTGCGGCGCCCGACGGCTACACGCTGTTCTTCTCGCATGCCACGCCGATCTACTACGCGCCCTACATGTTCTCGAAGGTGCCCTACGACGTGCGGCGCGACTTCGCCTTCATCACCGAGATCTGCTCGGCCAGCCTCGTGTTCGCGGTCGGCAAGGACGTGCCCGTGCAGAACATGAAGGAGCTGGTGAGCTGGGCCACCGCCAACAAGGGCAAGGTCAACTACGGCTCGTTCGGCGTCGGTTCTTCGAGCCACCTGCTGATGGCGCACCTGAGCGAATCACGTCACCTCGACATGGCGCATGCCGCCTACAAGGGCGAGGCACCGATGATCCAGGACATCCTCGGCGGCCAGATCCCGATGGGCATCGGCACCCTGGGCACCATGGCCCCGCACCTCGCCAGCGGCCGCCTGAAGGCCCTGGCCATCGTCGGCGACAAGCGCCTGCCCGAGCTGGCCAACGTGCCCACCATGGTCGAGGCCGGCTTCCCCGACGACGAGTTCAAGCCCCTCGGCGGCGTGATGCTGACCGCCCCCGCCAAGACCCCCGCACCCATCCTCGCCCGGCTGGAGAAGGAAGCCCGCGCCGTCGTGCAGACCGCCGCCATGAAGGCGCGCTTCCAGGCCTTCGGCCTGGTGGGCATGGGCAACAGCTCGGCCGAGTTCAGGAAGAACTTCGAGGCCAGTGGGCCGGTGATCCAGAAGCTGGTGCAGGTGTCGGGCGCGAAGGTGGATTGACGAGCAAGCGCCGACACACATGCGAACGGCCGCCGCGTGCGGCCGTTTTTCTGTCTTCTATCCGACCTGCCTGTCCTGCCCGGTCCAGTACCTGGCACGCAGCGCCTTCTTGTCCACCTTGTCGAGCGCGGTCAGCGGCAGCGTGTCGACGAAGGTCACCAGCTTGGGCGCCTGCACCACGCCCTTGCGCTCGGTGACGAAGGCGATCAGCTCGGCGGCGTCCACCGGAGCGCCCTCTTTCTTGCGCACCACCACCGCCATCACCGCCTCGCCCCACTTCTCGTGCGGCACGCCGATGACCGCTGACAGCGCCACGCCCGGGTGCTGCGCCAGGCAACTCTCGACCTCGCTGGAGTACACGTTGAAGCCGCCGCTGATGATCATGTCCTTCGCGCGGTCGACCAGGTAGAGGTAGCCGTCGGCATCGCGGCGCGCCATGTCGCCGGTGTGCAGCCAGTCGCCGGCGAAAGCCTTGGCCGTTTCCTCGGGCCGATCCAGATAACCGGACATCACCAGCGGGCCGCGCACGCACAGCTCGCCGATCTCGCCCACCGGCACCTCGGCATGGTGGGCGTCGAGCAGGCGCACCTGGTTGCCCGGCAGGCTGCGGCCGCAACTGCTCAGCCGCTCGGGGCGATCGAGATCGTGCGCGTCGCGACGCAGGTAGCTGATGGTCATCGGCGCCTCGGCCTGGCCGTAGACCTGCGCGAACACCGGACCGAACCGGCCCAGCGCCTGTCGCAAGCGCGCCGGCGCCATCGGCGCGGCGCCGTACAGCACGAGTTGCAGGCTCGACACGTCGTGCGTAGCCAGCGCCTCGGAGGCATCGAGCAAGCCGTAGATCTGCGTGGGCACGAGGAAGGTCGTGGTGATGCGCTCGGCCGCGACCGTCTGCAGAAAACCATCGACGCTGAAGCGCTCGAGAAGATGCACCGTGCCGCCCTGCAGGAAGGTCGTGAGGAGCATCGCGCCCGCTGCATGCGACACCGGCGTGGCGGCCAGAAAGCGCACCTCCGACGGCCATTCCCAACACGCGAGCTGCTGCAGCGCCGACGTCACCACCGTGCGCTGGTGATGCACGATGCCCTTCGAGCGGCCCGTGGTGCCGCCGCTGTAGGCGATCTTGAGGATGTCGTCCGGCTGCGCGTCGAGCGCGATGTCGCTGCCGTCCAGGCCGCTCGATTCAGCGAGCAGGTCGATGCCGTAGGCAGCCGGCCCCAACGTCAGCACATGCGGCACCAGGTGGCGCTGCGCCAGTGCCGCCCCGCGCCCGGCATGGTGCGACACGTCGACCACCAGCGCCTTGGCCTTCACGTCGCTCAGGATGAAGGCCTGGTCCTCTTCCGATCCCAGCGGATGCAGCGGCGTGTAGACCAGCCCCATCAGGTGCGCCGCGATGATGACCATCACCGACTCGGGCCGGTTGGCGGCCAGGACGGCGATGCCGTCTTGTCGCCGAAGGCCCATCCCTTGAAAACAACGCACCATGCGATGGCAGCCTTGTTCGAGTTCACGATAACTCATGCGCACGCCATCGCCCACGAGTGCCTCGCGGGTGGAGAAGGCTTTGAAGGCAGAGCGGTAGAGCTCGGCGAAGGTGGAGCCTTGGTGCAAGGTCGGACTGGGAGGTGGGTGCATGGCGGCCGGGCTTTCGTTTCTCAGGGCTGCGGGCGGATTTCGACCCGTGGGCTTGAGTAGGCAACCGGAACATGCTGAAGGCGGCCACCCGCATCGGGGGGGGCGTGCCTGTTCGGTGGCGAACGCCGACATTCAGTGCCGCATTAACAGGAAGAGAAGATTTCGATGGCGGCGAGCGGATTCTGATAGCCCGCAGTGCGCTCGCAGGCGGAATATGCGCCCGCACCTTCGCTCGCCATTCACTTCCTTCATGCCATGACGACTTCCTTCGAAACCATTCGCGTCGCAGCCGTTCACGCTGCCGCCCCCTTCCTCGACCTCGAGGCCGGCGTCCGCCGAACTGTCGAGTTCATTCATCAAGCGGGGGCTGGCGGCGCGAGGCTTGTCGCATTCCCCGAGACCTTCCTGCCCGGGTACCCGCACTGGATCTGGTCTCACACGTCCAAATACGCGGCCCCGCTCTTCGCGGAGCTTTACCGCCATGCGATCGAATTCCCTAGCCCCCAGGCGAATGCCATCGCTGCCGCCGCACAAGAGGCGGGCGTCTGGGTCTGCCTGGGCGTCAACGAACGCGAGGGCGGAACGCTCTACAACACCATGGCCTGGTTCTCCCCGGAGGGACGCCTCGCCGCAAAGCACCGCAAACTGCACCCGACCAACGCCGAGCGCACGGTCTGGGGCCGCGGCGACAGGCGTGACGTCTTCGTGATCGACACGGGTTTCGCCAAGGTCGGCGGATTGATCTGCTTCGAGCACAGCATGGATCTCAACAGGCACGCGCTCGCGGCCATGGGAGAGCAGATCCATGTGGCTTCCTGGCCTGCCATCAATGCAACGCATGGCGACCCCAACGCGGGCGACTTCGACCACTACGCGACGACCCTCGCAGCAGCCCATGCCATCTGTGCGCAAACCTATGTGATCCTGGTCCAAGGGCGCATCTCCGAGGAGATCATCGAGCGTCTTGGTGTCAAGCCCGGCCCCGACGCGCCCACACTTGGCGGTGGCTTCACGGGCTTCATGGGACCCAATGGAAAGTGGCTGGCCGAGCCGCATCGCGACACGGAGAAGGTGCTCTACGCGGACCTTGACCTCTCCCTCATCCCCTTTGCCAAGTTCTTCGCGGATGGCGCAGGTCACTATGGACGGCCTGATGTCTTCATGTTCGACATCATCAGGACGCCGCAAACGACATTGCCCGCCCAAACGGTGGCAGACGCCGTGGTCCCCGCCACAGCGCACCCCGGTGAACTCTAGAGGCGCAAGGGTTCAATGGGCATCGGAAGCGCTGCCCTGGGTCACCGGGTCAGGCCCTGAAAAACTCTCTTCTGTACTGCACAGGGGTCATGCCACAGTCCTTCTTGAAGGCGGCGGCGAGGTGGCTCTGGCTCGAGAAGCCCACGCGCAATGCCACCTCGGCCAGGGGGTCTGCCGTGTGCTCGAGCAGGTGGCGCGCGCGCTCGAGGCGTTGCGACACCACATAGCGGTGCGGACTGGTGCCCAGATTGGCACGGAATGCGCGCCAGACATGCGAAGGATGGATGCCCGCGCAACTCGCGAGCGCTTCGAGTGAAAGATCCTCGGCAAGATGGGCCTCAACGAAGTCGAGCATTCGCCTCCATTGATGCGCAGCAATGGTGAGCGGCGCCGATGCCGCTCGGGTGCTGAGGTTCGAGTGACGACTGACAAGGCGGCCTGCCAGCAGGTACGCCAAGTGGTCGGCCTGCAGCCGGCTTTGCGGATCCTTCTCCCGCAGAAGGATCAAGACCGTGCTGGCGATGTGCTCGATGACAGGGTCATGCTCGCACAGGCGCGGCAAGAGTTCTACGTCCCCACCGGCCCGATCGAACAAGTCATTGGCTACGGCATCGAACGCGGCCGAATGCACATAGAGGTGAAGGATTTCCGGGCTGCCGGCAATCGTCCATTGCGAATGGAGGTGAGCAGGCAACACACTGAACTGGCGCGGTCGCAGGGTCTCCTGTTGACGCCGTGCTTCGATGGTGCGTGTCACACGGCAGGAGTGTCCCAGGCAGAAGGCAATGCCAGGCGCCGACGCGGTCGGAAGCTCCGCACTCCACGGCGTCTCACGGACCAGCCAAGCGTAGAGCGACCGCCAGCGCAACGGAATGCTGTCGTCCAGGAGCGTGATCTCTGAGCGTTGAGCGATACCGTGGGTGATGTCCGCGGTGAGCGTCTCACGCACGCTCGAAGATGCTGCGGTTTTCATGCGTTGCTGGCACAGGCGTTTTGGAGCAGGTCGCACGCCCCGCCTTGAAAGGACGCGCCCGCGCCCGAATTGTGCGATCGATGAGCGCCTTTGCACAAGAATCCGTGACTGCCGGAGAGCCTCCAACGCTGCCCGCGCAGCACGGCTGCTGGAATTCTTGACCGGCAACCCGTCTGGTCCAGACGTTCCAGTGCCGAAACGAGAAGCGCCCTACCCCTGCCTCCCCAGCATCCACGCCACTGCCTCGTCCCGCCCCGCCACCCCAAGCTTCCCGTAGATGTTCTTCAGATGCCATTTCACGGTGTCGATGGACAGCCCCAGTGCCAGCGCGATCTTCTTGTTGGGCATCGCCTGCGCGAGCAAGCCCAGCACGTCGCGCTCGCGGTCGCTCAACGGCTCGACCGGGCGCCTGCCCGCCTCGGGGGCCACACCCACCGAGACCGTCGCATCGGCAGCGACAGGCACGAGTCCCGCGCGTCCCAGGCGCTCTGCATAGAAACCGAGCACCGGGTCCAGCGATGCGTCCTTCGCCACTTCCGCCACCAGCGTCATCACCGCCGGGTCCGCGTCGAGCAGGCTGCGCACCAGACCCAGCCGGTGGCCGCTGCGCAAGGCCGCCAGCGTGCATTCCCGCGAGGCCTGCGCCCTGCCCCTGCGTTGCTCGATCAGGGCCTGCAGCAGCTTCATCTGCGCGATCAACCGTTGCCGTCCGCGCAGCGCGATGTTCGCTATCAGCGCTTCGATCCTGCGCGCCGCATCGTCCGTGTCGCCGCGGGCAAGCGCCCAGCGGATGCGCGCGCGCTCGGCCACCACGGCAATCTCGCCGAGTGCGCTGTGCGCGGCATCGGCATGGCGCGCGTCGATCTCGTTGGCGCGCGACAGCGCCACTTCGGCGGCGGCCGGGTCGCCCATCTGCAGGCGGTAGTGCACCTGCATCGTGAGGCTGTGCACCAGCAGCCGGTCCAGGCCCAACGCGGCGCTGTAGTCTTCCAGCCGCTCCAGCCAGGCCATGGCTTCCATCCGTCGCCCGGCCGCCCAGTGCGCGGCAGCGAGCGAGCGGTGCACGCGCAGCACCGAGTCGGGAATGGACACGCGCTCCAGCGCGTCCACACGGTCTTCGAGCAGCGCCACCGCGGCCTCGGTCTCGCCGTGCTCGTAGAGCACCTCGCCCAGCAGCGCGGTCGACAGGTAGGTGGCATCGACGCAGGCACTGCCGCCCTCGTTGGCTTCGCGCAGCACGTCGCGGTAGACACGCTCGGCCTGGGTCATGCGGCCCTCCATGGCGTAGCTCAGGCCGGCCAGGCTGCGGCCTTGCAGCGTGCCCGACGAGCTGCCGCGCAAGGGCTCGCCGTCGATCAGGCGGATCGGGTTGTCCTGCTGCACGCGCCGCGCGCGCTCGTAGTCGCCGCGGTGCATGTACAGCCAGGACAGGATGTTGTCGCGCGCCCCCGTGGCCAGCGCGTCCGCGCCTTCGGGCGCAGCCTGCAGGCGCGGCAGCAGCGCCATGGCGGCGTCGGTGTCGTCGCGCTGCAAGGCCAGCGAGGCTTCGAGCAGCGTGAGCCAGTAGTGGCTGATGGCGTCGTCCGGCGGAATGTCGGGCCGCAGGCGCGCGATGTGAGCAGAGAAAGCATCCAGCTCCCGCGCGAACAGTTCTATGCGGATCATCCACAGCCGCAGCCCGATGCGCGCCTGCACTTCGGCCGGCGGCAGCTGGCGCACAAGGCCGATCAGCTTGCGCAGCTCGCCGCGCACGGCCAGGCCATGGGCCGACTTCTCGACCAGCGCCGCGGCCGCCGCGCCCTCGCCCGCGGCCACGGCCTGGCGCACGGCCTCGTCGATGAGGCCGTGGTCGCGAAACCACTGCCACGCGATGCGGTGCACCGCGCGTTGCCCGGCCTCGCTGCGCTGGCGCAGGCGCCCGCGCAGGGTTTCGCGCAGCAGCGGGTGCAGGCGGTACCAGGTCTCGCGCTCGGCGCTGGTCTCGATCGGCACGATGAACAGGTTCTCGCCCTCCAGCCGCGCCAGCAGCGGCGCCGTGGCGGGGTCGTCCACGGGCCGGCCGAGCAAGGCCGCGCACAGCGGCGCGCAGAAGCGGCTGCAGGCCGACACGCTGATCAGCAGATCGAGATCGGCCGGCGCCAGGTGCGACAGCACTTCCTTCTCGAAATAGGCGGCGAAGGCCTGCGGGTCTTGCACGTGGGCGCGCACGAAGTCGCCTGGCACCTGGCCCTGGCCCACACCCAGTTCCTGGCGACGCTTCTTCCAGTTGATGGCCAGCAGCTGCAGGCCGGCGGCCCAGCCGTCGCACAGCTCGTGCAGCGCCAGCGCATCGCGCGGCGCGATGCTCCCCAGTTGCGACTGCAGGAAGCGCTCGGACTCGGCCGGCGAAAAGCGCAGCTCGCGCACGTCGATCTCGAGCACCTGGCCTTCGGCGCGCAGGCGGTCGAGCGACAGCGGCAGCGCGCCGCGCGAAGCCATGGCCAGGTGCAGGTTGCCCGGCGCGTAGTCCAGCAGCCATTGCAGCGCCTCGTGCAGGCGCGCGTCCATGAGGTGCTGCAGGTCGTCGAGCACCAGCACCAGCTCGCGCGGATGGGCGGCAATGCCGCGCACCAGCGCGATCAGCGCGCGCTCGACGGCCTCGCTGTCGACGCCGCGGCCGGCGTAGTCGGCGGCTTCCTGGGTGGCGACCGGTGCCACCTGCGCCACGCTGGCCAGCAGGTAGTCCAGCAGGCGGGTGGGCTCGTTGTCCTCGGGCGTGAGGCTGAGCCAGGCGACGTCGAAGCCCAGCGGCAGCAGCGCCTGTCGCCACGCGACCAGGGTGGTGGTCTTGCCGCAACCGGCCGGGCCCTGCAGCACGACGCAACGGCGGCGGCGCCCCTCCATCAGCCGGGCCAGCAACGCCTCGCGGGCCACGGCGCGCCCGGCGCTGCGGGGGGGGACCATCTTGGTGGCGACCAGGGCCTTGAGCCCGGAGGCGTCGGGCGAACGCGAGGGGGAAAGTGGCTTGTTCTGCATGTCTCTGGCCGGCATTGTGGCCCGCCCGCCACCCGATCTGGGTAGTGGGGTTAAGGGGGTGCGGCGCCCAGAATCGCTGCAAGACAAGGAGACCCCGTGAACATCCACCGCACCGTGTACCGCGAAGACCACGAGATGCTGCGCGACACCGCACGGCGATTTTTCGAGCGCGAATGCCTGCCGCGCCAGGCCGCGTGGGACGCCGCCGGCCGCACCGACCGCGAGACCTGGCTCAAGGCCGGCCGCGAAGGGCTGCTGTGCGTCACCGTGCCGACCGAATACGGCGGCGGCGGCGGCGATTTCGGCCACTCCTGCGTGCTGGCCGAAGAGCTGCACCGCTCGGGTGTCTCGGGCTTCAGCCTGTCGGTGCATTCGGACATCACCGCGCCGTACATCGTGCGCTTCGGCACCGAGGAACAGAAGCAGCGCTGGCTGCCCAAGATCTGCCGCGGCGAGACCATCATGGCCATCGCCATGACCGAGCCGGGCACGGGCTCCGACCTGAAGTCGATCCGCACGAGCGCGGTGCGCGACGGCGACGAGTACGTCATCAACGGCAGCAAGACCTTCATCAGCAACGGCCTGAACTGCGACATGGTGCTGGTGGCCTGCAAGACCGACCCGAGCGCCGGCAGCAAGGGCGTGAGCCTGATCATGGTCGAAGCCGACCGCGCGGGGTTTCGGCGCGGGCGCAAGCTCGACAAGGTGGGCCAGCCGGCCGCCGACACCACCGAGCTGTTCTTCGACAACGTGCGCGTGCCGGTCGACAACCTGCTGGGCGAAGAGAACAAGGGCTTCGTCTGCCTGATGCAGGAGCTGGCGCAGGAGCGCCTGATCATCGCCGTGTACAGCGCCGCCAAGCTCGAGCGCCTGCTGGAGCAGACGCTGGAGTACGTGAAGGAGCGCAAGGCCTTCGACGGCACGGTGTGGGACTTCCAGAACACCAAGTTCAAGCTGGCCGACATCAAGGCACAGGCGGTGGCAGCCCGCACGCTGGTCGACTACTACATCGGCGAGCACATGCGCCGGCGCATCAGCGTGCAGGAGGCGGCCATCGCCAAGCTCTTCGCGACCGAAACGCTGTGGAAGTGCATCGACGACATGGTGCAGCTGCATGGTGGCTACGGCTACATGCTGGAGTACCCGATTGCCCGCGCCTTCACCGACTACCGCATCACGCGCGTGTTCGGCGGAAGCAACGAAACGCAGCGCGACCTCATCTCCAGAAAACTCTGAACCACTTCCCTCTCAGGACAAGCACATGACCGAAAAAGTAATCGTCGCCGGCGTCGGCATGATCCCCTTCGCCAAGCCGGGCCAGAGCCTGAGCTACACCGAGATGGGCGCCGAGGCCGTGCGCCGCGCGCTGACCGATGCGGGCATCGGCTACGACGTGGTGCAGGAGGCCTACGTGGGCTACGTTTATGGCGACTCCACCTGCGGCCAGACAGCGCTGTACGAGGTCGGCATGACGGGTATCCCGGTCGTCAACGTCAACAACAACTGCTCGACCGGCTCCACAGCGCTGTACCTGGCGCGCAAGGCCATCGCCTCGGGCGACGCCGATTGCGTGCTGGCCCTGGGCTTCGAGCAGATGCAGGCCGGCGCCCTCAAGTCGCACTGGGACGACCGCCCGCCGACACGCGAGCGCTTCCTGCCGGTGCTGCGCGGCCTCACGGCCGACATGGACGGCATGCCGCAGGCGCTGCGCACCTTCGGCGGCGCCGGCCGCGAATACATGGAGCGCTACGGCTGCCGCATGGAAACCTTCGCCGCGGTGCGCGCCAAGGCCAGCCGCCATGCGGCTAACAACCCGCTGGCGCTGTTCCGCAAGATCGTGACGACCGAAGAAGTCATGAACGACACCGTGCTGCTGCCCGGCGTGATGACCCGCTTAATGGCCTGCCCGCCCACCTGCGGCGGCGCGGCGGCGCTGCTGGTGTCGGAGCGCTTCGCGAAGAAGCACGGGCTGCGCACCGACGTGCAGATCCTGGCGCAGGCCATGGCCACCGACCCGGTGCAGTCCTTCGAGCCGCCGTCGATGCTCAGCTGGGTCGGCACGCACATGACGCAGGCTGCGGTCACCCGCGTGTACGAGGCGGCCGGCGTCGGCCCCGAGGACATCGACGTGTGCGAGCTGCACGACTGCTTCGCGCAGAACGAAGTCATCAGCTACGAGAGCCTGGGCTTCTGCCCTGAAGGCGGCGCCGAGAAGTTCGTCAACGACGGTGACAACACCTACGGCGGCAAGGTCGTCATCAACCCCTCGGGCGGCCTGCTGTCCAAGGGCCATCCGCTGGGGGCCACCGGCCTGGCGCAGTGCTACGAGCTCACGCACCAGCTGCGCGGCAGCGCCGACAAGCGACAGGTCGAAGGCGCGCGCCTGGGCCTGCAGCACAACGTGGGCCTGGGCGGCGCCTGCGTCGTGACGCTCTACGGCAGGAACTGACATGGACCTGCAGCTCAGCCCCGACGCGCTCGCCTTCCGCGATGAGGTGCGCGCGTTCATCGCCGAGCGCCTGCCCGCCGACATCCGCGCGCGCCTGCGCCGCGGCCATGCGGCGCGCAAGCAGGACACCGTGGCCTGGCAGCGCATCCTTCACGAGCGCGGCTGGGCTGCGCCGCACTGGCCTGCCGAATACGGCGGCGCTGGGCTGGGCACGACCGAGCGGCTGGTGCTGTTCGAAGAGCTGCAGCGCGCCGGTGCACCGCTGCCCCTGCCCTTCAACATCGCGATGCTCGGCCCGGTGCTGCTGCGCTTCGGCACCGAAGCACAGAAGCGCTTCTTCCTGCCCCAGCTCGCGCGGCTCGACCTGTGGTTCTGCCAGGGATTCTCGGAGCCGGATGCGGGTTCCGACCTGGCCTCGCTGCGCACGCGCGCGGTGCGCGACGGCGACCACTATGTCGTCGACGGCCAGAAGATCTGGACCACCTCGGCCCACCACGCCGACTGGATCTTCGCGCTGGTGCGCACCGAGCAAACGGCGCGCAAGCAGGACGGCATCTCCTTCCTGCTGATCGACATGAAGACGCCGGGCGTGTCGGTGCGCCCCATCGTCTCCATCGACGGGCAGCACCACCTCAACGAGGTCTTCTTCGACAGCGCGCGCGTGCCGGTCGCCAACCTCGTCGGCGAAGAGGGCCGCGGCTGGGACTGCGCCAAATACCTGCTGGCCAGCGAGCGCACCAACATCGCCAACGTGGGCCTGTGCTGGGAGCGCCTGGACGCGGCCCGCGAACTCGCCGCGGACATCCGCCAGGGCGACACGCGGCTGCTCGACGACCCGAAGTTGGGCGCCGAACTGGCCGAGCTGGGCGCGGAGATCCGCGCGCTGGAACTGACCAACTGGCGCTTCCTGCTCGACCCCGAAATCGGCCGCAAGAACCCCGGCTTCGCCTCGGTGCTCAAGCTCAAGGGCTCGGAGCTGATGCAGGCGCTGACCACGCTGATCGCGCGCCTCGCCGGCCCGGCCGGCCTGGAGCGCCACGACGCCGAAGGCGATGCCGCGCAGCAGCATCCGCTGGCGGCCACCGCCCCGCGCTATTTCTTCTACCGCGCAACCACCATCTACGGCGGTTCCAGCGAGGTCCAGAAGGACATCCTGGCCAAGACGCTCCTGGGATAAAGCCATGCAATTCGATCTGAACGAAGACCAGCAGGCGCTGGCGCAAAGCCTGTCACGGCTGCTGGACGACCACTACGGCTTCGAGCAGCGCCGCGCCATCGCCCACTCGCCGGCCGGCTGGAGCGAAGCGGCCTGGGGCCAGCTGGCCGCGCTGGGCGTCACGGCCCTGGGCATCCCCGAAGCCTTCGGCGGCCTGGGCGGCAGCGCGGGCGACCGGCTGCCGGTGATGCAGGCTTTCGGCCGCGCACTACTGCTCGAACCGTACCTGGCCTCCAGCGTGCTTGCCGCGACGGCCGTGCTGTCGGCGGGCAGCGAAGCGCAGAAGGACCGCCTGTTGCCGGCGCTGGCCGATGGCAGCTTGCGCATGGCCTGGGCGCACGATGAAGCGCAAGCGCGTCATGCGCCGCTGTGGGTCGAGACCCGCGCGCGACGCGACGGCGATCGATGGCGCCTCGACGGCGCCAAGTCGCTCGTGCTGCATGCAGGCGCGGCCAACAGCTTCGTGGTGAGCGCACGCGTGAGCGGCCAGCCCGCAGACGAAGACGGCCTCGCACTCTTCCTCGTCGATGCCTCCGATGCGAAGCTGCGCCCCTTCCGACTGATCGACGACACACCCTCTGGCGAACTGCTGCTCGACGGCACGGTCGCCGAGCCGCTGGGCGACGCGTCCCACCACGCACGCGCCGCGGCAGCCATCCGCGCCACGGTGGCCGCCGGCACCGCCGCCGTCTGCGCCGACATGGTCGGCACCATGGAGGCGGCCTTTGCGCTCACCACCGCCTACGTCAACACGCGCAAGCAGTTCGGCCGCCTCATCGGCGAGTACCAGGCGCTGCGCCATCGCGTGGCCGAGATGGCCGTCGCGCTCGAGATGGCGCGCAGCATGGCGATGGCCGCCGCAGTGGCGGTCGACGCCCCGACCTCTGACAGCGCCGCCACTGACCTGCCGCGCGCCAAGCTGGCCATCGGCCGCCACGCGCGGGCGCTGTGCCAGCAGGCCATCCAGTCGCACGGCGGCATCGGCATGACCGAGGAATACGCCGTGGGCCACTGCCTGCGCCGCATCCACGTGCTCGACCAGCTGTTCGGCGACGTGGACGCGCAGGCCGCGCGCCTGGTGCACCTGACACGCCTTTGACTCAAGAAACCCAACGGAGACACGACATGAAACGCCGCCACACCCTTCGCCTGCTGGGCGCTGCACTGACCTCGCTATGCACCGTCGCCATGCCGCCCGCGCAAGCCGCCGACGCCTTCCCGTCGCGCCCCGTGCGCTTCATCGTGCCGCTGGGCCCGGGCAGCGGCTCGGACACGATCACGCGGCTGGTGGCCCGGCTCGTCACGCCGGAGCTGGGCGGCCAGTCGACCTTCATCGAGAACAAGCCGGGCGGCGACGCCGTGCTGGCAGTGCAGAGCGTGCTGGCCTCGCCGGCGGACGGCTACAGCGTGCTCATGCTCTCGCCGTCGTCGATGGTGATCAACCCGTTGATCAACGACAACCTGCCCTACGACGCGCAGAAGGACCTGCGTCCGCTCGCCACCATGCTGCGCAGCGCGGCGGTGCTGGTGACCGGCGCCGCGTCGCCCTACAAGACCTACGCCGAAGCGATGGCCGCCGCGAAGAGGAGCCCGAAGACTGTGAGCATGGCCAGCTACAGCAACCACTACCGCATTGGCGCGCTGATGCTGCAGCAGGGCGCGGGGGTCGAGTTCAACTACATCCCCTACAAGTCGCCCGGACAGGTGCAGACCGACCTGATGGGCGGCCAGGTCGACCTGGCGCTGCTCGACGTCGGTGGTGCACTGCCGCTGATCGCCTCGGGCAAGGTGCGGCCGCTGGCCGTGACCGGCAAGGAACGCCACCCCAAGCTCGCCACCGTGCCCACGGTGCGCGAGAGCGGCCAGCCGAACTACGACCTGTACGTGTGGATCGGCCTGGGCGTGGCCGCCAAGACCCCCGAGCCTGCCGTGAAGACGCTGGAGGCGGCGCTGCTCAAGGCCATGAAGCAGCCGGAGTTCACCACTTACGTGACGGAGACGGCGGGCGCGGAAGTGTTCACCGTCGGCAGCAAGGAGATGGGCGAGATGCTCGCTTCGGAACGAGCACGCTACCGCGCGCTGTCGAAGCAGGTCGACCTCACGCAGAAATAAGGAGCCCATCGACATGAAGCAACAACTCTGCAAGGACCGCGTGGTCGTGATCACCGGCGCGGGCCGCGGCATCGGCCGCGAGTACGCCCTCGAATTCGCACGCCAGGGCGCCAAGGTCGTGGTGAACGACCTGGGCGGGCGCGGGGACGGCAGCCCCGGCGCGGCCAGTGGCCCGGCGCTGGAGGTCGTGGCCGAGATCGAAGCGATGGGCGGACAGGCGATTGCCAACGGCGACGACGTGGCCGACTGGGCCGGCGCCCAGCGCATGATCGATGTGGCCGTGAACACCTTCGGCGGCCTCGACGTGCTGGTCAACAACGCCGGCATCCTGCGCGACCGCACGCTGGTCAACATGGACGAGGAAGACTGGGACGCGGTGATCCGCGTGCACATGCGCGGCACCTTCGCGCCCTCGCGCCACGCCGCCGCCTACTGGCGCAACGAGTCGAAGGCGGGCCGCCAGCGCGACGCGCGCATCATCAACACCAGCTCGTCGTCGGGCCTGTACTGCAACGCCGGCCAGTCGAACTACGGTGCGGCCAAGGCCGGCATCGCCGCCCTGTCGGTGATCGCCTCGCGCGAGCTCGACCGCTACGGCGTGACGGTGAACGCCATCTACCCCACGGCCATGAGCCGGCTCACCGAAGACATCTTCGCGAGTCCCAAGTGGCAGGCGATCCGCAACGAAACGCCCGACTTCGATCCGCTGGACCCGTCGAACGTCGCGCCGCTTGTGGCATGGCTGGGCAGCAGCGCATCGCGCGGCATCACGGGGCGCGTGTTCGGCGCGCGCGGTGGGCGCATCACGGTGGCCGAGGGCTGGCACGCCGGCCCGCGCATCGAGAAGCAAGGACGCTGGACGGTCGAGGAATTGGGTGACCTGATCCCCGGGCTGGTGAAGCAGGCGGCGCCCAACGCGCTCACCACCGGCGAGATTCCCACGGAGCACTAGCATGAGCCAATTGCTCGAGGCCTTCCGCCTCGCCCAGCTTCCCGACGCGGCCGAGGCCTTTCGCGCGGAAGTGCGCGACTTCCTGGCGACGAACCTGGCGCCCGCCGCGCCCGCCGTGCGCGCGCGCACCTGGATGGGTTTCGACGCGGCCTTCAGCCGGCGGCTCGCGCAGCGCGGCTGGGTCGGTATCACCCTGCCCGCCGCTTACGGCGGCGCCGGGCTCGACGCCTTTCGCCGCTTCGTGCTGGTCGAGGAAATGCTTGCGGCCGGCGCCCCCGTCGCGGCCCACTGGATCGCCGACCGGCAAAGCGGCCCGTTGATCAACAAGTTCGGTACCGAGGTACAGAAGGACTTCTACCTGCCACGCATCTGCCGCGGCGAAGCCTTCTTCTGCATCGGCATGAGCGAGCCCAACGCGGGCTCCGACTTGGCCAGCGTGCGCACGCGCGCTGCCCGTGTGGACGGCGGATGGCGTCTGACAGGTCGCAAGATCTGGACGACCAACGCACAGCGCTCGCACTACATGATCGCGCTGGTGCGCACCTCGGGCGCGCCGGAAGACCGGCACGGCGGGTTGTCGCAGCTGATCGTCGATCTCTCGCTGCCCGGCATCCAGGTGCGGCCCATCGTCGACCTGACGGGCGACGCGCATTTCTCGGAAGTCACTTTCGACGATGTCTTCCTCCAGGACGACGCATTGATCGGCGACGAAGGCAGCGGCTGGATGCAGGTGAACGCCGAACTGGCCTTCGAGCGCAGCGGCCCCGAGCGGCTGTATTCGAGCGTGGTGCTGCTCGACACCTGGCTGCAGAGCCTGCGCAAGTCCGGCTTCACGCCGGCCGATGCCGTGCTGCTCGGCGGCTTCACGACGCAGCTTGCCACCTTGCGCAGCCTGTCGATCGCCGTGACCACCAAGCTGGCGCGCGGCGAGAGCCCCGTGGTCGAGGCGGCGCTGGTCAAGGACATCGGCACCGAATTCGAACAGGCGATTCCCGCTGCCATCGAAGCGGCCGTGGCAGCCGACCCGGCGCGCGGCGTCGAGGTCGATGCCGACCTGCACCGCACGATCGCCTACCTGAGCCAGATCTCGCCGACTTTCTCGCTGCGCGGCGGCACGCGCGAGATCCTGCGCGGCATGATCGCGCGCGGCCTGGGCCTGCGCTGAGCAAGTCACCCAAGGAGACATGAACATGTTCACCGAAGCCATTGAGGCGATCCTCGTCGACCACTGCACGCCGGCCGCCATTCGCGCGATCGAGAACGGCGGATCGGCTGCAGCACTGTGGGGCGCGCTGGCCGAAAGCGGATTCCTCGAACTGATGGCGAGCGAAGAGGCCGGCGGCGCCGGGCTCGACCTGGACGCGGTCTTTCCGATCTTCGTGGCCATGGGCCGGCACGCGGTGCCGGTGCCAGCGGCACAGCGCATCGCGGCGCGGGCGCTGCTGGGCGACGTGGCACCACCGCAAGGCCTGCTCACGCTCGCAGGCCATGCGCAGCGCGCGGCCGACGGGTCGATCGGCGCGGCCCACGTCGCGTTCGGCGCCATCGCCGACCACGTGCTCGCCAACCTCGACGGACAGCTCGTGCTGCTCGACGCAGCACGCGCGCAGCGCACGACGACCGGCATTCGCGGCAGCCTCGGCGCGTCGCTGCGCTGGACTGCCGACGCTGTCGGCGCGCCGGTCGGCGACAACGGCGCGCAGGTCGCCGTGTTCAGTGCGGCACTGCACGCCGCCGCCCTCGCAGGCGCGATGGAGCGCCTGTTCGCGATGACGCTGGGCTACTGCAACGACCGCGTGCAGTTCGGCAAGGCGATTGGCAAGTTCCAGTCGATCCAGCACCAGCTGAGCGTGATGGCCGAGCACGTCGCGTGCGCGGGCGTGGCGGCGGAGCTGGCCTTCAAGGCCGGCGAAAAGATCCCGCCCCTGCTCGCCACCGCCACCGCCAAGGCGCGCACCAGCGCGTCGGTGCCGCTGGTGGCATCGACAGCGCATGCGCTGCACGGCGCCATCGGCGTGACTGAAGAGTTCGACCTCCAGCTCTACAGCCGGCGCCTGCATGAATGGCGCATGGCCGACGGCTCGGAAACGTACTGGAACCGTATCGTCGGCGAAGCACTGCTCGGCAGCGCAACGCCGTCGGTCCTGCAATTCACGATGGAGGAAATTCTCTGATGACCGACTTTCTGAACTACGAACAAGACGGCCACATCGTCACCCTGACGATGAACGACCCCGAGCGCCGCAACCCGCTCACCGGCAACACGGCCGTGCCCGAGTTCCTGGCCGCCATCGACCGCATCCACGTCGACCATTCGGTGCGCGCGGTGATCCTCACGGGCGCGGGCTCGGCCTTCTCGTCGGGAGGCAACGTGCGCGACATGGGCCGCTACAGCGAACTGCCGGCGATGGAACTGCGCCGCGAATACCGCCTGGGCATCCAGAAGCTGCCGCTGGCGCTGTTCAACCTCGAGGTGCCGGTGATCGCCGCGGTGAACGGCCACGCCATCGGCGCGGGCCTCGACCTGGCCTGCATGTGCGACATCCGCGTGGCGGCCGAAGAGGCCAAGTTCGCAGAGAGCTTCGTCAAGCTGGGCATCATTCCCGGCGACGGCGGCGCGTGGCTGCTGCCGCGCATCATCGGCCTGTCGCGCGCGACCGAGCTGACCCTGACCGGCCAGACCATCGACGCGCGCCAGGCTGCGGAGTGGAACCTGGTGTCGCGCGTCGTGCCGCGCGAGCAGCTGATGCCGACGGCCCGCGCTATCGCCGAACAGATTGCTGCCAACCCGCCGCACGCCGTGCGCCTGGCCAAGCGCCTGCTGCGCGAGGCACTGCATTCGCGCCTGGACACGCTGCTGGAAATGTCGGCGGCCTTCCAGGTGATGTCGCACCAGACCGCGGACCATCACGAGGCCGTGGCGGCCTTCATCGAGAAGCGAGCGCCGGTGTTCAAGGGCTGAGGACTGCGCCGGTCTACGGCGCGACCTCGGATTCCGGTGCCGTGATCTGTTGTCGCGCGAAGGCCTCTGCGGCCCGCGCGGCGTCGTGCATCAGCCGCGCCACGATCTGCGCCGCCGGCACGATCTCGTCGGCGAATGCACCGCCCGGCCCGAAGGAGACGATGCCGCCGTCCACGTCGCCGTCGGCATACACGCGCTGGCGCGTGCGCGAGGACAGGATCAGGTCGCCGAACTCGGCATGGCTGCGCGCGCCTTGTGATTCCAGGCGTTGCACTTCGCGCGCAGCGTCGTTGTGCAGCACGCGCCAGGTGTCGCCGATCGAGCCGAGGATGGCCGTCGAACCTTCGGGGCCAACTTCGACGATGCGCCGCTTCAGCGCCTCGTGGGAACGAACTTCGCGCGCCACCAGGAAGCGGCTCCCCATCACCACGCCGTCGGCGCCCAGCGCCAGGGCCGCTGCAATCTGCCGCCCGCTGCCGATGCCGCCGCCAAGCACGAGCGGCAGGCGGATCTGTTCCAGCGCGAAAGCGCCGTTGACGAAAGCGGACAGCGGATTGGCGCCGGGATGCCCGCCCTCCTCGCAGCCGACCAGCGCGACGGCATCGACGCCCAGGCGCGCCGCGCTCTGGGCGTGGCGCACGCTGGGGCACTTGTGCATCAGCAAGCCGCCGCCACGATGGATGGGCTCGACGAGCGCTTCGGGCGAATCGCCGGCGCTCTCGAAATGCCGCACACCTTCTGCCAGCGCCACCTCGATCCAGCCCGGCACCTGCGCGTTCGCGCCCGCACGGCGCGACAGCGTCAAGTTGACGCCGAAGGCCCGGCCGCCCGTGAGCATGCGGCACCGGCGCAGGTCGGCGCGGAAGTCATCGAGCGTGTCGAAGGAACGGGCGGTGATGAAGCCCATCGCGCCGGCGTTGACCACCGCCGCGACGATGTCCGACTGGCCCAGGTGGTGCATGCCGCCGAGCAGGATCGGATGATGGATACCGAACAATTCGGTGATTCGGGTGCGAAAGATCCCCATGGCGTCAGAACGCTTCGAGCGCCAGCGCCGTGACGCTGTCGGCGCCTTCGACGATGCTGTCGCGAACGCCCGGCACCTTGTTCAGGATGTGCTCGGCGTAGAAGCGCGCAGTGACGATCTTGGCCTGCATGAAGGCGACATCGGCGTTGTGCGAGGCCTGGTCCTGCGCCACGATGAGCGAACGCGCGAGCTGCCAGCCGGCCACGAGATTGCCCGCGAGCATCAGGTACGGCACGCTGCCCGAGAACACGGCATTCGGCGAAGCCTTGGTCTGGCCGGCAACGAAATCGACCACGTAGATGAAGGCCAGGCGCGCGGCGGTCAGGCGCTTGAGGACGGCAGCAGCTGCAGCGCTGTCGCTCTTGGCGAGCTCGGCTTCGGTCTTCTCGATCTGCGCGGCAATCGCCTTGGCCGTCTGGCCGCCGTCGCGCGCGGTCTTGCGGCCCACGAGGTCGTTGGCCTGGATCGCGGTGGTGCCTTCGTAGATCGTGAGGATCTTCGCGTCGCGGTAGTACTGCGCCGCGCCCGTCTCTTCGATGAAGCCCATGCCGCCATGCACCTGCACGCCCAGCGAGGTCACTTCGAGGCTCATCTCGGTGCTGTAGCCCTTCACGAGCGGCACCATGAATTCGTAGAAGGCCTGGTTCTGCTTGCGCGCATCGGCATCGGGATGGTGGTGCGCGGCGTCGTAGGCGGCGGCGGCCACCGAGGCCATCGCGCGGCAGCCTTCGGTGTAGGCGCGCATCGTCATCAGCATGCGCTTCACATCCGGGTGATGAATGATGGGTGCGCTGGCGTTGATCGAACCATCGACCGGGCGGCTCTGCACGCGGTCCTTGGCGTAGGCCACGGCGTGCTGGTAGGCACGCTCGGCAATCGCGATGCCCTGCATGCCGACGGCGTAGCGGGCCGAGTTCATCATGATGAACATGTACTCGAGGCCGCGGTTCTCCTGGCCCACGAGATAGCCGACGGCGCCGCCGTGGTCGCCGTACTGCAGCACGGCGGTCGGCGAAGCCTTGATGCCCATCTTGTGCTCGATGCTCACGCAGTGCACGTCGTTGCGTGCTCCGAGCGAACCGTCGGCGTCGACCATGAACTTCGGCACCACGAACAGGCTGATGCCCTTCACGCCTTCAGGCGCGCCGGTCACGCGGGCCAGCACGAGGTGCACGATGTTCTCGGCCATGTCGTGCTCACCGTAGGTGATGAAGATCTTGGTGCCGAACACCTTGTAGGTGCCGTCGGGCTGCGGCTCGGCGCGGCTGCGCACCATGGCCAGGTCGCTGCCGGCCTGCGGCTCGGTGAGGTTCATCGTGCCGGTCCACTGGCCGCTCACGAGCTTCTCGAGGTACACGGCCTTGAGCTCGTCGGAGCCGGCCGTCAGCAACGCTTCGATGGCGCCGTCGCTCAAGAGCGGGCACAGCGCGAAGCTCATGTTGGCCGAGTTGAGCATCTCGCCACAGGCCGCGCCGATGGTCTTCGGGAGGCCCTGGCCGCCGAAATCCGCCGGATGCTGCAAGCCCTGCCAACCGCCCGACACGTACTGCGCGAAGGCGTCCTTGAAGCCCTTGCTGGTGGTGACTTCGCCGTCCTTGAACGACGAGGGGTTGCGGTCGCCTTCGACATTCAGCGGCGCGACCACGTCCTGGTTGAAGCGCGCGCACTCTTCGAGCACGGCCTGTGCGGTTTCGAGGCCGGCGTCTTCAAAGCCGGGCAGCTTGGCGATCTCGCCGATGTTGGCCAGGTGCTCGATGTCGAACAGCATGTCCTTGAGGGGGGCGGTGTAGCTCATGTCTCAGCTCACTTGGCGAGACTGCCCCGCCCAATGACGCTCACGCAACTCGCGCTTGAGCACCTTGCCTGCGGCGGACAACGGCAGCGATTCGCGGAACTCGATGCTCTTGGGGCACTTGTAGCCCGCGATGGCGCCGCGGCAGTGAGCGTGCAGCGCCGCATCGTCGAGCTGTGCGCCGGGCTTGCGCACCACCACCGCATGCACCGCCTCGCCCCACTGGGCATGCGGCACGGCGATGACCGCGCAGGCCTGCACGGCCGGATGCCGCGCGATCACGTTCTCGACCTCGGCCGAGTACACGTTCTCGCCGCCGCTGACGATCATGTCCTTGAGGCGGTCGACGATGAAGATGTGGCCGCCCTCGTCCATGCGGGCGCCGTCGCCGGTGTAGAGCCAGCCGTCGCGCAGCACGCGCGCCGTTTCCTCGGGCTTGTTCCAGTAGCCGCGCATGAGGTTGGGCCCGCGCACGATGAGCTCGCCGACCTCGCCGCGCGGCAGCTCGGTGCCGTTGGCATCGACCACCTTCACGATGACGCCGACGTTGGCGCGGCCAGCCGAGCGCGACAGGCCCGATGCGCGGCCTTCGGCGCCGTGATTCGTCGGTGGGTTCGACGTGGCGCTGCCGAGTTCGGTCATGCCGTAGGAATGGGTGAAAGCCACGCCTGGCAGCAGGGCCATCGCGCGTTCGAGTACCGGCTCGGCGATCGGTGAGGCGCCGTAGACCATGCGCTGCAGGCTGCCCAGGTCGAAGCAGTCGAACTCCGGGTGCGTGATGAGCGCCTGCAACATCGTGGGCACCAGCAGCACGTCGGTCACCCGCTCGCGCTCGATGGTCTGCAGCACCTCGCGCGCGTCGAATGCGGTGGCCAACACATGCGTTTCGCCGGCGATGAACTGCACCAGCGCGCGGCCGATGCCGCCCATGTGGAACAGCGGCGCCACGTGCAGCGCAATGCTGCCCTCGGGCATGGGTGTCTGCGCGAAGCGCTGGATGCCGATGGCCCACAGCGTCCAGTGGCTGTGCATCACGCCCTTGGGAAAGCCGGTGGTGCCGCCGGTGTAGAGGATGCAGGCCAAATCTTCGCCGGCGCGGTCAGCGTCCTCGACCGGCGTCGCAGCGTCGATGAGTGCAGCCAGCGACGGCATGCCCTCGGGCGCACGGCCTTCTCCTGCATAGATGAAGACCGGTGGCCGTTTGGCGCTGGCGCGGATGCCCTCGACGCGGTCGAGAAAGTGGTCGTCGACCACGAGGATGCCGGTGTCGCAGTCGTCCAGCGAGTAGACGATCTCGGGCACGCTCCAGCGCGTGTTGACGGGGTTGAGCACGCCGCCGCCCCACCAAACGCCCATCAGCACTTCGAGCCAGCGATCGGAGTTCACGCCCAGCATGCCGACCCGGTCGCCCCGGCCCATGCCGAGGGATTGCAGGACGCCAGCCAGGCGCGCCACGCGGTCGCCGAACGTGCGAAAGCTCTGGCGCCGCTGGTAGAAGACGGTGGCGATGCGCTCGGGCGTGGCCTGGATCGAGCGCCGCAGTGCGAGGGTCATGGACATGGTGGCGGTGCTTTCGATCAGTGGGTCGGTGCTTCTGCTTCGGCTTCTTTGTTTTCTGCAGCCTGCACAGCGCGCGCTTCCCGCTCCTGCAGTTCACGCCAGGCGATCTTCCCGGTGGCCGACTTGGGCAGCGCGTCGACGATCTGCACGATCCGCGGCGCCTTGTAGGCCGCCATGTGTTCCCGGCACCAGGCCAGCAGGCTGGCGCTGTCGTCGCTGCAGCCGTCACGCAGCGTGACCACGGCCTTGACCGTTTCACCGCGCCGCGCATCGGGCGCGGCGATCACGCAGGCTTCGAGGATCGACGGGTGCGTGTGCAGGGAGGCCTCGACCTCGGCCGGCCAGACCTTGAAGCCCGAGGCATTGATCATTCGCTTCAGGCGGTCGCGCATGAAGACGTAGCCCTCTTCGTCCATGCTGGCGAGGTCGCCGGTACGGAAGAAGCGCTTGCCGTCACGCACGAAGAAGCTCTCGGCATTGGCCTGCGCATGATTCCAGTAGCCCAGCATGATCTGCGCGGCGTGCACCACGATCTCACCGGCCTTGCCTCGCGGCAGCGGCACCAGCGTCTCCGGATCGACGATGCGCAGGTCGACACCGAAGGTGGGCACGCCAAGGCAGCCTTTCTTCGGCTGGTGCATCGGGTTGGCGCACAGGAAGTTGGCGCTTTCGGTCAGCCCGTAGCCCTCGATGTAGTCCAGGCCGTAGCGATTCTTGAGGATGTCGTTCACATGCTGCGGCGTGGCGGCCCCGCCGCCGGTGACCACGGCCAGGCTCGACAGGTCGCGCTGCTCGATGCCGGGCTGCGCGAAGAAGTCGACCAGCATGGCCGGCAGCGCGGCCCAGAAGCTCACGCGGTGGCGCTCGATGAGCAGCGCTGCGGCCTCGCGGTCCCAGCGCGGCATCAGCACGATGGTGCCGCCCCAGAAGATCGCCGAGTTGACGTTGTTCTGCAGGCCCAGCAGGTGGAACAGCGGTGCCACGGCAAGGTACACCGACGACGGATGCGTGCGGCGCCACAGCGAAGAGCCGACGCAGGAGGTCATCACCGTGCGGTGCGTGTGCACGCAGGCCTTGGGCTTGCCGGTGGTGCCCGAGGTGTAGGGCAGCATGCACAGGTCGTCTGGGCCGGCGCGGTGGAGCCGCGGCACCTGCTGCTGCGCCAGCGCGGCCTGCCAGGACACGGCAGCAGGCGGCAGCACCACGTCGGCGATGCGCGCGCGCACCCAGTCGGGCGGCACGAGGCCGGCATCATCGTCTGCATTGCCGAGCGCGTCGCCGTAGGCATGCACCACGAGCTGGCGCAGCGCGCCGGTGCCCACGAGCGGCGCGATGCGTTCGAGCAGTTCACTGGCCACGAAGGCCGCCACCGCGCCGCTGTCCTGCACGATGTGTTCGAGTTCGTCGCGCAGCAACATGGCGTTGACCGGCACGAACACCGCGTCGGCCCGCAGGATGGCGAAGTAGGCCGCGATGAACTGCGGGCAGTTCTGGCTGAACACGAGCACGCGGTCGCCCGGCGCCACATCGCACGCGTGCTGCAGGTAACCGGCCATGGCTTCGGCCTCGGCCAGCAGCTCGTCGTAACGCACGGCCTTGCCGAAGAACTGCACCGCAGTCTTGGCCGGGTAGCGGCGAGCCGAGGTCTCGAGGTTGCAGAACAGGCTGATCTCGGGAATGTGAGCCTCGCGCGGCAAGCCGCCGCGGGCGTGCACGGGGTCGATGCACAAGGCGCCGACGGGGCGCTCGGCCACGCCCGCGGGCGTGGGGCAAGGGTGTGTGGCGCGGGGTTCTGCCTGCATGGTGGGGTCCGGGTCGGCCTCGTGTCTGGGTCTTGGGGTCTTTGGGATGAAGGTGAGTAGAACGCGCGCCTGCACCGACGCGGCCACCCCGATCGGGTGGCAGTGCAGGGCCAGCCTCGGTGCCCCGACCACCCACCGGGGGTAGTGCCGGCACGGCACTGCTTGCGGACCATGGAGCTGCCCATTGCACAGGACCCCACGCACCATGACGGATTGCTCCCCGCCCCCGCGCCCACGCGCCGCCCACTCCACACCCGCGAGATCGTCTGCCACGGCTACCTGCGCGACGACGGCCTGGTCGACGTGGAAAGCACGATGCGTGACATCTCACCCCAAGGCTCCGACCTGTTCTTCAAGCGGCTGGGCGCGGGCGAAGACCTGCATCGCATGCGCGTCGTCCTGACGGTCGATGCCGAATTGGTGATCCGCGCACTGCAGGTGCACTCCGAAGCCGCCCCGACGCCCTGGTGCAGCGAGAGCAACGCCGTGTACGACGCGCTGGTCGGCCTGCAGATCGGCCCCGGCTTCACGAAGAAGGTGCGCGCACTCGTGGGCGGTGCCAAGGGCTGCACCCACCTCACGGAACTGATGGGCCCCGCGGCCACCACCGCCATGCAGGCGCTGTTCGCGCTGGGCCGCGAGAGAGGCGGCATGCGCGCCGCCCATGCCCGGCCCGGCGCCCTGCCCCGGCCTGGGCTCGTCAACACCTGCCAGGCGTACCGCGACGGCAGCCCCGCGCTCGAAGCCATCTGGCCGCTGGCGCGGCGTGCGCCGCAGGCTTAGTCGTTCTTACCGGCCTCAGGACACACCGAGGTGATGCGCCAGATGGCTCTGGCAGTAGTCCAGGTAGGCGCGCACGATGCTCGACGGATGCCGGTGCGACGGATAGAGCAGATGCACCTGCTGCTCGGGCAACAGATGCCCCGGCAACAACGCGCACAACTGGCCGGCCTGCAGGCCTGCCGCCGCCAGGAACGGCGGCAGCTCCGTGACGGCCTCACCGGCCAACGCCAGGCTGCGCAGATGCAGGTAGCTGTTGGTCGACAGCACCGGCCGCGGCTCCAGCGTCTGGTCGCCCAACTGCCAGGTGCCGCGTGCGCTCACGTCCCGGCACCAGACCGCGCACGGAAAGCGATGCAGGTCGTCGGGCGACGTGGGCTTGTCCAACTTCTGCACGAGCTGGGGGCTGGCGACCAGCACGTGGCGGTAGGTGGTCATGTGCCGCGCGACCATCGACTCGTGGACGATGGTGCCGACCCGCAAGGCGACGTCGATGCCGTCCTGCACCAGGTCAACCCGGCGCTCGGTGGTGTAGACCGACAGCTCGATGTCGGGGTACTGCTGCTGGAAGGCGCGCAGCAAGGCCCACCAGGGTTCGAAGCCCGGCGGCAGCGACAGCCGCAGGCGACCCTTGAGCCGGGCCTGGTCGCTCATCACGGCCTGCTCGCCCTCGGCCAGCGCCTCGATGCCGCGGCTCGCGTGTTCGTACAGCCGCATGCCGGCCTCGGTCAGGCTGGTGCCGCGCGCCGAGCGCTCCAGCAATTGCACCTTCAGCTCGCGCTCGAGCTCGCGGATGCGCCGGCTCAGGGTGGGCAGCGGAATCTCCATGCGCTGTGCCGCCGCCGACAGGCTGCCGGCCTGCACCACGGCCACGAACATCTGCGCTGCGTTGAGGTCCATTCGATCCTTCCAGATATGGAAGGAAAGCTACCAGATATGCATCTTCCTTGCCAATCATGAGCGACCTACAGTGAGTTCCAGCAGCCGGAAAGCCGGCTGCACCCCCTCTCACCCTGAAAGAACCTCGCCATGAAAGCCTATGTGATCGAACAAGCCGGCGGCCCGGAAATGCTCCAGCTGCGCGACATTGCCTCCCCCGAACCCGGGGCCCACGAAGTACAGATCCGCGTGCGCGCCTTCGGCCTGAACCGCGCGGAAACCTATTTGCGCGCCGGCAAGATGGGCGCCATCACCGCCCCACGCGTGCCCGGCATCGAAGCGGTCGGCGAAGTCATCCTCGACCCCGCCGGCATCTTCCGCACCGGCCAGCGCGTGGCCACCGCGATGGGCGGCATGCAGTTCAGCCGCAACGGCAGCTACGCCGAGCAGGTGACCGTGCTGCGCGACAACGTGATCGCGCTGGACGACATCCCCCTGTCGTGGGAAGAACTGGCCGCGCTGCCGCAGTCGTACCTCACCGTCTGGGGCGCTCTCGACCAAACGCTGGCCGTCCAGCCGGGCCAGACCCTGCTGGTGCGCGGTGCCACCGCCTCGCTGGGCCTGGCCGCTGTCGCCTACGCCAAGGCACGCGACCTGAAGGTGATCGCGACCACGCGCTCGGAACAGAACACGGCGCGGCTGCGCGCGGTGGGCGCGGACGACGTCATCGTCGACACCGGCGAGATCGCATCAACGGTTCGCCAGCGGGTCCCCGCCGGCGTGGACGTTGCGCTCGAAGTCGTGGGCGCCGCGACGCTGCGCGACACCATCCAGGCCTTGAAGCCCTTCGGCGCGGTGTCGGTCGTGGGGCTGCTAGGCGGGCCCCCGGTGCTGTCGCAGTTCCACCTGATGCAGGACCTCCCCGATGCAAAGCAACTGAGCTTCTTCCAGAGCGGTTTGCTCGGCACGCCGGCCCTGCCGTTGGCGAATGCGCCGCTGCGCTGGATCGCCGAACAGGCCGCCGCGGGCCGCATTCCCTCGCTGCGTTCGCGGACCTTCGACTTCGACGACGTGCGCCACGCCCACAGCCTGATGGAAAGCGACCGCGCGCTCGGCAAGCTCGTCGTGCGCCTCTGAGATCCATCCCCTTCCCGGCATCTTCAAGGAGCTTCCCATGCGCACATTTCTTCGCGCCGTCCTGGCGACCACCGCGCTGGTCGCCGCCGTCCCGGTGACCTCACTCGCGGCATCGCCCGCCACCGCCCAAACGGCCACGGCGGCCACGACCGCCATCCATCAGCAGCTGCGCCGCTACGAGCAGGCACTCAACACGTCCGACGTCGACAGCGTCATGGCGCTGTACGCCGACGACGCCGTGTTCATGCCGCAGAACAGCCCACCGGCCGTGGGACGCGATGCGGTCCGCACCGCCTACCGGCAGGTGTTCTCTGCGATCAAGCTCGACGTGCGCTTCCAAATCGATGAGGTCCGCCAGCTCTCGAAGGACTGGGCCTATGCACGCACCCGCTCGAACGGCACGGTGAAGCTGCTCTCGAGCGACCAGCCGCCCGGGGCCGAGGCGAACCAGGAGCTGTTTGTGTTTCATCGCGAAGCCGATGGCCAATGGCGTTTCGCGCGGTACATCTTCGCGACCACCAACCCGCCGGCCGGTCGCTGAAGAACTGCACGGACATCCCTTTGCGAGAAGATGTGCGCCGCTGCAGATCGTCGTCTCGCCCTTTTTACGAGCCCCGCCATGTCCATGCCCACACCTTCGAACGCGACGGCACTCGTGCCTCCCGGCCAGCCGGAGCGCGACCCGCTCTCGGACCTGCTGGACCTCGTTCACATCCGCGGCGAGATGGCGCTCACCTGCACGCCCGCGACGCCCTTCGCCCTGTCGTTTCCCGCCGGCGCATCCAGCATGCACGCCGTGACGCACGGCACGGTGAGCGTGCGCGTCGAGGGCCTGGCCGATGCGGTCCGGCTCGGCCCCGGTGAACTGATTCTGTTGCCGCACGGCACGGCGCACGTGATCGAGGCCGGCGATGCGCGCACCCTCGTCGACATCTGGGACGCCCTGAAGTCGGGCTTCGACCGCACGCGCAGCGCGCTCGGCCAGGGCACCTCGCCGGTCTGGTTCTGGGGCAGCTTCAGGTTCGACAGCGCGATCTCGCGGCGCCTGCTCGACACCTTGCCCCTCGCCATCACGCTGCGCGAGCTGAACGAACGGCCGCTCGAATGGTTCCAGCTGTGCTGGGAGATCATGATCGACGAGACGCGGCGGCGCCTGCCCGGCGGCAGCGTGATGGTGTCGCGGCTGCTCGACATCGTGTTCGTGAAAGTCATCCGCCGTTGGGCCGAGCAGGATGCCGCCGCACCGCACTGGCTGACGGCATCGCTCGATCCGCGGATCGCGAACGTGCTCTCCGCGATCCACGCCGCCCCTGCGCGCCCATGGCAGGTGGCGGACCTCGCGGAGATCGCAGGCATGTCGAGGTCGTCATTCGCGGCACGCTTCGAGTCGCTGCTCACACAGCCGCCCGGGGCCTACCTGACCGCATGGCGGCTCGACAAGGCCACCGAGCGCCTGCGCAACAGCGCCCGGTCGATCCGCTGGATCGCCGAAGACGTGGGCTACGAATCGGACGCCGCCTTCAGCCGCGCCTTCCGCGAGCGCTTCGGCGTGTCGCCGTCGCAGTGGCGAAAGCAGGCACAGGCCGCGAACCACTGAAGACCAGGCGTTGCATCGTCTGGCGTTCACGCAAAGCTTTTTGGAGCCTGGGTCATTCCAGGCGCGGGCCGCGCCACCAATAATGGCCGCCACCCATCGACTTGGTCTCACGCGCCGGCGGACCGAGTTGCATCGACGCAGCCGGTATCAACCTTGATCGGATAGGAGCGACATCATGAGCAACAAACCCACCATTGTCCTGGTCCATGGGTTCTGGGGCGGCGCCGCGCACTGGCACAACGTCATCGTCGAACTCTTGCGCAAGGGCCACACGGCCATCCGCGCGGTCGAGCTGCCGCTGACCTCGCTGGCCGACGACGCCGAGCGCACACGCAAGATGGTGGCGCAGGTGCAGGGGCCCGTGCTGCTGGTCGGGCACTCGTACGGCGGCGCGGTGATCACGCAGGCCGGCGACATGCCCAACGTGGTCGGGCTAGTCTACATCGCTGCCTTTGCACCCGACGCGGGCGAAAGCCCCGGTGGCATCACGCAGGAACACCCACCGGTGGCCGTGCCCAACCTCGCGCCCGACAGCGACGGCTACCTGTGGGTGATCCCCGAGAAATACCACGAGAGCTTCTGCCAGGACCTGAGCGCCGAAGAAGGCCTGGTGATGGGCCTGACGCAGAAGGCGCCGCTGGCCAGCACCTTCGGCGACACCATCACGGCGCCGGCCTGGAAGAAGAAGCCGTCGTGGTACCAGATCTCGAGCGAGGACCGCATGATCTCGCCCGTCAACCAGGAGCGCATGTCGGCGCGGCTGGGCGCGAAGAAGGTCATCACGCTGGCAGCCAGCCATGCCTCGCTGGCCTCGCAGCCGCAGGCCGTGGCGGCGCTGATCGACGAGGCGGCGAGCGCCTAGAGCGCGTGCGCGGCTACTGGGCCGCCAGCCCCAGTTCGCGCGTCAGGGCCTGGAAGGTAGGCCACGTGCGCTGGATGAACTTCTGCAGGTCGGCGCCCGTCAGGGGCGCCGTCTCCACGCCGAGTTGCGCGAGCACGGACTTGACGCTCTCCGATCGGGTGGCCGATTCGCGCGCGAGTTCGGCAAGCCGCTGCAGCACCTCGCTCGGCAGGCCCGCGGGGCCGAGCAGCATGTTGCAGTCGCGGATGTCCTCGAAGGCCGGGCCGGTGAAGCCTTCGTCGGCCCAGGTCGGAACGCCCGGCAGCAGCTTGTCGGAGCGCCCGCCCGACACCACGACGATCGGCTTGAGCACCCCGCGCTGGATGCCGCTGGCCATGCCCGCCATCGAGCCCGCGCCCATGTCGATGTTGCCCGCCATGAGGTCGAAGACCATCGGCCCCGTCCCCTTGTAGTTGACGAGATCGAACTTGCCGCTGGTCTGCTTCGCGAGCTGGCTCAGCATGAGCTGCCAGCCGGAGCCGATGCCGAAGTTCCCCACGCTGACCGGCCGCTGGCGCGCCAGCGCGATCAGCTCCTTCAGGTTCTTCACCGGCAGGTCTTTCTTGACGACCATCACGCCGACGCCCGTGCTGAAGGCCGCGATGGGCACGAGATCCTTGCTGGTGTCGAGCGGCACCTTCTTGAGTAGCACCGGCGCCTGCGCCAGCTGGCTGTGCAGGGTGAGCAGCAGCGTGTGGCCGTCCGGTGCGGCGCGTGCCACCGCATCGGCCGCGATCATGCCGATGCCACCGGGCCGGTTCTCGACGATGACCGGCGACCCGAGGCGCCCCGTCAGGTACTCCGCCAGCGCGCGGGCCGTCGCGTCGTTGGACGATCCCGGGGCCTGGGCGGCAATGATCCGGATCGGCTTCGACGGCCATGCCGATGACTGTGCGCGCGCCGCAGCGGGCGCCAGCAAGCCGCTGCCCATGGCGCCGAGACCGGCCGCCAGCAGGCGACGCCGCTGCAGTTGCCCGTCGATGGATGGCCCTGCCGATGCAAGCCTCGTGTTCATGCGGTCCCTTTCACCGTGGCGTGGCCACGCGCTGCCAACAAGAAAATTGCTGCCGCCCTCACGCTCGCGCGGGCAGCGGACAAACGGTCAGTCCGCCCTCGCCCCCGAGATCGCGATCAGGCGCTTGACCACGGGTTCGGTCTTCTCGAACTCCTGCCGGAACTGCTCGGACGTGCTGCCGATCGCTTCCGTCGAACTGGTCTGCAGACGCAGCTTCATGGCCGGGGTGTGCGCGGCAGCACGCGCTTCTTTTTCCAACCGGGCCAGCACGTCGGGCGGCGTGCCCGCGCGCGTCAGCACACCGACCCAGCCGGCAGGCGTGAACTCCGCATCGCCCAGGCCGGACTCGGCCATGGTGGGAACGTTCGGCAGCACCTTGGTCCGGTGGTCGCCGAACACCGCCAGCGGCCGCAGCCGCCCGCTCTCGACCAGGGGCATCAGGGTGCCGAGCGAGAAGATGCCCCACGCGACGTTGCCCGCGCTCACGTCCTGCGCCACCTGCGCCTCGCCCTTGTAGGCCACGTGGACCATATCGAGCCCCCGGGAACGGTTCAGGTGGGCGCCCACCAGGTGCGGGAAGGTGCCGATGCCGTAGGAGCCGTAGCTGATCGCGCCCTTGTTGCCCGCCGCCCAGGCGAGGAACTCCTTCATGTCCTTCGCCGGCACGTCCCGGTTGACGGCCAGCACGACCGACCCGCTGGCCACCAGCGACACGAAGGCCAGGTCGCGGCGCACGTTGTAGGGCACCTTCGACAACAGGTGCGGCGTGTTGACGAGCGGTGCCGCGTGGGTCAGCAAGAGCGTGTAGCCGTCCGGCGCGGCGCGGGTCACGGCCTGCACCGCGAGCAGGCCCGCCGCACCGGGCTTGTTGTCCACGATGACCGGCTGGCCCAGGCTCTTGCCCATCTCGTCCGCGAGCACCCGGGCCAGCGAATCGGTGGCACCGCCCGGTGGCGCCGGCACGATCATCGTGAGGGGCCGCGCCGGGTAGGTCTGGGCGGCACAGGCCGTCGCCCACAGGAACGCGACGAGGGCAAGCAGGATTCGGTTGCGCATGGACATGGCCTCAGAGGGAAAGTGCAACGACTGCGACGACTGCGTCACCAAGGACCTTGGTGTCGCCGTACTGGTTGGTGGTCTGGATCTCGAGCCGCAGGCGCTGCTCGCCGTCGCTTTCGAACTTTTCGACCACCTTGCCCGCGCAGGTGATCTGGTGGCCCAGGTGGGTGATACCGACGAAGCGGGCACCCAGCTGGCGAAGCTGCCGCTGGTCGACCCACAGGGTCAGCAGGCGGGCCAGGTAGGCCATCGACAGCATGCCATGCGCGAACACATCGGGCATGCCGGCGCGGCGCGCGAAGTCCAGGTCGATGTGGATCGCGTTGTGGTCGTTGGACGCCCCCGCGAACAAGGCCAGCGTGGTCCGGTTGATCGGTGCCACGGTCAGCGGCGGCAGCGTGTCGCCGACGCGGACCTGCGCAAGATTCAGTGTGCTCATTGCGGCTCTCCGTTTCGCATTTCAGTCAGGCGTTGCGTTGCACCAGCACGCTGCGCAGGTCGGCGACGTGCTCGCCGCGCTGGTTGGTCACCCGGGTTTCGCGCACCACGAAATCGAGTGCGCCGCCCTTCTTGTCGTAGATGTCGGCAATCCGGCTTTCGAAGCGCAGCACGTCGCCCGCATGCGCCATGCGGTGGTAGGTGAACGATTGTTCGCCGTGCAGGATGCGCGCGGGCTGGATGCCCATCTCCTGCCGCCAGCCGCTCGCGGGCTGCTGGATCTCGAGCGAAAAGAGAAAGGTCGGCGGCAGCGGCAAACCGGGGTACCCCGCATCGCGCGCAGCGGACTCGTCCAAGTAGACGGGGTTGGTCTCGCCCGTGGCCTTGGCGAAGAAGCGCAGCTGCGCCGCTTCGGCCGCAACCTGAAAGCCCGGAAGGACTTTGCCGATGAATTGCTTGTCGATCATGTCCGCACTCCTGGGTGCCAGGCCCTCGGCCCGGTTCGCGATGAGCTAAGTTTTCGCATGGGATTCAGGTTACGGGCGGGGCTGTTCGGCGAGACCCCCCGGCGCGGGTGGGGGCGGGAATCCCCTCGTCGAAGCGGCCTCTGCGCACGACGCGAAAGAGGTCACCGGCGGGTACCATCCAGAGCGATTCTGGCCACACGCCTGCGCGGGTCGCCCCATGAATCGGTTCCGGATGCGAACGCGAGATTCCAGATGCAGCCCCCTCTTCCCTCCAGTCCATCGCACGCCGCGCAAGGCGTGGCGCCCGACACCCACACGATCGCCGGCGACAGCCACCTTGCGCCCCGCGGCGCCACGCGCGTCGTCGCGCGCGAACGGCTGCTGGCCCGGCTGACCGAGGCGCGGCACCGGCGCTGCGTCGTGCTGCAAGGCCCCGCGGGCTGCGGCAAGAGCGCCACCCTGGTGGCCTGGCGCCAGGCCCTGTTGCTGCTGGGCTTCGACGTGGCATGGCTCAGCCTCGGCGCGGACGACGACGAACTGACACGCTGGCTCGACAGCCTGGTCGCCAGCCTGAAGCAGGTGGACCCGGCCATCGCGCGCGAGGCCGCCATGCTGGGCGGCCGGGGGACCGACACCGAGGCCGTCGAGCGCACGATCATCTGCCTGCTGCACGGCATCGCCGCACATCCGCGCGAGCTGACCCTGGTGGTCGACGACCTGCACCACATCGGCTGCGAGCGCATTCACGAGGCGCTGCAATGCCTGCTGGACTACGCGCCGCCCAACCTGCACCTGGTGCTGCTGTCGCGCACCGCGGTGCCGCTGTCGCTGGCCCGGCTGCGAGACCAGGAGCTCGTGCTCGAGTTGCACCAGGGCGACCTGCGCTTCACGCTGGCCGAGTCCGGGCAGTTCCTGAAGGCGCAGCTCGGCGAGATCGCGGCGCGCGACGCGCGGCATCTGCACGAGCTGACCGATGGCTGGGTGGCCGGCCTGCTTCTGTTCTCCAACCTGCGAAAGCGAAAGAAGCAGCAGGCGCGCGGCGACCCGCCGGCCGAAGCCCCGGTGCGGGAGCATGTGCACAACGCAGGCGCGTTCGCACAGTACTTCGAACGCGAAGTGCTGTCGCACCTGTCGGCGGCCGAGATCGAACTCCTGGTGCGCGCGGCGGTGTGCAGCCGCTTCTGCGCACCGCTGTGCACGGTGCTGACGGAACCACCGCTGCAGCAGACCGACGTGGTCACCCTGCTGGCGCGCCTCGAAAGCGACAACCTGTTCATCGTCCCGCTCGAGGGCGCCGAGCGCGAGCCCTGGTACCGCCTGCATCCGCTGCTGCGAGAAACGCTGCTCGAACGCTTCCGCGCGCTCAGCGAGATGCAACGACACCGCGTGCACACTGCCGCCTGGCAGTGGTTTCACGCGCACGGCCACATCGAGGACGCCGTGCGCCACGCGGTGGCGGCGGGAGAACCGGCGGCAGCGGCCGACATGGTCCAGCAATCGGCGAAGCTCCTGTTCAGCCAGGGCGACCTGCGCCAGGTGGTCCGGCTGGTTCGCCTGCTGCCGGCCGAACAGGTGCAGGCACGCCCCGCGTTGCGCATCTGGACCTTGCGCATGCAGCTCTACGCGCGCGAGTTCGAGGCCGCCGCCGCCGGCATCGAGCGCCTGCAGGCCGACATCGCGCCCGACGACATCGTCTCGCGCAACGCGCTGTTCCTGCTGCGCGGCGTGCTGGCCCTGCAGAGCGACGACACCGACGCGGCCATGGCGATCCTTCCGCAGCTGCTGCAACCTCCCGCGGAGGCCGACGGCATGGCGCTCGGTGCGCACCGGATGCTGCTGTCGTGGCTCTACATGCACCGGGGCGAGTACGAACGCGCGCGCAGCGTTCAGCTCGATGCGACGCCCCTGCTGTTCGAAGGCTCGCCGCTGACGGGCACCACCATCGGCAGCCTCGGTGGCCGCTGCATGGTGGGCTTCAGCTACGCACTCGAAGGCCAGATGATCCAGGTCGAACGGATCTGCCGTGATGTGCTGCACAAGGCCGAGCAACGCGACGACGCCCACACCGACCCCGCGTGCTTCGCCACGGCGTTGCTCGGCGACGTCCTGTACGAGCACAACGACGCCGAGGGCGCGATCAAACTCCTGGAAGACCGGCTCGACATCCTGGAGCGGGTGTCGATCCCGGACTCGGTCCTGAAGGTGCTGACCGTCCTGTCGGCTGCGCACTGGGTCGCCGGCCATCCGCTGGACACCTTCGCCTGCCTCGATCGCCTCGAGGAGTACGCCGTGCAGCTCGGCCTGGACCGGCTGCTGGCGCACGCGCTCGCCGAGCGCGTGCATCGGCATCTGCAGTGCGGCGAACTCGATGCGGCCGACGCCTGCCTGGCCCGGCTCGACACGGTCGATGCACGGCACCGGCCGGCCGGCCCGAGTGCACGGGACGAGATCCACGCGGTGACGGCGCACGCCCACGTGCGCTGGTGCATTGCGAACGAAGACCTCCACGGTGCCGCGGCCCGGCTAGAGCCGCTGATCGCCCTGTGCGACGCGCGCGGCTGGCAGCGCCGCGTGGCGCTGCTGCGGCTGCAGAACGCCTTCGTCGACTTTCGCCGCCAGCGCGTGGACGCCGCACGTCGCCACATGACCGTGGCCTTGCGGCAAGGGCACCGGCTGGGCCTGGTGCGCAGCCTGCTCGACACGGACCCCGACGCACTGCAGCTGATCGGCGAGATCGAACAGGGCGAGCCCCTGGACCCGGTGCTGAGTTTCTACGTGGCCCGCCTGGCCGCCGCGCAACGCACGCCGGCCCGAGACGCATCGACGCCCCCCGCCGGCACCCAGCGCGCGCCGCAAACGGCACCGGGCCTGCAGGGGCTGGACCTGAGCGAACGCGAAGCGGAAGTGCTGCGCCTGCTGGCACAGGCCCTGCCCAACAAGAAGATCGCCCGCATGCTGGGCCTGTCACCCGAGACCGTGAAGTGGCACCTGCGCAAGATCTACGGCAAGCTGGGCGTGGCCAGCCGGGATGAGGCGGCCGCGCGGCTGCGCGACCTCGAGTGGGGCGGCCCGGATCAGGCGTAGCGCCGCGCCACGCTCTCCACCACGGCGGCCGGCTTGTCGGCCCCCTCGCACTCGATGGTGACCTCCATCGTGATCTGGAAACCCGACAGCGCGCCCAGCGGCGGCAAGGCCTCCATGGCCAGCAGGCGGATGCGGGCGCGAACCCGGCTGTTCACGCGCACCGGCGACGGAAAGCGGACCTTGTTCAGGCCGTAGTTCACGCCGAGCTTGGTGCCTTCGATCTTCATCGCCTGGGCAGACAGCATCGGCAGCAGCGAGAGCGTCAGGAAGCCATGCGCAATCGTGCCGCCGTACGGGCCGCTCTGCGCTCGCGCCGGGTCGACATGGATCCACTGATGGTCGCCGGTGGCTTCGGCAAAAAGGTCGATGCGCTTCTGGTCGATCAGGACCCAGTCGCTCTCGCCGATGTCCTGGCCGACGCAAGATTGCAGTGCTTCGAGGCTGCTGAAATGTCGCATGTGCGGTTCCTTTGAATGCTGCCGTCAGAACACCGTGTCGCCGGCGAGCAGGCGCGCGGCGATGGTGCGTCGCTGGATCTCCGCCGTGCCGTCGGGGATGCGCATGGTGCGCGCCAGCCGGAAGCCCGCTTCGAGCCGCAACTCGTTGGTCAACCCCATGGCCCCGTGGATCTGGATGCAGCGGTCCATCACGCGGTTCAGCATCTCGGTGGCAAAGGCCTTGGTCATCGAGACCTCCTTGGTCGCCGGCTCGCCGGCATCGATCCGCTGCGCGCAGTTGCGGGCCATGCACTTGGCCGCGTAGATGTCCATGGCGGACTCGGCCAGCATGAACTGGATCGCCTGATGCTCGGCAATCGGGCGGCCGAAGGTCTTGCGCACCTTGGCGTAGTCGATCGCCTGTTCCAGCGCCCAGCGCGCAAGCCCCACGCAGGTGCCGGCCATCGACAGCCGGCCCACGCTCACGCCGCCGAGCGCCACCGACAGCCCGCCGCCCACGGCGCCCAATCGGTGGCTGTCGGGCACGCGCACGGCGTCCAGCGTGACGATCCCGATCTCGGCGCCGAGGTGACCCATCGTCGGGATCACGCTCGGCACGCTGAACCCCGCGGCCTTCGTGTCCACCAGGAAGCCCGTGATGCCGCCCTTGCGCTCGCGTGCCTTCGCCTCGTCGGTGACCGCGAAGACCATCGCCAGGTCGGCATAGGGCGCGTTGGTGATCCATTGCTTCGTGCCCGTGAGGACCCAGTCGTCGCCTTCTTTCGTGGCGCGCGTCTTCATGGCGAAGACGTCCGAGCCGGCATCGGGCTCGCTCAGGCCGAAGCACATGGTCTTGTCGCCGCTGGCCAGGTCTTCGCGGTACCGCGTCAGGACCTGGGGGTCGAGATGCCGCAGCACGGGCGACAACCCGTTGGTGAACGCGGACGGCATGACCACGCCCTGGACCAGCGCTCGCGCCGGCCCGCACGCGGCATTCAACCGTTCCTGGATCACCAGCGCGGCTTCCGCGCCGAGCCCGCCGCCCCCGAGTTCCTCCGGGGCGAACAGGTTGTAGAAGCCGAGCTCCGCGGAACGCATCCGGACCCGGCGGCGCAGCGCGATCATCGGTTCGGTAAAGCGCCCGTCCGCGCCGTAGATCGTGCGCTCGCTGGCCAGCAGGTCGTGGTGCTCGCGCTCGAGCGGAACGATCTCCCGCTCGATGAAACGGATCAGCGAATCCGCGAGGACGCTCGCCTCTTCATGCATGGAACTGTTCATGGCATCTTCCTCCTTGTTGCCGTGGCGTTGCGTCTCAGACCGGGTCCCAGGAAAAGACGTCGGACGAACGATCGAGCGGTGCGAACGACGCCTTCACCGCGGGAAGCATGTGCTCGGCCAGGGTCTGCGGTGTCCAGCCCTCGCTGCGGTGCATGGACCGGATGGGCCGGGGGTGATTGATCAGGAACACTTCGTTGCGGCGCACGGCGAAGATCTGCCCCGTGACATCGCGCGCGGCATCGCTGGCCAGGAACACGGCAACGGGTGCGATGGTCTCCGGCGTCAGCGTCTTGGCCTTGGCGATCCGTTTCTCCTGGTCCGCCGTGTTCGGAATGCTGCCGACCATGCGGCTCCAGGCAAAGGGCGAGATGCAGTTCGAGCGCACGTTGTAGCGGCCCATGTCGAGCGCGATCGACTTCGACAGCCCCAGGATGCCCATCTTCGCGGCCGCGTAGTTGGCCTGCCCGAAGTTGCCGACCAGCCCGGAGGTCGACGTCATGTGCACGAAGCTGCCGCTTTGCTGCGCCTTGAAGTGATCGGCCGCGGCCCGGCTGACATTGAAGCTGCCGAACAGGTGCACCTTGAGCACGGACTCCCAGTCGTCCTCGGTCATCTGGTGAAAGATCTTGTCGCGCAGGATCCCTGCGTTGTTGATGACGGCGTCGATCCGCCCGAAGGTGTCGACGGCCGTCTCGACGATGCGTCGCGCGCCGTCCCACTGCGCCACGCTGTCGCCGTTCGCAACGGCCTCGCCGCCGTTCTCGCGGATCAGGCCGACGACCTCGTCCGCAGGTTTTTCCGCGCCGAGCGCGCCGTCCACGGACACGCCGGCATCGTTCACCACCACCCTGGCGCCGTGCGCCGCCATCATCAGCGCGATCGCGCGGCCGATGCCACGGCCGGCTCCCGTGACCACAACGACTTTCCCTTGCATCGTGCTTGCGTTCATCTCGATTTCTCCTTTGGGTTGGCCTGACCGACCTCGGCCCGGACCTGTTTCAACGATCGTGTTCGCCCATGCGGCGCGCTCACCCCTGCGCACGCAGGGGCCTGGCGCATCACGGTGCCTGTCTGTTTCTCTTCGGGGCCCGCCCCGGTGGCGGGCGAGGTGCTACGCCCGCATCTCGGCGTCCTGCAGCTCGCGCCATGCGACCTTCCCGGTCGCCGAGCGCGGCAATCGGTCGACGATCGCCACCAGGCGCGGGGCCTTGTAGCTGGCCATGGTCTCGCGGCACCACGCCAGGATGTCCGCCTCGTTGGTGTCGCGTGCATCTGCGCGCAACACCACCACGGCCTTGACGGTTTCGCCGCGCCGCTCATCGCGACTGGCGATCACGCACGATTCCTGGATGGCGGGGTGGCCGTGCAACATGGCCTCCACCTCCGCCGGCCAGACCTTGTAGCCCGAGGCATTGATCATTCGCTTCAGGCGGTCGCGCATGGCGAAGTAGCCGTCTTCGTCCATGCAGCCGAGGTCGCCGGTGCGGAAGAAGCGCTTGCCGTCGATGACGAGAAAGCTCTCTGCGTTGGCCTCCAGCTGGTTCCAGTAGCCCCGCATGACCTGCGCACCGTGAACCACGATCTCCCCGGTCTCGCCCTGCGGCAGCGCTTTCAGGGTCTCGGGGTCGATGATCCGCGCGTCCACGCCGAAGGTCTGCACGCCGAGGCAGCCGGGCTTGGGGCGATGCAGCGGATTGGCCAGCAGGAAGGAGGCGGTTTCGGTCAGCCCGTAGCCTTCGCTGTACGTCAGGCCATAGCGTTCGCGCATCAGCCGCGCGGTGCCCTCGGGCATGGCCGCACCGCCGCCGCCGACCTGCACCAGGCAGCGCAGGTCGCGCGCCTCGATGCCCGGCTGTGCAAAGAAGTCGACCAGCATCGGCGGCGGCGCGCCCCAGCACGTGACCCGGTAGCGCTCGATCAACTCGGCGGCCGTCTCCCGGTCCCAGCGCGGCAGCAGCACGACGGTGGCGCCGCTGTAGACCACGCCGTTGACGCAGTTCTGCAGCCCGAGCAGATGAAAGAACGGCGCCGAGGCCAGGAAGATCGCTTCGGCGTTCGTGTGCCGCCACAGCCGGGCGCCAGCCACCGAGGACATGGCCGTGCGGTGGGTGTGCATGCATGCCTTCGGCGCGCCCGTCGTGCCCGAGGTGTACGGCAGCATGCACAGGTCGTCGGGCCCGGCCATGGCCGGACCGGGCCGGGCCTGCGCCGCCACGGCGTCCTGCCATCGCACGCCGCCCGCAAACCCGGCCTCGGCATGGGCGCGCTCGCGCAGCCAGTCAGGCACGGTGAAGCCCGCGTCGTCGGCGGGCAGCGCGTCGCCGTAGGCATGCACGACCACATGCCGCAGCGATGTCGTGCCCACCAGCGGCGCCAGATGGCCGGCCAGCTCCTGCGCGCAGAAGCCCGCCACGGCGCCACTGTCCGCCACGATGTGCCGCAGCTCGTCTTCCAGCAGCATGGCGTTCACGGGCACCACGACGGCATCGGCGCGCAGGATGGCGAAATAGGCGCTGATGAACTGCGGGCAGTTCTGGCTGAACAGCAGCACGCGGTCTCCGCGCTCTACGCCGCAAACGCGCTGCAGGTAGCCCGCCATGTGCTCGACCTCTTGCAGCAGGGCGCCATAGGTGAGCGTGGCACCGTAGAAATGAATGGCCGGCTTCGCGGGGAAGCGCCGGGCCGACATCTCGAGATTGGCGAACAGACTGGTTTCCGGCACGTGCACTTGCTCCGGCACGCCGTCGCGGGCGTATTGCCGGTCGAGGTGCAACGGGCTCTCGGGCCGCTCGATGACGCCGGGGTGCGTCGGAAAAACTGGGTCCATCGTCTGTCTCCTGATCGGCTGCTTGCAGGAATGCTTGCGCAGCCTGGAACGTAGTTAATCACCGTGGCCCCGGGCTTTCGCCCCCCGCGTCGGGTGGGGGCTGTATCAGCCCCGATGCCACCCGCGCGTCGGCCTCGACGCTGCGCCACCCCACACGGGGGGTCCTTGCGGCGCGTCGCCTCGATATCTTTGCCATCGAGGCCTTCGTTGGCCGCATGCGTCTTACTTTGACCACCGGAACCCACCATGCAAATCACCCGCAGCATCTTCCGCGACGATCACGAGATATTCCGCACCACGGTGCGCCGGTTCCTGGAACGCGAATGCCTGCCCAGACAGGCCGAGTGGGACAAGGCCGGCCGCGTCGACCGCGAGACCTGGCGCAAGGCCGGCCGCGAAGGCCTGCTCTGCGTCACCCTGCCCACCGAGTACGGCGGCGGCGGCGGCGACTTCGGCCACGCGGCCGTGTTCGCCGAGGAGTTCGCCCGCGTGGGCGTGAGCGGCCCGGGCTTCCGGGTCCACTCCGACATCATTGCGCCGTACCTCCAGCGACTGGGCAACGAGGAACAGAAGCAAAGGTGGCTGCCCAAGGTCTGCGCGGGCGAATACATCCTGGCGATCGCCATGACGGAGCCCGGCACCGGCAGCGACCTGAAGGCGGTGCGCACCACCGCCGTTCGCGAGGGCGACGAGTACGTCATCAACGGCAGCAAGACCTTCATCAGCAACGGACTGAACGCCGATCTGGTGATCCTGGTGTGCAAGACCGATCCGGCCGCCGGCGCCAAGGGCGTGAGCCTGGTCGTGGTGGAGGCCGACCGCGCAGGGTTCCGTCGCGGGCGCAATCTCGAAAAGGTCGGCTGCCCGGCGCAGGATACCTCCGAGCTCTTCTTCGACAACGTGCGCGTGCCGGTGGCCAACCGCCTGGGCGAGGAAGGCAAGGGCTTCGCCTATCTGATGGGCGAGCTGCCGCAGGAGCGCTTCGCCATCGCGATCACCGCGGCCGCCAAGCTCGAGGTCTGTCTGGAACACACGCTGGACTACGTGAAGGATCGCAAGGCCTTCAACCAGACCGTGTGGGACTTCCAGAACACCAAGTTCAAGCTCGCCGACATCAAGACCCAGGCGATCGCCGTGCGCCTGATGGTCGACCACTACCTGGGCGAGCACATGCGCCGGCGCCTCACGCTCGAAGAAGCGGCCATCGCCAAGCTCTTCGCCACCGAGACGCTGGGCAAGGCGCTCGACGAGATGGTGCAGCTGCACGGCGGCTACGGCTACATGCTGGAGTACCCGGTCGCCCGCGCCTTTGCCGATTCGCGCGTGAACCGCATCTACGGCGGCACCAGCGAAGTGATGCGCGACCTGATCGCCAGGAAGCTCTGATTCCAACCTCCCCCTCCCCCACACACAGGAAGAGATGACATGACACACAAGGTTTTCGTCGCCGGCGTCGGCATGATCCCGTTCAAGAAGCCGGGCACCAGCGACACCTACGACGTGATGGGCGCCAACGCCGTTCGCCAGGCGCTGGCCGATGCCGGCGTCGACTACCGCGACGTGCAGCAGGCCTACGCCGGCTACGTGTACGGCGATTCCACCTGCGGCCAGAAGGCGCTCTACCACGTGGGCATGAGCGGTATCCCGGTGCTCAACGTCAACAACAACTGCGCCACCGGTTCGTCGGCGCTGTTCCTGGCGCGCCAGGCGGTGCAAAGCGGCGCCGTGGAGTGCGCGCTGGCGGTGGGCTTCGAGTACATGCAGCCGGGCGCACTGAAATCCGTCTGGACCGATCGCGCGCGCTCGCTGGAGCGCGCCGCCCACCTGACCAACGAACTGGTCGATCGCCCCGACTTACCCGGCGCGATCCGCCAGTTCAGCGGCGCGGGCCGTGCGCACATGCAGAAGTACGGCACCCGGCTCGAGACCTTCGCCCGGATTCGTGCCAAGGCCAGCCGCCATGCGGCCCACAACCCGCTGGCCGTGTTCCGCAACGTCATGACGCCTGAGGACGTGCTAGCCGCCCCGGCCCTGTGGGACGGCGTGATGACCCGGCCGATGGCTTGTCCACCGACCTGCGGCGCCGCGGCGGCCGTCGTGGTGTCGGAAGCGTTCGCGCGCAGGCACAACCTGCGCACCGACGTGCGGATCGCCGGCCAGGCCCTGACCACCGACACCCCGAGCACCTACGACGCGCGCGACATGATCCGCGTGGTGGGCTTCGACATGACGCGTGCGGCCGCAACGCAGGCCTACGAACAGGCAGGCATCGGCCCCGCCGATGTGGACGTGGTCGAGCTGCACGACTGCTTCGCGCAAAACGAACTGCTGAGCTACGAAGGACTCGGCCTGTGCCCCGAAGGCGAAGGCGAGAAGCTGGTCGACGACGGCGACAACACCTACGGCGGCCGCTGGGTGGTCAACCCCTCGGGCGGCCTGCTGTCCAAGGGCCACCCGCTGGGCGCCACCGGCTTGGCCCAGTGCTACGAACTCACGCACCAGCTGCGCGGCACGGCCGAGGCGCGGCAGGTCGAGAACGCCCGGGTGGCGCTGGCGCACAACGTCGGCCTCGGCGGCGCATGCGTCGTCACCCTGTTCACCGCAGCCTGAGCTGCACCCACTTTTCACGAGGAGCAAGACATGGGAAAACTTGACGGCAAGGTGGCGCTGGTCACCGGATCGGGTCGCGGCATCGGCCAGGCCATTGCACTGAAACTCGCCAGCGAAGGCGCGCGGCTGGTCGTCAACGACCTCGATGCGGACCCGGCGCACGAGACGGTCGAGCTGCTGAAGAAGAATGGCACCGAGGCCGTGGCCTGCGTCGGCAACGTGACCGCGCCGGACTTCGCCGAGCGCTTCATCGGCACCGCGATGCAGAGCTACAAGGGGATCGACATCATCGTCAACAACGCGGGCTACATCTGGGACGACGTGGTGCAGCGCATGACCGACGAGCAGTGGTATGCCATCGTCGACTGCCACATGACGGCGCCCTTTCGCATCCTGCGTGCCGCCTATCCGCACATCAAGGCGCAGCACCAGGCAGACCTGGAGGCCGGGCGCGAGGTGTACCGCAAGGTCGTGAACATCTCTTCGACCTCGGCACTGAACGGCAACGCGGGCCAGATGAACTATTCGTCGGCCAAGGCCGGCGTGATCGGCATGACGCGTGCGCTCAGCCGCGAGTGGGGCCGCTTCAACGTGAACGTCAACTGCGTGGCCTTCGGCCTGATCCGCACCCGCATGACGTCGGCCGACGTCGATGCCGGAGCCACCATCCACATCGAGGGCCGCGACATCCGCGTCGGACTGAATCCGGGGCACGTGAAGGCCCACGCGCAGCGCAACCCGCTCGGACGGGCCGGCACGCCCGAGGAAGCCGCCGCCGGCGTGTACCTGTTCTGCTCGCCCGATTCGAACTACATCACCGGCCAGACCGTCGCCGTGGCCGGCTCCCTGCAATAAAGTGTGCGCAGGGCCCGCCATCGCGGACGCCCTGGCCCACCCTTTGCACAGAAGGAACCCGATGAGCATCAAGAGACAGGCCTGCATCGCAGGCGCCTACGAACACCCCACCCGCAAAGCCCCCGACAAGACGGTGGCGCAACTGCATGCGGAATGCGCCAAGGGCGCACTGGAAGACGCCGGCCTGACGCTGCAGGACGTGGACGGCTACTTCTGCGCAGGCGACGCACCCGGGCTCGGCGTGCTCAGCATGGTCGACTACCTCGGCCTGAAAGTGCGCCACATCGATTCGAGCGAGACCGGCGGATCGTCCTACCTCGTGCACGTCTCGCACGCAGCGCAGGCCATTGCGGCCGGCAAGTGCAATGTCGCGCTGATCACGCTAGCCGGCCGCCCCCGCAGCGAAGGCTCCAGCGGGCTGACCCCGCGCACGGCCAGCACGGCGACGCCCGACGTCGCCTTCGAGGCACCGTACCGCCCGCTCACCCTGAACATGTATGCGCTGGCCGCGGCCCGCCACATGCACGAGTTCGGCACCACCAGCGAGCAGCTCGCCTGGATCAAGGTGGCGGCGGCCGCGCATGCGCAGCACAACCCGCACGCGATGCTGCGCGAGCCGGTCACTGTGCGCGACGTGCTCGACTCCCCTTTGCTGTCCGACCCGCTGCACAAGCTCGACTGCTGCGTGGTCAGCGACGGCGGCGGCGCGCTGCTGGTCGTCAGGCCGGAGATCGCGCGTGCGCTGAAGCGCCCGGTCGTCAACCTGCTGGGCGCCGGCGAGACGGTGAAGGGCCAGCTCAACGGACAGGTCGACCTGAGCTATTCGGGTGCTGCGATCTCGGGCCCCATCGCCTTCGCGGAAGCAGGCCTGACGCCGGCCGACATCCAGTACGCGTCGATCTACGACAGCTTCACGATCACCGTGCTGATCCAGCTCGAGGACCTGGGCTTTTGCAAGAAGGGAGAAGGCGGACGCTTCGTCGCGGACGGCAACCTGATCTCCGGCATCGGCAAGCTGCCCTTCAACACCGATGGTGGCGGCCTGTGCAACAACCACCCAGCCAACCGGGGCGGCATCACGAAGGTCATCGAAGCCGTGCGGCAGCTGCGCGGCGAGGCGCACCCGAAGGTGCAGGTGCCGAACTGCGCGCTGGCCCTGGCGCAGGGCACCGGTGGACTCCTGGGGTCGCGCCACGGCAGCGCGACATTGATTCTTGAACGCGAGGCCTGACCCATGACAACCCTCTACCAGGACCGCCCGCTCGCGGCGCCCATCATCGACGCAGCCACCGCCCCCTTCTGGCGCGCGGCCGCCGAAGGCAGCCTGCTGATCAAGCACTGCCCTGCCTGCGGCCAGACCCACTGGTATCCCCGCTCGCTGTGCCCCTACTGCATGAGCGATGCGCTCGAGTGGCAACCCGCCTGCGGGCTCGGCACGATCTACAGCGTGAGCGTCACGCGCGCAGCCAACCCTGCGCCCTATGCCATCGCCTATGTCCGGCTGGACGAAGGGGTCACGATGCTGAGCAACATCGTCGACTGCGACCTCGACACCCTGCGCATCGGCGACCGGGTGAAGGTGTGCTTCAAGGCCGCCGAGGGCGGTCACGCGATCCCGATGTTCACGCCCGCGTGACCGGTGCGGTGCAGGGGTCCGGACCTCGGGTCTGGATCAATGCATCGAGCGCAAAGCCCCCTTGGCCGGCCGCCAGGACGACGAAGGGGTTGATGTCGATCTCGGCCACCCAATCGCGGTTCTCGAAAGCGAAGACCGACAGCGCGACCAGCACGCGGGCCAGCGCCTCGGTGTCCGAGGGGGCCTGTCCGCGAACACCCGCGAGCAGCGCGGCGCCGCGAATCTCGCGGATCATCGCGCGGGCCTCCGGCACACCGAAGGGTGCCCGCCGCAGCACGACGTCCTTCAGCACTTCGACATGGACGCCGCCCAGACCGAACAGCACCATGGGGCCGAACACGGGGTCCTGGTAGGCGCCGCAGATGGTTTCGATGCCGCGCTCGCACATCGGCGCCACGAGGATGCCGCGAATCTCGGCCGCGGGGCACGACGCACCGACGCGCTCGAACATTGCCACGGCCGCCTCGTGGGCGCGGTCCGGCGAGTCGATGTTCAGCACCACCCCCTGGACTTCGGTCTTGTGCGGGATGTCCGGTGAAACGATCTTGAGCACGACCGGCCGGTTCAGGTGTTCGACGGCCGCGCGCACATCGGCCGCGGTGGGGGCCAGCACTTCGGGCAGCGACGGAATGCCGGCGGCGGCGAGGACGCGCTTGGCCGCCTGCTCGTCCGAGACATCGACACGCAGGCCGGGCGACCCCCCACCTTGCGGCAGCGCCGCGTCCTCTTGCGCCAGGCGTGCCGACGCGAACGAGCGCTCGAAGCGCGACAGCGCACCGAGCGCCCTCACCGCCCGATTGGGGTCTTCGAACACCAGGAACCCCAGGCGCTCGAACTCGCGGACCGTTTCCACGGGTGCGACGAAGGACAGCACGCACAGCACGTCCGGGTGGCGTTCGCGCATGGCGCTGAAGGTTTCGAGCAGCCAGTCGGCCGAGGCCCTGGATGCGGGCGAGCTCGTCAGAAAGCACACCAGCGCACCGAACTGCCCTTGCGCCAGTGCGATGTCCAGGCACTTGCCCAGCAGGCTGCGTTCGTTCGTGAGTTGCGCGGTCACGTCGATCGGGTTGGCCGTGCCCGCAAAGGGAATGAGCGCGCGGATCTCGTCCTGGGCCGACGGGGCCAGCAGCGGCACGTCGACGCCGTACTCGTCCGCCGCATCCGCGATCTGCACGCCGATGCCCCCGGAGACGGTGAACACCCCCAGCTGGTTGTTCGCGAAGGTGGGCGTCGCCAGGCAGGCGTAGGCAATGTCCAGCATCTCCTCGATGCTTCCCGCGCGGTGCACGCCGTACTGCTGGAGCACCGCGTCGTACACGGCGTCTTCGCCGGCCAGGGCCCCGGTGTGCGAGGCCGCGGCGCGCGCGCCGCTGACGGAGCGCCCGACCTTCAGGATGATGACGGGCTTGCCCCTGGCGCGCGCAGCCTCCAGCGCCTGCACGAACATCGGCCCGTTGCGCACGGCTTCCGCGTAGGCGACGATCACCCGCACCTTCGGCGAGCAAGCCAGCCAGTGGAGGCACTCCGAGATGCCCAGGTCGACCTCGTTGCCCGTGGTGATCCAGTAGCCGATGCCGATGTTCCGCTGGCGGCACAGGTAGGCCAGGTGGCCGCCACAGGCACCGCTCTGGCTGACGATGGCCACGGGCCCCGGTTCGAGGAAGCCGCCGGACAGCGCCTGCGTGAAGGTCCCGTAGAACCCGATGTGGGAATTGAACACCCCCAGGCAGTTGGGCCCCAGCACGCGAATTCCGTGGCGCTGCGAGAGGGCGGCGATGTCCGTCTGCATGCGCTGGCCGGCCTCGTCGGTTTCGGAAAAGCCGGCAGAAAAGATGATCGCCGTCCGGATGCCCTTGCGGCCGCAATCGTCGAGCGCGGCGCCGGCCAGGTGGGCTGGCAGCGCAATGATCGCCAGGTCGACGACCTGGGGCAGGCTGTCGACGCTCTTGTAGGAATCGAAACCCTGGACGGATTCGCGGTTCGGATTGACGACGTACACCGCACCGGCAAAGCCCGAGCTGCGCAGGTATTTCAGGGGACGTCCGCCGATGCGCGTCGGATCTTCCGAGGCGCCGATGACGACGATGGATTGGGGTTCCAGGAGTGCGGTGATGTCTGACATGGCGAATGGGGTTTCAAACGGATGCGGGTGGGCGCGCAGGCCCGCTCAATCGACCTTCGCGCCGGACGCCTTGACGACCGGGGCCCAGAACTGCAGGTCGCGCGTCACCAGTTCAGCGAGGTGCGCGGGCGGGCCGTACGCGGCCACATTGCCGCGCGACGCGAAGTACGCCAGGGCGTCCGGCGTGTTGACCACTTTCTCCAGCGCTTTGCTCAGCCGGGCGACCACCTCCACCGGCACGCCGGCCGGCGCCATGATCCCGGCCCACCCCGCCACGAGGTACCCTGGAACGATCTCGCCGACGGTGGGAACGTCGGGGAGCTGGCGCTCGCGGGTCCGGCCGGTGGTGGCCAGTGCGCGCAGCCGGCCGGACCGGATCTGCGGCAGCGAGGTCGACATCGCATCGAACATGAAGGGCACGGTGCCCGACAGCACATCGACCATGGCCGGCGCGCTGCCCTTGTAAGGAATGTGCGTGAACTTCACGCCCGACATCGCCGCCAGCATCTCGGCCGACAGATGGTTCGACGTGCCGTTGCCCGCGGAGGCGTAGTTGATCGCACCCGGGTTCCGCTTCGCGGCGCCCAGCAGGTCCTGCAGCGTCTTGTAGGGGCCGCTGGCATTCACCACGAGCACGTTGGCGTAGTCAACGAGCTGGGCAACAGGCGTGAAGTCCTTGACGGGGTCGTAGCCGACCTTGGCGTAGACCAGGGGCGTGATGACATGGGTGCCCGAATGAGCCAGGCCGATGGTGTAGCCGTCCTTGGGGGCCCGGGCCAGGCGCTGCATGCCGATGGAACCGCCGGCCCCCGGGACGTTGATCACAAGCACGGGCTGACCAAGTTCCGCGCCCAACTTCTGCGCGATGTAGCGGCTCATCTCGTCGCTCGCCCCGCCGGCGGGAAACGGATTGATCAGCTCGATGGGCCTGGCGGGCCATGGCGGCTTCTGCGCCAGTGCCGCGCTGGTGGTGCCGATGGTGATGGCGAACACGGCCAGCATCGCCGCCATCGCTCGAAAGCCGGACCGCATGGATGATCTGTTGCGCATGGGTGTGTCTCTGTGGTTTGCGAATGGAAACCCGGCCCCGCACGCCGTCGTGCGTCGCGGCATGCAGGGCCGGGTGTGCGGCAGCCGCGCGGGGCCGCCGGGTGGACTACATGCCGATCCGGTCGGCCCTGTCCACGAGGTTGCGCACGACGCGCACCGAGGCGATGTCGATCATCTTTCCCCCGTACTGCACGGCGCCGAGGCCTTGCGCCAGGGCCTCGTCGTAGGCCTTGATCATGTCGCGGGCCCTCGCCACGTCGACCTCCGAAGGCGAGAAGGCTTCCTGTGCCACCGCCACCTGCGCCGGGTGGATCGCCCACTTGCCGACCATGCCCAGAATCATCGCGCGCCGGCATTCCTCGCGGTACGCGTCGGGGTTCTTGAAGTCGGCGTACGGCCCGTCGACGGCGTCGATCCGGTGGGCGCGTGCCGCGATCGTGAGCTTGTGGCGCTGGTAGTTCCAGATGTCGCCCGGGTAGCCGCTGGGCCCGCCGATGTCGCGGATCGAGATGCCCTGGCTCGCCGAGTAGTCGCCCATGCCGAAGATCAGGCATTCGAGCCGGGGCGTGGACGCGGCGATGGCCTCGACCTGCATCATGGCTTCGACCTCCTCGATCAGCACGTCGATGCCGATGCGCTTCGTGAGGCCGAGCTTCTTCTCCATCATCGTGAGGAGCTTGTCGACGAACTGCACGTCGGCCGCGCTCATGGCCTTGGGCAGCATGATCACGTCGAGGTTCTCGCGTGCGCCTTCGACCACCTCGATGATGTCCTCGTACGCGTACTCGGTGGTGAGGTCGTTGATGCGCACGCAGCGCGTGGTGCGGCCCCAGTCCAGCGTGTTCAGGGCCTGCACGATCTTGGCGCGGGCCGGTCTTTTCTCCGACGGGGCGACCGCGTCCTCCAGGTCGAGGAAAACGAAATCCAGGTCCATCTCGCTGGCCTTGCGCATCATCTTTTCGCTGGAACCGGGCACGGACAGCTGGCAGCGACGGAGTCTTCGGGGTCGGTCTTGCATGAGGGTGTTTCCTTGGTGAATGCGCAACATGCGCAAGGGTCAATCGATCGCGTGCCCGGCGCGCAGGGCCGCGATCTCGCCGGGGGCGAAGCCGAACTCGCTCAGGATGCGGTCGGTGTGCTCGCCGGTCATCGGGGCGCGGCGCCGGACACCGCCGGGCGTCGCGCTCATCCGTATCGGCGTGCCGGCCACGGTCAGCGGGCGCGATGCGCCGGGCTGCTCGGTGTCGACCAGCATCTCGCGAATGCGGAAGTGCGCGTCCTCGAAGATGTCGGCCGCGTCGAACACCGGGCCGTAGGGAATCTCGCCGCCCAGCATCTGCGACAGCTGTGCCTTGGTGTGGCGTGCCGTCCAGGCGCCGACGATTTCCTCGACCTCGCCCCGGTGCTGCATCCGGCATTCGTTGGTCGCATAGCGCGGGTCGGTGGCCAGTTCCGGTTGCCCCATGTGGCGCGTCAACGGCACCCAGAAGCGGTCGTTCGGCACCCCCAGGCTCACGAAACCATCCTTGGCGGGGAACAGCCCGAACGGGCACAGCATCGGATGGCCGTTGCCCTCGGGACGGGGCGGTGTCGCTGCCGCGCTGTACTGGAACACCAGCCGTTCGCAGATGGCCAGCACCGCATCGACCATGGCCACGTCGACGAACTGCCCCTTGCCGCTGCGCTGCGCGCGCCAGCAGGCCGCCGCGATGCCGAAGGCGAGGAAGGTGGCGGGGATGAGGTCGCCGACACCCGGCCCCACCTTGGTGGGAGGCCCGCCCGGCACCGGGCCGGTGATGCCCATGATGCCGCCCATCGCCTGCGCCACGGGGTCGTAGGCGGGCCATGTCGCGTAAGGGCTTTCGCCGCTGCGCGGATCGCCGAAGCCGCGCAACGCGGCGTACACCAGGCGGGGGTTGACGGCCGCGAGCGTGTCGTAGCCGACGCCCAGGCGCTCCATCACGCCGGTGCGGTAGTTCTCGACCAGCACGTCGGCCTTCTCCACCAGCCGCAACAGCGCGGCCTTGCCGGCCGGCTGTTTCAGGTCGAGCGTGATCGAACTCTTGTTGCGGTTGATCGACGCGAAGTAGCCGCCGAAGCCGCGCTGCGCCATGGGGAGCGCGCCCTCCAGGTGCGGGCCGTTGCGCCGCGTCATGTCGCCCCCCGGCGGTTCGATCTTGATGACGTGGGCCCCCTGGTCGGCCAGCATCATGGCGGCATAGGGTCCGGCGAGCATCTGCGTCAGGTCGAGCACGACCAGGCCTTCGAGCGCGCCGGCGGGAGCGTTCGCGTCCGTCACTTGTGCGCCCAGTGGCTCTTGCGCTTGAGCAGGACCGTGCGCTCCGCCTCCACGCACAGCTTGTCGTCCTGGTTCATGCCGTAGTGCCTGAAGCGGACGATGCCGGCATCGGGGCGGTCCGCGTCGCTGCGCGCCAGCACCTCGCTGTAGGCACAGAGCGTGTCGCCGTGGAACACGGGATTCGACAGGCGGATCTTGTCCAGCGTCAGCTCGCACAGGCATTGCTCGGCCGTGTCCTGCGCCGCCAGGCCGAGCACCATCGACAGGTTGATGCCGCCGAACACGACACGCTGCGCAAAGATGCCCCGCGCATCCTGCTGCTTCATCGCGTGCTCGTTGAAATGGCCTTCTGCCGTGTTCATCACCATGTTGGTGATGAGCACGTTGTCCATCTCCGTCACGGTCTTGCCGCGCGCATGTCGCAGCAGCAGCCCGACTTCGAAGTCTTCGAAGTAGTTGTCGGCACTGGTGAGCTCTGCCGTCTTCATGCTGCAGCTCCACCACGCGCGGCCTGCGGCCCGAACGCGCGCTCCGCGATCATGGCCTCGACCTCGGACTTGCCCAGCAGGTGGGTCGCGATGATGCGCTGCTGGATCTCCGAGGTGCCTTCGAAGATCTTCGTGAGCCGCGCGTCGCGCCAGTAGCGTTCGATGGGGAAGAGCTTGGTGTAGCCGGCCCCGCCGAAGATCTGCAGCGCCTCCGAGGTCACGCGCTCCGCCATTTCCGACGCGAAGTACTTGGCCATGGACGCTTCCTTGTCGCAACGGCGGCCGCTGTCGATCTCGCCGCACACGTAGTACATGAGCTGCCGGGCGGCTTCCACCTCGGTGGCCATGGTGGCGATCTTGAAGCGGATGGCCTGGTACTCGGCAATGGGCATGCCGAACTGCCTGCGCTGGCCCGCATACGCGATCGCGTCCTCGAGTGCGCCTTGCGCCAGCCCGATGGCGCGTGCCGCGGTGTGGGCGCGCGCGCCTTCCAGGCCCTTGGTCATCAAGGGGAATGCCATGCCCTCCTCGCCGACCAGGCAATCGGCCGGCACGCGCAGGCCGTCGAACGCGAGCTCGAAGGTCTTCCATCCGAAGTAGCCGATCTTCGGAATCATCGACCCGGTCATGCCCTTGGGAAAGCTGCCGCGCTCCTTCTCGATCAGGAAGCAGGAGATGCCCTGCCAGCGCTTGTCCGCGCTGGGCGGCGCGCTCGTGCGTGCGAACAGGGTGATGTAGTCGGCGCCGTCGGCGAACGTGCACCAGTACTTGTTGCCGCTCAGCACCCACTCGTCGCCATCACGCACGGCACGGCAGGAGATCGAGGCGAGGTCGGAGCCGGTGTCGGGCTCGGACAAGGCACTGGCGTTGAGGAACTCGCCACGCACGGCGCGCGGCAGGTACTTCGCGCGCTTCTCCTTCGATAGCGTCGACCGGATCCAGCCGCCCTGCGCCCGCGCCACGATCGATGCGACCGACATCCACCCGCGCGCCAGCTGCTCGCAGATAAGGCAGTACTCGAAGTACCCGAGGCCGAGGCCGCCGTACTCCTCGGGAATCATGATCCCGAAGTAGCCCATGTCCGCCATCTTCTGGCGCAGTTCCATCGGGATCTCGCCGTCGGGGCCATCCAGCTTGTTGGCGACCGGCAGCACCTCCTTCATCGTGAACTCGCGCGCGGCGTCGCGGATCATGCGACGCTCCTCCGTCATGTAACCCCATCCATCTTGCGACATGTTTATTTCCTCGTTCTGACCAGATTCGAACGCTTGAAGGCAATGACCTCCTCGCCCCGTTGATTCGTGCCGCGCGTGTGCCACGTCACGATGCCGTAGCCGGGCCGGTTGCCCGCCAGCCGTGCGGCGACCACTTCCGAACGCGCGTGGAGCGTGTCGCCCGGATACACCGGCTGCAGGTAGGACAGCTCGTCGACCCCCAGGAACGGACCGCCCCCTTCCGAGAGGTCTTCGACGGACAGGCCGAAGACCGTGTTGAACACCAGCAGCGGGTTGACCGGCGTGGTCGGGTGCCCATGAGCCGCCGCGAAGGCCTCGCTGGTGTAGTGCGGGTTGTAGTGAAGGGTCAGCGTCGAGAACAGGGTGTTGTCGGCGGCGGTCACCGTCCGGCCCCAGTGATGGGTGAAGGTGCGTCCGACATCGAAGTCCTCGTAGCGATGGCCGCGCGCGCGTCGCGTCGCGTCGGCCTTCAGTCGCGCGACCGTGAGTTCGTTGGGCGTCATTGAATGGCTTCCAGCAGTGGGTTGAGAGAAGGAGAGCGGTCGAGCGCCCCGACGGCATCGACCAGGCGCTCGAAGCGCGCGGCGCCGATCACCGGCTCGGCGATCGCGCGCGCCTTGACCTGCAGCCGCTGCCATTGCGCCGGCAGGTCGGTGGCGGGCACGGCGACATTCGCTTCTTCGGTGAAGGTCTGCCCGCTGCGCGTGCGCAAGGTCACGCTCGCGAAGTTGCGGTCTTCGGCAGACTCGTTCATGACCAGGGCGATGCGGTCGCGCGCCGCCACGTAGCGTGCATCGCGTGCCGTTTCGTCGATGTAGAGATCGAGCGCCGCCGTGTTCGCGCCGTCGAGCGCGAGCGCGGCGAGGTGCTGGATCGAGAACTTCACGCTCAGCCCGGTCTGTGGCACCTCGATATCGCAGACACCGCGGTGGTTGCCGGAAACGTTGATCGTCATCGACGCCATCGCATCGAGGTCGATGCCGTGGCGCTGCCGCGCCTGCCGGATGGCTTCGATCGCCGAGTGCGTGAGGTAGCAGGAGGCGTGGTACTTGAACAGCGTGCTCTCGATGGCAAACCCGCCCCCGGTGTCGATGCGCTTCGGAAAGGGCGCGCGCTCAGGGGCCATGGTCTGCGCGAAGCCCTGGAGGCATTCGATTGCACTGTCGTTGGCCGTGAAGCCGCGAGCGGCCAGCTGCGCCGCCATCAACCCGTTCATCGCCGCTTTGCCGGCATGCAGCGGCTTGGCCATGGTCCCGAACATGCTCTTGAGTCCGGCCGCCTGCGTTGCCGCCAGGCCGAGGGCGTGCGCAGTCTGGCCGGCGTTCAGTCGAAGCAGGTTGGCGCAGGCGGCGGCGGCGCCGAAGGTGCCGACGGTCCCAGTGGCATGGAACCCATGCAGGTAGTGGCTCGGCCCGACCATCTCGCCCAGCCGGCTTTCGATCTCGTGCCCTACCACCAGCGCGCGCAGCAGATCGCGTCCGGATGCACCTTCGGACTGGGCCAGCGCCAGCGCGGCCGGAACGACTGGCACGCTGGGATGTCCGAACATGCGCGAGGCGACGTCGTCGAAGTCCAGCGCATGGCCTGCCGCGCCGTTGATCAGCGCCGCATCGTGCGGCCTGGCACGCGCACCGTGCGCCAGCAAGGTGCAGGACAGATCGGAGGAGCCGCCGTAGGTTTGCACGAGCATCCGGACCAGCGGCTCGTTGGCTGCGGCGATGGTGACCGCGAGCCAGTCGAGCATCACATGGCGGGCCCATTCGAAGGCCGTGGCGCTGACTGCGCCGTCGCGGGTATCGCTGCTCCATTCCGCAAGCAGTCGCGTGACGGCGATCTGGTCATCGGGTTCGGTTTTCGCTGTCTTCACGGGCGTCCTTGTGCTGTGTCGGCGTGCATCGCATCGCGGGTTCGTTGCGATGAGTATTGAGCGGTCCTTCGCGCAAAGGCATCACATATGTGATGAATGAAAGGTGCCGAACGCCATCACATCCGTGATGAGCGCAGGAGCCCATCCGGCCCACACTCTTCCCCGTTCAAACCCTCATTTATCCGGACCCCCATGCCGACCCACGCCCTCCCCCTCAGGCCGCTTCGCTCCGCGATGTATGTGCCGGCCACCAACCCACGCGCACTCGCCAAGGCCACGACGCTCGACTGCGATGCGGTCATCTACGACCTGGAAGATGCGGTCGCGCCGGACATGAAGGACACGGCACGCCAGCATCTCGTCCAGGTGTTCGCCAGCGCGCGCCCGAGCCCGCAGCAGGCCGTCATCCGGGTCAACGCCATCGACAGCGCGGCGTTCGAGCAGGACATGGCCACAGTGGCGTACTGCCGGCCCGACGCAGTCCTGGTGCCGAAGATCGGCTCGGCACGCGACGTCCAGTTGCTGTCCGACGCCGCCGCACGACACGGCGCCGCCCAGGACCTGCGGCTCTGGCTCATGGTCGAGACCGCTGCCGCACTGAGCGCGCTGGACGACATCGTCCAGGCCGGGCTGGCGGCCACGCCTCGGCTCGATTGCCTCGTCGTCGGCACCAACGACATCGCGAAGGAGACCGGCGTCTTTGCCGGCGACGGCCGGCGCTACCTGATGCCCTGGTTGATGGGCGTCGTGTTGACGGCCAAGCGCAGTGGTGTGCGCGCGCTCGACGGGGTCTGGAACGACTTCTCGGACGCGGCCGGCTTCGAGGTCGAGGCCCGACAGTCGGTGAAGATGGCTTTCGATGGCAAGACCCTGATCCACCCCACCCAGATCGGGCCCGCGAACGCGGCCTTCTCGCCGTCGGAATCCGCAGTGAGCGAAGCCCGCGACATCGTCGCCGCCTTTGCCCGCGAGGAACACGCCGGGACGGGTGTCATCAACCTGAACGGAAAGATGGTGGAGCGGCTGCACCTGGCGCAGGCACAACGGCTGCTGGCCGTGCGGTCTGCCATCGATGCACGGGCCACCACGGCGCGTTGACGGGACGGGCGGCTCAGCCCTTCCCTGCGACCGCGAGCAGGCTGGCGAGCAGTTGCCTGCGCCGCTTGTGCAAGCGCTCGAGCGGCCCGCCGACGCCGATGCCGAGCCGTTGACCGCGGATCGGCGTCGGCAGCAACGAAGCGATCACGCCCGCGCCGGGCGTCGCGAGGTTGGCGGATTCGTAGTACCCGTGCTCGCGGGCAAACGCGACCGCACGCAGCGTTTCGGCAATCCGCGCGGGCGGGCCCGTGCGGCCGGCCTCCGCGTTGTAGCGCCGCAGCAGCAGGCCGATCTGGTCATCATCGCGCTGGCTCAGGAGCATGATGCCGATCGCGGTCCGGTGCATCGGCCGCATCGTTCCGGGCGACAGCGAAAAGCGCAGCGCATGCTGCGATTCGCGGACGGACAGGTACTGCATCAGCACCCCGCTCTGGCGCCCCAGCAGCACGGTTTCGCCCGTCTCGCTGGCCAGCCGCCGCATCGCGTCCTGGATGGCTTCCTGCCGCGCCGGCAGGCGGGTTGCCCAGTCGCCGAGGAACGCGATCCGCACGGACGGACAGTACTCGCGCCGGGCGCTGTCGAACTCCATGTAGCCGCGCGCCACCAGCGTCTTGAGGAGCATGGACACGCTGGACTGCGGCACGCCGAGCTTGTCGACGATGTCGGCGACCCGCAGCGGCCGGCGCTCGGCCTCGAACAGTTCGAGCAGCTCGAAGACACGAACCGCGGACTTCACCATGCCGTCTTGCATGGGACTGCCCTCTTGCCGCCTGCGGGCTGGATGAACGGAATGATGGGGTGGTTCATGTCGAAGATCGCTGGAACGATTGTGCGGCAGCCCGCAGACCCTTTCCAAGCCGCCTACCCGATGCGGGTGGCCCCTGCGCGCCCCTGCGCTGGTCTACTTTGTTCATCGACCGACGTGGCCTTTCTGGCCGGACGCGCCGGTCCGTTCAACCTGGCTTGGAGATTCTCGATGAGCGTTCTTTCCGGTATTCGCGTGGTGGAGTTCGAGGCCATCGGTCCCGGCCCCTTCGGCACCATGCTCCTGGCGGACATGGGGGCCGACGTGCTGCGCATCGATCGTCCCGTGCCGCCGGCAGACCTGGGGCTTCCCCGAACAGAAGGCCCGCGCATCGACATCACCGGTCGCGGCCGGCGTTCGGTCACGCTCGACCTCAAGCAGCCCGACGCCGTGGCCGCGGCGCTGGACCTGATCGCACGCGCCGACGTGGTCATCGAGGGCTTTCGCCCCGGCACCATGGAGCGGCTGGGGCTGGGCCCCGAGGTGGCGCTGGCACGCAACCCGAAGCTCGTCTACGGCCGCATGACCGGCTGGGGCCAGACCGGGCCGATGGCCGACCGCGCCGGCCACGACCTCAACTACATCGCGCTGTCGGGCGTGCTCTCGGGCATCGGAAACCAGGGCGGCAAGCCCGTGCCGCCGCTGAACCTGGTGGGCGACTATGGCGGTGGCGGCATGCTGCTCGCACTCGGCGTGGTGGCCGCGCTGCTGAATGTGCAACGCGGGGGCGTCGGCCAGGTCGTCGATGCCGCCATGATCGAAGGCGCGGCACAGCTGGGTTCGGTGTTCTGGGGCCTGCTGTCCACCGGCAAGTGGCGCGAGGAGCGAGGCACCAACCTGCTCGACGGCGGCTGCCCGTGGTACGACAGCTACCGCACCAGCGACGGCCACTACATGTCCGTCGGCGCCCTCGAGGCCCGCTTCTATGCCGAGCTGCTCGACAAGCTGGACCTCGCCGATGCAGGTCTGCCCAAGCAGCACGACCGCGCCGGTTGGCCCCGGCTGCGCGAAGCCTTCGAACAGGCCTTCGCAAGCCGCACCCGCGACGCGTGGTGCAGCGTCTTCGAAGGCAGCGATGCCTGCGTGGCGCCAGTGCTCGGCTTCGCAGAGGCGCCCAACCACCCGCAGCACCGCGCGCGCGGCAGCTTCATCGCGGTGGACGGCGTCGTGCAACCCGGCCCCGCGCCGCGCTTCTCGGCCACGCCCTCCGCCCAACCCGCACCGGCACCCGCGCGCGGCGAGCACGGCGCGAAGGCCTTGCACGACTGGGGCTTCGGCGCGCAGGAGATCGAGCGCCTGCAGCAGCTCGGCCTGGGCTTTCAGCCCAATGCATGAACAACACAATCTGATGGAGAAATGATTTGAAAGCACTGGTGGCAATCAAGCGCGTCTTGGACGCGAACGTCAAAGCGCAGGTCCGCGCTGACGGTTCAGGCATCGACCTGTCCAACGTCAAGATGAGCATGAACCCCTTCGACGAGATCGCAGTCGAAGAAGCGGTGCGGCTGAAGGAAAAAGGCATCGTGACCGAAGTCATCGCTGTCTCGTGCGGCGATGCCAAGTGCCAGGAAACCCTGCGCACCGCCATGGCCATCGGCGCCGATCGCGGCATCCTGGTCGAGACCACCGAAGAGCTGCAACCCCTGGCTGTGGCCAAGCTGCTCAAGGCGCTGGTCGACAAGGAACAGCCCCAGCTGATCATCCTGGGCAAGCAAGCCATCGACGACGACGCGAATCAAACGGGCCAGATGCTGGCTGCACTCGCCGATCTGCCGCAAGCCACCTTCGCCTCGAAGGTCGATCTGGCAGCCGACAAGGTCACCGTCGCACGCGAAGTCGACGGCGGCATGGAAACGCTGACGCTCACGCTGCCCGGGGTCATCACGACCGACCTGCGCCTGAACGAGCCGCGCTATGTCACGCTGCCCAACATCATGAAGGCCAAGAAGAAGCAGCTCGATGTCTTCAAGCCCGAAGACCTGGGCGTGGACGTGAAGCCCCGCCTGAAGACCCTCAAGGTCAGCGAGCCGCCGAAGCGTGGCGCAGGCATCAAGGTGCCCGACGTTGCCACCCTGGTGGACAAGCTCAAGAACGAAGCCAAAGTGATCTGAGGAAGAAACGAACATGACCGCACTCGTCATTGCCGAACACGACCACGCCAGCATCAAGCCGGCCACCCTCAACACCGTGACTGCCGCCCTGGCTTGCGGTGGCGACGTCCACATCCTCGTGGCCGGGGCCAACGCAGCAGAGGCTGCCAAGGCCGCCGCGCAGATCGCCGGCGTGTCCAAAGTGATCGCTGCCGACAGCGCATCGCTGGCTGAGAACCTCGCCGAAAACGTCGCTGCCCAAGTGCTGGCGATCGCCGGCAACTACAGCCACATCCTGTTCCCCTCGACCGCCAACGGCAAGAACGTGGCTCCCCGCGTGGCCGCCAAGCTGGACGTGGCGCAGATCAGCGACATCACGAAGGTCGACAGCCCGGACACGTTCGAGCGCCCGATCTACGCCGGCAACGCGATTGCCACCGTGCAGAGCACCGACGCCACCAAGGTGATCACCGTGCGCACGACCGGCTTCGACGCAGCTGCCGCCACGGGTGGCAGCGCAGCCATCGAAACGGCTGAAGGCGTGGCTGACAGCGGCAAGAGCAGCTTCGTCGGCCGCGAAGTCACGAAGAGCGAGCGTCCTGAGCTGACCGCCGCGAAGATCATCGTCTCGGGCGGCCGTGCCCTGGGCAGCGCCGAGAAGTTCACCGAAGTGATGGCCCCGCTGGCCGACAAGCTGAACGCAGGCCTCGGCGCCAGCCGCGCAGCCGTCGACGCAGGCTACGCCCCGAACGACTGGCAAGTGGGCCAGACCGGCAAGATCGTCGCGCCGCAGCTGTACATCGCGGCCGGCATCTCGGGCGCGATCCAGCACTTGGCCGGCATGAAGGACTCGAAGGTCATCGTCGCGATCAACAAGGACGAAGAAGCCCCGATCTTCTCGGTGGCCGACTACGGCCTCGTGGCCGACCTGTTCACGGCTGTGCCGGAACTCGCGAAGGCGGTTTGAGGAGCGAGGCTCGCATGGCCTTGCTGCGAAGATGCCTGCTGGAGCTTCGTCAGAAGCAGTCCACAGTGTCTCCCACCTTCTGCCCACAGCGCTCGCTATCGCCAGAGCTTGCGCCGCTGGCGAACGCCGAGGCTCCGATGCCCCCTCCGCGCCGAACAGAAGGCACGCAGGCTGCAAGGTAAGCACATGGCTCGAACGCCTTCAACTGAGGCGCCCGTGTCTCGCGCGCGCATCGCGACGCTCGAGCTTCCATGTGGAAGCGCCCCAGCTCCCGGACAGGCGCACGGGGTCGCGCCCGGCGTCCTGTGGATTCGCCTTCCCCTGCCGACGGCCCTGGCGCACGTCAACGTCTGGACGGTGCGCGATGGTGGGGGCTGGGCGTTGTTCGATACGGGCATGTACACGGAGCAGACCCAGGCCCTCTGGCGCACCTTGGTCGCGCCAGAGGGGCCGCTGGCAGGACGCCCGTTGACCCGCGTCTTCGGCACGCACCTGCACCCGGACCACGTCGAGATGGCCGGCTGGCCGTCGCGCGAGTTCGGTTGCCCCTTGTGGATGACCCGTGCTGAATACCTGCAGGCGCGCGTGGTCGGCCACGAGGACACGGAAGAGATGCTGCGCACCGCTCTGGACTTCTATCGGCGCGCCGGCTGGAACGACGCCATGCTGGAAACGTACAGTGCATTCAAGCGCCGCCCCCAGAAGCTCATGACACCCCTGCCGCCGAGCTACCGCCGGCTGCGCGACGGCGAGTCGATCCGTATCGGTGCCACTACGTGGCAGGTGATCGTCGGCAGCGGCCATTCGCCCGAGCACGCATGCTTTCCCTGTGCCGAGCTCGGCGTCTTCATTTCGGGCGACCAAGTGTTGCCGCTCATTTCCTCGAACGCCTCCGTGTCGCCGATGGAGCCCCAGGCCGATCCGCTGGAAAGCTGGCTGTCCTCGCAGGAAAAGCTGCGAACGCACGTGCCCACGAATGCCCTGGTCCTTCCCGCGCATGACGATCCATTTCGCGGGCTCCACACAAGACTAGATCGACTGTCGCAGAAGCGTAAGCAGGCACTGGAACGCCTGCGTCGAGCGCTCCTGAAAGCGCCACACCGGGCGGTTGACTGCTTCCAGACTCTGTTCGCCCGTGCTCAGTTATCACAGATCTTCGTGACGCACTGGCGACCGGCGAGGCCATGGCCTATCTCAATCACTTGCAACAGCAGGGAGAAGCGCGCCTGGCGGAAGACGCCGATGGTATCGCCTGGTTCTCTTCGCCGGCATGACCCGATCACGCGCATCGACGCAAAACTTCAGGGCTTTTCACAGATGAGTACGTCCCCCATCCATGCCGACGAGCGCCAGCGCATCAACGCCGGACGCTGGTTTTCATCACTCTCCCGAACGCTTCGCCACGACATTCTTCGCAATGTCTTCGTACGCCGCTTCGTGGAGGGCGATCGGATTGCCGCACGCGGCGACCCGCACGGCCATTGGATGGGATGCGCGAAGGGCTCCGTGCGCGTGTGCTCCACCACCAGTGCAGGCAGGCACAGCACGTTCGCCTACATGGAACCGGGCAGCTGGTTCGGCAACATCGCGATCTTCGACGGCGGGCAATGGGCCCATGATTATTTTGCGTGTGAGGACACCACAGTCCTCTTCATGCCCCAGGACAACTTCCGTGCGCTCCTGGCCACCCATGTCGAACTGTATGGCGCCTTGATGCGTCTACAGTCGCAATACATCAAGGGGCTCACCGGTACGGTCGACGACCTGAAGACAATGACGGTCCGCGACCGTCTCGCCAAATTCTTGATGCGTCATGCGCGACGCCGTGGCGTCGCAGATCACGAAGCAGGCGTCCGCTTGGATTTGGGCCTTGCGCAGGAGGAATTGGGACGCCTGATCGGCGCATCCCGTCAGCGGGTCAACAAGGCACTCAGGACGTTGGAGAAGGAGAGCCTTCTTCGCCTCGATGCGCGCGGGATGGTCATCCTCGATCTCGAGATGTTGAAGCGCAACGTCGAATAGAAGAACACGAATGGCGAAAGCTCTTGCGCCAGGCTTGCACCGGTAACAACGATGCAGCGAGGAGGCCATGAGAGCCCCCTACCCTTGAGCATGGCCGAACCGAATGAAGATCGATTTGAGTACGGCGAAAGCCTCAACCTGATCGAACGTCTCCTTCGCAGCGATTGCCGACACCCCTCGGCCTCGCGCGAATGGGTACTATCGGCCAACACCAGACATTGAGACCAGCCGCCCAATTTGAAGGAAAACGATGGGATACGACCTGAGCTTGTGCACGGTGAGCGATGAGCAGTTGGAGCACCTTCGAGCAAATCCCGGGCACACGCGCGATTTCGTCGAAGGTCGGCGCCCGAAGACCACCACGACTGAAAAGGTCGGGTCCTGGTTCTCGAACCGCGAGGTCGTGACGGAGGTCGACATCGAAGTCGGATGCGCCTGGCCAGAATCGGAGGCCGCGTGCACGATGCTGTACTCGAGGGGCGGGCTCTATTTCATCCTTAACGGAACTACCTCCAAGCTCGACGGCGTCACCAACTTTCCGGATGTGGGCGGCCGCTACCGGGGAGAGATGTTGGGGCTGGCGGTCGAACTTGGCGAGGTGGGGGTTGGGCATGCCCACGCCTTTCGAGCGGCGGAGGTAGTTGAGCTCCGGGCGGCACTGCGCGAGCTGGACCTGCCCACAGTGGAAGAACGGGCACGGGCCTATGCTTTGGAGACGGGGAGTGATGAGGACGAACTTGCGCAGGAAGCACAGGCTGACATCAAGTCTCTGCGCGACTTCCTCGACCGAGCTTGCGCCGCAAACCTCGGGATGATGTGGTTCTGGGGCTAGAGCGGCTCACGGCCAGAAGCGGTCCTTTGGTCCAGCCTTGGGGCTCAGGAACGCGGCAACGCGCCGATCTGCTGCATCAGTCCGAGCAGGTCCGGTTGCCCCACTTCGGAGACGATCTTCCCGGTCAATAATCGATAAATGTTCAGCGCTTGCACGGCAATCGTCTTGCCGGTGGGAGGCACGCCGAAAAAAGCTCCGTGATGCGTCCCACGCATCGTGAATCGCGCAGCGATGACATCACCTTCGATGACGGTTTCCTCGAGGGTCCATTGAATGTCGGGGAAGCCGCCGCGCATCATCCCGATGATCTCCAGGTAGCCTTGTGGCCCGTGCACGGGCTCGGCGCGCCCAGGAACTTGAAACACGGCGTCCGGAGAAACCAACTCTGTGGCGAGCCGCGGGTCCGCTGTGTTGATGAACTCCACGAAGCGAGTCATGAACTGTCGATTTGTTGTTTGCATCTGTCGCCTCGGAAATGTCTACCAGGATGGGACGCGGGCTTGGTGGCCGCCCGGTGCCCGCGTACCCATATTGTTCGAGCTGCCGGCGTGTTCGACACGATCGAAGTCGGTTGCTGAATGGTGAATATCGGACAGAATGGGTCGATGCCGCGCGGAACGAGACCCATCGATATCGAGCAGGTCCGATATCGGCCCTCGGCCGAGAGCACACTGGATCTCGAGGTCTTCTCCATGTCGGACTTAAGACGAAGGGTGCCTCAAGCCCACCTTCAGCGTCACCACCGCTACGACTTTCACATGTTCGTGCACGTCAGACGCGGAAAATGCCGCGCCGTGGTGGACTTCAGGCACATCGAGTGTGGCGCGGGATCGCTACTGACCATCCGGCCCGGACAGGTTCACCGCTTCGGCCCGGGAAGCCGTTGGGACGCAAATCTTCTGCTGTTCAGACCCGAACTGCTGCAGGCTTCGCAAGGCGAGGAACGCCTTCAGATGCCTGAATTGATCGATGCGCTTCCTGGCCATCTGCGCCTCGATCGGTCGACGGGTCGGTTCTTGGCCGACACGCTCGCGCGGCTCGAGGAGGAGTGCGCGCTTGAAGCCCGGCAACCGCTGCTGAACTGGCTGCTCCAGAGCGAACTGGCAACGCTCGTGATGCGGCTGCACATCTTTCACACCGAGCAACAGCCGCCCGCTGGAACATCGGCCGGCGCGCCGGAGCGCTTTCGCCTTTTCAAACGGCTTTTGGACGCGAAGGTGCATCAGTGGCATCACGTTTCGCGCTATGCACATGCCATAGGATGTTCTGAGAAGACTCTCACTCGCATCTGCAGTGCGGTGGCTGGCGTCGGCGCAAAGGCCTTCATTGCCTCGCGCCTTGCGCTGGAAGCCAAGCGCCTGCTCGTACATACGGAGATGCCGATTTCCGCCATCGCGCGGCAGCTTGGCTTTGACGAGGCGACCAACTTCACCAAGTTCTTTCGTAGCATTGAAGGATGCACGCCAGGCGAATTCCGCCGTCGGTTCGATATCTCGTTGTAGTGGCGATACCCGACGACGCGGATCGGACGTTGCATTCGGTCTCGCGCACGGGCTACCGGACTCTTGGCGTTCGAGCCCGAGCTGCGCTGTCTAGATGTCTGCTTTTTGGCGTGGCGAGTGGCAGCAACGGGCCCGAAGGCGACGATCAGACGTCGTGACTGAAGGACAGCGCGCAATCTAGACCGGGCGTCGACGTAAGACATCTACAGTGGTTGCGCGGAGCGTCCGCCGCAATGGTCGGACATCGAAGTGGCGAGCACCGGTAGCGGGCGACCAGGTGGTCACACTGACCGACAAGCGCTGCGTGAATCAGTTGAACCTGATGCACCGCACCGGCCGCCATGCCCTGTTCGCCGCGTTGCAGCGCGCAGACAGCCAGGAGGCGTTCTACAACTGCTCCGATGTGATGAGCTTCAGCGGTGAAACGACCACCTCGCCGCCCGCGACACCGAGCGCCATGCGACAGATCGGACAAGCCAACGCCGTGCAAGACGGGTGTCAGTCGACGATCGCGCGTTTGACGTCTTCTTGAAGGCTGCGCAAGTGTGCGCGCATGGCGTCGCGCGCCAGCACGGGGTCGCGCGCGCGCAGCGCACGAATGATCTCGCCGTGCTCATCGTGGTTTTCTCGCTGGCGATGGAGCGGGCTGTGCAGGCGGAACAGGCGTGCGTTCACACGCAACTCCTCGACCAGCCGCGGCAGCACGACATTGCCGCTGGCCGTCGAGATGATAAGGTGGAACCGGTCGTCGAAATGCCAGTGCTCGGTCTCGTCGTGCTCGCCGACGTCGAAGGACTTCAGGTCGGCCTCCAGGGCATCGATCTGTGCGTCGCTGATCTTGTCGACGGCCAGCACGATGGCTTCGCCCTCGATGATCTCGCGCGCGCGCATGCAGTCGAAGTATTCCTTGGTGCCCAGCGCACGCACGGCATACGAGCGCGCATCACGGCGCACCAGCAGCCCTTCGCCGGCGAGTCGTACGAGCGCCTCACGCATCGGCGTGCGCGAGATCCGCAACTCTTCCGCCAGCCGACCTTCCTGCAAGGGGCTGCCAGCCGAGATTTTGCGATCCAGGATCAGGGTGCGCAGGCTCGCGTAGGCCTGCTCGGCCAGGCTGGCAGAGCGCACCTCGAGCGGTGCGATGGTGATGGTGGCGGGTTGGGCCGGGCTGGGAAGACTTGGCATGCGACAAAAAAGGGTTTCCACAGACGGTGGCGAAAAGCTTAGCAGGCTGGCCGCTGTGGGTTGGATGGTCTCACAGCCACTTGTCCAGCGGACTGCCAGCATTCGGCGTGCGCGGGCGCAGGCACGACTGGAACTGCCCCGAGCCCGGTTCGGCCGAGAACACGCCGTCCTGCCAAACAACCCGCCCGCGCGACACCGTGATTCCTGGCCAGGCGCGCAGACGCATGCCTTCGTAGGGCGTGTAGTCGGCTGCGTGATGAAGCATGTCGTTCGCAATGACTTTCTCGTGCCCCGGCTCGAACACGTCCCAGACAACGAAGTCGGCATCGCCGCCGACGGCAATGGTTCCCTTCTTCGGATACAGGCCGTACATGCGCGCCGGGTTGGTCGCCGTCAATTCCACGAAGCGGTGCACGTCGATGCGCCCGGCCAGCACGCCCTCGCTCATCAGCAGCGGCATGCGCGTCTCGACGCCGGGGATGCCGTTCGGGATGCGGTCGAAGGAGGCGTCGTCGCCGGCCACGCGCTTGCCGTCGGGGCCGTGGATGTTGAACGGCGCATGATCCGACGAGAAGACCGTGAAGAGGCCGCTCGCCAGCGCGTTCCAGATGAACTGTTGGTTTGCTTTGTCGCGCGGCGGCGGACTGCAGATGCAGCGCGCACCGCGCATGGGATCGTCGGGATCAATGCCCAGGTCTTCTGCACTCAGGAACAGATACTGCGGGCAGGTTTCGGCAAAGATCGGCAGCCCGCGCCCGCGTGCCCAATGGATCTGCTCGACGGCCTCGCGGCCCGACACATGCACGATGAGGATCGGCGTGTCGATGAGTTCTGCCAGCGCAATTGCCCGGTGCGTGGCTTCGCGCTCAACGGCCATCGGTCGTGAACTCGCGTGATAGCGCGGCGCGGTGAGGCCCGCGTCCAGCAGCTGCTCGGTGAGCCAAGCGATGCAGTCGCTGTTCTCGGCGTGGATCATCGTCATCGCGCCCTGCCGGCGCGCCACCGCGAGCACCTCGATGATCTGGCGATCGTCCAGCTTCAGGTCCTCGTAGGTCATGTAGATCTTGAACGAGGTGTAGCCCTTCTCGATCAACGCCGGCAGCTCGCGCTGCGTCACATCCTTGGTGGCATCGGCAACGATGAGGTGGAAGGCATAGTCGATCACTGCCTTGTCGTCGGCCCGGCGGTGGTAGTCGTCGACGGCGTCCTGGATGCTGCCGCCCTTTTGCTGTGCGGCAAACGGCAACACGGTGGTCGTACCGCCGCAGGCGGCCGACCGCGTCCCGGTGAAGAAGTCGTCCGAGAAGCGCGAGCCGTCGCTGGTGGGCTGGTCGAAATGGCAATGACCGTCCACGCCGCCGGGCGTGACGAGCCGGCCGACGGCATCGAGCTCGCGGTCGGCGCTGCCATCCAGCTGCTGCGCGATCGCGCTGATGCGCCCATCGCGAACGCCGATGTCGGCCACATAACGATCGCCCACGGTGGCGATGTCGGCGTTGCGAAGGATCAGGTCGTAGTGCTGCATGGCGGGCTTTCGGCTAGCGTTGCTCGAGCACGGCGTCGGTCGTGACCGTTGCGGCGGGCTCGCTCGCGTTGCCGTAGGCACGGCCGTAGTGGCGCTCGATGCGCCGCTGTATGAAGTCCCATACAGTGGTCATGAGCAGGTAGTAGATGGCGGCTACGATGAACAGCTCCAGCACCATGAACTTCTCCTGGATCAGCACCTGGGTCCGGCGCAGCAGCTCCTCCATCGAGATCACCGAGGTGATCGACGTGGTCTTGAGCAGCCCGTTGATGCTGTTGCCCAGCGTCGGGATGATCAGCCGCATAGCCTGCGGCATCACGATGTAGCGCATGCTCTGAGCGCTGCTGAAGCCCACGGCGCGCGCCGCGTTGGTCTGGCCGGCCGACACTGACTGGATGCCGCCGCGAACCACTTCGGCAAGGTAAGCCGCCTCGTTGAGGATCAGCCCCAGCAGCGCCGACTCCACCACCGACAGCTTCACGCCCAGCTGGGGCAGCCCGGTGTAGATGATGATCAGCTGCACCAGAAGCGGCGTGCCGCGGAACACCCAGATGTAGAAATGCGCCGGCGCGGCAAGCCAGCGGTGGCGCGACAGCCGGGCCAGAGCCAGCGCGCAACCCACCACCAGTCCGCCTGCGATGGCCGCCAGCGTCAGCCACAAGGTGGTGAGCGCGCCGCTCAGGATGTACGGGTTGATCAGGTAGTCGAAGAAGCCCGACCAGTTCCAGCCTTGTCCCATGGAAGTTCCTTAGTTGACGAAGTCAGTGACGAGGAAAGCGCCGCGCGCTCAGCTCGCCGGGCCCTTGACGACCACGGCCCCGTCGGTCGCCTTGACGCCGTACTGGTCGAGCAGCTTGTTGAAGGAACCATCGGCCTTCATGTCGTTGAGTACCTTGGCCACCGCGATCGACAGTTCCTTGTTCTTTGCGGCCAGCGCCACCGGCGTGGGGAACAGTCCGTGCAGCACACGGTCGAAGTCGCCGCGCTTCTGGTATTCAGCACCGGTGGAGTCGATAGACAGAGCCACCTCGACCTGGCCGGCGCGCAGCGACTGGTAGGCCATTGCGAAGTTCTCGAAGGTGCGGATGGTCATGCCCTTGAGGCCCTTGTCGGTCAGCTGCTTGTCGAGTTCGCGTGCCTTGCGCTCCTCGAAACCGCCGATCTCGACGCCGATGCTCTTGCCCGACAGGTCCTCGGGCTTGCTGATCTTCAACGGGTTGCCCTTGGCGGTGCTGATGCTGATGGCCTGGTCTTCGTAGGGCAGCATCTGCATGAGCTTGGCGCGCTCCTCGGTGTAGAAGATGCCGGTGTTGATGACGTCCCAGCGGCCAGCCTGCAGGCCGGGGATCATGGCTGAGAACTCGATGCGCACGTACTCGGGCGTGAGGCACAGGCGCTTGGCGATGGCATTGCCCAACTCAACCCGCATGCCCTTGAGCGCACCGGTCTGGTCGACGAACTGCATCGGCGGCAAGGTCGGGTTGACCGACATGATCAGCGTGCCCTTCTTCACCAGCGCGGTGTCGGGCACCGGCGACTTGCAGGCCTGGGCGCTTGCGCCCCCCATCCCGAGAATGAAAAGAGCAGCGACCGAAGCGAAAGCGGGGAGCAGTTTCATGGTGATTTCCTGGTGAAGGTGGAACGAGGAGAGGGGACGGGAGACGCAGGGCGCTCAACGCGCGATGGAGTCGAGCAGCCCGAGCCGGTCGAGGGCGCGACGCAGGTCGAGCGCATCGGCTTCGGGCAGGGGCAGACGCGGCGCGCGCGGCTTGCCCACGGGCAGGCCCATCATCGAGAGGCCGTCCTTGGAGGCCGCCACATAGCGGTGGCCGCCGACCCAGCGCACGATCGGTAGCATCTGCTTGTAGAGCGCGAGCGCCGCGGGCATGTCGCGCTCGTCGGCCACCAGCTCGAACAAGCGCGCCGACATCTTCGGGATCAGGTTGGAGCACACCGCGACCCAGCCCTGGGCGCCCAGCCAGAAGGACTCGTAGCCGAGGATGCCCGCGAAGACCGTCATGCGGTCGCCGCACAGCTCGATGATGTCGCGCACCCGCGTGACCTCGAGCGTGGACTCCTTGATGTACTTGCAGTTGTCAATGCGCGACAGGCGCGCCACCAGTTCGGGCTTGAGATCCACATTGGCCGTGGCCGGGTTGTTGTAGACCATGATCGGCACGTTGATCGCCTCGCCCACCTTGCGGTAGTGCTCGAACAGCTCGTCGTCGGTGGGCGAGCTATAGAACGGCGGAATGATCATCACGCCGTCGGCACCCATGCTCTCGGCTTCACGGCTGAGCCGCACGCACTCATCCGTCCACTCGGCGCCGGTACCGATCAAAACAGGCACGCGTTTTGCGGTCGTCTGCACGCAGGTCTCGATCACCAGTTGGCGCTCCTCGGGCGTCAATGACAGGAACTCCCCCGTGCTGCCCAGCGGAATCAGCCCGTGGATGCCCTCTTCGATCTGCCAATTGACCAGCTTCTTGAGCGCAGGCACGTCCACGTGCTTTCCGTCGGCAGTCATGGGAGTGATCAGCACCGTGTAGGTGCCTCGGAACGCTGTCATGGGTCGGTCCTTGTAAAAAAATCGGATGACGAAATGATTGTGTGCGATTAGTATACGTATACATTGCGTATATCCAAGCAGTTTTTTGCTTCGCACCTTGCCCATGAGCGCCAGACTGACCCACTGCTCCATTGCTGCCGGCGGCCGGCCGATCCGCTTCTGGTACGACGGCCAGCCCGTTGACGGCCTCGAGGGCGAGACCGTGGCGGCCGCCCTGGCGGCTAGCCACATTCGTCAGATGCGCCACACGCGTGACGGCCAGCGCCGCGGTCTTTATTGCGGCATGGGCGCCTGCTTCGACTGCCTGGTGACGGTCGATGGCGTGGCCAGCCAGCGCGCCTGCCTGACCAAGGTGGCCGACGGCCAGCAGATCCGCTCGGCCATGCCGGCGGGCACGCCGGCCGACCCGCTGCAGCCGCTGACGCCGCCTGCCGACGCAAAGCCGGCCGCGCAAGACGTCGACGTGCTGGTGGTGGGCGCCGGACCGGCCGGCCTGTCGGCGGCACTGGCCGCGCGGCAGGCCGGCGCCAGCGTGCTGGTGCTCGACGAACGGCTGCAGGCCGGTGGCCAGTTCTACAAACCGCTGGCGCCCTCGCACCACGCACCGCGCCCTGCCGATCGCCAGTTCGCCAATGGCCTGGCGCTGGAGCGTGACGTGCGCGCGGCCGGCGTCACCATCGCGCAGGGCGCGCAAGTCTGGGCCGCCTTCTCGGCCCATGAAGTCAGCGCGCTGATCGACGGACGGGCCACCCATATCCGTTGCCGCCAACTCGTGATCGCACCGGGTGCCTACGAGCGGCCCGTCCCCATTCCGGGCTGGACGCTGCCCGGCGTGATGACCACCGGCGCGGCGCAAACGCTGGCGCGGGCCTACCGCGTGGCGCCGGGCCGGCGCGTGGTGATCGCAGGCAACGGCCCGCTCAACCTGCAACTGGCCGCGGAACTGCTGGTCGGCGGTGCGCACGTGGTCGCGGTGCTGGAATCGGCTGCGAGCCCGTCGGCCCGCCACTGGCGCCACCTGCTGACCACCGCCCGCACCGCCCCCGACCTGGTGCGCCAGGGCTGGGGCTACCTGCGCCAGCTGCGCGCGCACAAAGTTCCGGTGCTGTGGCGCCACGCGGTGGTGGGGGCCGAAGGCGACGGCGAGCTGACGGCCGTGCAAGCCGTGCAACTGGACGCGCAAGGCCAGCCGACGTCATCTCTACAGCGCTTCGAGGCCGACACATTGTGCCTGGGCTATGGCTTCATCCCATCGACCGAACTCGCCCGCATGCTGGGCTGCGAACATCGCGTGGTCGATCGGCATCTGGGCTATCTTGCGACAGTGACTGCCGAAGACGGCGCCACCAGCCTGGACGGTGTCTTCGTGGTCGGTGACGGGGCCGACATGGGCGGCTCGCGCGTCGCACTGGCGCGCGGCACGCTGGCCGGGCGGTCCGCGGCACGCAAGCTTGGACTGCTGACAAAACCAACGCCCTCATCCGACCGGACAGCGGCTCAGCTCCAGCGGGCCGAGTGCTTCCAGCAGGCGCTCTGGTCGCTGTACGAGGCACCGCCCGTGGCGCTGGCGGCCATCAGCGACGACACATTGCTGTGCCGCTGCGAAGAAATCAGCTTCGGCTCGGTGCGCGAACAGATCCGTGCGGGCCGCGACACACTGGCAGCGCTCAAGCGCAACGCACGGCTGGGCATGGGCCGATGCCAGGGCCGCTACTGCGCGGTCACGGCCGCCAAGCTCGTGAGCGAAATGACGGGGCGAGCGCTGGAGGTCGAGCAGTACTTTGCGCCGCGCCCGCCGGCCAAGCCCGTGCCGGCCGGCGCGCTGGGCTTCGAGAAGCCCGAATGGGGCGGCCACAAGCCGGCCATCACGCCCAACCTTGCGCGCCCGGTCGAACACGCCCCCTTCGACGCCCCGGTGCGCACCGACGTGCTGGTCATCGGCGCCGGCGTGCTGGGTTCCTGCCTGGGCCACTACCTGTCGAAAGCCGGCCAGGACGTGACGGTGGTCGACCGCGACGACATCAACCTCCAAGCCTCGGGGGCCAATGCGGGCAGCCTGCACGTGCAGTTGCTGTCTTTCGATTTCGGCGCCAAGGCGCAGGAAGGCGGCGGCCCGGCCGCGGCCACGCTGCCGCTGGGCCCCATGTCGGTGCGGCTGTGGCAGCAGATCGAGGCCGACAGCGGCGAAGACCTGGAGATCAAGATCACCGGCGGACTGATGGTGGCCGACACCGACGCCGGCATACGTTTCATCGAGGCCAAGGCCGCACTGGAACGCAGCCACGGCATCGACGCGCAAGTGATCGACGCAGCCACACTGCGTCGCCTGTCCCCGGCCCTGTCGCCCCAGCTCCTGGGCGCCGAACTCTGCCCCATGGAAGGCAAGATCAATCCGCTGCGCGCGACCTACGCCGTGGCTTGCCTCGCACAGCAGCAAGGCGCGCGCTTTCTGCGCGGCTGCGACGTGCAACGCATCGATCGCCAGGTGGGCGACGGCGCCGGCTTCGTGGTCCATACCTCGCGCGGCATCATCCACGCCGGCCGGGTGGTGAACGCCAGTGGCGCATGGTCCAGCAAGGTGGGCGACATGCTCGGCGTGCGGATTCCCGTCAAGGGCGCACCGCTGCAGATGATCGTGACCGAGCCCGCCGCGCCGCTGGTCAATCACCTGGTCGCGCATGCCGACCGGCACCTGAGCCTCAAGCAGGCGGCCACCGGAGGTCTGATCATCGGCGGTGGCTGGACCGCCGCGTTCCATGAAGGCATGCGGCTGAACCGCGCCGAGCGCGACAGCATCGAGGGCGGTCTGTGGGTCGCGCGGCAGGTGCTGCCGGCCGTGAGCGGTCTGCACATGGTGCGCTGCTGGGCCGGCATGAACGTCAACATCGACGGCGCCCCCATCCTGGGAGATGTGCCCGGGGTACCGGGCTTCTACAACGCTGTCACATCCAACGGCTACACGCTGGCGCCCATCGCCGCGCGCCTGGTCACCGACCTGATCGTGCACGGGCGCACGGACATCGACATCACGCCTTTTCGAATCGACCGATTTCTTTGATGGAGTTTCATGACTGATCAAGCCCGGGCGCGCGACGTGCTGCGCCAATTCATCGACACCCACTTCGACAGCCAGGTCCAAACCTTGGCGCAACTGGTGCAATGCCCCTCCGACAATCCGCCCGGCGATTGCGCGCCGCATGCCGAAGTCGCGGCGCGCCTGCTCGAGGGAATGGACTTTGTGGTCGAACGCCACGCGGTGCCAACCGAATTCGCGCAGCAGCACGGCATGCGCAGCGTGACCAACCTGATCGTGCGCGAGCGTTTCGGCGACGGCCCGGTCATCGCCCTCAACGCGCACGGCGACGTGGTGCCGCCCGGTGCCGGCTGGACCGGCTCGCCCTACAGCGGCGAGGTGCGCGACGGATGGCTGTACGGGCGCGGTGCAGCGGTTTCCAAGTCGGACTTCACCACCTACACCTTCGCACTGCGCGCGCTGAAGCAATTGCGCGCAAGCGGCACGCCGCTCGCCGGCACGGTCGAGCTGCACCTGACCTACGACGAAGAAACCGGCGGCATGACCGGACCCGGCTGGATTCTTTCGCAGGGCCTGAGCCGTCCCGACTACGTGATCTCGGCGGCCTTTTCTCACCACGTCGTCGTGGCGCACAACGGCTGCCTGCACCTGGAGGTGACGTTGCGGGGCAAGTCGGCGCACGCCGCTCGGCCCGACACGGGCGCTGATGCCATTGAGGCTGCGGCCACCTTGCTGCCCGCGCTGTACCGCTACCGCGACCAGCTGGTGGACAGGCCCTCGCAGACGCCCGGCATCACGCACCCAACGATGGTGGTCGGCCTGCTCCAGGGCGGCATCAACACCAACGTGGTGGCCGACACGCTGAGCCTGCGCATCGACCGCCGCATCGTGCCGGAGGAAGCACCCGAAGCGGTCGAGGCCGAACTGCGACAGGTCATCGAAGACGCCTGCGCCACTCTGCCGGGTATCACCGTCGAGATCCGGCAGATCCTGCTGGCCCGCCCGTTCGCGCCCGCCCTCGGCGCGGCGGAGTTCGCCGCCTTGATGTGCCGCGAGGCCACAGAGGTCATGGGCAAGCCGGTGACACCCATCGGCGTACCTCTGTACACCGACGCGCGCCTGTACAGCGAAGCCGGCATCCCGACCGTGATGTACGGCGCCGGCCCCGAATCGCTGCTCGAAGCCAACGGCCACCGCGCCGACGAACGCGTTCCCCTCGACGAACTGCGCAAGGCGACCCTCGTCGTCGCCCACACGCTTTTGCATCTCATGGCCCTGCCAAAGGAAACCCGATGATCGAAATCAATCAAGTGAGCAAGTGGTACGGCGCTTTTCAAGTGCTGACCGATTGCACGACGAGCATCCGCAAAGGCGAAGTCGTCGTAGTCTGCGGGCCGTCGGGTTCGGGCAAGTCCACGTTGATCAAGTGCGTGAACGCGCTGGAGCCCTTCCAGAAAGGCGACATCACGGTCGACGGAACCTCGGTGGGCGACCCGAAGATCGATCTCAACCGGTTGCGCTCGCGCGTGGGAATGGTGTTCCAGCACTTCGAACTGTTTCCTCACCTGTCGATCGAGCAGAACCTGTCGATCGCGCAAATCAAGGTGCTCAAGCGTTCGTCAAGCGAGGCGCGTGCGCGCTCCATGGCGCTGCTTGAGCGGGTGGGCATGAAGGCCCATTCGCACAAGTTTCCGTCGCAGCTCTCGGGCGGCCAGCAACAGCGCGTGGCCATTGCACGCGCGCTGGCGATGGACCCCATCGCCATGCTGTTCGACGAGCCCACCTCTGCGCTCGACCCGGAGATGGTCAACGAGGTGCTCGACGTGATGGTTCAGTTGGCCTGCGAAGGAATGACCATGATGTGCGTGACGCACGAGATGGGCTTTGCGCGCAAGGTGGCCAACCGCGTGATCTTCATGGACCGCGGCAGCATCGTCGAGGACTGCCCGAAGGAAGAGTTCTTTGGCAATCCCGCCGCGCGCTCCGACCGCGCCCAGCAGTTCCTCTCGAAGATCCTCCAGCACTGAGCGCTGGCAGGGCGGGTCCCGGAAAATCCGAGACCTGCCCCCCCGGATCGACAGCCGCCCCCCTCTGCGCCCGCGAGTACTTGGGGACTCGGCCCCGTAGCCCACAGGAAGTAGAGCCGCTGCTCGAATTCGCGGCGCCAGCTTTTCAGGGCATTCTTGGTCGGATAGCCTACCCCATCTTGATGTTCGATCCGCAAGAGTTCGGGGAGGCTGCGCATGCGGCTAGCGCGAGAGCCATGCGCCGCGGTAGCCTTCACTGATCAAACTAAGCCACTCACTGGTTGGAAGCACGCCTCGCGCTCACCCTTTGTGCTGCCTTTTTCATTGACGCAAGAATGGCTGCACCGAGCAGGGGCCACGCCCCTGAAAGCGCGACATCGGCACCGTGGCCGGCATCAGCATTCAGGGCGGCCGCACCGCCGTGAGTCAGCTCATCAAGATGCGCGTCCGCCGCGCGAAGCGGTTTCTCGACAGCGTGCTCGATGCAGCGCAGCAAGGGGCACCTCCGCGCTGAGGACTCACGGGTCCTGCGCCGCGCACTCGAGCAGCCATTTCAGGAACTCGAGCAGGTGCTTCGGCTTGTCCGAGTCCAGCGGCAACAGCGCGAAGTAGGTGCCGCCCGGAATCTCCAGCTCGGGAAAGACGCGCGCGATGCGGCCCAGCCGCTCGTCCGATGACAGCGTCGGAAAGGTGCCGATGCCCATGCCCATGCCATCGACCACCGCTTGCAGCGTGACGAAGAAGTGGTCGAAGCGCAGCTGCTGCAGGGGCCGCAGGTCGCCGCACCCGGCCGCCGCCAGCCACGCTTCCCAGTCGCCCGGCCGCGTCTCGGTGGACAGCAACACGGTCTTCAGCAGATCGGCCGGCCGGCGCGGCCTGTGCTTCGCGAGCAGCGTCGGGCTGGCGATGACGGTGCTCGTTTCCGCGAACAGCGGCATCACCTCGAACTGGGTCTGGTCGCCCGGGGCGCGCCGGATCGACAGGTCGAAGCCGCCCTGGAACATCGGGTCGCTGCTCAGCGCCGTGGACACCCGCACCTCGGTGCCGGGCTGGCGCTCGCGAAACGCCGCGAGGCGCGGGATCAGCCACCGCATGGCGAAGGTGGCCGGCGCGTTGATGCGGATCACCTTGCTCGTCGCGGCCCGGCCGTAGCGGCGCGCCGCATCGCCGATGTGGTCGAAGGCCGCGCTGATCTCGCGCGCGAAGGCCTTGGCATGCACCGTGGCCACCATGCGCTGGCCCTCCTTGCGGAACAGCGTCTGGCCGAGCGCCGCTTCGAGGCGCTGGATCTGGCGGCTCACGGCGCCGTGTGTCAGGTTGAGTTCCTTGGCCGCCTCCGTGAAGCTGCCCGCGCGGGCCGTGACTTCGAAGACGCGCAGGGCGTTGAGCGGGGGCAGGTGATGGGGCATGGGTGTGAGCTTTCGTCACATATCCGCGACTTTTTATCGATTGTGTCAGCAGTTTTCACACGATACGCTGCAATCCATGACCCGCCAACCCATCATCACCGTCAACCAACGCAGCTACACGCTGCCCCGCACGCCCACCGTCATCGTCTGCATCGACGGGTGCGAGCAGGACTACCTCAACCAGGCCGTGCAGGCCGGCGTGGCGCCGTTCTTTGCGTCGCTGGCCCGCAAGGGCACCGTGCTGTCGGGCGACTGCGTGATGCCGTCCTTCACCAACCCGAACAACCTGTCGATCGTGACCGGCGCGCCGCCCAGCGTGCACGGCATCTGCGGCAACTACTTCTTCGATGCCCAGCAGAACGCCGAAGTGCTGATGAACGACGCGCGCTACCTGCGCGCCCCGACCCTGCTGGCCGAAGCCGCCATCGCGGGCGCCAAGGTGGCCGTGATCACCGCGAAGGACAAGCTGCGTTCCCTGCTCGGCCATCGTCTGCAGGGCATCTGCTTCTCGGCCGAGAAGGCCGACACCGCGACCCTGGCCGACAACGGCATCGACGACCTGCTGCGCAAGGTGGGCATGCCGCTGCCGTCGGTGTACAGCGCCGAGCTGTCGGAGTTCGTGTTCGCCGCCGGCGTCGCGCTCATGGAATCGGTGCGTCCCGACCTGATGTACCTGTCGACCACCGACTACATCCAGCACAAGTTCGCCCCCGGCACCGAGGGCGCCAACAGCTTCTACGCCATGATGGACCGCTACCTGTCTCGCTTGGACGAGGGCGGCGCGGTGATCGGCATCACGGCCGACCACGGCATGAACGCCAAGACCGATTCGCTCGGCGTGCCGAACATCGTGTTCCTGCAGGACGAACTCGACCGCGAGCTGGGCGCCGGCGCGGCGCGGGTGCTGTTGCCCATCACCGACCCCTACGTCGTGCATCACGGTGCGCTGGGCTCGTTCGCCACGGTCTACCTGGGCGACGGTGCCGACCCCGCGCAGGTGGCGCGCCTCATTGCGGCGCTGAACGGCGTCGAGGAGGTGCTCGACCGCCAGGCCGCGTGCGAGCGCTTCGAGCTGCCGTCCGACCGCATCGGCGACCTCGTGGTGCTCGGGCACCGGCTCTCGGTGCTCGGCACGTCCGCCGCCAAGCACGACTTGTCGGGTCTCACCGTGCCGCTGCGTTCGCACGGCGGGTTGTCCGAGCAGCGCGTGCCGCTGTTGTTCAACCGCGTGTTGCACGACGTGCCCCCGGGCCGCCTGCGCAATTTCGACGTGTTCTCGCTCGCGCTGAACCACGTGCGCTAGCCGGCGCGCCGCCCCCCTCCGCGGTGCTGACCCACGACAGCACCGAGAGCCGGATCGCTCACATAAATACAAGGAGACACGCATGCTCAATTTCATTCGTCGGCGCACCCTCGCGCTCCTGCCGGTCGCGTTGTTGGCGGGGGCCGCGTTGCCCGCGGCGGCCCAGTCCTATCCGACCAAGCCCGTGCGGCTGGTGGTGGGGTTCGCGCCGGGCGGATCGACCGACAAGCTGGCACGCGTGCTGGCGCAGCGCATGACCGAGCTGCTGGGGCAGTCGGTCGTCATCGACAACCGGCCCGGCGCGGCAGGCAACATCGCGGCGGAGACCGTCGCCGCCGCGGCGCCGGACGGCTACACGCTGTTTCTCGGCACAGTGAGCAGCCAGGCGATCAACCCGCACCTGTATCCCAAGCTGAGGTTCGATCCGGTCAAGAGCTTCGAGCCGGTCGCGCTGGTCGCCAAGTACCCCTTGCTGCTGGTCGTGGCGCCGCAGCTGCAGGTGTCGACCGTGCAGGAGCTGGTGGCCTATGCCAAGGCCAATCCGGGCAAGACCTATTTCGCGTCGTCGGGCAGCGGTTCGCCGGCGCACCTGGCCGGCGAGATCTTTCGCGCCGGCGCATCGATCGACGCCAGCCACGTGCCCTACAAGGGCGGCGGGCCCGCCATGCTGGCGCTCATGTCCAACGAAGTGCAGTTCGGCTTCGAGACCATTCCCAGCGCCATCGGCCATGCGCGCAGCGGCAAGCTCAAGGGGCTGGCGGTGACATCGGGCGCACGCTCGTCGGCATCGCCCGAACTCCCCACCATGCAGGACGCCGGCATCAAGGGCTTTCCGGTGACCTCATGGGCCGGGTTGCTCGCGCCTGCAGGCACGCCGAAGGACGTGCTGGCCAAGCTCTCGGAGGCCACGAAGTCCGCACTCGCCAGTCCCGCGCTGCGCGCCACGCTCGCTGCCGACGGTGCCGAACCCGGTGGCGGCACACCGGCCGAGTTCGCCAGCTTCATGAGCGATGAGCTCAAGGCCTGGGGCGCGGTCGTCAAGAACGCCGGTGTCAAGGTCGATTGAGGGGCGCACGGCACGATGACCCGACTGCTTGAGCTCGTTGCAGCCATCGCGTTGCTGGTGTGGGGCACCCAGCTCGTGCGCGCCGGCGTGCTGCAGGCCTTTGGCGCGAACCTGCGCTACCTGCTCGCACGCGCCGTCGGCAACCGCTTTGCCGCGCTGACAGCGGGCCTGGGCGTGACGGCGGTCGTGCAGTCGAGCACGGCGACCTCGCTGATGGCCGCGTCCTTCGTGGCCGAGCGCGTGCTAGCGTTGCCGCTGGCGTTGGCGATGATGCTGGGCGCCGACATCGGCACCAGCCTGGTCGCGCTCGCGCTGTCGCTCGACCTGTCGTGGCTGTCGCCGCTGTGCATCCTGGTGGGCGTGGTGATGACGGTGGCCCGGCGCCAGAGCGAGATGGGGCGCATCTTCGTGGGCCTGGGGCTCGTGATGCTGGCGCTCAAGCTGGTGCGCGCCTCGACGATGGAACTCACCCACATGAGCGCGCTGCAAGGCATGCTCGCCGGCCTGGGCGGTGACGTGGCACTGGCCATCACAGTCGGCGCCGCGTTGACACTGGTGGCCTATTCCAGCCTGGCCATCGTGCTGCTCACCGCCGTGCTTGCGACCGCCGACTTGCTGCCGGCGAGCGCCGCGCTGGGCCTGGTGCTCGGTGCCAACGTGGGCAGCGGGCTGCTGGGCGTGCTGACCACGGCCACGGCCAAGCTCGAAGCGCGCCGCGTGCCGCTGGGCAACCTGGTGTTCAAGCTGGGCGGCGTGGCGCTGGTCATGCCGTTCGTGCCCGCGCTGCTGGCGTGGGCCGAGGCCGCGGGGTCCGATGCCGCGGCGCACATCCTGGGCTTTCACCTCGCGTTCAACGTCGTGGTGGCGCTGGTGTTCATCGGCCTCACCACGCAGGTGTCGGCATTCGTTCAGCGATGCCTGCCTTCTCCCACCGCGCCGAAGGAAGGCGCGCGCACCCCGCACCTTGCCGCGAGCGCGCTGCCGACGCCGCACCTGGCGTTGTCGTGCGCGGTGCGCGAGGCGGTGTACCAGGCCGATGTGGTGGAGACCATGTTGCGCGGCATTCCGGCCGCGCTGCAGGACAACGACCTCGGGCTGCCAGAGCGCCTGCGGGCACTGGACGACACGGTCGACACCCTCTGCTCGGCGATCAAGGCTTATCTGGCCCGCCTGGCGCCGGAAGCCCTCAGCCTCGACGAGCAGCGCCGACGCGGAGAAATTTTGGCGTTCGCGATCAACATGGAACAGGTGGCCGACATCGCGGAACGCGTGCTGCTGGATGTCGAGGAGCGCAAGATCCGGCCGGGACGGCGCATGTCCGTCGCCGGCCTCACCGAGGTGAACGAACTGCATGCGCGCTTGATGACCACCCTGAGCCTGAGCCTGGGCGTGTTCCTCGGCCGGCAGCAACGCGATGCGCGCGAGCTGGTCGATGAAGAGCAGCGCTTTCGCGAACTCGAGCGCGCCTTTGCGAACACGCACCTGGTGCGCTACGCGGGCAACACGCGTGAAAGCGTGGACACCAGCGGGCTGCACCTGGACCTGATCAGCGAGCTGCAGCGCGTGCACTCGCACCTGTGCGCGATCGGCTATGCGGTGCTGGAAGAGCGGGCCGCGCCGTTCAGCCCGGCCTGGGGCTCGCAAACGCCGTAGATTGAGAGACGCTGCGTCGGTCAGATCTTCCCGGCGGTGCCGCTGGGCTCGAGCAGGCTGAAGCGTAGAGATTTCGCTACGAGAAGGAACCCAGAGCTGGCCGGGTGAGCATTGTTGGGAGCGAATGACCGACCTCGGCTGGACTTTGGCCGAACAGCAACGCATCGCGCGTCGAAGGGCGGCATCGCCGAACTAGGCGTTGCGCTCCACAGCGCCGCTGCGGGCGCACGCTGAGCCTCGCGTGGAGGGGCGGCAATACGCCCCCTGCCGACAGGGCCCGTCATTAGGTGCAGTCAAACCCCTGGAGAGCGTTCGACTGCAGCAATACAGGGGGGAAGGATTTCCTGAGGTTTCAGGTGAGTATCCTCATTTGGTCATCGCGCTCAACACAGCTGTTGTCATCGCCTGAACACCCATTTTTATGCTGGGCTCTGGCACTGGAGCAAAAAATGGCGAGTGATTGAACGGCACCGGCTTGCCGCCAGGTTTCAACGATTCAGCGACGGCCCTGGGGTCATTCACTCCGACGAAGAAGAACATCGACGGCACACCCGCTTTGACATATTCCGAAAAATCTTCGCTCGCAGTGATCGGAGGGACCTCGACCACCTTTGCCGTGACCAGTTGCGCCTTGAGCGCAGCGGCCGTACGTTGGACGACGGCCTCGTCATTCACGATCGCCGATCCACTATCTCCGAAGGCAACCACGGGCTCAGGCGCTCCAGCCATCGCAGCTGCGGCCTTCGCAGTGCGCCGAATGCCATCCAGCATCTTTTCGCGCACCTCGGGCTTGTAGCTGCGAATCGTGCCGCGGAGCTCCGCAGAATCAGGAATGATGTTGCCCGCGGAGCCGCTTTGGATTGCGCCAACCGTCACCACGCCAAATTCGGCCGGATCCTTTTCGCGACTGACAACGCTCTGCACGTCGGTTACGAAGTGCGCCGCCATCACGATCGGGTCAATCGACTTGTGCGGGGCCGAGCCATGCCCGCCGCGCCCTTTGAACGTGATGTCGAGGCTATCCGCAGAGGAGGTCGTAGCACCGGCACGGTATCCCAGGACGCCGTGGGGCATGGGGTCCGAGTGCAAGGCGAATGCGAAATCGGGCTTTGGAAAACGCGTGAACAGGCCGTCGGCCAGCATGGCCTTGGCACCACCACCGGCTTCCTCGGCCGGTTGGCCGATAAACATCAGTGTGCCCTTCCACTGGTCCTTGAGTGCGACAAGTGTGCGTGCTGTTCCGATCCAACTCGCCATGTGGATGTCATGTCCGCAACTGTGTGCGACGAAAGTCTCGCGACCATTCCAATCAGCCTTGACCTTGCTGGCGTAGGGCAGACCTGTCTTTTCCTCCATCGGCAGTGCATCGAGTTCCGTGCGCACAAGTACTGTGGGGCCCGGGCCGTTCTTGTAGATCGCGACGACGCCAGTGCCGCCAACCTTCTCGGTCACGGTAAAGCCGATGCTGCGCATCTCCGTTGCGAGCCTTGCGGCCGTGCGCGTTTCCTTGAATGCGAGTTCCGGGTTCGCGTGAATGTCCCGGTAGATCGTCTCCAGTGCGGGGTACATCCCGTCGACCAACGCTCCGATATGCGGGTTGGCGGATTGTGCAAACGCCGTGCTTGCGGCAACGCTCGCCATGGTGGCGCTGGCCACCATGGCGATGGCAAAAGCGTGGCTCTGGTATTTTTTGAGTAGGTGCATATCGTCTCCAAGGGGTTTGTGTCGCCGCGATGCTCTTCGGTAGTTCATGATGAGCATGCAACCATTTCCTGCACGTGCCACGCACGCTCGTCTCATTTGCAGGAGAAGCTCTCCGCGCGTTCCGAATCGCCGGAGCCGTTGTAGCGCGCGACCTGCGGATACGGACAGAGCGGGCGCGTGCGGTCAGGCGTCCAACTCGCAGGCACTGCGCTGTTCGCGCCGCCCGGATTGCCCGGTCCACGCGCGGTGGCAATGATCCGGTCAGGTGCGATTCCTTTTTCGACCCAGTCCACCAGCACCGCCAGGGCATCGTATTGGTCGGTCGAGACGCCGCCGCTGCTGTGATTCATGCCCGGCACGCGATAGAACCGCGCGAACCCCGCAGCTTTGCCTTCGTTCTCCGCGTTGAGTTCGTCGTACCAACGCTTGGTATCGTCGATCGAGAACACCCCGTCCGATGCGCCCTGGACCACGATCATCTTGCCGCCGCGATCGCGCAAGGTGCCCAGCTTGCTGGCGCTGGGCGGAGTCATGAACGAGATCGAGTCCTCGGTGTAAGTCGCATTGGTAGCGAACAGCTTGGGGAAGTCGAGGTCGAAGTTGTAGTTGAAAGCGAAGCTGCGGGTATCGGCCAGAATCGTGGAATCCGGCGGTGTCTGAAAGATGATGCCCACCGCCACAGGGTCGCGGGCCGCCCCTACTGAACTCGAGAACTTCCAGCTCGCCCACCCAGAGCCGACCAGCCCAGGGTCATACGGTTGTGTGGCGTACAGACGCTCGCCACGGCTGTTGACCGGACCGAAGTACATCGCGTCGATGGCGCTTTTCTGAGCGCCCGTCAGACATGAGCCGTCCCGGGCGCCAGCGCAAGTGGGCACATCCGCGAAAAGGTTGAATGCTGGACGACAAGCCTCGATGTCCTGTACAAGGCCATCGGCCGAGCCGTCGAGGGCATCGCATTTGTCCAGGATTTTTTGCGCCACGAGGTTGCGCTCTTGTTGCGTGAAGCCCGTCTCCAGGTCCAGCGGGTCGGTGGCGACCTTGTGGAATTGCTGGGCCGTGTACAACTGTGCGGCGGCCGCCCGGGGCAGATTGAAGCCTGGCGAATTCGCAAGCACGCCGTCGTAGTCGTTCGCAAAACGCGCCGCCGCGACCATGGCATGCCGACCGCCGTTCGAGGTGCCGCCAATATAGGACCGGTCCGGTCCCTTGCCATAGGCGGCTTTGATCAAAGCCTTCGCCATCGGCGTCAGGCTCTTCACTGCGCCGTAGCCGTAGTCAATGCGCGCCTGCGGGTCCAGCCCAAACAGCGGGTTTTGCGCAGCGCTGTGGCCTGCGTCCGACGAGATCACCGCGAAGCCGCGATCCAGTGCGTTTGTCAGCGGCCCGCCGCTTCCCACGCTGCCCACGGCAGCACTGACGCTGCCGTCTGTGCCGCCATTGCCTTGATAGAGGTAGCGGCCATTCCAGCTCAGAGGCAACCGCATCTGGAAGCCGATGGCGTAGGTCTGACCGTCCACCGCGCTGACGCGCTCGTTCATCTTGCCCGTCACCACGCAATGCGCCGCGATGTCTCGACCAGCGACCTTTTGCGCACCGGCGGCGGCCACCGTGGCAGACGTGAGGGTGACCTTGTCATAGGTGAACGCGGTCAGATCGCCGCATGCGCCCTTGAACTCGGCGCCGATGGCCGCGGTCAGTTGCGGCAAGCCCGTTGGAGCCACAGGCGGGCCAGCCGTGGTGGGCGGGGATGACGGCGGTGTTGTTGCCAGAGGTGGCAAAAAGGCGAAGCCAGGGGAAGAAGTGTCCCCCCCGCCTCCACAGGCGACCAAGGTCATCGTCATTGCGGCGAGCACTACGGCGCCCGCCATCCTGGGCGGGTGAAAAGTCGTCGTCATTTTCGTTTGTCTCCGTTTGAGGTCATGAGCACCAATCTTCGAAGTGCTTCGTTGATACTTTCTTTTAATAACAATTAATCCCGACATATCGCCTAAACATGAAAGGCTATATGCATTTTTTCATCGGAAAATTAGTTATCAACACTAACCAATGTATCGACCTGCTCAAGCCGTCGCACGGGTAAAAACCCGCGGAGGAACTGGCACCGGCAGCACCCCGAGGAGGCGGCCTTTAGACTTCCAAGATGACCGCCGAAACCGACAACTTGGAACTTCCGGGAGGCCTCGACCATTCGCGGATGCAAACCCTGCTGGGCTACAACATCGCTCAAGCGAGCATCCCCAGTTCGAAGGTCTTCCAACGCGCGATCGGACGGCCCTTCAACATCTCTCAAGTCGAATTCACGATCCTCGTCCTGCTGAGTTCCAATCCGGGCGCGACAGGGAAACAGTTGTGCGCCAGCCTCGGCACCACTGCGGCGCGAATGTCGCTCCTGTTGGATCGTCTGGCTGAACGCGGCTGGATCGTCAAAACGCAGAGTGGCCAGGACAAGCGGCTACAGCATCTGCAACTCAGACCCGAAGGTGATGCGCTGGTACGAAAGACCTTGCACGTGGCAGTCACGATGGAGAGCGACCTTCTGCGCCACCTCACGAAGGTGGAACAAGCCGTGCTCATGGAACTGTTGCGCAAGGTCGCGGCGCAGCGCAAGGGGTAGTGCTGCCGCTGTACGCCCTCGAGCGACACAGGTGCTTCGTAGCGCACACAGAGGTTCGCTGCACCGCTCAAGACAAGGCGCTTCGGCACCGACGCACGTCAAGTTGCCGACACCTCGAACTGCCGCGGACGCCCTGAGTTGCAATGAGACGGGCGGCGCAGTGCCCGATGCTGAAGCGCAGTTGGCTGAAACGTGAGGCAGGCCCGGCCATAGACTGCCCCTCGCTCTCGTCCTCATTTCGGGATTGGGAAAACGATCTCTTGCATCATCATCCAGACGCCAGGTTTTCATCCGCCGGGCGCCCGATCGATTTCGGACTGACTCGCAGCTGCAGCATCGTTCTACTCGAGCTTGATGCTGGCGTTCTTAATCACCAGACCCCAGCGCGCGATCTCGTCCTTCACGAACGGGCCGAACTGCGCATGCGTCATCGGTGCGACCTCCAGTCCCTGGTCGGTGAACTTCCTGCTGAGCTCCGGCGAGTGCATGGCCTTGACGATCTCGTTGCTGAGCACCGAGACCACGGCCGGCGGGGTTCCGGTCTTGACGGCCATTCCGAACCAAGCCACCAGATTGATGTCACCCAGGCCGACTTCGGCCAGCGTGGGCACGTTCGGGAACTGGGACGAGCGCTTGTCAGCGCCAATCGCCAGTGCCCTGAGCTTGCCGTCCTTGACGAACGGGCCGCTCGTGATCATGGGATCGAAGAAGACCTCGACCTGGTTGCCGACCAGATCGATCAACGCGGGCGATGAGCCTCGGTACGGCACATGGTTGACCGAGCCCTTGGTCTTGTCGCGCAGCATTTCCGCGAACAGATGCCCGCCCGAGCCCGTACTCTGCGACGCGATGCTCACGCCACCCGGCTTTGTCTTCACGGCTGAGACCAGGTCAGCGGCGGCCTTGTACGGGCTGTCGGCATTGACGACCAGAAGCGCTGGCGCGAGGGCCAGGCGAGCGAGGGGCGTGAAATCTTTCAGCGGGTCGTAGCTCAGCCTGGCATACAGATTCCCGTTGAGTGCAAAGGAGCCGATGTCACCAATGAAGAGCGTATAGCCATCGGCGGGCGCTTGCTTGACGACATTGGCGGCAATCTGCGCGCCGGCGCCGGGCCGGTTGTCCACGACGACCGGGACCTTGAGGCTCTCAGACATTTTCTGGCCGATGCCGCGTGCGAGTTGATCGGTCACACCACCGGCGGGAAAGGGCACAACGATCGTGATCGGCTTGGCAGGAAAGTGGGCACCCTGGGCACTCTGGGCACAGGCCATGGCACTGGTGGTCGCGAGCAACGCCGCGGCTGCTGCGTGCCTGAAGCGGGGAAAATTCATAGAGGGTCTCCGGTTGTTGCAGGTCGGCGAAACATCAGGTCGCGAGCGGCACCAGGGGAATGACCGCGTGCGTCTTGTTCTCCTGGTCGATCAGCTCACCAAGCAGCCGGCGGTATTGCATGAGCCCGGCGTCCGCCGCCATGGCGACCATCGGCGACTCGGGCGAGCTGTCGATCATTCGCTGCTGTGCCTCGAGGATCTGCTTGTCCTCAATGAAGGCCCGTTTCTGGCTCTGGTCGATCGACTCGGTGACCACGGCATCGTGAAGCCGGAAGTTGTGGGCCTGCATGAAGAAGTAGTGCGTCGACTTCGCAGTCTCCGGCGTGATGGCCTGGCAGCTGTGGAACTGCAGGGCGCCTGCCATGTCGTCGTCGGGGGTCGAGGCCGACTTGACGCCCGCATCGAGCAGCAGCACACCGGGAACGTGGAAGTCGTAGCGGAACCACCGGTCAACCTTGCCTTCGAAGCTGCCAAGGCGCTGGTCGAAGACAAGACGGGCATCAAGTTCAACCATGTCCCGTACTCGGGAGCGGCACCCGCCGTCGTGGCATTGCTCGGTGGACACATCGATGCGCTGGACGTGAGCCCGGCCGAAGTCGGCCCGCACGTGCTGGGCGGCAAACTCAAGATGCTCGGCATCATGGCCGACCAGCGCATCCCGGCTTTCGGCAACGTGCCGACGTTCAAGGAACGCAAGATCGACCTGGCATTGGGAACCTGGCGCGGCCTGGCGGTGCACAAGGCCACACCGCCTGCCGTGGTGGAAGTGTTGCGCCAGGTGGCACGCAAGACGGCCGACGACCCGGCGTTGCGCCAGGGCCTGGACAAACTCAACCTCGGCTTCGCCTACCTGGATGCCCCGGAGTTCGCGCAGGCGATGCAGCGCGACCACGAGTACTTCGGCAAACTCATCCGGACGACGGGCATCAAGATCTAGGGAAGGCCAAGGCCAGTGCATGCGCGAAGCCATCGGCATGCATGGGGCCGCGGGCTCACACGATCGCGGACACGTCCACGATGTACATCTGCCGCTGCGACGCGTGCACGGAGTCGATGCAGACCTGCTGGCCGTCGCGGCGCCAGCGCGGATGCAGGTCGCACCGGTTCTCCTTGCTCAGCTCAGGCGAGGCGTAGAAGCTGCCCAGGTCGTGGCGACGGCCGGTTTCCATGTCGAACAGGAACAGCACGCGCTCGTGCGTCTGTGCGTCGGGGTAGGTGTCGCTCAGCAACCAGCGCTTGTTCACCGGCGAGAAGGTCATGTGGCCGTTCTCCACCAGCACGCCGTCGCCGATCACGCGGACCTCCCCGCCCACGCGGTCGCGGTACAGGTGGTAGTGGATCTTTCCGGCGTGCGGGCCCCACACGATGATGTGGTCGTCGTCCTGCCACAGCGGGTGCGAGATCTGGTATTCGGACTTCTCGTAGTCGAAGGTGCCCACGGCCGTGGGGTCGAAGCCGTCGGCGAGCTGCGGCAGCGGGTGGTCGGAGCACTCCAGCAGGCGCAGGTCGGAGCCGTCCGGGTTCATCGTGAGGAGTCGGTGCAGAAAGCAGGTCTCGTCCTCGACGCGTTCGGTCCAGCGGTGCAGGAACAGCACGCGCGAGGACGACGGGTTGATCTCGATGTGGCTCACCCAGTGGATCGCCTTGTCCATCGACGCGCGCGGATGAAACTGGCGCAGGTCCTGGTAGCTCAACAGCAGCCGCGCCGCGCCCGTGGCCAGGTCGGTCGCATGGATGCCGTCGTCGGCTGGTGCCAGCGGCAGGTCGAACGGCCCGCCGGCTTCGCTGTAGCCGATGGTCGGGTGCGTGATGTACAGGCGCCGGTAATCCACGCTCAGTGCATAGCGGCTGTCGGGCGCCACCACGTAGATCGGCAAGGGCAGCACGCGCCTGGCGCCGGTGTCGACGTCGAGCACGGTGGCACCGAAGCCGGGGTAGAACGCCTGCGCATCGCCGGTGCGGCTGTTGTAGATCAGCTGTCGCCCCGGCGCGCCGTCGAGCCACTGCAGCTGGCTGCCCATCTGCCAGTTCCACGCCGTGGTGTCGCCGACCGCATGGAAGCGGTCGTTGTCCTGCAGGTCGAAGTAGCCGATGCGGGCGGCGGCCGTCGGTGTGAGTTCGGCGTCCATCCAGGGCACCTGCTGCGCCAGCAGGTAGCGCCCGCTGCGGTCCCAGGCGCTCTTGTTGTAGTAGCCGAAGAAATGGTGCTGCGCGCCATCGCCCACGCGGCGGCAGGGTGCCGATGCGGAGGCCAGCCGGGGTTGCTCGAGAAGTTGGTTCGACGACATGGGCTCACTCCGCGGCAATGCGGCCTTGCTGGATCACCTGGTCCCAGCGCTGCTTCTCGGCGGCGATGAACTTCGTTGCGACATCTCGCGTGTTCGCCACCGGCGTCATGCCCTGCTCCGACAGCCCCTTGCGGAACTCCGGCGCGGCGACGATCTTGCGGATGTCGGCATTGAGCTTGTCCGCGATGGCGTCGGGCACCTTGGCGCTCACCGCCACGGTGGTCCATGAGGTGGCCTCGAAGGCCGGGAAGCCGGACTCGATCGCGGTCGGCACCTCGGGCAGCGCCGGCAGGCGGGCCTTGCCCGTCACGGCCAGCGCCTTGAGCTTGCCGCCGCGGATGTGGGCCAGCGTGGTCGGCGGGTTCTCGAACATCAGCTGGATCTGCCCGGCCAGCAGGTCGTTCAGCGCGGCGGTGCTGCCCTTGTAGGGCACGTGCACGATCGGTGCGTTGGCGCTGAGCTTGAACAGCTCGCCGATCATGTGCACGGACGAGCCCACGCCGGCCGAACCGAAGTTGAGGGTGTCCGGCTGTTTGCGCGCCAGCGCCACCAGCTGCTTCAGGTCGTTGGCGGGCAGCGCGGGGTTCGCCACCACGACGTGCGGCATCTCGGCCAGCACCGTGACCACCTTCAGGTCGGTCGCGGGGTCGTAGCTCAGCTTCTTGAACACGCCGTAGGTCGCATGCAGACCGATCGAGCCGAGCAGCAGCGTGTAGCCGTCGGCCGGTGCGTCGGCCACGAACTTGCCGCCGATGTGCCCGCCTGCGCCGGGCTTGTTGTCGACCACCACCGACTGCTTGTACAGCTTGCCCAGCCGGTCGGCCAGCATGCGGGCCTGCACGTCGGAACTGCCGCCGGCGGTGAAGGGCACCACGAGCCGGATCATCCGGTCGGGGTAGGCCTGCGGCGGCGATGCCTGCGACATCGAAGCGACGCCCAGGGCCAGTGCGAGAAGGCCGAGGCCGGCGGCCCTGCGGGGCCATTGCTGTGTCATGCGTCTTCCTTGCTGTGCGCCGCGACGGCGCGATGGAGAGGGTGGATAGGGCGCAGTCTAGGAACGCAGCATCATTCTGAAAAATTCATTTTCATTCACAGGCTATGCAGAAAAGATATGCCATGCTTTCTGCCTTGCGCCGTGCAGCCCCAGGAGCCCCCCGAATGTCGCGACCATTGAACTTCCGCCAGATCGAGGCCTTTCGCGCCGTGATGCAGACCGGCACCACCACCGCCGCGGCGGCCCTGCTCCACACCACGCAGCCGTCCGTCAGCCGCCTGCTCTCGCAGATCCAGCATGCCACCGGGCTCAAGCTGTTCGACATCCACAAGGGGCGGCTGCGCCCCACGCACGAGGCGCGCCAGCTGTTCGACACGGTGCAGCGCCACTTCCTCGGCCTGGACCGCATCGAGCAAAGCGTGGCGGTGCTGCGCAAGTCGGGCGCAGGGTCGCTGCGCGTGGGCTGCACGCCGGCGCTCGGTCTCAGCGTCATGCCCGGCGTGATCCATGCGTTCTCTCGGCTGCACCCCGAGGTACACGTCAACCTGCAGACCGTCGGCACGCATGCCTTGCGCGAAGGCCTGCTCTACGGCCTGTACGACGTCGCGCTCAGCACCGCCGCTTTTCACGACCCGCAGCTCGAAGCGGTCTCGCTGCACAAGGCCAGCGCGGTGTGCGTCGTGCATCCCGGGCATGCGCTGGCGCACCGCGACGGCATCCATGTGCGCGACCTGAAGCACCAGGTGCTGCTCACGCTCAATGCCGACGACGAGATCCACCAGCAGTTCCTGCGCACGCTGCAGCAGCACCGCATCGAATGCGCCACCACGGTCGAGACGACCTATTCGGTCACCATCTGCATGATGGCTGCGCAGGGCACCGGCGTGGGCATCGTCAACCCCTACGTGGCTTCCGTGTTCGCACGCGACCTGAAGATTCTTCCGCTGTCGCCGCGTTGCCCCGTGGAGGTGTCGATGGCGTTCTCGCCACAGTCGGCGCCGTCCACCATCGCCGAGGAGTTCACCGCGCTGTTGCGGAACTACTTCCAGGCGTTCGTGATGCCCACCGCACGCAAGGTATCCAAGGAAGGCGCCTAACGCGCACGTCGGGCCACTTGCCGAGACCTGAACGCGAAATGCGGCTCACTGGCGGCTGCAGCCTTGCTTTGGAGATCTGCAATCATCGCAGTGATCATGTCCTGTCCAAGGTGACGGTCGGGTTCGGTTTTGATGCCCCCGGGATGCAACACAGCGGCAACGGATGCCCCACCGAAGCATTGCTGCCCCCCCGTCCCGCCAACGATGCGCCTTGCTGTATAGCCGACGATCACCACAGGCAAGTAGACACCCAGCTGTCAGTGACCGTGGTGTCGCAACGAGTAGATGCTCGCCGCAACCGACGGCCGCTCTGCAGCGAGTGCCGACATTCCTTGGCCTCGCGCGAATGGGTGCTATCGCCCACAGTCCCCATCTGGTCCAACGCGTTGGGCGTCGGCAACCAGTCTGAAGTGGCCTTAGCAGCCTCAACACACCTGCCTACTTCTCGACAAAGAACCTACTGCGCCTCGATGCCGAACTCCACCATCCGCTTGACGATCACGTCGAAGTCCCGCTTGTAGTTTTGAGCGAACTGCTCGGGCGTCGTGTTGAGCATCTCGAGGCCGCGCTCGGTCATCTTCGACTGAACGTCGGGCATCGCGGCCGCGGCGCGCAAGGCCGTGGTCAATCGCTCGACCACCGCGGGCGGCGTCTTCGCCGGCGCGACAAAAGCGATCCAGACCGCCGCTTCGAACAAGGGATCGTCGAAACCGAGTTCGCGCATCGTTGGCACCTGCGGCAGGACGGCAGAGCGCTCGCGCCCCATGATCGCCAGCGGCACGACCTTGCCTGCCTGCACATGCTGGCGGGCGAGACCGGCCGAGGTGAGGCCGACGCTCACGGTGTTGCTCAACAGGTCGGCCATCACGGGCGCCTCGCCGCGCTGCGGCACATGGACCATGCGCGCATCGAGCTTGCGATTGAGCGCCTCTCCTGCCAGGTGGCCCAGGCCGCCGGGCCCCCACGTGCCGTAGCTCAGCTGCTGGCCCGGCTTTGCCGCCAGCCTCCGGAAGTCGTCCATGTGCTTCACACCCAGTTCCAGGTTGGCGGAAAGGATGGCGGGACTGCGGACCACCTGGGTGAGAAAGACGAAATCGCGTTGCGGATCGTAGGGAAGGCTCTTGTAGAGCGCGACGTTGTTGATCAGCGAGTCGCCGAGGGTGACGGCGATCGTGTAGCCGTCGGGCGCGGCACGGGCGACCTCCCCCAAGCCGACGGCGCCGTTGGCCCCCGCCCGGTTGTCGACCACGACCGGCTGGCCCAGGGACTTGGCCACGCGCTCGCCGATGAGCCTCGCCACGAAATCATTCGCGCCACCGGCCTGCGCGGTGACGACGATGCGGATGGGCTTGGTCGGGAACGTGCCTTGGGCTAAGCCTGCAAGGGGCAACGTGGCGAGGACGGTCGTCAGGCTCAATGCCAGGAAGGTGCGGCGCATCGGGATCTCCTTTTTTGTGTGTTGCCGAGGGCTACGCGGCTTCGCGAACCGGCGAAGGCGCGCTGCGCTCCCGCTCGAACTCCTGCTGCAGCAGCCGGCGATAGCGGACCAACGCCTGGTCCATTCCGAGCAACAGCATCGGGACCTCGGGGTCGATGTTGAGATGCTGGGCCGTGATCGTCTCGCGGTCTTCTTCGAAGGCGCTCACGAGCCCGCGATAGATCGTGTCGGTCACGGCCGGGTCGTCGATGCTGCTGCGATGGGACTGCTGGAAGAAGTAGTGCGTGGTGGTCTCGGTTTCCGGCGTCAGCGTCTGGCAGCTGTGAAGCTGCACGCCGCCGCGCAGGCCGCCTTCCGCCTGGCCCACGGGCGCGCCGCCCGATCGCATCAGCAAGGTGCCGGGCAGCACGAAGTCGTAGATGAAGTAGCGATCGACATTCCGATCGAAGCGCTGGAACGATTGCCAGAATGGCGACGGCGGCACATCCGGAACGTGGCGCGTGACGCGGATGCCGCGGGGTATCGGCTCGATGGTGGGAATGGCCTGCGCGATCGCCGTCGAGCCGCCGAGCGTGCTTTCGTGCACATAGCTCAGGTGCGAGAAATCGAGCAGGTTGTCGCAGACCAGCAGATAAGGCGTGTCGTAGTGCACGTAGCCGGGCTTGTACAACCAGTCGGGATGGTCACACGAAAAGTTGTCGGGCAGCAAGGCTCGATCGGCCAAGGCCGGGTCCCCCATCCAGACGAAGATCCACTTGTTGTGCGAGACCACGGGATAGGTCCGCACGCGCGCCTTGACGGGAATGCGCGCCAGGCCCGGCGCTTCCACGCAGACGCCGCCGGCATCGAACTTGAGGCCGTGGTAGCCGCAGCGCACGCAGTCGCCTTCACGGCGTCCGCGCGACAGAGGCGCCTGTCGATGGCAACAGCGGTCCTGCATCGCGACCAGCCCGCCCTCGCTGGTTCGATAGACGAGGATCGGATCGTTGAGCACGCGCCGCGTGAACATGCCCTCGGCGGGAACTTCGTGTTCCCACGCAATGACGTACCAGCAATTTCGTATCCACATGCCTGTCTCCACAAAGTCCAGGCACTGTAGGAAATGCGGGCCATGCCGTCTGTCCCCGCAGAAGGGGACAAACGCGCCGCGCGGTCGGACGGCTAGTGAATGAAGCGCAGGAGCTGCTGGCGCCCGTGGATCGCCAGCTTGGCGTAGGCGCGCTTGCGCAGCGTCGCGACGGTGGACGCCGCGATGCACAGCTCGGCCGCGATGCCATCGATGCCGATGCCGCAAGCGATCCGCGCACACACTGCGCGCTCCCGGGGCGAGAGCAGCGGCGCCGTGCGCTGGAGCGCGCGTTCGATTTCGCGCCCACGCAGACTTGTGTCGGGCGATGCCAGATGCGCGAAGAGCGCGTTGCGGTGCGCGCTCTTGAGGATCGGCGCCAGCCCCAGCAGCCGTTGCACATCGGCTTCCTCGAACTTGCCGTCGTGCTGGTCGCGATAGAGGTTGATCGCGAACAGCGTTCGCGGCAGTGGCGCATAGAGAAAGCTCAAACGGCCGGTAAGTTGCCGCCCCACGAAGATCTGGTCACGCCACCCCGCGTCGGGAATGTCCGCCACGTCGTACAGCAGCGCGGTCACGGGCGCGTGCACCGAAGCTTCTCCCACCCTGCGCGTCGCCAGGCGCGTGAGCTCGTCGGCCTGCCGGAATCGGCTCTTGTAGAGCGAGAAGCACTCTGCCGTGATGTTCTGGTGGCGCCCCGTCGAATGGCCTTCCACCTGGGACGGCACGCCGTCCACGTATTCGACAAGCGAGATGTATTCGACAGGCACCACGTGGTTCACGAAGTCGAGCATCTCGAGCGCCGGCGCGCGTCCGTCGCCGGCGTCCAGCAAACGCGCGACCGCAGCGGCATCGAGCATGTGCCCTGCCGGCGGATTGTCGAGCAGCCAGGTTGAAGCCATCACGGCGGAATATAGGCAAGCCGCTGACGAATCAACAGGGTGAATGCCCTCAGCGAAGTTTTGCTCCGGGTAAACACCAGATAGTTGATATTGCAACTAGTTGGCATTCCAACCAAAATAGCGCCACCGAAACAGTCCAGCGCGGCGGCATTTCGGGCACGAACCACTACTGGAGACACACGATGAAATTCCACCGTCGCGCCCTTGCGTGCGCGCTCTTCGCTTCGGCTGCGCTGTCGCTCGCCGCCCCCCAGGCCATGGCGCAAAACGTGAAGGTCGGCATCATCGGGCCCTTCTCGGGACCGTTCGCCCACTACGGCTCGCTGTTCAAGGCAGCGGCGCAAGCCTATGTCGCAAGCCAGGGCGGCAAGCTGGCCGGCCAGAACGTCGAGTTCATCTACCGCGACACGGGCGGCCCCAACCCGGCCCTGACCAAGACTTTGGTCCAGGAGCTGCTGGTCAAGGACAAGGTCGACTACCTCGGCGGCTTCGTGTTCACGCCCAATGCCATGGCCGTGGCACCGCTGATCCAGCAGTCGCGCACGCCGACGGTCATCTTCAACGCTGCGACCTCCGCCATCACCGAGAAGTCCGAGTACTTCGTTCGCACGAGCTACACGCTGTGGCAGGTCACGGTTCCTGCGGCGCAGTGGGCGGCCAAGCAGAACATGAAGAAGGTCGTGACCGCCGTCACCGACTACGGGCCCGGCATCGACGCCGAGACAGCCTTCAAGAGCGAGTTCACCAAGCAAGGCGGCACCGTGGTCGAGAGCATCCGTATGCCGATCGCCACCACGGACTTCGGCCCCTTCGTGCAGCGCATCAAGGCCAGTGGCGCACAGGCCGTCTACACCTTCTTGCCGGGCGGCCCGCCGAACCTCGGGTTCGTCAAGGCCTACAACGAGAACGGCCTGGCCAAGGCCGGCGTGCAGTTCCTCGGCTCGGCCGAGACCGACGAGTACGACCTGCAGAAGTTCGGCGATGCTGCGCTGGGTTTGACGACGGTCTTCCACTACGCGGGCGCGCACGACTCGTCCGAAAACAGGAAGTTCGTCGCCGCGCTCAAGAAGCAGGACCCGAATGCGGTCGCCAATTACGCATCGGTCGGCGCCTGGGATGGCATGTACGTGATCCACAAGATGATCGAGGCCACCGGCGGCAAGAAGGACGGCGCCAAGGCTATGGCTGCAGCGCGCGCGCTCGCCTGGGAAAGCCCGCGCGGGCCGGTGAGCATCGACCCCAAGACGCGGCACATCACGCAGAACGTGTACCTGCGCAAGGTCGAGAAGGCGGGCGACGCGCTGGTCAACAAGGAGCTGCAAAGCTTCGGTGCGCAGACCGACTTCGGGCTGGAGAAGTGAGTTCGCGCGCGACGCGTCTCTTCTGACATTCCCGTGAACACCTTACTCAACATCCTCATCGACGGGCTGGCCTACGGCATGGTGCTGTTCGTCATTGCGGTCGGCCTGTCGGTCACGCTGGGCCTGATGCGCTTCGTGAACCTCAGCCACGGTGCCTTCGCCATGGTCGGTGGCTACTGCGCGGCCCTGCTCACACGCGAGGCGCAGTGGAGCTTCTGGCTGGCGGTGCCCGCCGCGGTCCTGGCGACGGCGCTGCTGGGTGGTTTGCTCGAAGCGCTCGTGCTGCGCCACCTGTACCGTCGAAAGGAACTCGAGCAGGTGCTGTTCACGATCGGCCTGAGCTTCGTGCTGATTGCCACGACCAATGCCCTGGTCGGTCCGCAGGTGCAGATGATTCCGCTGCCGCCGCTTCTTTCCGGCTCAGTCGACCTGGGCTTTCGCACCCTGCCCGCGCAACGCCTGCTGGTGATCGGTGCCGGCTGTGCCGTGGCGGCGCTGGCCGCGTGGACGGTGTCGTGCACCCGCTTCGGCATCTGGCTGCGCGCGGCGGTCGACCACAGCGGCACCGCGTCGTCGCTCGGCATCCCGATCCGCACGGTGCAATGCGCGAGCTTTGCCGCGGGTGCCGCGCTGGCCGGCTTGGGCGGCATTCTCGGCGCCGAACTGATGCCGCTGGAGCCCTACTACGCGCTCAAGTACCTCGTGCTGGTCCTGGTGGTCGTCTCCGTGGGCGGCATGGGCTCCATCACCGGGTCGCTGCTGGCGGCTGTGCTGCTGGGCGTCATCGAGACCGCCAGCAAGTACCTCGCGTCGGAATGGGGAAGCCTGTTCTTCTTTGTCGCGATGGCCCTGCTCCTGGCCTGGCGTCCCAACGGTCTGCTGAAACGATGAACACCATGACAACCCTCACTCCGGTGCTCGCCGCAGCACCTGGCCAGGCCGCGGCACCGCGCTGCGCGCCGGCCTGGCGTGCGCCTCTCGGCGTGTTGCTGGTCGGCATGGTCGCCTGCACCTTGTTGCCGGACCAGCTGGGCCTGATGACGCGGATCTTCATCACCGCGCTGTTCGTGCTGTCGCTGGACCTGGTCGTGGGCGTCGCAGGCCTGGCCACACTGGGCCACGCCGCACTGTTCGGCATGGGCGCCTACGCAGCGGGCATCTTCGCGCTGCAGGTCCATCCAGACCCGCTGGTCGGCCTGGCGGTCGGCATCGCCGCCGGCGCGGGCTTGGCCGTGTTGTCGGGCGCGTTCCTGCTGCGCTTTCAGGGCTTCACGTTCCTGATGCTGACTGTCGCGATCTCGCAGATCCTGCTGAGCCTGGCGCAGAAGGCCCGGCACTGGACCGGCGGCGACGACGGCTTGTCGGGCTTCGTGATGGGGCCGCTGCTGGGGCGCTTCGAATTCGATCTCGAGGGCCGCGCCGCGGCGCTTTATGCACTGGTGGTGCTGGCCGTGCTTTTCTACGTCGCGCGGCGAATCGTCGACTCGCCTTTCGGCCTGGCCGTGCGCGGCATCCACGAGAACCGCGCCCGCATGGCGGCACTGGGCACGCCGGTGTTCGCGCGGCTGTGGGTGCTGTACACCGTGGCCGGCGCGATGGCCGGCGCCGCCGGCGCCCTGTCGGCGCAGACCAATGCCGTGGTCGGCATGGACAGCCTCTCCTTCGCGCTGTCCGCCGAAGCGCTGGTCATGCTCATCCTGGGTGGCGCCGGGCGGCTCACCGGCGCGCTGATCGGCGCCACGGTCTTCACGGTGCTGCATCACACGGCGGCCTCCATCAACCCGTACCACTGGCTGTTCGTGGTGGGCGCCTTGCTCATGCTGGTGGTCCTGGTGTCGCCGGCCAAGGCCTGGGCCTGGTTGCGCCGCCGCAGCGGAGGTGCGCGATGAGTGCACTGCTCGAACTCAAGTCACTGAACAACCGCTTCGGCGGGCTTCACGTGACGCGCCATGTGTCGTTCGCGCTGCAGGCCGGCGACCGGCTGGCATTGATCGGCCCCAACGGCGCGGGCAAGACCACGCTCGTCAACCAGATCAGCGGTGTCCTCGCGTCCGACAGTGGCGAGATCTGGCTGCGCGGACAGAACGTCACGCAGCTGAGCCAGGCCAAGCGCGTGCGCGCCGGCCTGGCTCGCACCTTCCAGATAACGACGCTGGCGCCGCACATCGCTGTCCAGCGGCAGATCGAACTCGCGCTTTTCGAACGCGAAGGAATGACCGGCCGCATGTGGCGCAGCATCGATGCCTACCCTGCCCTGCAGGCGGAGGCGCAAGGCATCCTGACGCGCTTCGGCCTGCGCGCCCATGCGGCCACGGCCACGCAGGACCTGGCCTATGGCGAGCAGCGTCTGATCGAAATGGCACTGGCGCTGGCGCTGCGACCGCAGGTCGTCCTGCTCGACGAACCCATGGCCGGCGTGCCCAAAGGCGACGGCGAGCGTCTGCTGGCCGCGCTGGATTCGCTGCCGGGCGACCTGGCCGTGCTGATCATCGAGCACGACATGGACCTCGTGTTCCGCTTTGCCAACCGGATCGTGGTGCTGGCCGAAGGGGCCGTGCTGGCCGATGGCTCTCCCGACGACATCCGCCGCGACCCCAAGGTGCGGGCCGCCTACCTGGGAAACTGAAATGCCCAAATCCCTGCTCGAACTCGAGGACGTGGTGGCCGGCTACGGCCCCACGACCGTGCTCAATGGCCTTTCATTCGAGATGGCGGCGCGCGAGCGCCTGGCCATGGTCGGACGCAACGGCGTCGGCAAGACCACTGCGCTGCGCGCCATCATGGGATTGGTGCCGCTGCGCAGTGGCCGCATGAGGTTCAGGGGCCAGGACATCTGCGCGCTCGCACCGCATCAGCGTGCAGACCTCGGCCTGGGCTACGTGCCGCAGACCCGCGACATCTTCCCTTCGCTGACCGTCGAGGAGAACCTGCTGGCCGGGCTCAAGCGGCGCCCGCGCAGCGCACTGGACGAGGCCTACACGCTGTTTCCCCGGCTCGCCGAGCGACGCCGCAATGGCGGCGCCCAGCTTTCGGGCGGCGAGCAACAGATGCTTTCGGTCGCCCGTGCACTGCTGGGCCAGCCTTCTCTGCTGCTGTTGGACGAACCGCTCGAAGGCCTCGCGCCGCTGATCCGCCTGGAGCTGCTCCAGGCCTTCCACAACCTGAGCGAGCGCACCGGCATCGCTGTCGTGATCGTCGAGCAACAGGTCGACGAGGCACTCGGCTACGCCGAACGCGCGCTCATCCTGGACCACGGTGCCGTCGTCCACAGCGGCAGCGCCTCGGCGCTGCTCGACGACTCCCAGACGCTGGAGCGCTGGGTCGGCATGGCCGTGCACTGAAGACGCAAACCCCGCGATGAACACCATGACGAATGAACTGATGCTGCGCGTCGCCCGGCGTGTCGAAGAAGCCGACGACGTGTGCAGCTTCGAACTCGTGCCGCAGGACGACCTCGTCTTGCCCGCCTTCTCGGCGGGGGCGCACATCGATGTGCATGTGGCGCCCGGCTTGATCCGCCAGTACTCGCTGAGCAACGATCCCGCCGAACGCGGCCGCTATCGGATCGCGGTGCTGCGGGAGCCGGCCTCCCGTGGAGGATCGGCCGGCATGCACGACAGCGTTCGGACCGGTGACGTGCTGCGCGTGAGCGCTCCTCGCAATCACTTTCCCCTGGTCGACGCGCCTCGCAGCCTGCTGCTGGCCGGCGGGATCGGCGTGACGCCCATCCTGGCCATGGCGCGCGCATTGCATGCGCAAGACCGGGATTTCGAGATGCACTACTGCGGCCGCAGCGCAAGCCGGATGGCGTTTCTCGACGAGCTCGCGTCCGCACCTTTCGCGCGCCGCGTCGTCCTCCATGCCGACGACGTGCCGGATCAGAAGTTCGACGCCCGGCACGTGCTGTCGCAGCCCGCAGGCGACACGCACCTGTACGTGTGCGGGCCGAATGGCTTCATGGACCACGTCCTCGAAACCGCCAGGGCGCTCGGCTGGCCCGAGGCGCAACTGCACCGCGAGTATTTCGCCGGCGTGGCCACGGCCCTGGCGACGGACGGCAGCTTCGAGATTCGCGTGGCGAGCACGGGCCTGAGCTGCCAGGTGCCCGCCGGCAAGACAGTCATCGAGGTGCTGGCAGCGCATGGCGTTGAAGTGCCGACCTCCTGCGAAGCCGGCGTGTGCGGGACGTGCCTGACGCGCGTGCTGGAAGGCACGCCCGACCACCGCGACAGTTTTCTCACCGACGCCGAGCGCGCCGCCAACGACCAGTTCACGCCCTGCTGCTCCCGGGCCCTGTCCCCGCTGCTGGTGCTCGACCTCTGATCCGCCCGCCCCTTCAAGGAGAACCCCCGATGACCACGACCTGCATCCCCATTAAGAACGCCGCCGACAACGCAGACATCCGCCGCTTTCCGCTCGACCAGTGGTACGTGGCCGGCTTCTCGTCCGAGCTCACCGACAAGCCCGTCGCGCGCACCTTCCTGAATCAGAAGGTCGTGCTGTTTCGCACCGGCGAAGGACAGGTCGCGGCATTGGAAGACCGTTGCTGCCATCGCTCGCTGCCGCTGTCGTGCGGAACAGTCGAAAGCGCCGGCGTGCGGTGCGGCTACCACGGCCTGCTCTACGCGCCGAGCGGGCAGTGCATCGAGATTCCCGGCCAGGAGCGGGTTCCGTCCAAGGCCAGGGTGAAGGCCTATCACGTCGTCGAGAAGAACAAGATCATCTGGATCTGGATGCCCCGCGACGAAGCGGCCCCGCCCACGCGCACGGCGCCGGACTATCCGCTCCATGACGATCCGCGATACAAGTTCGGCAGCGGCAACTACCACTACCAATCGCCGTGGCAACTGATCCACGACAACCTGCTCGACCTGAGCCACCTGGGCTATGTCCATCTGCAGACCATCGGCGGCGACGCCAAGCTGCACATGAACGCGCCGATGAAGGTGACCTCCGAAGGCGAGCAGGTCAAGGTCGTGCGCCTGATGCCCGACTCGGCGCCGCCGCCCACCTACCGTGCGGCCTGGCCCTTCGGCGACAAGTGCGAGCGCTGGCAGGAGATCGAATTCGACGTGACGCACCTGCGGATCTGGACCGGCGCAGTCGAGCCGGGCACGGATGCCATCGACGACCCCGATCGCGGCGGCTTCCACATGCGCGGCTTTCACGGCATCACGCCCGAGACCGACGAGACCTGCCACTACTTCTGGAGCATGGCCAGCACCAAGCATCCCGACATGCCCGACAACATCGACGCCGTGGTCCAGCAAACCGCCTTCACCTTCGATGAAGACCGCACTGTCATCGAGGCGCAGTACCGGAACATGCGGGCGTTCGGCGACAAGGCGAACTGGATCGACATTCACGTCGATGCCGGAGCCAACCGCGCCAGGCGCATCGTGGCGGAACTGCTCAGGAAGCAGGCGGCCGCCGAGCCCACCGATGCCCAGAACACGGCCAGCCCGTGAGTCCACAGCACCTTCCATGGTGAATGCCGGCACCATCGCGGACCACCGAGGGAAGCTACAGTGGCGGCAGCAACTCTGGTTCTCTTCCGATGCCTCGTACCAAGACCCCCTCCGCGCGAAAGAACGCCTCCAAGCCCGCGGCAGGTGATGTGATCAATCTCGACAACTACGCCCCCGCCTATCTCACCTGGATCGCCAACAAGCTGTCGAGCGGCGCTTCGCAGGCGTACCTTGCAGCCTTCGACGTCGGTATCGAGAGCTGGCGGGTGCTGGTGTTGCTGGCCATCGAAGGCTCGATCTCGGCACAGAAGGCCTGCGGCATCATCGGCATGGACAAGGCCTCGATGAGCCGCTGCTTCAAGACCATGCAGGCGCGCGGCTTCATCGAACTCAGTCTCGATCCTCAGGACGGACGCGCCCGCATCGCGACGCTGACGCCGGCCGGCCGCGCCGTGCACGACCAGATCCGGGACATCGCCATGGAACGCGAGCGGGCCTTCCTGTCGGTCCTGTCGGCGGCCGAGCGCAAGGTGCTGCTGGACCTGCTGCGACGCCTGCACGAAAACCTGCCGGCGGTCGAGGCCGCCACCCGCGATCATTTCAGCCGGCACCACCCTCACGCATTGCAGCGGCGAGGACCCAAGGATTCCGAGTCCTGAACACTCTCTTCGCCCCCCATTTGGGTGTTTTTGCAAGAGGAAACGCCGGTTAGGAGTTCATGACCACGTTCCTGGATATCAAGCGTAGCGCTTCCATGACAGCCATCGTGTTCATGTCACCAAATACGATCAGCACCGTGTTTCGCAAGAATGCTGTGCTGCTGTAAGAGGGGCGACTAGAACATGCGGCAGTCGGACCGTACGACCGCAATGCAGCGGTTGCCGACGTTTGCACGATGCGCGCGATCGGCGTCTATCGGCCGGGAGCGGCCCCCGGTGAACGGCAGCTCTCGGACGCCTTCCCCTAGACCGCAGACCTGCGCTTGATTTCTACAAAATTTGCCAGGTTTTGAGGGCGAGAACGCTACAGAAAGCTGTCAGCGCAGCAACGATAGCTCCTAGCGCCCAGATCGCCCGTAGAAGCTGCGACTTCTCGTTAGCTTGGCTTGCCGTCATCTTCACCATCTGTGCAGCCAGCGTCGGAACGTCGTGCTCGACGCCCCTGTAGCTCTTCAACAGGAACTCTAGTTGGGTCGTGGTCTCACCCTCGAATGCGATGAGCTTGCGAACAGACTCCGCGGCCCTCACGATCGCCTCTGAATGTTCTGCGGCAAGCGCTCGATGCTCCTCTGAGCTTGCCTGCGCCCGGGACGTAGCCTCCAGAAGTGAGTGCGTCCGATCTTGGAGTGCAACAGTGCTCGCGGCGACATGCTCAAATTCGCTCTCCAGCCTTCGGAGCGTCTGCGCGATGCGGCTGTCACTTTCCGAGGCCCGCAGCCTGTCTTCTTCTACGCGGGAGGCAAGTTGCTCAATCGACCCGTGTTGCTGCACGGCAAGCGCACCCAGGCGCTCTGAGCGCTCCAGCAGTGTTGAGCTGTCGACTTGAAGACCGTCGATGAGTTCCGAGTGAGCAAGTGCGCCCTCAGTCAGGCGGTCAACGTCCGCTCGAAGAGCATCCGCCGCTTCCGCAGTCGCGTCGATTTTTTCTTGTGTCGAACGCGATGAATCGAGAATTGCGCTGAACATCTCCTTGGCCGCGCTCGCAACTCGCTTTCCACTTTCCGAGAGCACGTGAATCTTGCCATCGCTGTCTCTCACGCCTTCGTTGATCTGACGTTCGAACTCGGCAAAAACGCTGGCGAGGTACACGTATCCCAACGTGTTGAGCGCAAGGACCTCTTGGTTTAGGCGAACTAGCAAGTCGTTGATACGGCTCTGCGACTTGGCGGTGGAGACTAGGTCATCGCGGCTGCTGGTGACCAAGTTCTTGAAGAAGCCGCGGCTTTCAATTTCAGCGACCTTGAAATTGGCTTCCTTGGCGGCTTTCTCTATCTCTTTGACGAGGCCCAAGAGACGTGAAGCTTGGCCTGCGGGCGCTATCGTTTTCGGCGGCTTTAATTGGATCAGGGCTGTCATTTCTTGATCGACTTCAGCAGTTGCTCGAGACCATCGACTTCGTTGCCGTAGGCCGCGATGGACGTATCGAGGGCTGCCCCGCGGACTTGCCGCTCCGCCGTGTGAGTTTGGACGCTGAGACGAAGCTCGGCGTTCGCTCTTGTCATCAGCTCTTCGGATGCGTCCAGCATGAAGCACGTGCGCCGCATGCTCAAGAGCGTGACTTGATTGCTGCGTTGCACGTCGGCAAATTTCTTGTTCCGAAATGCCAGACTCGATTTCAGATGGTCGAAGGCAAGGAGCAGAATGATGCCGCCCACGCTTACCAGCGCGCCGGAGATCACCGTAGCCAGTTCGTTAGCAAAGGGAGCGAGTAGGGGGAGCGTCTGAAGCATCTTGGCAATGGCTTCTTGAGCACCGATGCCAATCACGGTGGCTGCGGCGCCACCGATGATGGCTAGTACGTCACGCGCGATTTCAGACTTCGTCATACCGGGCTCAGGCGCTACGACGACCTTGAGTGCACGAACAAGCGCAACGACCGTTTCACGAATGATCGTGACCACATTGCTGACGGTCGTGATAAACGAGTTGATGAGAAAGGTTGCCAAGCTGGAGAGCAGTCCGGAGACGGCCGAGGCCAAGCCCTCTTTGAGGAATTCCGCCCACTTGGTCTTCATCTCTTCGATCACGGCCTTTGCGCGGGCTGTGAGGACGGACTTGATCTTTTGAATGTCGCGAAGCCCGTCTCGCGCAAGCTGACGAATGTCTGAGACTACGCCCTTGAGCAAGCTGCGAAGCGCCAATCCGACAATCTGGCGAAGTGCGACCTTGCCGGCCTCGATCCCGCCCTGCAATGCAAGGTCCTGAGCGTTCTTCTTGAGAACGGCGCGGTCTTGAATTCGATCGACGGCCTCGCGAGCCTTGGCGTCCACCTCGTCCATCTTTTCGCGGTCCACCTCAAAGGCTTCGGCGTTCTTAACCGAACGATCCTTGGAGCTCGGCTTGTCTGCCCAGTCCTCCAGCTTGTGGTCACTTTTTGACTGGTTCATCCGCCCGTCCGCCCACACGAGATTGTTTTCATGGGTGGCCGTGTTGACCCGCTCATCGCGCGTCTGAGCGAAATTTCCTTTCGAGGAGCGCTCGATTTCGGATGCTGAGACGACGTGGTCGCGGTGCGCCTGGCCGTTGCGAGGAAGTTCTTTGCCGGTGTACGCATCAACTGGCGGCGCTTCTTCCTGAAAGAACTCTTTCCGTTTCTCGGCCTTCTTGCGCGCTGCGTCGTAGTCCTTGCGGTCAAACTTTTCGGTCTGTGCGTTCTGGTAGGCCTGGCGACGCGCAGCGTCGTCTGCGTTGGCGGTGACTCCCTTCTCGAAATTGCTGAGCGTGGTCACGTTGCCGCCATCGACATCTGCGAGCAGGTCCGCCGAAAGCCCGAACGGGCCGATCAGTGTGTTCAGCAGCGACGCCTGGAGGTCATCTAGGACTTTGGCGTTGTCATGTGACGGCGAGCTTGATTCGATGATGCGAATGAGCCGCTCGGTCTCGTCATTAATCCACACGGTATCACCCTGGGTACGGATGCTTTCTGCCATGACCTCCTCCATTGTTAGATGCTTTCTGTTACATTTTATGTCGCATGTGGCATTCTTGCAATAGTCGGCAGCGGAGATCGACTTGACGTTGCGGATGTCCCTCCACTCAGGAACTGGCTGGCCGACGTCTCGGCGCGTCGAGGACACTCAGTCAGTAGTGCTGGGCAGGCTCTGTCTGGTGCTGCGCTGATGCGATCTTGGAGGAGGCCTATGCAGCCAGCCCAGAATGTCAGGTTTCGGGCAGTCGGATCGGCACGATGAACGACTGCTGTGCGCACCGAGCAGTCGGTCGCACGGCAACCTTGAACTGCCGCTGACAGTCAGAAGCAGGCACTCGGAGTTTGTCGTTGCATGACGCAGATCTTTTCTCACTCTGCCCCAAGCTTCGTTCACGTCCGGGTATGTAGCACGTACCGCCCCACAGGCCGCCAGCCACCCGGCGGCGCTATTGCCAACTTTTCAGCAAACCTTAACCCACGTAAATGCCTGCTTATAGCGGGTTAGCGCGGGCAAGCCGCTGCCGTCTAGAGGTGGCCGATGATCCCGAACATCGCATCAACCTCAACCTTTGCGCCTGGGGGATGAAGAACCATAAACAGGGAGTTCGGCAGTAGCGCCGTGTTGACTCGATACCGTGGGTACCCCTGCGGCCGGGGTGGCATGGGGTCGTCGATGCGGATGAAGCCCGGCGCAGGCGCCTTGAAGCTGGCGGGCGGGATTAGTGCGAGTACTTCCCCATGCAGCTCATCTGTCGGAGTGGATCGAATGCGGCGAATCGCCGCGAGCGTGCGGGCGAGTTGCCTGTCGGTGTCAACCAACTCCGCCGCCACGTCACCCAGAGGCGCGAAGAAGTGAAAGGCATCCACAATCTGAGCAAGCCTGCGTACTTGTGCCGCCTTGGCCTCGGGGCCAGGAAACACTATCCAGCCTGCGGCCGGCGCCGCGCCCACTTCGCCGTGATCGTGATCGGCGCCTGCGACGCTCGACGGCTCACAGGTGTCCGCCGCGTAGATGTAGTGCGCCCACAGCTCCGTCAGGCATCCCTCCCGGATGGGCACCAAGCACAAGCACCGCGCCTCGCAGCTGGTTGCAGCGAGTAGCGCTCGCGCGGCCTCCCCCGCCTGAACGGAGAGCCGGGGCAACAGCGCTTCCAGCGCATCGCAGACGCTAGCAACTCGGATAAACATTGACATGAAGAGGGCTCCAATCGGATCGAGGTATCGCGGACTCTGGTGCGGCACGCGATCAAACTCGCTGCCGTTGGGCGCGCATGAAACTAAACACTGGTGCGAGCCCCGTTCCCGATCCTTGATCCGCGCAGGCATCGACGTGCCATGCCAACGCGCACGCGCATGAAAGTCGCTAGCCTCTGAAGCGGCCCCGGCGTGGGGCTAGGCGCGGCACACGCACGGTGAGCAGCGGGGCGTTGGCCCGACGAGCTGCAGACCGCAGCTTCCTGGACTACACGTAGTTGGCGCGCAACCTCCCATTGGCACGCAGATGGAAGGCTGGCAACGGCGCCGTACCACCCGGTGTGGCTGCGCCTCCTCTTCGCCGCCGAAGCCTCTGTCGTGGTCCGGCAGCCCGCTGTCGATCCAACGCTTCAGCGCCTGTACCTGCTCCGCTGTCAGCGCCTGCCTGCCCGCGCGCGAGATGTAGTCGATGGCGCGGTCGCCCGTTCCACCGAACATCTGCTTGAGGATGGCCAAGAACTGCGGTGCCTTCGCCGCGATCTGCTGCGGCGTCAGGAATCGTGATACCGCCGGATCACCAACCGCGTACCTGCTGCGAATCTTTCGGAAGTTGTGCTCGTGCACGCCCCCATCCCGACTGTTGTAGCCCCCGGCCGCATTCACGATGATGTTCCCGTCAGGCCATAGCCCTCGCATACGCTTCTCTGGCAGCTTGCGGTATGCGGCCAAGTGACTCACAACCTCTTCGATCTTCATGTAGCCGAAGATCATCTGCGGGTGCTGCGCGTGTTTGGAAAGCACGAAGAAGATGGTTTGTCCGCGCGCCGCCTTCTTCCTCAGGTCCGGGCGGCAGATCCCCCAAGTCGGCGGCGACGACCAGAAGTGCGGATCGTTGTCTACTGGCCAGCGTCCCCGTTCTCTTTGCGTCCTAGCAACCGTCTTGAACGAGTTGGCGATGTACATCATTCCCGCGCTCACTTGTCCTCCTGTTGTGCAAATCGCGCGAGCTTGGCACAAATTGGTAGGCAAACGCACGGGCAAGCCCGCGCAGAAGCGGAACAGCGCGCACAACTCCGCGCCCCGCGCCGTTTCTCAGTTGCGCGCGCCAGCACCGGACAAGGCATGAAGTGGGAAGGCAACGACGAACGGGAGCAGCGCGGACAGGAGGCGGCGAAGCCCCACCTCCCGCCGTTGTCCTCGTCGTCGCCCTCCTCACCGCCACAGACTCCCCTACTCCTTCTTCCCCCTCTTCATCTTCTCCCACTTCTCCTTCCAGCACTGGTAGCCCCACCCTTCGTCGAACATCTCGCGCAACGTGCAGAACGCGCGCGCCTGCTGCGCCGGCGTCGCTACGGACATGATGTCGATGCCGGTCTTCTCCATCACCTCCTTCTTGCTCTTGGCGAACGAGCCCGGGTAGTCGGTAAAGGCGTTGGTCCCACCGCGCAGCCACAGCTCCAGCCGCTGGCGCAAGCTCCGGGAGAGCTTGCCAAACAGCACCTCATTCGGCACACGGCCTTCGGTGGGCAACACCTCCCTCACCTTCTCGTCGAGCATGCGACGGGCTACGTCGGCCGTCCACGCGGAGGGATCACGCAGCCCCAGCCGCTTCAGTTCGTCGGCGCGCAGCGTGAGTTCAAACCGGATCAACCCAGCGGCCCTCTTTGTCAGCGCAGCGGCCGCGTACACACGGGGTCCCATCGGCTTCTTCGCGATCTGCCTGCCCTTGTCGTACGCCTTCAGGGTCTGGCGCGACGAGTGCTGCCGCCAATACAGCGTTTCCTTCTTGTACGCCGTGTAGTCCTGGGACCTGGCGACAGTGTGGCGCCGCAGCGCGGCCATGAAGTATTGGGCTCGCCTCGCCGACCCACACCAAAGGTGGTTGGCGTAGTCGACGCGCAGCAACTCGAAGTCACCGGCACGGTAGGCTTGCTGCTCCTCGGTCGTCGGGCTGATCCGAGCACGGCGCAGCACCGCGCCGATCATCTCGATTGCACCTGCCATCAGGTCTTCGTGTCCGACGAGGTTCTGGCCCGTGAGGAACCGCGGCATTGAGGCCTCGATGTACAGTGCCTCGCCTCCGTCGGCGTTGTCGATGGTGGCGAACGTGCCCTTGTGTTTTCCGCGCACCTTGTAGTGCCCATCGTTGTGAAAGATGCGCTTTGGATGCTGCTGCCGCAGCAGGTAGAGGTTCTCGTGCTTCACCCGCACTTTGACCTTCACCGTATCGAACAACGAAGACTGGAATCTCTTTGCCTTCGCACTATCAATGTCTGCATTCTTCTTCATGATGATCTATTCGTATCTCTGGATTGATCTGTACTGATTGCATGCGTGTACTCGTTGCGTATGCGTGTATTGGTACTGGCATACACGCATGTACGCATGTACGCATACGCACGGATGCGCTGTATTACGAGAGGTCGGGTCCGGCCTGCCGACGTGCCACCGCACGATCTCGCTCGCGCGAGCGCTCTTTCATGTACCGGAGTACCTCGTCCCTGCTCCACATCACGCGACGCCCAGCGCGCAAGGGGCGAGGAAGCGGATCTTTCGCGTCGCTCATGCGGTTGTAGATCGAGCTGCGCGCGAGCGTCGTCACGGAGCTCACCTGCCGAATGGTCAGGTACGGCGGGAGCCCTTCGTGCTGCGATGTTCCGCCAGGAGCGGTTGGGCCAGATGGAATTGCGATTTCATTTGCGTTCATTTCAAACCTTCTTGTGCGCACCGAAATTCGGAGCACGCCCCATTTACAGTTTGAGGTTCCGAAACGCAGATTTATTTTTTGACCCACTCGCAGCGCCTTCGACGCTCTCGAATTTCGCGTGCGAGATCGGGCACAACGCTGTGCGCACGCGCTGCGATCACATCGGTGTTCGCAGCGTGCCTTGCGCTCGTGGGATGCGACCAGCGTGTGCGATTCGCGTTGAAAACGGATGGTGATTTCGGCGCGCATCGAACGCGCGCGCAACCACGTCAGCGCATTTCGTGCCGATGCACGCATGCCTGGTTGTGCGGTTTTTTTGAAGTTGTTTTCGCGTCGACGCGATCCGATGGTGGGCGCGCCTCGAACGCGGGGAGACGCAACGGTGCGTGCTCAACACCTTCGCTACAAGATTCCCATCTCCGCCATCGAGTACGCCGCGCCTCGTGCAACGACGACATGGTCGAGAACGCTCACGTTGATCAAGCGCAGCGGCTCATCGATCTTGCGTGTGTGATCGTCTCATCGGCTCTGGAAGAGCTGCACGTTTCCGCGGGGATAGTTGTGAGTGAGCACCACGGTTGCCGCGTTGCTCCCATCGCCCTCTTCACGGCCTCGCGCGGATGGACCGCCGTCTGGATCAAGGTGCCGCGAAACAGCACCTTCATTTCGATGAACTGTTGTTGCGAGCGCAGAAGTGTCACGGCGAACACTTCGTGGTCGATGCGCCGCGGATGCAATTGCAGGAACTTCTTCACCGTATTCGATGTGCTCAGCATCGGCTTCTCGCGCAGCTTCTGGGACAGCGCGCGTCGCGCCAACTCCAGCACGGTCACCAACTCTGCGCGTCGGGAAGAAGGACGCAAGCCCTCGACCTGCGCGAGTTGATCGGGTGACACATACAGGAGGCCCGCGCGGTCACCGAACTCATCCAACAATCCGCGCGCCAACGCTCGAACGTTTTTTCCGGGTGCGCCCGTGAGGAGCACGATGGCCAAGAGGTCGCAGTCGGAGAGCGCACTCGCACTGCTGTCCAGCAATTGGTATCAGGGGCGGGAATTCGGAGGCGCAAATGTCGATCAACCCACGCGGCGCCTTGCTCCGCGCGGTCAGTGCGCAGCCTGCCCCGAAACTGGCTTGCAGAGCGCGGCCAGGCGAATCATGAGCGCCGTGATGGCGCCGAGTTCCGCGAGCAACCAGCCAAGCGCCTCGATCGCGTCGGAGCTGATCGTCTTGTCCTCGCACTCTGGCGCGGCATAGGCCATCATGGAACCTACCGCCGACATGCCCAAGTTCATGGCGGCAGCCGCAGCTTGCGCGTGCAGAATAAGCCCATTCAGAACTGCGCCATCGGTAGCTCGCGGGTCGGGATCTCCGTTGGCGTCCAGCTTCAAGCGGGGGAGTAGCTCGAAGAGCTCTTGCATGTGCCGTAGCGACTCCGGCATGAGATGTCGCGTTCCGCGACCGACCGGCAACACATCCGGCTCCTCTCGGCGCCTGCGAGCCTTGCGCTGTCGGCGTGTTCCCGTTCCTTCTGCTGTCGGGGTTTGCATCTCGGTGGTGTTTTCCTGGGGCATTCCCAGACAGTACAGCCTGCTGCGCGCAATTCCTACCGCGCCCAACCCGCCCCGCAACCTAACTTTTTTACTACCTTGTCGTCCAACCCCATCCAAGCCAGTCCAGCTCAAAAAGGGGGTAGGAAAGGGAGTAAAAAAGCGCCATGCAGCTGTAAACCGCATGGCGCTTATGTTTGTGGCGGAGTGGACGGGACTCGAACCCGCGACCCCCGGCGTGACAGGCCGGTATTCTAACCAACTGAACTACCACTCCTGGTAGATCAACGTTCGCTCCTTGCGGAACCGAGTGTTGACAACTCGTGCCTGCTTCACCGAAGTGAAACTGGCGACCCTACGGGGATTCGAACCCCGGTAGCCACCGTGAAAGGGTGGTGTCCTAGGCCTCTAGACGATAGGGTCAAAACCTTGGACGTGCTGCGATCAGCATCTCTAACCTTCTCGACACTTTGATGGTGGAGGTAAACGGGATCGAACCGATGACCTCTTGCATGCCATGCAAGCGCTCTCCCAGCTGAGCTATACCCCCGTGTGGGTGTCGAGCCTCGAATTATAGCCCGATTTTTCAGGCCTTTTTCAATCGCTCGATAACTTTTTCGCGGGAAAAAATTTCGAGCACTGAATCGAGGGACGGTGTCTGCGATGTTCCCATCACAAGCACTCGTACTGGCATCGCTAACACGGGCATTTTCAGCGCGTGTGTCGCGAGGACTTCCTTGATCATAACTGCGATTGCGGCCCTCTCCCAGGCGACCGTCATCAATTTTTCAACGAGCGTTGCGATCGCAGGCTTCACTGCATCGGTGATGTGCTGCGCGCGGTCTGCATCGCTCACTTCGATGTCTGCATAAAAGGCCGCAGCCCAACCAGCGAGCGCCACAGTCGTATCGCAGCGGTCTTTGAACAGTGCGCAGATCGCAGGCAAACGCGCGTCGGCGACGATGCCTCGCTTTTGCAACTGCGCTGCAACAAGCGGTGCGAGTTCGTCGCCGCTCTTGGCCTTGATGTACTGCGCGTTCACCCACGCGAGCTTGGCTGCATCCCACTGCGCGGGGCTCTTCGAGAGGTGCGTGCCGTCGAACCAGCTCACCATCTGCTCGCGCGTGAACAGCTCGTCGTCGCCGTGGCTCCAGCCGAGGCGCGCGAGGTAATTGAGCATGGCTTCGGGCAGGTAACCGTTGTCTTCGTAGGCGGTAACGCTCACGGCGCCGCGGCGCTTGGAGAGCTTCTGTCCGTCGTCGCCGAGGATCACGGGCACGTGGCCGAACTGAGGCAGCGGTGCGCCGAGCGCGCGGAAGATGTTGATCTGCCACGGCGTGTTGTTGATGTGCTCGTCGCCGCGGAACACGTGCGTGATGTTCATGTCCCAGTCGTCGACCACCACCGCAAAGTTGTAGGTCGGCACACCATCAGGACGCAGGATGATGAGGTCGTCGATCTCGCGGTTGTTGATGGTGATCTCGCCCTTGACGAGGTCGTTCCACGTCACGTCGCCTTCGGGCGGATTGCAGAAGCGCACCACGGGCGGCACGCCTTCGGGCACGGGCGGCAGCACCTTGCCCGGCGCCGGACGCCAGCGGCGGTCGTACAGCGTCTTCTCGTTGCGCGCGCGTTGCGCTTCGCGCATCTCATCGAGCTCGGCCGGCGTGCAGTAGCAGTGGTAGGCCGTGCCGGCCGCGAGCATCTGCGCGATGACTTCGCGGTAGCGCTCGAGGCGCTGCATCTGGTAGATCGGACCTTCGTCGTAGTCGAGGCCCAGCCAGTGCATCGACGCAAGGATCTGGTCGGTCGAGTCCTGCGTGGAACGGGCCACGTCGGTGTCCTCGATGCGCAGCACGAACTCGCCGCCGTGGTGGCGCGCATAGGCCCACGAATAGAGTGCGGTGCGCGCCGTGCCCAGGTGAAGAAAGCCGGTGGGAGACGGTGCGATGCGGGTGCGAACTTTGCCGGTCATGAAATGAAGAATCAGGATGTCAGGGTGCTCAGGCCGCGCGAAATGTCGGCCGTGATGTCGTCGATGTATTCGAGGCCGACCGCGAGGCGAATCAGCCCCTGGCTGATGCCGGCGGCCTGGCGCTGCACCTCGGTGAGACGGCCATGCGAGGTCGTGCCGGGATGCGTGATGATGGTCTTGGTGTCGCCGAGGTTGGTGGCGATGCTCACCACGCGCGTGCTGTTGATCACGTGGAAGGCGTTGGCGCGCGCGGCTTCGGGCGTGTCGCCGACCACGTCGAACGACACCACCGCCCCGCCCTGCCCCGACTGCTGGCGCATCGCGAGTTCGTGCTGTTCATGCGAGGCAAGACCGGGGTAGTACACGCGTGCAACCGCGGGCTGCTGCTCGAGCCACTGCGCCACGGCCATTGCATTTGCGCATTGCGCCTTCATGCGGATGCCGAGCGTTTCCATGCCCTTGAGCACGACCCATGCATTGAATGGCGACAGCGCCATGCCGGCGGTGCGCACCACGGGGCCGAAGACGTCGACGATGAGCTTCGACGGACCACAGATCGCGCCCGCCATCACGCGGCCCTGGCCGTCGAGGTACTTGGTGCCCGAATGGATGATGAGATCCGCGCCCAGTTCGGCGGGGCGCTGCAGGATCGGCGTGCAGAAGCAGTTGTCGACCGCGAGCAAGGCGCCCGCGCCGTGGGCCAGGTCGGCCAGCGCCTGGATGTCGCAGACTTCCGTGAGCGGGTTGGTCGGGGTCTCGGCGAACAGCAGCTTGGTGTTGGGCTTGAGCGCCGCGCGCCATTCGGTCACGTCGGTCTGCGAGACAAAGGTGGTCTCGACGCCGAACTTGGCGAACTCCTTGCCGAACAGGTTCAGCGTGGAGCCGAACACCGAGCGCGAGCAGATCACGTGATCGCCGGCCTTGAGCAGGCCCATGCACATCATGAGGATCGCGCCCATGCCGGTCGAGGCGCCGATGGCGGCCTCGGTGCCTTCGAGCGCGGCCAGGCGCTGCTCGAAGCTGGCGACCGTGGGGTTCGACGTGCGCGAGTAGGTGAAACCGGCCTCGGTGCCGGCGAAGCGGCGGGCCGAGGTTTCGGCGTCGGGCTGCACGAAGCCGCTCGTGAGGAACAGAGCCTCCGAGTGCTCGCCGTGCTGGCTGGGTGCCAGGCCGGTGCGCAGCGCGAGGGTGTCGCGGTGCAGGCCGGGCGGCAGGGTGCGTTCGTTGTCGCTCACGTCGGCCCTCTCTTCTTTCTTTTTTTACTCGCTGGGGTTCGGCAGGGCGAGGCGCGAAGCGTCTTCTTCGTTTTCCTCGATGCGCGGACGGTTGCCGTTCATGCGCGAGATGGCTTCGGTGTCGATGTCACCCGTCACGTACACGCCGTCGAAGCACGAGGCATCGAAACCGGCAAGCTTCGGGTTGAGCGAACCGATGGCGCGCTTCATGGCGTCGACGTCCTGGTAGATCAGCGCGTCGCAGCCGATGAGTTCGCGGATTTCCTCGACGGTGCGGTCGTGCGCCACGAGTTCGTCCTTGGTTGGCATGTCGATGCCGTAGACGTTGGGGTAGCGCACCGGCGGTGCGGCGCTGGCCAGGTAGACCTTGCGGGCACCGGCGTCGCGCGCCATCTGCACGATCTCGCGGCTGGTGGTGCCGCGCACGATCGAGTCGTCGACCAGCAGCACGTTGCGGCCCTTGAACTCGCTGGCGATCACGTTGAGCTTCTGGCGTACCGACTTCTTGCGAACGCCCTGCCCCGGCATGATGAACGTGCGACCCACGTAGCGGTTCTTCACGAAGCCTTCGCGGTACGGAATGCCCAACAGGTGCGCGAGCTGCGTGGCGCTCGGGCGGCTCGATTCGGGAATCGGAATGATCACGTCGATCTGGTTTGGCGGCACGGTCGAGACCACGCGCTTGGCCAGCGTTTCGCCGAGGTTCAGGCGTGCCTGGTAGACCGAGATGCCGTCGAGCACCGAGTCGGGACGCGCGAGGTACACGAACTCGAAGATGCACGGGTTGAGCGATGCGCCCTCGGCGCACTGCATCGAGTGCACGTTGCCTTCGAGGTCGATGAACACGGCTTCGCCCGGCTCGATGTTGCGTTCGAACACGTGGCCCGAGCCTTCGAGCGCGACCGATTCGCTGGCCACCATGACGGTACCGTCGGCGCTGCGGCCCATGCACAGCGGGCGGATGCCGTAGGGGTCGCGGAAGGCCAGCAGGCCGTGGCCGGCGATCAGCGAGACCACGGCGTACGAGCCGCGCAGGCGCTTGTAGACGTTCTTGACGGCGGCGAAGACCTCGGCCGGGTGCAGCGGCACGCCGCGCGATGAACGCTCGATTTCGTGGGCCAGCACGTTGAGCAGCACTTCGGAGTCGCTCTCGGTGTTGGTGTGGCGGTGGTCGGTGGAGAACAGCTCCGCACGCAGGGCATGCGCGTTGGTCAGGTTGCCGTTGTGCACGAGCACGATGCCGAAAGGCGCATTCACGTAGAAGGGCTGCGCCTCTTCTTCGCTGTAGGCGTTGCCCGCGGTCGGGTAGCGCACCTGGCCCAGGCCCACGTTGCCCGGCAGCGCACGCATGTTGCGGGTGCGGAACACGTCGCGCACCATGCCCTTGGCCTTGTGCATGAAGAACTTGCGTTCCAGCAAGGTCACGATGCCGGCCGCGTCCTGGCCACGGTGCTGCAGCAGCAGCAGCGCGTCATAGAGCAGCTGGTTGACGGGTGCGTTGCTGACAACGCCGACGATTCCACACATGAACGATTCCTCTCAGGGCAGGTAGCTTGCCAACTTTTCAGGCAGCGAGGGTTTAAGGCCCTGCAATGCCGCATCGAGAACAATGGCGCTGCGCGATTCGTGCCACCAGGCACTGTCGCTCAACGCCAGCAAATGAACAACGACCGCCAGCACGAGCAGGGCCACTGCCCCCCGTGCCGCGCCGAACGCTGCTCCCAAAATCCGGTCCACCGGCCGCAGGCCGACCGCGGCGATCAACTTGCGCGTGAGGGCTGCCGCCAGCCCCACGCCGAATGCCACCGCCACGAACACCAGCACAAAGGCCAGCGGATAGCGCCAGGTGGCCTGCGGGTCGCCGAACGGCAGCCAGGCTGCCACGTCGGAGGCCACCCACTGGGCCACGAGGAAGGCGGCCACCCAGCCGATCAGCGAAATCACTTCGAACACGAGGCCGCGCACCAGCCCGAACAGCATCGACAGCACGATGAGCGCGATGGCGATCCAGTCGAGCAGGGCCACGGCAATGAGCTACAGGCAGCGGGCGATGACGGTGCTTACAACGTGAGGATGGCCGCGGCCAAAGACAAGCCCTTGACCCGGTCCGCAGCCTTCTCGGCCTCGGCACGCGAGGCGAACGGTCCGACACGCACACGCGTGCGCTCGCCGTCGGTCGTCTTGGCCACGTGCACATAGGTCTTGAGGCCGGCGCGCTCGAGCTTCTGGCGCACTTCGCGCGCCTTGTCGGCATCGGCAAAAGCGCCGACCTGCACGACGAAGCGGCCGTTGTCGTCGGCGGCCGGCTTGGGCGCGGCGGCGGGCGGCTTGCCGTCGAGCAGCGCGCGGGCGCGGGCGCCGTCGTCGGCATTGGCGGCGGGCTTGGCGGGTTCCGGCTTCGGCTTGGCCTCGGGCTTCGGTTCAGGCTTTTTCGGCTCTGGCTTGGGTTCCGGTTTGGGCTCAGGCTTCGGCTCGGGTTTCGGCTCCGGCTTGTTCGGGCTTCTTCGGCTCGACGGCGGGCTTGGGGGCTGCCGGGGTGGCGGGCACGGTCGCGCCGGGCTCGATCACGGTGCCGTCGGCGGTCTCGGTGATCACGCCGCCGGCCGACGAGGCCGCGGCCACGCGGGCGCTGCCATCGGACGAGGAAGAAGGCGCGCTGCTGGTCGCGGGTGCCGGCGTGGCGGGCACGGGCAGCGGTTTGGCCTTGTTGCGGTCGGGAATCTCGATCGGGATGTCGACCGGCACGGGGCGCGGCTGGGTGTCGAACAGCAGCGGGAAGCCGATCACGCCGACCAGCACCAGCACCGCCGCGCCAAGCAGCCGATGGCGCGCACGCCGGCGCATGGTTTCGACACTTTCCGCCGGCACCGCCGCGGGGGCGCTGCGTCCTTCGTTGCCTTGTGGGCCGCGCGCGCGGAACTTGAAAAACGCCATGAAGTTCGATCCCTGGAGGAGTGCAGCGAGGTGGTGCCCGATGGTGCCGGATGGGTGTGGACAGCCCGACGATCAGCCGCCTGGCAGCAGGTGTTTGGCTTGCAGCCGGGGGGTGCCGTTTTCGAGGACGCCACCCACGGTGAAGAACGATCCGAAGACCACGATTCTATCAGTGGCACCTGCCTGCTCGATGGCCGCGCGCAGGGCGTCCATCGGGCTCGCATGCACGCTGCCCGAGGCGTCGGCGCGCGCGTTCTGCGCCTGCCACGCGGCCAGCAGATCGGCCGCCTTGGCGGCGCGCGGCGTGGGCAGGTCGGTGAAGTACCAGCGGTCGATCAGCGGCCCGATGCGCGCGAGGATGGGCGCGAGGTCCTTGTCGGCCATCACGCCGAACACGCCGTGCGTGGTGGGCGAAAAACCCATGGCGTCGAGGTTCTCGGCCAGCGCCGCGACGGCGTGGGCGTTGTGCGCCACGTCGAGCACCAGCGTGGGCTCACCCGGCACGATCTGGAAGCGGCCCGGCAGCTCGACCATCGCGAGCCCGTTGCGCACGGCCTGCGCCGTGATCGGCAGCTGCGGGCGCAGCGCCTCGAGCGCCGCGAGCACGCCCGCCGCATTGAGCAACTGGTTGGCGCCGCGCAGCGCCGGATAGGCCAGCCCGCTGTAGCGCCGTCCGCGGCCCGACCAGCCCCACTGCTGCTTGTCGCCCGAGACGTTGAAGTCGTGCCCGAAGCGCCACAGGTCGGCGCCGATGGCGTTCGCGTGGTCGATGACGCTTTGCGGCGGCACCGGGTCACTCACGATGGCCGGCTTGCCGGCGCGCAGGATGCCGGCCTTCTCGAAGCCGATGCTTTCGCGGTCGGGGCCGAGGTATTCGATGTGGTCGAGGTCGATGCTGGTGATGACCGCGCAGTCGGCGTCGATGATGTTCACCGCGTCGAGCCGGCCGCCCAGGCCGACCTCGAGGATCGCCACGTCGGGCTTCTCCTGGATCATGCAATGCAGGATGCCGAGCGTGGTGAACTCGAAGTAGGTCAGGGCCATGTCGCCGCGCGCCTTCTCCACCACGTCGAAGCTTGCTATCAGTTTGGAAGCATCGACCGCTTCGCCCTTGAGCCGCAACCGCTCCTCGAAGCGCACCAGGTGCGGCGAGGTGAACACGGCGGTGCGGTAACCCGCGTGCGTGAGGATCGACTCGAGCATGGCGCAGGTCGAGCCCTTGCCATTGGTGCCCGCCACCGTGATGACGGGGCAGTCGAAACGCAGGCCCAGACGCTGCGCCATTTCTTTGGCGCGATCGAGCCCGAGCTCGATCTTGTCGGGATGAAGGTGCTCGGCGCGCGCGAGCCAGTCGTTCAGGGTTTCCATGGAGGCCGGCATTGTCGCCGACCCGTCACTCGCGGCATCATGGCGGCCATGACAACCCTATACGGCATCCCGAACTGCGACACCGTCAAGCGCGCCCGCGCCTGGCTCGACGACCATGGCGTGGCCTACGCCTTCCACGATTTCAAGAAACAGGGCGTGCCCGAAGCCGAACTCGACCGCTGGCTCAAGACCCCCGGCTGGGAGGCGCTGGTCAACCGCAAGGGCACCACCTGGCGCAAGCTCGACGAGGCCACCCGCGACGCCGTGGTCGACGCCGCCTCGGCCCGCCCCGTGCTGCTGGCCAACCCCAGCCTGATCAAGCGGCCGGTGGTCGACTGGGGCCCGAAAACCGGCGTAACGACCGGTTTCGACGCGCCAAGCTGGGCTGTGAACGCCGTGTAAACCCCGGAACCCCGTCCCGCCGGCGGGCCTCCAACCCCGATCTGCAGGAGAGAACACCATGAACAGACACGTTTTTCGCATCCTCACGGGGCTGTCGGCGGCCGGCCTGCTGGCCACAGGCGCCAGCGTCGCGCAGGCCCAGCAAGTGGTCCAGGCCCGCGTGATTTCCGCCACGCCGATCCGCGAAACGACCGGCAGCGACGTCAGCTACAACGTCACCTACGAATACCAGGGCCGGCAGTACACGACGCGCACCAACAGCCGGCCGGGCGCCACCATTCCGATCCAGGCCAGCGCCTATGGCGTGACCACCGCGCCGGTCCAGCCCCAGTCGCAATTGCAGCCCTATCCGGTCGAGGCCAACAACGGCCAGCAGTACCAGGAGCCGTACCAGCAGTACCCACAGGGGCAGTATCAACAGGGTGCCAATTCCCCGTGGGACAGCGTCGTGCCGGAGCCCGGCGTGGTGGTGTCCAACGCGCCGGCGCCGGTCTACACGCAGCCGGCCCCGGTGTATGCCCCGCCCGTCTACGTGCAGCCCGCCTACACGTATCCGTACGCGCAGCCCTATGCCTACCCGCCCGTCGGCATCTCGCTGAACCTGGGCTATTCGCGCGGCTGGGGCGGTGGCGGCTACTACCGTGGCCATCGCGGATGGGGCGGCCACCGCCACGGTTGGCGCTACTGAGTTCCCCCGCGGCGGGCCGGCTCTCCCGAGCCCCTAAAATCGAGGGCTTCTCCAACCCCGGGGGTGCTGCTGCCGCGGCGCGTCCCTCGATCCGCCGAACGCGCAGGCGCCGGCGCCATCCATCCAATGACGACGACTACCGACACCATCAACAGCGCCGCAGTGGCCACCAAGGCCAATGTGTATTTCGACGGCAAGTGCGTGAGCCACAACCTCACGCTGGCGGACGGCACTAAGAAATCGGTCGGCGTGATCCTGCCGTCCACCCTCACCTTCAACACCGGCGCGCCTGAAATCATGGAAGGCGCCGGCGGCAGCTGCGAATACCAGCTCGCAGGCACCAGCGAATGGATCGCCTCGGGCCCCGGCCAGAAGTTCAGCATCCCGGGCAACTCCAGCTTCCAGATCCGCGTGACTGGCGAGCCCTACAGCTATATCTGCCACTTCGGTTGAAACGGAACCCCTGACATGTCGACCATTCTCCAAAACGTTCCCGCCGGCCAGAAGGTCGGCATCGCCTTCTCGGGCGGCCTGGACACCAGCGCGGCGCTGCACTGGATGAAGCTGAAGGGCGCCGTCCCCTACGCCTACACCGCCAACCTCGGCCAGCCCGACGAGCCCGATTACGACGAGATCCCGCGCAAGGCGATGCTCTACGGCGCCGAGAACGCCCGCCTGATCGACTGCCGCGTGCAGCTGGCCAACGAAGGCATCGCCGCCCTGCAAGCCGGCGCCTTCCACGTGACCACCGCCGGTGTCACCTACTTCAACACCACGCCGCTGGGCCGCGCCGTGACGGGCACCATGCTGGTGTCGGCCATGAAGGAAGACGACGTCCACATCTGGGGCGACGGCAGCACCTACAAGGGCAACGACATCGAGCGCTTCTACCGCTACGGCCTGCTCACCAACCCCGCGCTGAAGATCTACAAGCCCTGGCTCGACCAGGTCTTCATCGACGAGCTGGGCGGCCGCGCCGAAATGTCGGCGTTCATGCAGAAGGCCGGCTTCGCCTACAAGATGTCGTCCGAGAAGGCCTACTCGACCGACTCGAACATGCTGGGCGCCACCCACGAAGCCAAGGACCTCGAGCACCTGAACAGCGGCATGCAGATCGTTCAGCCCATCATGGGCGTGGCCTTCTGGAAGGACGAAGTCGAAGTCAAGCGCGAAACCGTCTCGGTGCGCTTCGAAGAAGGCGTGCCCGTTGCGCTGAACGGCGTGCGCTACGCCAACCTGGTCGACCTGATCCTCGAAGCCAACCGCATCGGCGGGCGCCACGGCCTGGGCATGAGCGACCAGATCGAAAACCGCATCATCGAGGCCAAGAGCCGCGGCATCTACGAGGCCCCCGGCCTTGCGCTGCTGTTCATCGCCTACGAGCGCCTCGTCACCGGCATCCACAACGAAGACACCATCGAGCAGTACCGCGACAACGGCCGCCGCCTGGGCCGCCTGCTGTACCAGGGCCGCTGGTTCGACCCGCAAGCCATCATGCTGCGCGAGACGGCGCAGCGCTGGGTGGCGCGCGCCATCACCGGCGAAGTGACGGTCGAGCTGCGCCGCGGCAACGACTATTCGATCCTGAACACCGAGTCGGCCAACCTCACGTACAAGCCCGAGCGCCTGAGCATGGAAAAGGTCGAAGGCGCCTTCACGCCGCTGGACCGCATCGGCCAGCTCACGATGCGCAACCTGGACATCGTCGACACGCGCGAGAAGCTGGCGATCTACACCCGCGTGGGTCTGCTGTCGTCGGGCGAAGGCGCCTCGCTGCCGAAGCTGGCGAACGACGGCGACGCGAGCTGATCGAGCGATCCGCCTGCCCTTGCCACGCGCAAGGGCTGCCATGACGAACGGGCCCTCGCGGCCCGTTTTTCTTTGGGAGGTGCGCTGGCGTCAGTCGCCGCCGCCTCCGCAACCGCCACCACATCCACCGCCCCCATCGGAGGCGCCACCACCGTCGCTGGAGCCGCCATCGCCGCCCCCGCCCGACTCGCTGCCGCCGAAGCCTCCGGCATCGCCCGAGCTGCCGCCGTCGGACGACGCATCGCCGAAGCTCGTGCCGCAGTGCGCGTCGGTGCCGGTCGCACGTTCGATCGCCCGGCAATCGGCGATGTAGTGAAAGCCGCCCGCAATCGCGAACTTGATGTCCAGCGCAAACAGCAGCGGCAGCCGCGCCGGATTGCGCGGGTCGATGCTCTCTTCCTTGCAGGCCCAGTACCAGGTGCGGCGCAGGCCGTCGTTGCGCCGCGCATCCTGGCCCAGCACCTCGGCCGGGCTGTGGTGCAGCATGCCGCCGAAAGCCGCCTTGCACCAGTTCTGGTAGCCCTGCGTGTGCAGGATGAACTCGTGCCAGGCCGTGTCGACCACCCGCGAAGGCATGGCGACGAACTTGCGGTTGCTGCGCAGGTGCGCCATGAAGAACTGCCGCAACCCGCGCAGCACCAGCTCGGCGTCGCGCCGGCTCAGTTGCGGATGCGCCTGCTGCAACTTGCCGATGAGGAACGGCGGCAGCCGGGCCTCGCGGATGAACTGGCGGCGCAGACTGAGTTCGATCTGGCTCAGGAGCACCGCGAAGCAGAGGGCCGCGAGGATCAGCAGCACCGATCCCCACCAGCCCGCCCGCACCAGAAACACCGAGGCGATGCCCGCCACGATGACGACAAGCTGCGCCCAGCCCAGCGCGGCGACGCGCCGGCGATAGTTCAGGTGCAGGAAGTCGAGATCCACCGCGTCAGACCACCACGGGCTCCGGCTCCAGCCGGATGCCGAAGCGCTCGTACACGCTGGTCTGGATCGCCTTGGCCAGCGTCATCACCTCGCCGCCGGTCACCGGGTTGGCCGAGCCGCCGCGGTTGACCAGCACCAGCGCCTGCTTTTCGTAGACGCCGGCGTTGCCGACCGACTTGCCCTTCCAGCCGCAGGCGTCGATGAGCCAGCCGGCCGCGAGCTTGATGCTGCCGTCGTCCATCGGGTAATGCACGATCTTGGGGTCGCGCGCGATGATGTCGGCGCACTGCTCGGGCGTGACCGTCGGGTTCTTGAAGAAGCTGCCGGCGTTGCCCAGCACGCGCCAGTCGGGCAGCTTGGCGCGTCGGATGGCGCAGATCCATTCGAAGATGTCGACCGCGGTGGGCGTGAAGTTGGCGGTTTCTTCCATCTTGCGTTCGAGGTCGAGGTAACCGACCACCGGCTTCCACGGCTTCGGCAGCCGGAAGCGCACCCGCGTGATGACCGCGCGGCCCGCCAGGCCGAAGTCGTTCGGGCCGCTGCGCACGTGCTTGAAGACCGAGTCGCGGTAGCCGAAGGCGCACTGCGCGGCGTCGAGCGTGAAGGCGCGGCCGGTTTCGAGGTCGAAAGCGTCGAGCGAGTCGAAGCGGTCCTGCAGCTCGACGCCGTAGGCGCCGATGTTCTGCACCGGCGCGCCGCCCACGGTGCCGGGGATGAGCGCCAGGTTTTCGAGCCCCGGGTAGCCGCTGCGCACCATCCATTCGACGGTGTCGTGCCAGGTTTCGCCGGCGCCGGCCTCGACGATCCAGGCGCGCGGCGTCTCCTCGACCAGCCGGCGCCCCTTGATCTCGACCTTCAGCACCAGCGGCTTGACGTCGCCCGTGAGCACGATGTTGCTGCCGCCGCCGAGCACGAAACGGGGTTCATTGCGCCAGGCGGGGTCGGCGTGCAGCGCGACCAGGTCGGCCTCGCCGGCGATGCGCGCCAGGTGCTGCGCACGCGCGACGATGCCGAAGCTGTTGTAGGGCTGCAGCGGGACATTGGACTCCACGATCATGGGAGAATTGTCGCATTCAGTCCCCGTGCCTCCAGGAGTGCCCATGCCGTCTTTCGATACCGTCTGCGAGCCCAATCTGCCCGAAGTGAAGAATGCGGTGGAAAACACCGCCAAGGAAATCGGCACACGCTTCGATTTCAAGGGCACCGCCGCTGCCGTCGAGCTCAAGGACAAAGAGATCACGATGATCGGCGACGCCGAGTTCCAGCTCGTGCAGGTCGAAGACATCCTTCGCAGCAAGCTCACCAAGCGCAGCGTCGATGTGCGCTTTCTCGACAAGGGCGACGTCCAGAAGATGGGCGGCGACAAGGTCAAGCAGGTCATCAAGATCAAGAACGGCATCGAGACCGAGCAGGCCAAGAAGATCACCCGCATCATCAAGGACAGCAAGCTCAAGGTGCAGGCCGCGATCCAGGGCGATGCCGTGCGCATCACCGGCGCCAAGCGCGACGACCTGCAGGCCGCCATGGCCCTCATCAAGAAGGACGTGCCCGACATGCCGGTGTCCTTCAACAACTTCCGCGACTGATTCGCGCATGAAGGCGCTCCTCGTCGCGGCGCTGTGCTCGGCCGCGGCCTTGGGGGCGCACGCCGCCGACTCGGTCACGCTGACCGGCTCCATCGGCAGCCGCGCCATCCTCATCGTGAACGGCGCGCCGCCCAAGACGGTGGCGGTCGGGGAAACCTTTCAGGGCGTCAAGCTGGTGTCGCTGCTGGCCGACCAGGCGGTGGTCGAATCGGCGGGCAAGCGTTTTTCGCTGCGCATGGATTCGCCCGTGAGCATCGGCCGGGGCGGCGTTGCCAGCAGCGGCAACCGCATCGTGCTGCCGGCCGACAGCCGGGGCCACTACATGACGCAGGGCCAGATCAACGGCCGCGCCGTCACCTTCATGCTCGACACGGGCGCGACCACCATTGCGCTGTCGGCAGTCGACGCCCAGCGCATCGGGCTCGACTACAGCAAGGGACAGCTGGTGCAGATGCGCACCGCCAACGGCAACGCCCCGGGCTACAGACTGCGGCTGCAAAGCGTGCGCGTGGGCGACGTCGAGGTCTACGACATCGACGCCATCGTCTCGCAACAGCCCATGCCGTATGTGCTGCTGGGCAACAGCTTTCTCAATCGCTTCTCGATGCGGCGCGATGCCGACGAGATGATTCTCGAGAAGCGGTACTGACCTCCTGTGATCAGGCCTGAGCGGCCGTCACCACGATCTCGATCTTGTAAGCCGCGTTGGCCATCTTGGCCTCCACGGTTGCGCGCGGCGGCGTGTTGCCGGCCGGAATCCACGCGTCCCACACCTCGTTCATGGCGCCGATGTCGCCGATATCGGCCAAAAAGATCTGCGTCATGAGGATGCGCGACTTGTCGCTGCCGGCCTCGGCCAGCAGGCGGTCGACCATGCCGAGCACCTGGGCCGTCTGGCCGCGGATGTCCTGCGTGGTGTCGTCGGGCACCTGGCCCGCGAGGTAGATGGTGCCGTTGTGCACCGCGGTCTCGGACAGACGCGGGCCGACGTGGAAGCGGGTAATGGATGCCATGGTGAGGTTCAAGCCTTTTTCTTCGAGCCGAGTTTCGACTCCGTGCCGGCCGCGAGCCGGCGGATGTTTTCGCGGTGCCGCCAGATCAGCAGCAGACTCATGACGATGATCGCGACGAGCACCGTGCGGTCGAGCGGCCACGCGATGTTGCCGCCGATCAGATAGTAGGCCGGCGCAAAGAACGCCGCCACCAGCGAGGACAGCGACGAGTAACGAAAGAAGACCGCGATGATCAGCCAGGTCGCGCCCGTGGCGAGCCCCAGCCAGGGCGCAATGCCCACCAGCACGCCGGCCGCCGTCGCCACGCCCTTGCCGCCCTGGAAGCCGAAGAACACCGGGTACAGGTGGCCCAGGAAGGCCGCCAGGCCCGCCAGCGCCGCCACGCCCTCGCCCAAGCCCCACTGCGCGCCAAACTGGCGAATGAGGAACACCGGCAGCCAGCCCTTCGCCGCATCGAGCAGCAAGGTGGCCAGCGCCGCACCCTTCTTGCCCGAGCGCAGCACGTTGGTGGCGCCGGGGTTGCCGCTGCCGTAGCTGCGCGGGTCGGCCATGCCGAGCGACTTGCTCACGATGACCGCAAACGACAGCGAACCGATCAGGTACGACGCCACGATGGCAATGATTGAAGGCAGATCGAAACTCAAGGCGGGTCTCCGGGGAACTTGTTGTTGTGCGCCGCCGGCTGCGTGCCCGGCGGGAAAAAGCAAACGCCGGCTATTCTGCCAGCGCGCATTGCACGGGCTGGGCGCCCAGCAGACTCACGCACACCTGCGGATCGATGCCGACGAGGTAGCCGCGCCGCCCGCCATTGATCGCGATCTTCGGCAGTGCGAGGATGGCCTCTTCGATGTAGACCGGCATCTCGCGCCGCGTGCCAAAGGGCGAGGTGCCGCCCACCATGTAGCCGCTGTGGCGCTGCGCCACTTCGGGCTTGCAGGGCTCGACCGACTTGGCGCCGATCTGCCGCGCGAGGTTCTTGGTCGACACCGTGCGGTTGCCGTGCATCAGCACGATCAGCGGCTTGGCGTCCTGGTCCTGCATCACCAGCGTCTTGACCACGGTGAACGGGTCGAAGCCCAGCACCTGCGCGCTGTGCTGCGCGCCGCCGTGCGCCAGGTACTCGTACGGGTGCTCGGTGAAGGCGACCTGGTTCGCCCGCAGCCACTGGGTCGCGGGCGTTTCGGAGACGTGGGCCTTCTTGCTCACTTGCTCAATTGCCCCGGTCAGGCAGCGGGGTCGCGGATGTCCAGCCGGATCTTGTCGATCTCGGCCAGCACTTCGGCCGACAGCGTGGTGCCGTAGGCGTCCAGGTCTTCGTCGAGCTGCGCCACCGAGGTCACGCCGATGATCGTGCTCGCCACCTGCCACTTGGTGTAGCAGAAGGCCAGCGCGAGCTGCGTGGGGCTCAGGCCGTGGTCGCGCGCGAGCTGGTTGTAGCGCTTGGCTGCGCGCAACGCGTCGGGCTTGCCCCAGCGCTGCTTGCGCACCGACTCGTAGCTCGAGATGCGCGCGCCCTTCGGCGCGTCGGGACCCTCGATGCCGCTCTGGTCGTACTTGCCCGTGAGCAGGCCGAAGGCCAGTGGCGAATACGCCAGCAGCGACACGCCCAGCCGGTGCATGGTCTCGTCGAGCGCGTTCTCGTGCGCGCGGCTCACGAGGTTGTAGACGTTCTGCACCGACACCACGCGCGGCAGCCCGTGCTGCTCGGCCAGCCGCACGAACTCGTGCACGCCGTAGGGCGTCTCGTTCGACAGGCCGATGGTGCGCACCTTGCCCGCCTTCACCAGCTTGCCCAGCGCTTCGAGCTGGTCATGAATCGGCGTCTGCGAGGTTTCCTTCTCGGGGTTGTAGTGGATGTTGCCGAACACCGGCACGTGGCGCTCGGGCCAGTGGATCTGGTACAGGTCGATCACGTCGGTCTGCAGGCGGCGCAGGCTGCCGTGGCACGAGGCCTCGATGTCGGCCGGCGTCATGCCCGTGCCTTCGCGCACCCAGGGCATGCCGCGCGAAGGGCCGGCCACCTTGGTCGCCAGCGTGATCTTCTGGCGCGTGCCGGGGTTGGCGGCAAACCAGTTGCCGATGATGGCTTCGGTCGCGCCGCAGGTTTCCTTGCTTGCCGGCACCGCGTACATCTCGGCCGTGTCGATGAAGTCGACGCCGCGTTCGAGCGAACGGTGCAAGACGGCGTGGGCCGTGGGCTCATCGACCTGCTCGCCGAAAGTCATGGTGCCGAGACAGATCGGGGTGACGTGGAGGTCGCTCTGACCGAGTGGAATCTTTTTCATGCGCGGAATGCTAGCGCGCCCGCACGGCACGCGCTGGCCTGCCGCCGAGAAACCGAGCGTCGCCCTGTCCTGTGGCGGACTGCGCGCGGCGCGGCCTCTCCGTATCATCGACCGCCATATGTACCAAGCCCTCCGCCCCTCGCGCAGCGAATTCGTGCCCGTGCGCAACCTGAACTACCACGTCCGCCTCTGGGGCCGGCCGTCGAGCGAGCGCCCGCCGCTGGTGCTGGTGCATGGCTGGATGGACGTCGCGGCCTCCTGGCAGTTCGTGGTCGACGCGCTGAAGGACGACCGTTTCATCATCGCCCCCGACTGGCGCGGCTTCGGCCTCACCGACGGCGGCGGCGTCGACAACTACTGGCTGCCCGACTACCTGGCCGACCTCGAATGGCTGCTCGACCACTACGCCGGCGAAGGCGACGATGCGCGCCCGGTCGATCTCGTGGGCCACAGCATGGGCGGCAACGTCGCCATGCACTACGCGGGCGTGCGCCCTGCGCGCATCCGCCGCCTCGTCAACCTCGAGGGCTTCGGCATGCCCGCGCGCCAGCCCGACGAGGCGCCCGCGCGCTACGGCCAGTGGATCGACGAGCTCAAGGGCCTGCACCGCGGCGAGAAGGCGCTCGCGGGCTACTCGGCGTTGGACGGCGTGGCGCGCCGCCTCATGAAGACCAACCCGCGCCTCACGCAAGACAAGGCCGACTGGCTGGCCAGCCACTGGTCGGCGCAGCAGCCCCAAGCCGACGGCAGCACGCGCTGGCAGATCCTCGGCGAGGCCGCGCACAAGATCGTCAACGCCAACATCTTCCGCGTCGACGAGACGCTGGCGCTCTATGCGCGCATCACCGCGCCGACGCTGATGGTCGAAGCCTCGGACGACAGCCTGCACGGCTGGTGGAAGGCCCGCTACACGCTCGCCGAGTTCCACGAGCGGCTGAAGTCCGTGCCCTCGGTGCGCATCGAGCAGCTGGCCGACGCGGGCCACATGCTGCACCACGACCAGCCGCAGCGCGTGGCGCAGCTGATCGAAGACTTCCTGGCCTAGTTTGATTTCTGCGTGGCGCGGCGCAAGGCCGCGCGCGCCAGCAGCCGCGTCGAATCGAGTGTCGGCAGCGGCGAATTCGCGTCGCTCATGATCAGCGGGATCTCGGTGCAGCCGAGCACGACCGCGTCGCAGCCCTCCTCGTCCTTCAGGCGCTGCATCACGCGCTGGAAGGTCGCCACGGCCTCGGGCTTGAAGATGCCGCAGACCAGCTCGTCCATGATGATCCGGCCGATCTCGGCGCGCTCGTCGATGGTGGGGCGAACGTATTCAAGGCCGCGCGCCGAGAGCTTCTCGGGATACACCTCGCTGTCGGTCAGCCAGCACGTGCCCGTGATGCCGATGCGGCGAAAGCCCCGCCGCACGGCCTCATCGGCCACCACCTCGGCGATGTGCAGCCAGGGCCGCGGCGAACGCGGCGCCACGTGATCGAAGGCCTGGTGGATCGTGTTGTCGGGGCAGATCAGAAAGTCCGCGCCCGCCGCGGCGAGCTTGTGCGCGGAGCCGAGCATCAGCTCGCCCACGCCCGCCAGGTCGCCCGCATCCAGGCAGCGCGTGTACTCCGCGAGCGAGGGCGTGTGCATCGACACCTCGGGGTGCGCATGCGGGCCGAGCAGCGCGGCGCCCTCGATGCAGATGGTCTTGTAGCAAAGGGCCGCGCCTTCGGCGGAGCAGCCGACGATTCCGATGTGCAGGGTCATGCGCCGCATCCTACAAAAGCTCGCGCGGGTTATCCGGCGTGCGGATATGCAAGCGCACAAATCTTCGTTCGCGCGGCGCGGCGTGCGTCCTAGAGTGCCCGACTCCTCTTGCCGTCTCCCGGAGTTGTCGCCATGCCTTCCCTTTCGCGCGCGCCCTCGTGGCTGCGCCGCCTTGCCCCGCTGTCCGGCGGGCTCGCACTGAGCCTGTTGCTCCATGTGTCCGCCCACGCGGACGACCTGCGCGTCGGCTTCATGCCGGGCCCGTACCGCGACGCCTTCACCCACGGCATCGAGCCCCAGCTGAAGAAGCTGGGCTACAGCATCAAGTACGTCGAGTTCAGCCAGGGCGTGCAGCCCAACGACGCGGTGGAGCGCGGGCAAATCGACACCAACATCTTCCAGCACTCGCTGTACCTCAACGCCACCAACAAGCAGCAGGGCTTCGACCTCGTGCCCGTGGTGCATGTGCCGACGCCGCCCATGGGCCTGTACTCGCGCCGCCACAAGGCGCTCGACACCGTGCCCGACGGCGCCACTGTCACGCTGCCCGCCGACCCGGTGAATGCGGCGCGCGCACTCAACATCCTCGCGGCCATCGGCTGGGTCACGCTCAAGCCGGGCGTGAGTCCGTTGAGCGTGTCGGAGCGCGACATCGTGAACAACCCCAAGCGCCTGAAGATCGTGCAGCTGGACGCCGCGCAGGCGCCGCGCTCGCTGGCCGACGCCGACCTCGCGGCCGTGCAGGGCAACTTCGCCGTGGCCTCGGGGCTCAAGCTCACCGAGGCGCTGAAGCTCGAAGACATGACGCTGCCCTACGTCAACGTGGTGGCCGTGAAGCGCGGCAACGAACACGCGAAGTTCGCGAAGGACATCGCCACCGCCTACCAGTCGCCCGAGTTCCAGAAGTTCTTCAAGGCCAACCCCGTGTGGGCGGGCTACCGGCTGCCGGACTATTTCAGCCAATGAGCAACAGCAACAACTCCACCGCACCGCGCAGGCAGCTGCACCTCAACGTCAACATCCTGCATTCGGGCTTCGTGCCCTCGGCCTGGCGCCTGCCGGAGAGCGACCCGTGGGCGTTCGCCGATATCCAGCACTACATCCGCACCGCGCAAATCGCCGAGGCCGCCAAGCTCGACGCCGTGTTCCTGGCCGACAACGCGGCCATCGTCGACCAGATCCATTTCCGTCCGATCACCGCGCTGGAGCCCACCATCCTGCTGGCCTGCGTGGCCGCCGCGACCACGCACATCGGCCTCATCGCGACCGCCTCGACCAGCTACAACGAGCCCTACAACCTCGCGCGCCGCTTCGCCACGCTCGACCATGTGAGCGCCGGCCGCGCCGGCTGGAACATGGTGACCACGGCCGACCTGCCTTCCGCCCGCAACTTCGGCCTCGACACCACGCCCGACCATGCCAAGCGCTACGCGCGCGCCTCGGAGTTCGCCGACATCGTCAAGGCGCTGTGGGACAGCTGGGAAGACGACGCCTTCGTCGGCGACAAGGCCGCCGGCCGCTTCATCGACCCGGCCAAGGTGCACGCGCTCGCGCACCGCGGCGAGCACTTCGCGGTGCAGGGCCCGTTGAACCTGCCGCGCCCGCCGCAGGGCCACCCGGTGCTGGTGCAGGCCGGCGCCTCGGCGGACGGGCGCGAGCTCGCATCGCGCCACGCCGAGGCCGTGTTCTCCGCCTCGCAGTCCTTTGAAGAATCGCAGGCCTACGCACGTGCGCTGAAGACACGCGCCGCCGAACTGGGTCGCGCCCCCGATGCGGTGAAGGTGCTTGCCGGCCTCACCACCATCGTCGGCGCCACGGAAGCACAAGCGCGCCGCCGCCGCGATGCGCTGGTCGACCTGATCCCGTGGGACTACAGCCTCACGCGCCTGGCCGGCACGCTGGGCATCACGCCCGACCGCCTCAAGCTCGACGAGCGCCTGCCCGACGACCTGCCGCTGCCCGGCAATGGGAACGGCAACCACACTTTTTTCAACGCCGTGGTCGCGGCCGGGCGCACGCACGGCTACACGGTGCGCCAGCTGATCCGCGAGCTCGCGGGCGGCGGTGGGCACCGCGTGATCGTGGGCACGCCCGAGCAGATCGCCGATGACATCGAGCGCTGGTTCAAGGGTGGCGCGGCAGATGGGTTCAATCTGATGCCGGATGCGCTGCCGCATGGGCTGCAGGATTTTGTGGATGGCGTGGTGCCGATCCTGCAGAAGCGGGGGATCTTTCGCACGGAGTACGAGGGGCGCACGTTGCGCGATCACCTGGGGCTGGCGCGGCCTGCAGTGCGCGCGGCGCAGCGGCTTGCGGCTTGAGGGCGTTGCTGTATTTCCCCCTCCCCTTCCGGGGGAGGGTCGGGGTGGGGGCAAGCGGTTTTCGCACATGCGCAGCTTTTGCAAGCGCCGCGAGCCCCCATCCCAGCCTTCCCCCGGGAGGGGAAGGAGAAAGACCGGGGCACGAAGCACCGCCCGCGTTTGAGTTTTGACTTTCTCCCTCCCCTTCCGGGGGAGGGGCGGGGTGGGGGCAAGCGGCGTATCCATCGGGCGCTCTGGCTGCCCCCATCCCCGCCTTCCCCCAAAGGGGGAAGGAGCAACACGGCGCTTGCCGCGCCGCGCCGAACGTGCAGGCAGCTGGTCCCGCTTTACGCGTCGTCCGCGTCGTTGCCCGTCAAGGACAGCACTTCTTCGACAAAGGCCTCGAACAGCGGCAATGCATCAGGCAATCCATCAATCGACTCTGCCTCGCCAGCATCGAAAAAATGCGGCTTTTCAGAGGGAATGGAAACCCACTCGCCCCCTTCGACCAACAACCCAAGATACCCATCCGCCGTCGGCAGATAGAACAGCCCCGCACTGTCAAGCACGCGCTGTCCTTCGGCATCGCCACGCCCCCAGCGCACGCCGTGGCGCCCCAGATGCTCGGTGATCCAGCCGTCGCACACATGCGTGTCGCGCCAGTTTGCTTGCGCATCGAATACGGCCAGCACGGGCATGGGGCGTCCTTCGCTGAAGCGTGATGGATCGATTACTGCAGGAAGCTCGGCTTCGCGTAGCCCTGGAACTTGCTGTCGACCACCGTCTTGAATTCCTTCGAGCGGTAGGCGTCGGCGATGTCCTTGGCCCACGATGCGTTCTTGTCGGCGCTCTTCACGGCGACCACATTCAGGTAGTAGTCGGGCGTCTTCTCGAGCACCACGGCCTCGGTGAGCTTCAGGCCCGACGAGATCGCGAAGTTGCCGTTGACGATGGCGTACTCGGTGTCGCCCAGCGAGCGCGGCAGCTGCGCGGCCTCGAGCGGAATGAACTTGAGCTTCTTCGGGTTCTCGGCCACGTCCTTCTCGGACGCGCGCAGCGGATCGATGCCCGCCTTGATCGTGACCAGCTTGTTCTGCTCCAGCAGCACCAGCGCGCGCGCCAGGTTGCTCGGGTCGTTCGGCAAGGTCACGCGGTCGCCTTCCTTCACGTCGGCCAGCGTCTTGCGCTTGGTCGAGTACACGCCCATCGGCGCGATCGGGCCCTGCACCAGCTCGGCGAGGTCGAGCTTCTGGTCGGCCGAGAACTTCTGCAGGTAGACCCGATGCTGGAAGAAGTTGGCGTCGAGCGAGCCCTGGGCCAGCGCAAGGTTGGGCTGCACGTAGTCGTTGAACTCGACCAGCTTCACCTTGTAGCCCTTCTTCTCGAGGATCGGAATGATGCCGGCCTTGAGCTGGTCGGCGTTCGAGCCGGCGGTGCCGCCGATCACGAGGTTCTTCTTGGCGTCTTGCGCCTGCGCCGACAGCGAGAGGCCGCCGAGCGACAGCGCGACGAGGGAAACGGCGAGGACGGAACGGCGCAGCAGTGCGGTTTTCATGGAATGAGCAGAGAAAGAGAAAGGAAAGAAGAAAGAGACATCAACGCTTGTCGAGCCGGCGCGCCGTGGTGTTGCCCACGAACTGCAGGATCTGCACCAGCACCACGAGCAGCGCCACGGTGAGCACCATCACGTCGGTCTGGAAGCGGTAGTAGCCGTAGCGGATCGCCAGGTCGCCGATGCCGCCGCCGCCCACCACACCGGCAATCGCCGAGTACGACAGGAAGCTCACGGCCAGCACGGTGAGCGCGAGCACCAGGCCCGAGCGCGCCTCGACCACCAGCACGCGCCAGACGATCTGCAGCTCCGAGGCGCCCATGGCGTGCGCCGCCTCGATCACGCCGCGCGGCACCTCGCGCAGGCACTGGTCGACCAGCCGCGCAAAGTACGGAATGGCCGCGAACGACAGCGGCACCGCAGCCGCCAACGGTCCGATGGACGTGCCGGCGATCACCCGCGTGAACGGCACCAGCGCCACCAGCAGGATGATGAACGGGAAGGAACGCACCGTGTTCACGATCCAGTTGAGGACGAGGAACGCCGGCTTGTTTTCGAGCGACTGCCCCGGCCCCAGCAGGAACAGCAGGATGCCCAGCGGCCCGCCGATGAGCACGGCCGCCGACAGGCCGATGGCCAACATCAAAAAGGTCTGGCCCGTGGCCGTCCACAGCTCGGGAAGGATGGGGGTGATGTTCTCAAACATAGGCCAGCTCCTGCGCGTTGCGCTGTGCGGTCGCCACGCGCGGCGCCACGGGTTCGCGCGCTTCGCGTTCGCGGCGGCGCACCAGTTCGTCGATTTCGCGGCCCAGCGCGGTCTTGCGCTCTTCGCTCGGTGCATCGACGGCGAACTGCTCGATAAGGCGGCCCTTTTCGAGAATGGCCACGTTGCGGCACAGCACCTCGACCACCGAGAGCTCGTGCGTGACGATCACGATGGTCACGCCGATCTTCTGGTTGATGTCGCGCAGCGTTTCGAGCAGCGCGCGGGTGGTTTCGGTGTCGAGCGCCGAGGTGGGCTCGTCGCACAGCAGCACCTGCGGACGCGACGCCAGCGCGCGCGCAATCGCCACGCGCTGCTTCTGGCCGCCCGAGAGCTGGGCCGGGTAGGTGTCGATCTTTTCAGCCAGGCCGACGAGGTCGAGGCATTCGCGCACCCGCTCGTTGATCTCGGCCTTGGAGTGACGGCCGTGGATCTTCAGCGGGAAGGCCACGTTGTCGAACACCGTGGCGTTCTGCAGCAGGTTGAACTGCTGAAAGATCATGCCGATGTTCTGGCGCGTGTCGCGCAACTCGCGGCGCGAGAGCGTCGTGAGGTCGCGCCCACCGACGAACACCTGGCCCGCATCGGGCCGCTCGAGCAGGTTGATGAGGCGCAGCAGCGTCGACTTGCCGGCGCCGCTCTTGCCGATCAGGCCGAACACGTCGCCCTGCTGGATGTCGAGCGACAGCGATTGCACGGCATCGAACACCTCGCCGCTGGGCAAGGCAAACGACTTCTGCACCGATTGAAGACGGATGACCGGCGCCGCGTTGCCGCGTGCCGCATCAGGCGAAGGGAAGGTCATGAAAGAAGGCGCGGGCCGCAAGGGCGCGATCGCGCAGGTTCGCAAAAAGGTGCCGAGTATGTAAAGAAAGAGACCGAAAGGGAACGAACAAATCGGCTCGTGCTTATATGAAAAATCAGATAAGAAAGACCACATAAGTCGAGTGGATGCCATATCGATATGAGGATTGGTTCGTTCTCGATCTGCGGCGGCAATGCCACATTCGGCGCCTTCATTTCTTTCGATTTCGCGCCACCATGCATTCCACTTTCCGCCGCCGCAGCCTCGTGCTCGCCACCCTGGCCACGGCCCTTTTCACCGGCAGCGCCGCCTTCGCACAGGGCAACAAGAACACCGTCAAGGTCGGCATTTCCGTCGGCAGCGCCGAGCAGGTGTTCGAGGTGGTCAAGAAGGTCGCCGCCAAGGACGGCCTGACCGTCCAGGTCGTGGTGTTCAACGACTACCAGCTGCCCAACGCGGCGCTGGCCGCCGGCGACCTCGACGCCAACGCCTTCCAGCACCAGCCCTTCCTGGACAACCAGATCAAGGCGCGCGGCTTCGACCTCGTGCCCGTGGGCCTGACCATCACCGCGCCGCTGGGCTTCTACTCGCGCAAGCTCAAGTCGATCGACCAGCTGGCCGACGGCGCTTCGGTCGGCATCCAGAACGACCCGTCGAACGGCAACCGCGCCCTGCTGCTGCTGCAACAGGCCAAGCTCATCACCCTCAAGCCCGAGGCCGTGAAGAACAACAACGCCACGCCGCTGGACGTGGTGACCAACCCCAAGAAGCTCAAGCTGGTGTCGCTGGACGCCGCCCAGCTGCCGCGCTCGCTCGACGACCTGACCATTTCGGCCATCAACAACGACTACGCCGAGAAGGCCGGCCTGTCGTTCGGCAAAGACGCCGTCATCAAGGAATCGGCCCAGAGCCCCTACGCCAACCTGATCGCCGTGCGCCGCGCCGACAAGGACAAGCCCTGGGCCAAGCGCCTCGTGGCGGCCTACCAGTCGCCGGAGGTGCGCAGCTTCATCGAGACGCAGTTCAAGGGGGCGTTGATTCCGGCGTTCTGATCGGCAGGTAGATTTCCCCTCTGGCCCCCGGTGCGCACGCGTCGCGCACCGGGGGCTTTTTTGCGTCTATCGACCACGGGGACATTCGACTAGCGGCAAGCAAACCAGAATCTGAACCGGAAATTCATCCAGCATTAAGAGCTCATAACTATTTGATTGGAAAACACTTTCAACCTAGACTTCGATAAATTTCAACCGGAATCCATGTCCGAAAAATCGAAGTCCTTGCAGGTCTATGACCAACCCCATCAGTTCGAGCCCCTGCTACCCACGCAAGACCTCGGAGAACTGGGTGAGACCACGCGCCGGATATTCGAGAAATCGTCTGCGCTGAAAAGCGCCGCGAGTCCACAAGCGCGCGCTGCCTTGCGCGAGATCGTGCGGTCGATGAACTCGTATTACTCGAACCGCATCGAGGGGCAAAGCACCCACCCCGTGAACATCGAGCGCGCGCTGAAGGAAGACTTCTCGGACAAGCCCGATGTGGCCAAGCGCCAGCGTGTCGCACTGGCGCATATCGAAGCCGAGCGAGAACTGGAAGGAATCGTCGCCACCGAAGCCGGTGCGCTGAGCAGCGGTTTCCTCAAACACGCGCACGAGAGCCTGTACAGCCGCCTCCCAGAATCAGATCGCCTGACCGACGACGGCCGGATCATCATTCCGGGCGCCCTGCGCACGCACGACGTTGCGGTGGGACGGCACCAACCGCCGACATCGGCGTCGATTCCGCAATTCCTGAAGCGGATGGACGATGTCTACGGCCGCCTCAAGGGGGTCGACGCCGTGATCTACACGGTCGCTGCGGCGCACCACAGAATGGCCTGGACGCATCCCTTCGAAGACGGCAATGGGCGCGCTGTCAGGCTCCAGACGCACTGCGCCTTGCATCTGATCAGCGGCGGGCTGTGGTCTGCCAATCGCGGGCTGGCGCGCGATCGTGAGCGCTACTACGAGACGCTGGACAACGCCGACAGCGCCAGGCAAGGAGACCTGGACGGCCGCGGAAACCTGAGCGAAAAAATGCTTTGGGCGTGGTGCCACTACTTCCTGGATCTGTGCGAGGACCAGGTCGACTTCATGGCATCGATGCTCGACCTCTCCAAGCTCAAGGACCGCATGCGCGCCTACTTGCTGGTGCGCGGCGCCACCGATGGCATCACGGAATACCGGGAGGAGGCCCTGCTTCCGCTGCACACGGTCGCAGCCGTCGGGTCCGTGTCGCGCGGGGAATTCATCCGGATGACCGGGCTGGAAGAGCGAACAGGCCGAAAGGTGATCTCGCGATTCCTCAAGGATGGGCTCTTGAAGAGCGACGGTCATCGCGCAGAACTGAGCATCGGTTTCCCGCTCGCCTCGCTGAGCATCCTGTTCCCGAACCTGTACCCCGAAGCGGCCGCTGCGGTCCTGGAGTAAGGCTCTCGCCGGGAGGACCTCCCACCGGGGTCCCGCCGACTTTCCGCTCAATCAATAACACCGTGTTCGGGACCGTTTTCCGCCCGTGAGAAAATGACGGGTTCCCCCGAACACCAACCTCACACAGTCAGGACACCCCATGGACGCAGAACAGATCAACCAAATCGACGCAATGCTCGCGGACCTGAGCGTCCGTACGGTCGATTTACGGAGGTATCTTTGACTACGATGCCAAAGCTGAACGACTGAGGACAGTCAACGCATCGCTCGAAGACCCGAACGTCTGGAACGACCCGAAAAAGGCCCAGGAACTGGGCAAAGAGAAGAAGTCGCTCGACGACGTGGTCGTCACGCTCGACCGGCTCACCAACGGGCTGTCGGACAACACCGAGCTCTTCGAAATGTCGAAGGCTGACGGCGACATGGACGGCCTGCAGGCCATTGCCGATGACGCCGCCACGCTCGAAGCCGACATCAAGCAGCTCGAATTCCGCCGGATGTTCAACAACCCGGCCGACCCGCTGAACGCCTTTGTCGACATCCAGGCCGGCGCCGGTGGCACCGAGGCCTGCGACTGGGCCAGCATGCTGCTGCGCCAGTACCTGAAGTACGCCGAGCGCAAGGGCTTCAAGACGCAGATCGAAGACGAAACCCCCGGCGACACCGCTGGCATCAAGGGCGCGACCATCAAGGTCGAGGGCGACTACGCCTTCGGCCTGCTGCGCACCGAGACCGGCGTGCACCGCCTGGTGCGCAAGTCGCCGTTCGACTCGTCGGGCGGTCGCCACACCAGCTTCGCCTCGATCTTCGTGTACCCCGAAATCGATGACTCGATCGAGATCGACATCAACCCTTCGGACGTGCGCACCGACACCTTCCGCGCCTCGGGCGCCGGCGGCCAGCACATCAACAAGACCGACTCGGCCGTGCGCCTGACGCACATCCCGACCGGCATCGTGGTGCAGTGCCAGGACGGCCGCAGCCAGCACAGCAACCGCGACGTGGCGTGGAAGCGCCTGCGCTCGCGCCTGTACGACCACGAGATGCGCAAGCGCCAGGAAGAGCAGCAAAAGCTCGAGGACAGCAAGACCGACGTGGGCTGGGGCCACCAGATCCGCAGCTACGTGCTGGACAACAGCCGCATCAAGGACCTGCGCACCAACGTCGAAGTCTCGGCCACGCAGAAGGTGCTCGACGGCGACCTCGACGTGTTCATTGAAGCGTCGCTCAAGCAAGGCGTCTGATCGATGAGCCTGAACACCGGCAGGGTCGAAGCCCTGATCTTCGACATGGACGGCACCATGATCGACTCCATGCCCTGGCATGCGCGGTCGTGGGTAACGTTCGCGGAGCGCCACGGCGTGAAGCTCGACGTGAGCGAAATTCTTGCGCGCACCACGGGCCGCACCGGCACCGAGAGCATGCGTGAGCTGTTCGAGCGCGACCTCTCCGATGCCGAGTGCCAGGCCATGGTGCACGAGAAGGAAGAGATCTACCGCGAGCTCTTCCACGACAACTTCACCGAGGTGGCGGGCTTCACCGCCTTCGCCAAGGCCGCGGTGGCACGCGGCCTGAAGGTGGCGGTGGGCACGGCCGGCGACAGGCACAACATCGCGTTCGCCATGTCGCGCCTGAAGATGGACCCGCTGCCGCTGGCCATCGTCGGTGGCGACGAAGGCTTTTCGGGCAAGCCCACGCCCGCGATCTTTCTGGAAGCCGCGCGCCGCATCGGCGTGGCGCCCGAACGCTGCATCGTCTTTGAAGACGCGCCCTTCGGCATCGAAGCGGCCCGCCGCGGCGGCATGCGCGCCGTGGCCGTGTGCAGCACCCATACGGCCGCCGAGCTGGCCGGCCCCCACGTGATCGCCGCCGTTCGCGACTACAACGAACTGGCCCATTCGAATTTTCTGGAGACCCTCGATGCTGCTTCAGCGTGACGCCCAAGGGCAACCCATTGCCATCCGACGCGAAGACTATGCCGCGCCGGCGTTCTGGATCGACACCGTCGACCTGACCTTCGACCTCGACCCCGCCAAGACCCGCGTGCTCAACCGCATGCAGCTGCGCCGCAACCCCGAGGTGCCGGCCCAGCCGCTGCGCCTGGACGGCGACGAACTCAACCTGGCGCGCGTGCTCGTGAACGGCCAGGGCGCCTCGTTCCGCATGGAAGGCGACCAACTCGTCCTGGACGGCCTGCCGTCCGCGGAAGAAGGGGCCTTCGAGCTCGAACTCTTCACCACCTGCTGCCCCATCAAGAACACCAAGCTGATGGGCCTGTTCGTGAGCGAAGACACCTTCTTCACGCAGTGCGAGGCCGAGGGCTTCCGCCGCATCACCTACTTCCTCGACCGTCCCGACGTGATGGCGATGTACACCGTGACGCTGCGCGCCAGCAAGGCCGCGTACCCGGTGCTGCTGTCGAACGGCAACCTCGTCGACCAGGGCGAGCTGCCCGAGGGCCGCCACTTCGCCAAGTGGGTCGACCCCTTCAAGAAACCCAGCTACCTGTTCGCCCTGGTGGCGGGCAAGCTCGTGGCGCGCGAGCAGCGCATCAAGGCGCGCAACGGCAAGGAGCATCTGCTGCAGGTGTACGTGCGCGCCGGCGACCTCGACAAGACCGAGCACGCCATGAACTCGCTCGTCAACTCCGTGCTGTGGGACGAAGCCCGCTTCGGCCTGCCGCTGGACCTCGACCGCTTCATGATCGTGGCCACCAGCGACTTCAACATGGGCGCCATGGAGAACAAGGGCCTGAACATCTTCAACACGAAGTACGTTCTGGCCAACCAGGCCACCGCCACCGACGCCGACTACAGCAACATCGAAAGCGTGGTCGGCCACGAGTACTTCCACAACTGGAGCGGCGACCGCGTGACCTGCCGCGACTGGTTCCAGCTGTCGCTGAAAGAAGGCCTCACCGTCTTCCGCGACCAGGAGTTCAGCCAGGACCTGTGCGCCGACGCCTCGGCCCGCGCAGTGAAGCGCATCGAAGACGTGCGCGTGCTGCGCACCGCCCAATTCCCCGAAGACGCCGGCCCCATGGCCCACCCGGTGCGGCCCGACAGCTACATCGAGATCAGCAACTTCTACACCGTCACCATCTACGAAAAGGGTGCCGAGGTCGTTCGCATGATGCAGACGCTGGTCGGCCGCCAGGGCTTCGAAAAGGGCATCACCCTGTACTTCGAGCGCCACGACGGCCAGGCCGTGACCTGCGACGACTTCGCCCAGGCCATTGCCGACGCCAACCCCGACTCCGAACTGGCCCGCCTGCTGCCCCAGTTCAAGCGCTGGTACAGCCAGGCCGGCACGCCCCGCCTGGCCGCGCACGGCGTGTATGACGCGCAGAACCGCAGCTACACCCTGAGCGTGGTGCAAAGCTGCCCGCCCACGCCGGGCCAGCAGACAAAAGAACCCTTCGTCATTCCGATGAACATCGGCCTGCTCGACGCCGCCACCGGCCGCGAACTGCCCATGCAGCTCGACGGCGAGAGCGATGTCGCACGCGGCACCCGCACCATCGTGCTGTCACGCGCCGGCGAGCAGATCACCTTCGTGGGCCTGGACGCCGAGCCCGTGCCGTCGATCTTGCGCGGCTTCAGCGCGCCGGTGATTCTCGACTTTGCGTACACCGACGCCCAGCTGCTCACCCTGCTGGCCAACGACCCCGACCCGTTCAACCGCTGGGAAGCCGGCCAGCGCCTGGGTCTGCGCGCCGCGCTGCAAGCCATTGCCGCCAACGCCACCGACACCACGCCGGTGCTGAACGACGCCTACCTCGACGCCATGCGCAGCGTGCTGCGCCACCCGCAGCTCGACGCCGCCTTCAAGGAACTGGTGCTCACGCTGCCGTCGGAAACCTACATCGCCGAGCAGCTCGACGTGGTCGATCCGCAGCGCGTGCACCTCGTGCGCGAAGCCATGCGCGCCCAGCTCGCCACGGCCCTCTTTGCCGACTGGGAGCAGGTGTACGAAGCCAACCACGACACCGGCGCCTACACGCCCGACCCGACCTCGTCGGGCCGCCGCGCGCTGGCCGGCATGGCGCTCAACTTCCTGTGCCTGGCGGCGCGCGCCTCGGGCGACACCGTGTGGCCGGGCAAGACCCTGCAGCGCTTCAAGGACGCGGGCAACATGACCGACCGCTTCAACGCGCTCAACGCCCTCGTGTCGTCGGGCCACACCCTGGCGGCGCAGGCGCTCGCGCGCTTCCACGCCATGTTCAAGGACGAGGCGCTGGTCATCGACAAGTGGTTCTCGCTGCAGGCCGGCGCCAGCGACCGCGGCGGCGACATCCTGCCGCTGGTGAAGCAGCTCATGAAGCACCCCGACTTCTCGCTGAAGAACCCCAACCGCGCGCGCAGCGTGATCTTCAGCTACTGCAGCGGCAACCCCGGCGCCTTCCACCGCGCCGACGCAGCCGGCTACGTGTTCTGGAGCGACCGCGTGATCGAGCTCGACGCCATCAACCCCCAGGTCGCCGCCCGCCTCGCGCGCGCGCTCGACCGCTGGAGCAAGCTGGCCGAGCCGTACCGCAGCGCCGCACGCGAAGCGATTGCCCGCGTGGCTGCCAAGCCCGACCTGAGCAAGGACACGCATGAGGTGGTCACGCGTGCACTCGCCGGCAATTGAGCTGCGCCGCCCCAAGCGGCGGCCGGCGTTTGCACTGACGGCGACGGTGCTGCTGCTCTGCGCGGCGCTCGCCGGCTGTGCGGGCCCCGGCGGCAGGTCGACGAGCCAGCCGTGGATCAAGAAATCGCAACTGACCACCCTGCCCGGCTCGACCGTGCAGGTGGTCGTGCCGAGCATCGGCGTCGAGGTGGAAAGCGACCCCGACGCCAGCTTCAAGCGCATGCGCGTCATCGGCGCCGGCATGGCGGCAATTCCCGGCGTGGGCATCCTAGGCGCCATGGCCCTCGGCGGCGCGACCGGTGCGGCCAACAAGAGCTACCAGGACTCGCTGCAGCAGGAGATCCAGTCGCGCTCGACCCTCTACCTCGCGGTGATGGGCAACTACGAGCTGGCGCCCCTGCTCAGCCCGCGCCTCGAAAAGGCATTGCGCACCAGCCCCAACTACCAGGGCGCCACCTACCGCGAGCCTGCCTCCAGCATGTTCAGGGGCAGCCCGCTCAACCCCGACAGCGCGCAGACCGTGGTCGAAGGCTGGGCCAACGTGTCCGATGACGAGGACGAAGCCGTGGTGCGCGCCAACGTGCGCATCGCCTCCCCCGACAAGCGAACGCTGTGGCACGAGTATTCGTATCGCTCGACCGTCAACCTTGCGGACCTCGTCGGCCCTTCGCTCAAGCAGGAACTGCGCGGCAAGGACGCCAATACCCAGCGCAGCACCCGCCGCGCACTCTGGCTGGCAGACCAGGGCAAGCTGCTGCAGGCAGGGCTGACCAAGGCGACCGCCGACATCGCGATGCGCATTGCCTACGACCTCGGCGCCCCCTGGCCCGAAGACGAAAACAACGCCGACTGACGCGCCTCACGCACACCCGCACGACACACGTCACGTCGAACCCGACAAACCGAATCCCATCCAGGAAGCAGAAACCTATGGCTCAACAAAAAATCTCCTTCACCCGCTACCTCGTCGAGCAGCAACGCGCCGACGGCCTCATTCCCGGCCAGCTGCGCCTGTTGCTCGAAGTGGTCGCCCGCGCCTGCAAGAGCATCAGCCAGGCCGTCAACAAGGGCGCGCTGGGTGGCGTGCTCGGCACCGCCGAGAGCGAGAACGTGCAGGGCGAGATCCAGAAGAAGCTGGACATCATCGCCAACGAAGTGCTCATTGAAGCCAACGAATGGGGCGGCCACCTCGCGGCCATGGCCAGCGAAGAGATGGAAACCATCCACGTGGTGCCCAACCGCTACCCGCAGGGCGAATACCTCTTGATGTTCGACCCGCTCGACGGCAGCAGCAACATCGACGTCAACGTGAGCATCGGCACCATCTTCAGCGTGCTGAAGAAGCCCGACGACACCCCCGGCGTGCAGGAAGCAGACTTTCTGCAGCCCGGCACCCAGCAAGTGGCCGCCGGCTACTGCATCTACGGCCCGCAGACCACCCTGGTGCTCACCGTGGGCAACGGCGTGGCCATGTTCACGCTCGACCGCGAGCAAGGCAGCTTCGTGCTCACGCAGGAAGACATCCAGATTCCGGCCGATACGAAAGAATTTGCCATCAACATGAGCAACATGCGCCACTGGGACGAGCCCATGAAGCGCTACATCGACGAATGCCTGGCCGGCAAGGAAGGCCCGCGCGGCAAGGACTTCAACATGCGCTGGATTGCCAGCATGGTGGCCGACGTGCACCGCATCCTGATGCGCGGCGGCGTCTTCATGTACCCGTGGGACAAGCGCGAGCCCGAAAAGGCCGGCAAGCTGCGCCTGATGTACGAGGCCAACCCCATGAGCTGGCTCGTCGAGCAGGCCGGCGGCGCCGCCACCAACGGCAAGCAGCGCATCCTCGACCTGAAGCCCACCAAACTGCACGAGCGCGTGAGCGTGATGTTGGGTTCGCGTCACGAAGTGGAGCGTTTGACGCAGTACCACGCCGAGAAGCCTTGATTTCTTGGCTATAATCTGAGGCTTCGCCGGTGTAGCTCAGTCGGTAGAGCAGCTCATTCGTAATGAGAAGGTCGGGTGTTCGATTCATCTCTCCGGCACCAATTAAAAGCCCCGTTGCTATCAACTCGATAGCAACGGGGCTTTTCTCATATGCGCGATCCGAAGAGCTTTGTACTTTCGACAAGAACAGGAGGCGCAAGCACTCGCGAAAGATCCAGAGTTCCTGCCTCACGCCGGTCCGCGATAGGCCGGGCTGGATCAACGCTCCCAGCTCTACGCCGCGGCAGCGTCCATGCGAAAGAATCTGTTAACGTTCCCCAACAAAAAATGTTGTCGCACTAACAGTTGGGCCCGCTGCTTCATGCCGCTTCCTGATCTCTGGAAATCGTCTCCCGACCAGCTCAAAGATAAGCAGGTTCAACAATTGATCGCGTTTGCAGGTGGTGGGCGCCTGCTCGACGACAGTCCGTGCTCTACAGAATTTCGGTCCTTCTTAGGCAGCGTTTCGTCGGCAAGCTTGTTGACCTACGCCGACCAATGCCTGGAGCAATCTTTTCAGGACTCCGGTCTAGCACTACAAGATATCGTGAATGAGATTGGGGCTCGCTTGGGAGCTCACATCACGAATGGTCGCTATCGCGGAACGGTTAAGCACACCGGCTTCGATGGCCTTTGGGTCTTTCCGAGTGGGCATGCGATCGTTGCCGAAGTAAAGACGACGGACACATACCGCATCGATCTCAATACGATCGCAAACTATCGAAGAGCGCTGATCAATAAGGAAGTTGTCGCGGAAGCAAAATCTTCGATGCTGCTCGTGGTTGGTCGACAAGATACGGGTGACCTTGAGGCACAAATAAGAGGTTCAAGGCATGCGTGGGATATTCGAATCATCTCGGTAGACGCGCTCGCTCGACTGGCATCTATCAAGGAAGAAGTCGAGGATCCTTCGATCGTTCAGCGGATACACAATATTCTGATTCCGCACGAGTTCACTCGCCTTGATGCCATTGCGGACATTCTTTTCTCGGCTGCAGAAGATATTCGACAAGAAGACGGTGCAGGCTCAACTATTGAAGAAACGAAGAGCGTCCCGCTTGTCAAAGATGGACGTAAGTTCATTCCGGTCGCGTTTCAGGAAGCCTGCGTACAGCGAGTTCAGTCGAATCTAGGCTCGTCATTTGTGCGCCAGAGCCGCACTGGATATGTCTCAGCCGATAAGCTCGTCGCGCTCAGTTGCTCCGCTTCGAAAGAGCACAACCCGGATACCAGCCCAAACTACTGGTTCGCATTTCACCCCCACCAGCGCGCCTTCCTGAAAGAGCACTCTCAGTCGTACGTAGCTCTGGGCTGCGGAAGCAGCGAACGCCTGTTGCTCATCCCGTTCAGCGAGTTCGAAACATGGCTCGATGGCATGGGAACCACAGCAAATGACACGCGCATGTATTGGCACATCACGATTTTTCGCAAGGGGAACAGCTACATCCTGCGACGATCAAAAGGTGAAGAGCCAATTGACTTGACCCGTTTCGTACTCCCCACCTAGCAGCGAGAACAAGCCGTGACCCGATGAACATCCATGTTCACCGGTTGCAGAGCTCAAGTTTTGTCCGTTGTGTTCACGTCGGATTTTTTCAGCAGTAGCTGTGAAAGCTCCATCGCATCCCCAGCCAAGTCCGCAGCAATCCACATGATGTTGTCGCGGCGCCTTGCGCCAATCGCCTCGAACCACTCGCCCTCGTCCCCATAACAGCAACTCAGCAAAGACTGCAGCTGGGTCAGCTTGTTCTCTAGGATGTCTGACGCGTCCGGCTGGCGGACCACGTCGTGGGATGCAGGCGCGTTTCGCCCGGCGATAATTCGATCAGCCATTTGGTGTGCTCTCTTTCCAAAGTAATGCACGTCACTTGGTCAGACGGTCAGGGTGTTAGCGCACCCTGGCCGTCGCCTTTTGTGCCTCACATCGACATCGCTGCGGTGTGCATCGATGTCCCGCCGTGAGGCGCGGCGGTCCTTCAAATGTATGGAGAGAAGCGCATCAACGGAAGCCTCACACGGTGAACAAATGAGGACTCGCGTCGACTTTGTGGAACGTGCGATGTACTCGTGATGAATTCAACGATGCCAGCGTTTGAGCCAAGCGCTGCTTGACCTCACGCGACTCACAGCACATCGGGCTTGTGGTCTAAGTCCATCGCTGCGAGTGCTTCAAGCGAAAGACCTGCCTTCTCATGCACAGCGACAACAGGCATGTCGACCTTGCACGTTGCTCCATCGCCCATCTCGCGCGCAGACTGCGCAAGCAACGCATCGAAGTCCTGGCTTGCTTCGAAAGCAGCCAGTTCGGCGTCACTCATTGGCTGTTTCTGCGGCATTGCGCGACTCCCTCAAGGTTTCGCCAGAGATCGAATCAAGGTTCGCCTTGGCACGGATCAACAACAGGACAACTGCACCGGGCTTGGTGCGGTTGAAGCACACCGCTCACATGTCATTGCTCCTGCGCGGTCAGCGCACCTTACGCGCTCCGCTCAAGTTCCGAACGAGATCATCAGCTGCAAGCGGAATTGCTTTACGAGTCGATCAACAAACGGCCCTGCGGCCCGCGCACCTGCCTCAACCCGCACCCGCCTCCCACGCCTCCACCCGCCGCACCAACGCATCCCGTCGCGCCGCCACCTCCGCCAACAGGTACTGCCGCGCCTGCTCTTGCGCCACGTCGCTCGACAGAAACCACTGCTCGCGCTCGGCGCTGCCTTGCGGTGGCGGGTTGCCCCACCCTGCTTCGCCGGCGGTGCCTCTGAACGCTTCGGTCACGGGCAGGCGGCCGTCGGTCTTGCCGATGCTCGACAGCGCATCGGGCGGGCCGTCGAGCGCGATGCGCACGTGCACGACGCTCTCGCCTTCGGTGCGGATCGATGCGCCCAGGCCGCCCTCGCGGTGCACGCGCCACAGCTCGGCCGCAGAGGCGTTGCGGACCCAGCTCTCCAGGGCGCGGACAAGGCTCTCGAGAATGATCTGTTGGTTCATGGGGAATATTTCACCCGGTTCTGCCGGGTGTCGGCAAGGAGCCACGGTGCGAATAGGCCAAAAGGCCGTTGTAACTTCTTGCCTTGGCGCCTGCGCTATATTTCTTGGCATGGAAAAGGCATCCGACATAGGTAAACCCACGGTTCCGATCGATCTGATCGGGCCGGAGCATTGGGCCCGTTCACGGCGCGGCCCTCGCCGTACGACGAAGGTGCTCTTCATCTTGATCGGCGGGCTCGCAGCAGCCACCGCAGTGGCCTACAGCTTCTTCGGCGCGGGGCGCTGAACACAAGCAAACAAGCAAGCAAGCCGCTCCCGTCTTCGTTCTTCACCCACACACGCATCGCTCGCGCACCGCGAGCCGCACAAGGCAAAGCCCGCCGTCCGTTGATTCAACGGGCAGCGGGCTTTTCTCTTTGTGCGCGTGGCGCTACTGCAGCCGCGAGCCGCGCGGCAGGCGCTTGGCCAGCCACTCGTGCACGTCCGCGCGGATGTTGCGGCCTTCGAGCAGGAAGCTCTCGAAGCGGCTCGGCACGTACGGCAGGTAGACCAGCGGCATGTCCGCTTCTTCGGGCGTGCGTGCGGCCTTGCGGTTGTTGCAGACGGCGCAGGCGCTCACGAGGTTGGTCCAGCTCCACGGGCCGCCGCGCGACTCGGGCATGACGTGCTCGCACTGCAGGTCGCGATCGGCGAACACCTGTGCGCAGTACGCGCAGGTGTGGCGGTCGCGGCGCAGCAGCTTGGCCTTGGTCACGCCGGGCACGACGTCGAAGAGGTTGATCTTCGACGCGCCGCGCAGCGCGATGATGGGCGCGACATCGATGCGCGACTGCACACCGCGCGCCACGTTGAAGCCGCCGCGCAGCGTGGCCAGTGGCAGCGCGCCGTCTTCCCAGGCCACACTGCCGGTGGCGTAGTGCAACACCGCCTGCTCCAGCGAGATCCAGGCTTGCGGCGTGCCCTGAATATCGAGTTGCAGGACGTGAGAGTGCATGATGAATCGCCTCCCTTCGCGGCGATGGTTGGTGGTGAACGGATGGGGTGCACGAACGGAATCGAACCGTTGTCAGCGGGACCACAACCCGCGGCTCTGCCATTGAGCTACACGCACCATTGAAAAAAGAAAACTGAAACGAAAGACGCCGGCCTGCTACCACTCGCCCGACGCGCGCACGCGCTGGTCGAGGTCGAGGCTGTCGAGTGGCGCCTCGGTGCCGTCTGGCAATGCCGACGCGCGGTACGCGATGGCACGCGGCCCGAGCCCCACGCCAAAGCGCTGGGCCAGCGACCACACCATGTGCCTGCGCGGCAGCGGTGACGGGTGCACGGCGATCATCCGGATCGGTGTGTTGCGCTTGCGCATGAGGGCCTCCTGGGTGGGTGACAGAAAAATAAAAGCAACGACTTGAAAAATGTCCGGTGACGGGTTCCGGCGCCGCCCCATCTTTGCGGCCGGTTTCCGCGGGCGGGCCATGCGTTGGCATGGCCCGGTCCCGCTCGGGTGTGGTCCGTGGTCCGTGTGGCAGGAGTTGAACCTGCGACCCTCTGGTCCCAAACCAGATGCGCTACCAGGCTGCGCCACACACGGAAGAAAAACAAAAAGAGCCTGCCCGCGCTTCCATTTCGGTTGTGTCCTCACGCGACGGGCCGCGCGCTGGGCGCGGCCCCGTCAAACGTCGCTGCACAGGAGTGATCAACTCATGCACATCCCGCCAGACCGTCGACGCGGCAATTTCTGGCGGTGGGGTGAAGGCACACCCGAAATGGAAAGCGGCAAAACAAAAAGGCCCGGAACCTTGCGGTGTCCGGGCCTCTTTGCGAGAGAGCTTGAGAGATGCGCGCCTACGCGCGACCTCCACCCGGGGGCACCTGATGAGCCTCGAACTGACCACCCACGCGCAGACGGGCTGCGGCTTGGGTGGCGTACGCGGTGTTCAGATGCGAAGACAACGACAGGGGCGACGGCATGTCGAAACCATGGCAGAACCCGACGCGCACGAGCGGTCGGCCCGAGGCGGGTCGAATGCTGGTGAGAGTCAGTGCGGTGTTCACGATGGTTCCTGGTCAAAAATTGCCGCTGTCGGCTGTAAGGGGTTGGAAAAAGGGGACGGCTGGTGCCGTGAATTGGAGGCAACTGTAAAGAGTGTTTACGGCGACGTCAACAACCGGGACAATCTTTTCTTGTCTTGTTGTTGTTTTTGAACAGTGCCCCATACCACCGTCGCGCGCCGCCGCAATGCGCTTGTGCTGCATCGCCGCTTTCTCGAGGACGCCGTCGCGGCGGGCCTGCCCGCCAAGGGGCTCGACCAGGCGTTCGCACGCAAGATCGAAATCTCTCCGAGCATGTGGAGCCAGATCAAGAGTGCGCGGCCCATCGGCGACAAGCTCGCACGGCAGATCGAACGGCACTGCGACGTGGCCGCCGGTTGGCTCGACGAAGACAACACACCGCCTTCAGAAGCACCGCCCGATGCGGCGGAAGAGCGCTTCGTGGCCGCCGCGCGTGACGCGTGGCGACAGGCCAATGCCAAGGGAAAGCGGGAACTCAGCGGCTGGCTGAAGAAGCACGCGCAAGAGAAGAAGGCGCTGGAGCCTGCCGACGGCCCTGCGCTGGCGCCCTAGCCTTTCTCAGGCCTTGTCTGCGGCGTCGACTGCCAACGCCGGCGCATCGCGCAGGATGGCCGCGCGCATGTCGTCGGGCACGGCGATGGCGCGGTGGGTGTCGAGCGAGGTCGTCACCAGCACCTGACGCACCTGCATGCGCACCTCGCCCGAGGTGGGCTCGAAGCAACGCAACGACAGCGTGATCGAGCGCGAGCCCAGTTGCGCCACCGAAAGGCCGAGCATCACGTGGTCGCCCATGCGGCTCACGGCGCGAAAGTCGGCGTCGAGCTTCACGGTCGGCAGGCCGACGCGGCGCTCGCCGATGAGTGCGTGGTAGCCCACGCCAAGCCCGTCGCTCACCCAGTCTTCGACCAGGCCGTTGAGCATCACGAAGTACTGCGGATAGAAGACGATGCCCGCCGGGTCGCAGTCAGAAAAGCGGATCAGGCGCGGGCGCTGGAACGCCACACCACCACCACCCTCGCCGCTCATGCGCGTGCTTCCTCGCCCGCGCCGTCGCCGCGCATCACGTGCACGCGCAGCAGCCCGAGCTGGCTGTGCATCTGCTTGACGGTCTTCATGTCCAGGCCCGAGAACATCTCGAGAATCCACTGCTCATGCTCGGTGGCCATCGCTTCGAAGGCGGTGCGGCCGGTGGGCGTAAGGCTCACGATCCAGGCGCGGCGGTCGTCGGGGCTGGGCGCACGCGCCACCACGCCTTCGCGTTCGAGCTCGTCGGTCAGGCCGGTGACGTTGCCGCCGGTCACCATCAGGTAGCGCGAGAGCACGCGCATCTTCAGGCCGTCTTCGTAACGGTACAGCTGCGCCATGTAGTCGAAGCGCGCCAGCGAGATGCCGAAGCGCTCGCGCAGCCGGCGCCGGATCTCGGCTTCGATCTGCGTGGTGCTCGCGAGCATGCGCAGCCACAGCTTGAGCATGGCGTGGTCTTCATGGCCGGCGCGGCCTTCATGGCCGAGTTCTTCGGCGTCGCTCAGCACGGCATGCGAGGCATCGTTGCGGTTCATGTGACTTCTCCTCCGGAAACGGAGATCGACTGGCCGGTGACCGACGCGGCGCCGTCGCCGCAGAGCCAGCGCACGGCGTCGGCCACTTCGGCGGGCTGCACGATGCGCTTTTGCGGGTTCACGCTGGAGAACTCGGCCAGCGCATCGGCTTCGCTGCGGCCGGTCTTGCCGACCACGTTGGCGACGCTGTTGCGCAGGATGTCGGTGTCGGTGTAGCCGGGGCACACGGCGTTCACGGTGATGCCCTTGCGCGCCACTTCGAGCGCCAGCGCGCGCGTGAGGCCGATCACCCCGTGCTTGGCGGCGGTGTAGGCCGACACATAGGCGTAGCCCTTCTGCCCCGCCGTGCTGGCGATGTTGACGATGCGGCCCCAGCCGGCGTCGAGCATGTCGGGCAGCGCGGCCTGCGCACACAAAAAGCTGCCAGTGAGGTTGACCGACAGCATGCGCTGCCACAGCTCGACCGAGGTCTTCAGGAACGGCGCGCTCTCGGCGGCGCCCGCGTTGTTGACCAGCACGGTCACCGCCCCGCGCTCGGCCCGCGCCTGCGCAAAGGCCGACTGCACGGCCTGCGGGTCGGCCACGTCGGCCGCCACCACGCCGTGGCCGCCGCCCGCCAGGGTCTCGGCCACGCGCTGCAGGGCCTGCGCATCGCGGCCCAACAGGGTCAGCTTGGCGCCCTGGGCGGCAAGGGTGCGGGCGATCTCTGCGCCGATGCCGCGAGCGGCGCCGGTGACGAGGGCATGACGGCCAGTGAGCGAATTTGTGTGCATACCTGAATGGTTTAGTTCTGAATCATTTTAGCCATTTGCGCCCCGAGGTGGTGCTACCGCATGAAACGGCCGCCGTTGAGGTCGAGCGTCGCCCCGGTCATGAAGGCCGCGGCCGGCGAGGCCAGGTAGACGACGGCGGCGGCGACCTCGTCGGCCAGCCCGAAGCGGCCGAGCGGGATGCCGGCTTTCAGCACCTGCTGCCGCTCGGGTGCTAGCGCCGCGAGCGCGGGGCTGTCGATGGCGGCGGGTGCCAGCGCGTTCACGGTCACGCCGTGCGGCGCCAGCTCCTGCGCAAAGGCACGCGTCAGCGCCAGCAGGCCGGCCTTGCTGGCCGCGTAGTGCACGCCGGTGGCGCTGCTGACCTGCTGCCCCGCCAGCGAGGCCAGGTTGACGATGCGGCCCGCGCCGCGTGCGCGCATGTGGCGTCCGGCGATGCGGCAGCCGAAGAAGCTGCCGCGCAGGTTGATGGCAAGCACGTCGTCCCACTCGGCGGGTGTGATGTCCCACAGCGACGTGGTCGGCGTGCGCGCCGCGTTGTTGACGAGGATGTCGACGCTGCCGAAGTGCGCCACGGCCTGCGCGAAGCGGTTGTTGAAGGCCTGCTCGTCGCGCACGTCGAGCGGCAGCGCGAGGCCGTTCACCTCGGCGGCAACGGCCTGGGCGTTGGCCTCGTCGATGTCGGCCAACGCGATGCGCGCGCCGGCCTGCGCCAGCCCGCGCGCGATGGCTGCGCCCAGCCCCTGCCCCGCGCCGGTCACGAAGGCCACGCGGCCTGCCAGCGGAAGCGCCGTGGCTTGCGTCATGCCGCTCAGGCCTTCGCGGGCCGACCGTCCCAGGTCTGCGGCCCCACGCCGCGCTCGCGCAGCTTGAACTTCTGCACCTTGCCGTTCTCGGTGCGCGGCAGGTCGGGCAGCAGGTCGATGTAGCGCGGCACCGCAAAGTACGGCAGCCGGCCTTCGCAAAAACGCGCCAGCTCGGCCGGGTCGATGGCCACGCCGTCGCGCGCGACCAGTGCGGCCATCACCTCGTCTTCGGCCAGCTCGGAGCGCACGGGATACACCGCGCACGAGGCCACGCCCGGGTGGCTCAGCAGCACCTGCTCGACTTCGAAGGACGAGATGTTCTCGCCGCGTCGGCGGATCGCGTCCTTGATGCGGTCGACAAAGCGGAACGCGCCATCGGCATCGCGCACCACGCGGTCGCCCGTGTGGAACCACAGGTTGCGCCAGGCCTCGACGGTCTTCTCGGGCATGTGGAAGTAGCCGCTGGCAAAGGCATAGGGCTCGTCCGCACGCAGCAGCAGCTCGCCGGCCTCGCCGGGCGGCAGCGGCACGTCGTCTTCGTCGGCCACGCAGGCCTGGAAGCCGGGACGCAGCCAGCCCATGACACCGCCGCGCGGCGAATCGGGCGCGGTGGCGATCGCGAAGTTGGTCTCGGTCGAGCCATAGCCTTCGAGCAATGCCACGCCCGTGCGCGCCTTGAAAGCCTGCCCCGCCGCCGCGGGCACGCCGGGCCCGAGGCCGGTACGCACGCGATGGTGGCGCTCGCCCTCGCCTTCGGGCTGCGCCAGAAGAATCGGCACCATCGCGCCGAGCAGGTAGACCACGGTCGCGCCGTTGGCGCGCATCGCCGGCCAGAAACCCGAAGCGGAGAAGCGCGACTCGAACACCACCTCGGCCCCGGTGAGCGCGGCCTGCGCGAAGGTGTTGAGCGCGTTGATATGGAACAGCGGCAGCGTGGTGCACAGCACGTCGTCGCGGCCCACGCCGAGCACCTCGGCGCTGTTCACGCCCCACCAGAAGTACTGCGCCTGCGGGCAGATGACGCCCTTGGCCGGGCCCGTGGTGCCCGAGGTGTAGAGGATGGCGAGCGGATCGCCCGGCTGCACCGTGGCGGGCGGCAGCGCCTGCGCGCCCGGCGGGTAGGCCGACACGCGCACGCCGGCGGGCGGTGTCCATGGCGCTTCGGCCTTGTCGATGGCGCCGACCACCCACACCTCGCGCAGCGCCGTGCGGGCCAGGTCGGCCGTCGCCAGCCGCTTCAGAAAGCCGGCCTCGATCACCAGCAGCTTCGCCTCGCTGTTTGCGAGGAAGTATTCGATCTGCGGCCCCATCGACGCCGTGTTGACCGGCACGACCGACGCGCCGAGCCAGCCCGCGCCGAGGAAGGTGTCGAGAAACTCGATGCGGTTGCCGCACATGACGGCGATGCGGTCGCCGCGTGCGACGCCGTGCTGTGCGAGCGCACCGGCGCGCGTGGCCGCCGCGTCGGCCGCATCGGCATGCGTCCATTGCCAGCCCGCGATGCGCAGCAGCGGGCGGCTGCCGAACAGCGCGGCCTGCCGCTGCAGCATGGCGGGCAGCGTGCGTTGCGACGGCGGCACCGCGCGCGGGTCACTCGTCATCGTGCGTGCCTCCGCCGAGGTAGGTGGCCTGCACGCGCGGGTCGCTGGCCAGTTCGGCCGACGCGCCGGAGAGCGCGATCTCGCCGGTCTCCAGCACATAACCTTCGTCGGAGCTTTCGAGCGCGGCGCGTGCGTTCTGCTCCACCAGCAGGATCGACACGCCGTCGTCGCGCAGCTTGCGCACGATGGTGAGGATGTCGCGCACGATCAGCGGCGCCAGGCCCAGGCTGGGCTCGTCGAGCATCAAGAGGCGCGGTGCCGACATGAGCGCGCGGCCCACCGCCAGCATCTGCCGCTCGCCGCCCGAGAGCGTGTCGGCGCGTTGGGCGCGGCGCTCCGCCAAGCGCGGAAAGCGGTCGTACACCGACTGCAGCTGCCGCTTCATCGCGTCGCCGCGCAGCCGCTTGGCATAGGCGCCGAGTTGCAGGTTGTCGAGCACGGTGAGTTCGCCGAACAGTTCGCGGCGCTCGGGCACGAGGCACAGGCCGCGCTCCACGCGCGACTCCACATCGAGCCCTTGCAGGTCTTCGCCTTCAAAGCGCAGCGTGCCCTTGCACGGCAGCAGGCCCATGGCCGCGGCCAGCAGCGTGGTCTTGCCTGCGCCGTTGGGGCCGATCACCGAGATGATCTGGCCCGGCTGCACGTCGAGCGACACGCCGCGCACGGCTTCTACCTGCCCGTACGACACGTGCAGATCACCAATCTCCAGCATCGCGGTCATACAACGCTCCCCAGGTAAGCCGCCTGCACACGCTCGTCGGCGCGCACCGCCGACGGCACGCCCTCCACGAGCTTGGAGCCGAAGTTCATCACCACCAAACGGTCCACCAGTTTCATCACGAAGTCCATGTCGTGTTCGACGATCAGGATGGTCACGCCCTCTTCGCGCAGCTTGCGCAGCAGGTCGCCGAGTGCCATCTTTTCCTTGCGGCGCAGGCCGGCCGCGGGCTCGTCGAGCACCAGCAGCACGGGGTCGGCGGCCAGCGCACGCGCAATCTCCAGAATGCGCTGCGTGCCCAGCGGCAGGCTGCCTGCGAGTTCGTTCGCGCGGTCGCCCAGGCCGATGCGGTCGAGCTGGCGTTGCGCCTCCTGCAGGATCTGGCTTTCTTCCGTGCGATCGAGCCGCAGGCCCGCCTTCAGGATGCCCGAGCGCGTGCGCGAGTGCGCGCCCAGCGCCACGTTGTCGAGCAGGCTCATGTGCGGGCGCAGCTTCACGTGCTGGAAGGTGCGCGCCAGCCCGAGCCGCGCCACCGCGCGCTGTGGCATGCCGGCGATGTCGTGCTCGAGAAAGCGCACCTGGCCCGCGCTCATCGGCAGCGTGCAGGTCAGCAGGTTGAACATGGTCGACTTGCCCGCGCCGTTGGGCCCGATGAGGCCGACGATCTCGCCCGCCTTGACGTCGAAGCTCACGTCGTTCACCGCCACCAGCCCGCCGAAGCGCTTGACCACGCCGTTGACCGACAGCACCGGCGTGCCGCGCGCCGGCAGTTGCCGGTGCGGCAGCGGCTCGACCGGCGCACCGGCGTAGCGCGAGGCGCCCTGCGTCGTGCCGCGCCGGCGCGTCCAGCGCCGCAGCAGGCCCATCACGCCGCCGCGTGCGAAGTGCAGCAGCAGGATGAACAGCGCCGCGAAGGCCACGGCCTCCAGCTGGCCCGCGCGCTGCGTGAGCATCGGCAGCACGTCCTGCAGGCCGTTCTTCAGCACCAGCACGAGGGCCGCGCCCACCAGCGCCCCCGAGAGCTGCCCGAGCCCGCCGGCCACCGCCATCAGCAGGTACTCGATGCTCATGCGCACGTCGAAGGGCGAGGGGCTCACGAAGCGGTTCATGTGCGCATAGAGCCAGCCTGCCAGCCCCGCGAACAGCGCCGCCGTGACGAACAGCGACAGCCGCACGCGGTAGGCATCCGCCCCCACGCTCGCCAGCAGCGTCGCGCCGCCGCGCAGCCCGCGAATCGCGCGGCCGGGACGCGACTGCAGCAGGTTGTGGCTGAACAGGCAGGCCAGCCCGACCACGACCCAGATCAGGTAGTACATCGCGCGCGGATCGGCCAGCGACCAGCCGCCGATCTGCAGCGCCGGGATGTTCGACAGGCCCGTGTGCCGGCCGAGCGCATCGACGTTGCCGAACAGCATCGCGATCGACAGTCCCCAGGCGATGGTGCTCAGCGGCAAGAAGTGCCCGCCGAGCCGCAGCGTGAGCATGCCGATGGCCAGTGCCGACAGGCCCGTGAGCAGCAGCGCGAACAAGAGGCCGAGCCACGGCGACAGGCCCTGCGCGGTCGTGAGCCACGCCGTGGCGTAGGCCGCAATGCCCACGAAGGCCGCTTGGCCGAACGAGGTGGCGCCGCCCACGCCGGTGAGCAGCACGAGGCCCAGCGCCACCAGCGCGCCGATGCCGATGTCGTTCAGCAGCGAGACCGTGAAGCTGCCCGCCACGGCCGGCACCAAGGCCAGCACGACGATGACGCCCGCGATCCACGCCATGCGTTTCGTGTTGCCGTTCATTGGTCCACCTCGTCTTCTTCCTCTTCCGAATGGGCCGCCATGAAGGAGCGCAGCATGAGCACCGGGATCAGCAGGCTGAACACGATCACGTCTTTGAGCGCGCCGCTCCAGAACGACGCAAAGCTCTCGACCACGCCCACCGCCAGCGCGCCGATGGCCGTCATCGGGTAGCTCACGAGCCCGCCGATGATCGCGGCCACGAAGGCCTTCAGGCCGATGATGAAACCCGAGTCGTAGTACATGGTGGTCACCGGCGCAATCAGCACGCCGATGAGCCCCGCCAGCAGCGAGGCGCAGCCGTAAGCCAGCAGTGCTGTGCGCACCGGCCGGATGCCCACCAGCCGCGCGCCCACGCGGTTCACGGCCGTGGCGCGCAGCGCCTTGCCGGCCACCGTGCGCTCGAACACCAGGAAGAACAGCCCGCTCAGCACGATGGCCGCCCCCACCATCAGCACCACCTGGCCGCTGACCGTGAAGCCGTCGCCCAGCGTGAACACCGCGCTCGTGAGCGGCGTGGTGCGCGAGCCCTCAGGCCCGAAGAACAGCAGGCCCAGGCCCGACAGCAGAAAGTGCAGCGCGAGCGACACGATCAGCAGCACCAGCACCGAGGCATCGGCGATCGGCTGGAACACCACGCGCGCCAGCAGCGGCGCGATGGGCACCACCAGCAGCACCGCCACCGCGATGTGCACCGCCACCGGCACGCCGGGCCGCGCCGCCAGCCAGGCGAGCACGCACGGAATGGCGGGCAGCACGCCCCACATGAGCACCGCCTTCGGTATGCGCGCGGTCTCGCCGCGCCGCAGCAGGCTGCCGACTTCGGTGGCCAGCGCCAGCGCGGCCAGCACCGCGACCATGCCGATGGTCGGCGGCACGCGGCCGGTTTCGAAGGCCGCCAGCGACAGCGCGGCAAAGGCCGCGATGTCGCCGAACGGCACGAACACCACCCGCGTGACCGAAAAGATCAGCACCAGCCCGAGGCCGGCGAGCAGATAGACGGCACCGTTGGCCAGGCCGTCGGTGACGAGGATCAGCGCCACGTCCCAGTTCATAGAAAAACCTCTGTCGGAGTCATCGTTGTCGTTGTCGTGAAGAAAAACAGGAGATTCAAGGGGCGAGCTTCCATTGGCCGTTGTCGAGCTTGACGATCACGCGGGCGCGCTCGTCCACGCCGTACAGACTGCCGGGCTTGAAGGTGTAGACGCCGTGCGTGCCGACCACTTCCTTGGTGCTGAAGATGGCGTCGCGCAGCGCCACGCGGAACTCGGGCGTGCCCGGCTCGGCCTTCTTCATGGCGCGCGAAGCAGCATCGACGAACACCAGCCAGCCATCGAACGAGTAGGCCGAGAAGGCGTCGCTCGTGGGGGCGTTGTTGACCTTCTGGAACACGGCGCGGAAGTCGGTCGCGATCTTCTTGGTCGGGTAGTCGGCCGGCAGTTGCTCGGCGACGATCACCGGGCCCGTGGGCATCAGCGCGTTCTGGCCGGCCGCGCCGACCACGCGCACGAAGTCGGGGTTGATGAGACCGTGCTGGCCGTACACCCCGCCCTTGAAGCCACGCTCCTGCAGCGCCAGGAACGGCAGCGCGCCCGGCGTGCCGGCGCCGCCGGTCATCACCGCGTCGGGGCGCAGCGCCACGATCTTCAGCACCTGGCCGGTCACCGACGAATCGCCGCGCGCATAGCGCTCGTTGCTCACCACCTTGATGCCGGCGGCGGGCGCGGCCTTGTTGAGCGCCTCGTACACCAGGTCGCCCCAGGCGTCGGAGAAACCGATGTAGCCCACGGTCTTGACGTTGTTGCGCTTCATGCGTTCGACCACCGCATCGATCATGAGCTGCGTGGGCTGCGCCACCGTCATGACCCACGGGTTCTCGTTGGGGTCGAGCAGGATCGGCGTGAGGCCGATCATCGGCGTCTTGGCCTCCTTGCCCACCTGCGCCATCGCGATGGCCGACGGCACGCCCGAGGTGCCCATGAGCACGTCGACCTTCTCGTCCTCGATGAGCTTGCGCGCATTGCGCCCGGCCGTGGTCGGGTCGGAGCCGTCGTCGAGCACCACGAGCTGGATCTTGCGGCCATTCACCTCGCCCTTGTAGGCCAGCGCGGCCTGCATGCCCTTGGCGTACGGCACGCCCAGCGAGGAGTTGGGCCCCGACAGCGACACGCTGAGACCGACCTTGAGGTCGGCCGCCAGCGCGCTCGCCACACCACAGGCGGTCAGCGCTGCGGCGAGGGCACCGCGCGTCAAGGTCTGCATCAGGTTCTTCATGTCGTAGCTCCAGAGAGGATGGTTAGAAGGACAGGTCACTCAGATGAACAACTGGATCGCGGGCAACGCGCGCGTGGCGTTGAGCAGGTCGATGCGCTTCTCGCGGATCGACCAGCCCGTGGGGGTGCGAATGAGGTGGTGGCGGGCGGTGCCGCTCAACAGGATCTGGTCGTCGCCGCGCGCCTCGACGTAAAGGAACGGCGTGCGCAGGCGAACTTCGTCGGCGGCTTCTTCCTCGATGCGTGAAGGCTGCAGCACATGCTGGCTGTGGCTCGCCGGATGCTGCGAATGCGCACGCGGGTTCTTCAGGCGCTCCACGCGCAGCTGCAGCAGCAGCCGGTCTTCGTAGGCCAGCGAGTTGTGCGAGAACGGATCGGCCTGCGCCGCACCGAGCAGCGGCACCCAGTAGTGGCCGTCGTCGGCGAACAGGGCCAGCCAGTCATCGAAGCGGCGCTCGTCGAGCAGGGCCGCTTCGTGGGCGATGAAGTCGCGCGGGTCGTTCATGCCGTCGCCTCCACGGTCATCGCCTTCGCCCACGCGCGGAACTGGTTGCGCATGAGCAGCTCGTTGGTGCCGTTGGTGGTCACCGTGGCCTGCTGCGTCTCGGCCGGGTCGTGGTTGCGGTGCAGGCTGACCCATTCGTTGCCACCCGCGCGCAGGCCCTGCTGGATGCTCTCGAACAGGTGCACATCGTCGTGCGCGACCACCGACATGGGCGAGAACACGAGCCGGTTGTAGCTCATGGCGCGCTCGAACAGCAGCGCGGGCGCACCGGCCGCGCGGAAGCTCCAGGCTTCGATGAGCGTGCGGTTGGCCGCCAGCGGGCGGATCACGCGGATGGCCTGCGGCGAGCCCTTGACCGACAGGCTCGGGTACAGCACCGAGTTCTGCGGCGAGCGCTGCAGGATGTTAGTGGCGCGCTCTACGCCGTGCGCGGCCTGCATCGCCGCTTCGTACTCGGGCAGCTGCGCGTAGTTCGAGTGGATGCTGAAGTTCACGCCCAGCACGCTGTGGCCGTTGGCGAACACGCGCCCGCCCATCTTGTCGAAGAATTCGTAGCCCGAGCCGAAGGGCAATATCTGCTCCATCGCCATCGGCTTGGGGTCGGTGGGCGCATGCCCTTCCCACAGCGCCTCGGCGGCCTTGGTGGCCGACTCGTGCGTCGACATCGGGTGCACCGTGTCGTTGATGTTCTCCAGGTACATCTTCCAGTTGCAGTGGACGATGTTGCGCAGCACGCCGCCGCCCACGGTGAGCTTGCCCTCGGGCGAGCGGTCGACCATGTTGTCGAGGGCGCCGAGCACGTCGCCGAAGTAGTCCTCGAACGACGGGCCCGCGTCCGCGAGGCGCACGAACACGAAGTCGCGGTACACCTTCACGTGCTTCACCACCGACAGCCCCTGCCCCGATTCGCAGGCCTTGAGCTGCGTGCCCTCGTAGCCGTTCTTCAGCGGCAGGCCCAGTGGCGCGCCGTCGAGCTTGTAGGTCCACGCGTGGTACGGGCAGCGAAAGAAGCGGCCGGTGTTGCCGCTCTCGTCGGTCACGAGCTGCGTGCCCTTGTGGGCGCAGCGGTTGTACATGACGTGCACCGCGCCGTCGGGCTGGCGCACCATGAGCAGCGGGCGGCCCGCGATCTCTTGCGTGACGAAATCGCCCGCCTCCGGCACCTGGCTCGCGTGGCCCAGGAAGACCCAGGTGTTGGCGAACAGGCGCTCCTGCTCCAGCGCGAACAGCTCGTCGCTGAGGTACAGGTCGCGGTGCACCCGGTCGTCGCGGACCAGCGCCGCGACGAGATCGGGGCGGTTGCGGTAGGTGGTCATGGCGGTGGGCTTCGGTTAGACCAAGGTCAGGGAACGAGCTTCCACTGGCCCTTGTTCATCTGCACGATCACCACGCCCCGCTGGTCGGAGCCGTAGCGGTCGTCGGGCTTGAAGGTGTAGATGCCGTGCGTGCCCACCAGCTCCTTCGTGCCCACGATGGCATCGCGCAGCGCCGTGCGGTACTGCGGCGTGCCGGGCTCGCCCTTGGTGCGCGAGGCCGCGTCGGCCAGCAGCAGGTAGGCGTCGTAGGTGTACGACGAGAACGCGTCGGTCGGTACCGCGCCGTTCACCTTCTGGTAGGCGTTGCGAAAGCCCATCGCGACCTTCTTGATGGGGTTGCTGTCGGGCAGCTGGTCGGCCACCAGCACGGGGCCGCTGGGCACCTGCAGGCCGTCGATGGAGGCACCGCCCACGCGCACGAAGTCGGCGTTGATGAGGCCGTGCGTGCCGTAGATCTTGCCCTTGTAGCCGCGCTCGGCCAGTGCCAGGTAGGGCAGCGCGCCCGGCGTGCCCGAGTTGCCCGCGAACACCGCGTCGGGCCGCGTCGCGACGATCTTCAGGATCTGCCCGGCCACCGACGAATCGCTGCGCGCATAGCGCTCGTTGGCCACCACCTTGATGCCGGCGGTGGCGGCGCTCTTCATAAGCGAGTCGTAGGCCAGGTCGCCCAGCGCGTCCGAGAAACCGATGAAGGCGACCGTCTTCACGCCCGACTTCTGCATGCGTTCGACCACGCCCGCCACCATGAGCGGGAACGGCTGCGACACGGTGACGGTCCACGCGCCGTCCGCCCCCGGAATGGTCACGGGCGTGGGCGAGATGAGCGGCGTGTTGAGTTCGCGCGCCACCGAGGCGATGGCCATCGCGCCCGGCACGCCCGAGGTGCCGATGAGCACGTCGACCTTGTCTTCCGTCACCAGCTTGCGCGCGTTGCGCCCGGCCGTGGTCGGGTCGGACGCATCGTCGAGCACGATGAGCTGCACCTTGCGCCCGCCGATCTCGGGCCGCTCGGCGATGGCCGCGCGGATGCCCTTCTCGTACGGCACGCCCAGCGCCGCGACCGGCCCCGAGAGCGAGCTGATGAAGCCGATCTTGAGGTCGGCTGCCGCGGCTTGGGCGGCGGCCAGTGCAAGGGCGGTGAGGCCGAGAATCCGGGTCAGGTTCTTTTTCATGGGGGTGGCTCCAGCGTGTGTTTTTTCAGGGAACCAGCTTCCACTGGCCCTTCTCGAGCTTCACCACCACACGCGAACGCTCGTCAGAGCCGTAGCGATCGGTCGGCTTGAAGTTGTAGACCGAGTGCGTGCCCACCAGCTCCTTGGTGCTCACGATGGCGTCGCGCAGTGCCAGGCGGAACTGCGGCGTGCCGGGCTCGGCCTTGGTGGCGAGCGCGCGCTGGGCGGCGTCGAGGTACAGCAGCCATGCATCGAAGGTGTAGGCCGAGAAGGCGTCGGTCGGCGGTGCGCCGTTGGCCTTCTGGTACGCCGCGCGGAAGTCCATCGACACCTTGCGGATCGGGTTGTCGGCGGGCAACTGCTCGGCCACGATCACCGGACCGGTGGGGGCCAGCAGGCCTTCGACCGAGGCACCGCCCACGCGCACGAAGTCGGGGTTGATGAGCGCATGCATGCCGTAGATCTGGCCCTTGTAGCCGCGCTCCGCGAGTGCCAGGTACGGCAGCGCGCCGGGCGTGCCCGAGGTGCCGGTGATCACCGCGTCGGGGCGCAACGCCACGATCTTCAGCACCTGGCCCGTCACCGACGAATCGCCGCGCGCATAGCGTTCGTTCGACACGATCTTGATGCCCGCCGGCTCTGCGCTCTTTTGCAGCGCGCCGTACACCAGGTCGCCCCAGGCGTCGGAGAAACCGATGTAGCCGACCGTCTTCACGCCCGACTTCTTCATGCGCTCGACCACCGCGCTCACCATGAGCGGTGCGGGCTGCGGCAGCGTGACCATCCACGCGCCCTCGTCACCCGGCAGGTTGGCGTTGGCGATGGAGATCAGCGGCGTTTTCGTTTCGCGCGCCACGCCGGCAATGGCCAGCGCACCGGGCGAGCCGGCCGTGCCGATGATGACGTCGACCTTGTCCTCGTCGATCATCTTGCGTGCGTTGCGTGCGGCCGTGGTCGGGTCGGACGCATCGTCGAGCTGCACCAGCTGGATCTTGCGGCCACCGAGTTCGGCCTTGTAGGCGAGCGCGGCCTTCATGCCCTTTTCGTACGGAATGCCGAGCGACGACACCGGCCCCGACAGCGACGTGATGAAACCGACCTTGAGATCGGCGGCCCAGGCGCCGGTGGCGCCCAGCGCGCCGAGGCCCGCGACAACGGCCGCGAGGGTGCGAATTCGGTTCATGACTTTCATGGCGGTGCTCCAGAGGTGATGTTTTTGAACGGAACGGAACGAGACGAGACGAACGCTGAAATGAAACTAGAGGGCGAGGCTGCCGACGCTGGTGCCGCCGCAGACGTAGAGCACTTGGCCGGTGACGAAGCTGTTGTCGGCGTCGGCAAAGAAACGCACGGCGCGTGCCACGTCGGCCGATTCGCCCAGGCGCTTGACGGGCACCGAGGCCGCAAGGGCACGCTCCTTCTCGCTGCCGGCCTCGACCACGTCGTAGAACATGTCGGTGCGGATCGGGCCCGGTGCCACCACGTTCACCGTGATGCCGTCTGCGGCAAGCTCGAGCGCCCAGGTGCGCGCCATGCCCAGCATGCCGGCCTTGGTGGCCGAGTAGCTGGTGCGCGTGGCCAGGCCCAACGCGGCGCGCGACGACAGCAGCACCACGCGGCCGAAGCGCTGCGCACGCATCGCGGGCAGTGCGCCTTGCACGAGCTGGATGGCACAGCCCAGGTGCAGGTCGACCAGCGCGTCGAGGTCGTCGAGCTTCACCTCGGGCAGCAACGCAGCGCGGATGACGCCGGCGTTGTGGACGATGGTGGTGGGTGCGAAGCGCTCGACCAGTTCGCGCACGGCTTCGCCGGTGGCGGCGCGGTCGGCCAGGTCGACCTCGAGGCTGTGCATCTTGGGATGGTCGATCTCGGCCTTGCGGCGTGCGAGCGAAATCACTTCGTAGCCTTGCGCCAGCAGGTCTTCGCAAATGGCCTTGCCGATGCCGGCGCTGCCGCCCGTCACTGCTGCAATCTTGTTCATGCGCGCGCCCCCCGCATTTCTCCCTCTCCCGCTTGCGGGAGAGGGTTGGGGTGAGGGTGACCCCCGAGGCCTTGGCAAGCCCCCTCATCCCCCGCCTTCTCCCGCGAGCGGGAGAAGGAGCCAAAGCCAAAACCGCAGCAGCGAGTCATAGCGAAGCTCCCACCAAAGCCAGCACGCGCAGCGGGCTGCCGCTGCCCTTCTCGATCTTCAGCGGCGGGCAGATCAGCACCGCGCCCGCGGGCGGCAGCAGGTCAAGATTGCTCAGGCACTGCAGGCCGTAGCGGCCCGCGCCGTGCATGTAGTAGTGGCAGGGGTACGGCGGACGCAGGTGGTAGCCCTGCCCGGCATCCGTGCCGATGGCTTCGGAGCCGAAGCCCAGCACGTCGCGCTGCTCGACCAGGAAGCGCACGGCCTCGGTGCTCGGGCCCGGCGTGTGCTGGCCCGTTTCATCGAAGTTCTGGTACGCCTCGGGGTCGGTGCGCTTGGACCAGTCGGTGCGCATCAGCACCCACGCGCCCTTGGGGATGCGGCCGTGCGCGGCTTCGTAGCGTTCGATGTCGGCCACGCTCAGCAGGTAGTCGTCGTTGCCCTGCACATCGGCCGAGCAATCGATCACGCAGGCCGGTGCCACGAAGTGCTGCACGGGAATCGTGTCGACCGAGTTGTTCGGCAGGTCGCGGCCCGAGATCCAGTGGATCGGCGCGTCGAAGTGCGTGCCGGTGTGCTCGCCGCAGGAAAAATTGTTCCAGTACCAGCCCGGGCCGCGCTCGTCGTACTTCGACACTTCCTCGATGCGGAAGGGCCAGCACTGGCCCATCTCGGGCGGCAGCGCGATCTGCGGAAACTCGGGCGTGAGCGTCTGCGTGAGGTCGATCACGCGGATGCGACCGCTGGCCATGGCGGTCACGAGGCCGCCGAGGATTTCGGCGGCGGACATCAGTTCGGTGGTGGTTGTCATCGTGTGATTCCTCTGCTCAGCCGCCAGCGGCCAGTTCGCGCTCCAGTACCTTCGGGTTGTCGCGCCAGCGTTCCAGCCACTCCTGCGCCACGTCGCCTGGGTACACGTCTTCCACGCCGTCGCGCAGCGCCTTCACGATGGCGTTGGCCAATGTGGTCGGTGCCAGCTTGGGCGGTGGCGTGTGCTGGTTCCATTCGTCGTCGATGGGGCCGGGGAACACGTTGATCACGCGGATGCCGGCGGGCCGCATCTCGGCGCGCAGGCACTGCGCAAGCGAATGCGCCGCCGCCTTCGAGGCGCTGAAGGTGCCGTGCGGCGGGAAGTTGCTGAGCGCGTAGATCGACAGCAGGTTGACCCACGCGGTCGCGCCTGTCTCGCCATCGGCCGAGCGGCCCTTGAGCGCGGGGCCGAACTCCTGCGCCAGGCGCAGCAGGCCGAAGTAGTTGATGTCCATCTCGGCCTTGGCCACGTCGGTGCCGCGCCGTGCGCCGATGCCGAAGGTGCGGTGCACCTCGGCGTTGTTGATCACGATGTCGACCTTTCCGCCGATGGAACCGGCCAGCTCTGTCACCCGGCGGCCGTTGGTGAGGTCCAGCGGCACGAGCGTGACCTGCGGCAGCGCCGAGATATCGTCGAGCCCGTCACCCATCTTCTTCCAGGGTTCGGCATGGCCGACCCAGACGATGTCGGCGCCGGCCTTCACCAGCGCACGCACGATGGCCTGGCCCGTTTCGGTCTTGCCGTCGGTCACCAGCACCTTGCGGAACTTCGGGTCGCTGGTCATTTCGCGCAGCATCTTGTCGTCGGCCATGTGGGGACTCCCTTCATTCGGAAAAGCAATGAGAACGGCCTGGCCTGCACGGTCGAGCCGGGCGCCCACGCGCACACGTTGTGGCGCTTCGCCGACCTCGCCGTGCAGGTGGACCATGAGCGTCGGGCCGGCGTCGAGGTGCACCAGGCCCAGCCGCCAGGGCAGCCGCTCGCGAAAGAACAGGTCGTTGCTGTGGTGCAGCGTGGTGCTGCCGAGCAGCGCGCCCTCGCCGCTCTGTGCGCGCCAGCGCAGCGCCGACGACAGGCACTTGTGGCAGACCTCTCGCGGCGGGTACTGCACCGTGCCGCAGTCCTCGCAGGTCTGCAGCTCGAAGCGGCCTTCGGCGGCAGCGGCCGTGAGGCCGAGCGCGACACGGCCACGCGCACCGGGCGGCAGGTTCATCTGCCGGGTGCGCAGCACCGGGTTCTTGCGCGGGGGGCGCATCATCGGCATCGTCATGCGGGTCTCCCTAGGATGACGGCGCCTGTGCACAGGCAGCGGTCGTAGGTCACCATGCCGAAGCCGGCGACAAGGCCCAGCTGGGCGTTGGGCACGGCGCGCGCACCGGCCTGGTCCGTCAGCTGGCGGATCGCCTCGACCATGCCGAGGAAGCCCCCCGCCGCACCGGCCTGCCCGGCCGAGAGCTGGCCGCCGCTGGTGTTGTTCGGAAAGCTGCCGTCGAAGGTCATGGTGTTGGCCTGCACGAAGGCCGAGCCTTCTCCCTTCTCGCAGAACCCCAGGTCTTCGAACTGCATCATCACGATGACGGGGTAGTCGTCGTAGGTCTGCACGAAGTCGAGCGCGGCGGGCTGCACGCCGGCCTGTGCATACAGGTCGTCGCGGTCCATGCGCCAGCCGCCCTGCACCATCACCGGGTCTTCGGCGTAGGCGTTATGGCGCTCGATGGCGCCGCGGATCACCACGTGCGCCAGGCCCAGGTCGCGCGCGCGCTCCTCGCTCATCACGAGGAAGGCGTCGGCGCCGGCGCAAGGCATCACGCAGTCGAACAGATGGATCGGGTCGGAGATGGGCCGCGCGGCCATGTACTCGTCGAGCGTGAGGCCCTTCTTGAACATGGCGTTCGGGTTGCCGAGCGCGTTGGTGCGCTGGTCCACGCAGATGCGGCCGAAGTCTTCGCGCGTGGCGCCGTAGGTGCGCATGTAGTTGGCGGTGATGAACGCGAAGATCGAGTTCGGGCCGCCCGAGCCGTAGGGGTAGCTCGCATCGCGCGCGAAGTTGCTGAAGCTGCCCAGCGTCTGGCGGAAGGAGTCGACGTGGTTGGTGTCGGCGCCCACGCAGGCGACGATGTCGGCATCGCCCGCCTGCACCGCACGCGCCGCGCGGCGCAGGCACATCACGCCCGAAGCGCCGCCGGTCGGCATGTGGTCGAGCCAGCGCGGCGACAGGCCCAGGTGCTGCGTGACGCCCACGGCCGTGTCGGGCGAGAGCGAGAAGCTGCTGAGGCACAGGCCGTCGATCTGCTCCTTGGCCACGCCGCTGGCCTGCACCAGCGCGTCGATGGCCTGGCCGACGAACCAGTGCGCGGTGCGCGTGGAGTAGCGCACGTAGGGCACGGTGATGGGCACCGCGACCGCGACGCCTTCGTAGGAAAGCCGATTGCGCTTGGTCATGCCTGCCCCACTTGTCGTTTCTTCATGGAGCGCGTGTCGATGCAATGGCCCTGCCCCGGCAGCGACTGCGCCATCTCGCGCAGCTGGCCGCGCTGGATCTTCTGCGAGGGCGTGAGCGGCAGCGCCTCGACGAAGGCGACGTAGCCCGGCGCCTTGTAGTACGCCAGCTGCGCGAGCGCGTGCTGGACGATGCTGGCCGCGACCGCTTCGCGCTGCGCCGCACCGGTGTCTTCGCGCAGCACGATGCAGGCGAGCACCTCGTCGCCGCGCACCGCATCGGGCGTGGCGGCCACGGCCGAGGTCTTCACGGCCGGGTGCTGGTTGAGCACGCTCTCGACCTCGACGGCCGAGATGTTCTCGCCGCTGCGGCGGATCACGTTCTTCTTGCGGTCGACGAAAAAGAAGTTGCCGTCGGCGTCGCGGCGCACGAGGTCGCCGGTGTGAAACCAGCCGTCGGCCCAGGCTTCGCGCGTGGCCTCTTCGTCCTTCAGGTAGCCGGAGAAGAAGTAGCGGCGCGGGTCGGCGCCAGCCGAGCGCACGAGCAGTTCGCCGGGCATATCGGTGCCCACGTCGCTGCCGTCCTCGCCCATGAGGCGGATCTCGACGAAGTCTTCCTGCCGACCGAAGCAGCTCGTGCCCACGAGGCGCGGCTCGCGGTTGGCCATGATGCAGGCGGCCGCGCCGGTCTCGGTCATGGCCCAGGCCTCGACCAGCGGGAAGCCGAAGCGTTCTTCGAAGGGCGCGTGGTTCTTGCGGTCGACACCGGCGCCGAAGCCCCAGCGGATCGCGTGGTCGCGGTCAGCCGCCGACGCGGGGGCCGACAGCAGCATCGCGGGCATCACGCCCAGGTAGTGGACGATGGTCGCGCCGCTTTCCTTCGCGCTGGCCAGCCAGCTCTTCGGGTGGAAGCGGTCGAGCTGCACGAGGCAGCCGCCTGCAATGAGCACGACCATGGTCGAGAACGCCATCGCGTTCATGTGGTTGAGCGGCAGCGGCGTGATGACGCGTTCGGCATCGGGGCGGATGCTGCACACGCCGTCGAGCGCGGCATACCACTCGCCCGCGCGCAGGAAGTACGCGTTGCTCAGGATGCAGCCCTTGGGCCGCCCCGTGGTGCCCGAGGTGTAGAGCAGGCCGCATTCGGTGTCGGTGCCGACGGGCTCGCCGGCGCGCGGTGCGGCGGTCTTCGCGGGCGGCACGGCGTCGTCGGGCCCCATGGTCTCGAAGGCCACGCCGGCCTGCGCGGCAGCGGCCTGCAGGTCGGCGGCGCGCTCGGGCAGCGTGACGGCCAGGCCGATCTCGCTGTGGCCGATGAGGTAGACCAGCTCGGCCGAGCGCATCTCGGCGTTGATCGGCACCACGCTCGCGCCCAGCGCGTTCAGCGCGAGCCAGTGGAAGATGAAGGCGGGCCGGTTCTCCAGCAGCAGGCCAATGCGGTGGCCGTGGCCGTAGCCGGCCTGTGCGTAGGCGCTGCGCAGCCGCTCGATTTCTTCGGCGGCTTCGCCCCAGCGGATGGCGCCGGCGGCGATGCCGTAGGCGGCGGCGGTCACCGATTCGGTGAAGAGGAATTCGGCCTGCGGCGTGCGCGCGGCAGTCGCGGCGAACACCTGGTGGACGGTGGCGTGGGTCATCGCGTCCTTGCTAGATGAAGAGCTGCACGGCCGGCAGGGCCGCGTCGCAGTTGAGCAGGTCGACGCGCTTGAGCGTCATGCGCAGCGCGCCGTCCTGCACCGTGAGGTGATGGAAGAAGGTGCCGACGTAGAACTGGAGCTCGTCGCCCTGCGACTCGGTGTAGTGGAACTCGGTGCGCACCACGAAGCGCTGGGCCTCGGTGTCGAAGGCCTCGACCACGGGCACCTGCAGCAGGTGGTGGCAGCGGCTGGGCGGCTGCTGCGAAAACGCGCGCGGGCTCTTGAGGCGCTCGATGCGCAGCTCGCGCAGCAGCTTGTCTTCGTACAGGTGCGAGGTGTGGTTGAGGCCGTCTTCCTGCTCGGGCACGAGCGGAATCCAGTAGAACGCGTCGTCGGTGAAGAGCGCGTTCCACTCCTCGTAGCGGCGGGTGTCGAGCAGGCGCGCTTCGTTGACGACGAAGTCGACGAGGTCCTGACGGGTGATATTGACGGCGGCCATCACATCGTCTCCGTCATGCGCTGCACCCAGCTGCGGTACTGGTTGCGCATCGGCAGCTCGTTGGTGCCGCCCGTGGTGATCTCGCCGCCTTTCAACTCCGATGCGTCGTAGTCGCGGTGCAGGCTCACCCACTCGTTGCCGCTGGCGTGCAGGCCGGCCTGCATGCCGCGGTAGGCCTGCAGGTCGTCGTGGCCCACCACCGAGAACGGCGAGTTGATGAGGCGGTTGTACATGGTGGTGCGCTGCAGCAGCTCGGGCGGCGCACCCTTGAGGCGGAAGGTCCAGCTCTCGATGAGCGTCTGGTTGGCCGAGATAGGCTTCACCACGCGAATCGCCTGGATCGCGCCCTTGATCGTGAGGTTCGGGTAGTACACGGTGTTGTGCCGCGCCATGCCCAGGATCTGCGCCGTCTTCTCTTCGCCGTAGCGCGCCTTCATGGCGTCGTCGTAGGCGGGGATCGCCTTGTACTTGCTGTGGATGCTGAAGTGCACGCCCGTGAAGCTGTGGCCATGGTCGTACGTGCGGATGCCCATGTCTTCGAAGAACTTGTAGTCGGACATGAAGGGCACGAACTGCTCCACGGCCATGGGCTTGGGTTCGTCTTCGGGCTTGTCGGCCCACATGCGCTTGGCGGTGCCGGCCGACGACTCGTGCGCCACCATGGGGTGCATGGTGTCGTTGAGGTTCTCGACGAACATCTTCCAGTTGCACTGGTGCATGAAGCGCAGGCAGCCGCCGGCGATTTCGAGTTCGCCCTCGGGCGAGCGGTCGGCCATGTTGTCGATGGAGCTGAGCGAATCGCCGAAGTACTCTTCGAAGTCGGGGCCCGCGTCGTTGATCTTCACGAAGATGAAGCCGCGGTGGCTGCGCACGTGCTTCACGGGGGTGAGGCCCTTGCCCGACTCGCATTCGTGGAGTTGGGTGTTTTCGTAGCCGGTCTTCAGCGGAATGGCCAGCGGCGCGCCGTCGGTCTTGAAGGTCCAGGCGTGGTACGGGCAGCGAAAGAACTTGCCGGTGTTGCCGCAGGGCCCGTTCACGAGGCGCGAGCCCTTGTGGGCGCAGCGGTTCATCATGACGCGCACGCTGCCGTCGCTGTGGCGCACGACGATCAGCGGGCGGCCCGCGATCTCGTTGGTGATCCAGTCGCCCGACTTCGGCAGCTGGCTTTCGTGCCCGACGTAGTTCCAGGTGTTGGCGAAGAAGTGCTCCTGCTCAATCTCGAAGAGGTCCTGGCTGATGTACAGGTCGCGGTGCACGCGGTCGTTCTGCACGAGCGCGCGAACGGCATCGGGGTTGTCTCGGTACGAAGGCATGGTTCTCCTGGCTCCTTCCTGGCTTTTCTTTTCAGAGGTCGAGCACCAGGCGCGCACCCTTGGCGCGCGAGATGCAGATCTGCATGACGGTGCCTTCCGCTTTCTCGCGGGCGGTGAGCACGTAGTCGCGGTGGTCGATCTCGCCCTCGATCACGGGCACGGCGCACACGCCGCATTCGCCGCGCTTGCAATCGAACATCGGGTCGCAGCCGTGTTCGATGAGGCAGTCGAGGATGCTCTGGCCGACCGGCACGGTGAAGCGCTGGCCCGACTGGGCAAGCTCCACCTCGAAGGGCTGGTCGCCCTCCTCCACGACGGGTTCGGTGAAGAGCTCGAAGTGCACGCGGTCATGTTCCCAGCCGCGGGCCTGGGTGCGGGCGAGCACGGCGTCGAGCATGACCTTGGGGCCGCAGACGTAGAGGCGGTCGCCGGCGGGCACGCCGTCGAGCAGCACGTCGATGTCCAGCGGCGCGCCAGCCTCGGCGTCGGCATGCACGCACAGGTCGTCACCCAGCAGCGCCTGCAGCTCGGGCAGGAAGGCCATGAGGTCGCGGCTGCGGCCGGCGTAGTGCATGCGCACGGCGGCGCCTTCGGCACGGCGGCGCGCGGCCATCGACGCGAGCGGCGTCACGCCGATGCCGCCGGCCACCAGCACCGAGCCGCCCGGGCCGGTGTGCAGCGGAAAGTCGTTCTTCGGCGGCTCGATGGTGAGCACGCTGCCCTCGGCCAGCCCTTCGTGCATGAAGCGCGAGCCGCCGCGGCCGTCGGCCTCCTTGCGCACGGCGATCACGTAATCGGTCGGGGCGTTGGTGGCGTTGCGCTCGGTCGCGAAGTTGATGAGCGAGTAGTGGCGCCAGTCGGCGGTGCCGTCAGCCAGCGTCACCTGCACGCGGATGTGCGCGCCGGCGGCGAAGCCGGGCAGCGCGCGGCCGTCTTCGGCGCGCAGGCGCAGCAGGCGGATCAGCGGGTTGAGGGCGCGCGCTTCGACAACGCGAAGCTGGAGCGTGGGGGCTGTCATGGGGCGGTTCCCTTCGTCTCTTCAGGCCAGGGCGTGCTGCGCCAGCGCGGCTTGCAGCTTGTGGCCGTGTTCGTCGGCGAGCGCGGCGTCGCGCAGTTCGCGCAAAGTGGCGGGCGCCAGCGCGGCACCCGCACGTTCGAACGCGCGCATCACGGTGTCGTAGTTGCGCAGGCCGCGCTCGTGCGTGTCGCTGTAGCCCTTGACCAGGCGCTGGCACTGGGCGAGTTCGACGGCGAGCGCGGGGTTGCGTTGGGCGGTGGCGGCGATGCGTTGCAGCCACTCTTCGATGCGGCGGTTTTCGTCGGCGTAGCGCATCGTCGAGCGGCGCCAGCGCTTCATCGCGGCCACGGTGCGCAGCATCAGGTAGCCGCGCAGCGAGCTGGTGCGGATCACGCGGCCGTGCTGCGTGAAGCGCTCGACGATCTTCCTGGGCAGCGTGGAGTGCATGAGCCAGCGGCCGATGCCGCCGGGCAGCGTCTCGCAGATTTCCTGCAGGCGCGGGTGCATGTACTCGTGGATGGCGAGCACCTGGCCCGGCTGCACGCCGGCCTCGCCGCGCACGCGCTCGAAGCGGGTCGCGCGGGTCTTCAGGGCGGCGACGCGGGCCGTGTCTTCGTAGGACATCCACAGCGCGAGGTGGCGCGCGGTTTCGCGCAGCAGGCGATGGGCGTCGTCGGGCAGCTTGGCCACAGCGGCCATGCGGTCGAGGTAGAGGCCGGCGTAGGCCAGGTCCTGGTAGTCGATGAGGCGGCGCACGCCTTCGAGCAGGAAGTCTTGCGCGGGCAGCGGAAAGTCGCGCTGCACGCGTTCGACCAGCGCGCGCACGGCCGGGTGGCGCGGCTGCGGTGCGGGCGTGGCGGCCGGTGCCACCTTGGCGGGTTCGCCGTCGTCGCCGTCCTGTGCGCGATCGAATGCCGCACCGAAGGCCTTGAGGCTGGGCTTCACGCCCACGCCGCCGCGCTCGATGGTGGCTTCGAACTGCGCGCGGCCGAAGGGCAGCACGCCCGAGCCCGCGAGCGTGCCGAACAGCACGGCGCTGATCACGCTGCCCGAGGCTTCGGCGGCCTGCGCCATGTCGAAGCGGATGAAGCGCTTGGCGGCGCGCGCGGTGTGGGCGAGCAGCTGGTCGCTGTCGACACGGCCGTCACCCATGGCGCTCTTTTCGGCGATGGAGAAGACGCGATGCGTGGAGGCGATGAGCGTGGTGCGGTCGCGCGTGACCAGCCCGCGCTGCACCGCGCGGCCGGCTTCCATGAGCTCGGAGGCGAGCACCACGTCGACATCGCCCGGCAGCGGCATCAGCGCGAGCACGGGGCGTCCGCCGTCGGCGTGCGCCTGCGCATCGGGGTACAGCTCGACGTAGTAGATGGTCGCGCCGGTGCGCTGGGCCACGCCCGGCACGGAGGTGGTCTGGGCGACGTAGCCGTTGGCCTCGCCCATGTCGACGATCCAGTCGGCGAGCACGCCGCCGCCCTCCCCGCCCATGGCGAGGATCGCGATCTTGATGGGTTGAACGGTGTTCGTCATGGCGTCAGAAGGCATAAGCGTCACGGCGGCGCGCGTCGCCGCGCTGCATCCAGCCGATGACGGTGCTGCGCACGCGCTGGCGGAAACGGTCCCACGCGGTCGGGTTGCTCACGACCTGGGCCTTGTAGAACGAGGGGCACAGCACGGCGGCGTGCGACACGTCCCCGCAGTTGCCGCAGCCCACGCAGCTGTCGAGCACGGTGGCGACGGGGTCGATGCGCAGCGGATCGGGGTTGGGCTTGATCGACAGCGAGGGGCACCCCGACAGGCGGATGCACGAGTGGTCGCCGGTGCAGGTGTCGGCATCGACGCCGAACTTGTCGCGCACCATGCGCTTGCCGTCGGCGATGGCCTTGCGCACCAGCGGCTTCTCACGGCGCTGCTTGTTGAGCATGCACTCCGACTGGGCGATGAGGACCTTGGGGCCCTTCTTCGTGGTGGTGAGTGCGTCTTTCAGCGCGTCGCGCATGCCGGCGACGTCGTAGGTGCGGCGGATCGTCTTCACCCATTCGACACCCACACCGCGCACGGCGCGCTCGATTTCGTGGCCGGTGCTGCGCGTCTTGTTGACGGCGGTCGACGAGAGGATGTCCTGCCCGCCCGTGGCCGAGGTGTAGTTGTTGTCGACGATGATGGTGAGGTTGTCGCTCTTGTTGAAGACCGCGTTGGCCACGCCGCTCGTCAGGCCGTTGTGCCAGAAGCCGCCGTCGCCCATCATCGAGATCGCGCGCTTGCCGGCCGGTGCGTTCAATGCCGAGGCGCCCGCGCCGCCGAGGCCGTAACCCATGGTCGTGTTGCCGATGTTGAAGGGCGGAAGAATCGAGAACAGGTGGCAGCCGATGTCGGCGCTCACGTGGTGCGCACCGAGTTCGCGTTCGACCAGCTTCATCGCACTGAAGATCGGGCGCTCGGGGCAGCCGGTGCAAAAGCCCGGCGGACGCGAATGCACCACGTCGCCGAGCGCGCTCGCCAACTGCGCGGGCTCGGGTGCATCGTCAACACCGATGGCGGCCACTTCCTTCAGCGGAATCACCTTGCGCACCGGTGCGGGCACGGGCAGCGGCGCGAGGCGTTCGTAGCGCTCGCAGAAGGTGCGCGTGCCCTTGAGCAGTTCGAGCGTCGTGTATTCGCCGGCCACGGGCAGCATGTCCTTGCCGTGCAGCGCGGTGGTGGAGCCGGCCTGGCGCAGGATGGTGGCGAGGTTCTGCTCGACGAAGTTGGGCTGGCCTTCTTCCACGATGAGCACGGCGCGCTTGCCTTCGCAGAAGCGGATCACTTCGCTCTCGATGACGGGGTAGGCCACGTTCATCACGTACAGCGGCACGCGGGTCTCGCCGTACACGTCGGCCAGGCCCAGGCGTTCGAGCGCACGCAGCAGCGTGTTGTAGCTGCCGCCCTGCACGATGATGCCGATGTCGTCGGCGTCTTCGGAGAAGAACTCGTTGAGCTGGCGCTCCTCGATGAAGCGCACGGCGGCGGGCCAGCGGTCTTTCACCTTCTCTTGTTCGTGCACGAAGCTCGCGGGCGGCAGCACGATGCGGCTGACGTCGCGCTGCGGGTTCTCCAGCGCCTCTTTCAGCGTGAACTTGGCGCGCTTGTTGTCACCCGCGATGAAGTGGCCGTGCACGTGACAGGCGCGGATGCGCAGCTGCAGCATCACGGGCGTGTTGCTGGCCTCCGAGAGATCGAAGCCCGTCTTCACCGCATCGACGATGCTCGGCAGGTTGGGCCGCGGATCGAGCAGCCAGATCTGCGACTTCATGGCAAACGCATGGCTGCGCTCCTGCATGATCGACGAGCCTTCGCCGTAGTCCTCGCCCACGATGATGAGCGCGCCGCCGGTAACGCCGCCCGAGGCCAGGTTGGCCAGTGCATCGGACGCCACGTTGGTGCCCACGGTCGCCTTGAAGGTGACGGCGCCGCGCAGCGGGTAGTTGACGGAAGCGGCCAGCGTGGCAGCGGCAGTGGCTTCGCTGGCGCTGTTCTCGAAGCGGATGCCGTGGTCGGCCAGGATGTCTTGTGCATCGGCCAGCACATCCATCAGATGCGAGATGGGAGCGCCTTGGTAGCCCGCCACATACGACACGCCCGACTCCAGCAGGGCCTTGGTGACGGCCAGAATGCCTTCGCCGCGGAACACTTCTCCACCAGTAAGTCGCAGCTTCTTGACTTCTTCGACGAACGAACGCTCAGCCATGGATGTCCTTCTTCTTTCTCGTGGGAGGATGCGGCCCCGGGGTCACATCACGGTTCCTATAATGTTTAGAAATGAATGTATCCACAATCATGAATTACCCTAGCCATGCAATCCGCATGCCTGCGGCAAACAGGAGGCACCGTCATGTCTGAACCGCTCAAGGAAACGCATCGCTTCGTCGACGACTACCTGCCCGCGCTGCTGGCGCAGGCCAGCCAGCTGATCTCTTCGGAGTTCCACGAGGTGGCGCGCCAGCAGGGTTTTTCGGTGTCGGAGTGGCGCGTGATGGCGTCGCTGGCGGGCAGCGATGCGGTCAGCATCGGCCAGCTCGCGCAGGTGACGGTGACCAAGCAGCCGACGGTGACGCGGCTGCTCGACCGCATGGAAGCGCGCGGCCAGGTCGAACGCCTGCCCCATGAAAGTGATCGGCGCATCACGCTGGTGCGCATCACGCCCGCGGGACTGCAGGCGGTCGAGCATCTGATGGAACTGGCGCGCGAGCACGAGCGCCGCGTGCTCGAGCCTTTCGGCCTGCGACGCGCTGAAGAGCTCAAGCAGACGCTGCGGCAGATGATCGACCTGCACGTGCACGTGCCGGTCGAAGTACCCGACGAAGACTAAGGCACGAGCACCGCGCGGCCGCGGTGGCCACGTTGCGCAATCCAGTCGAGTGCGAGGGCTGCATCGGTGAGCGCGAAGGGCTGCACGTCGAGGTGCAGGCGGCCATCGGCCAGCCGTGCAAGCAACTCTGGAGCGGCTGCGCGGCCCGCGGCTTCGCGCCTGAACATGTTGAGCGGCAGCAGCGCCACGTCGCGCTGCAGGAAGTGCGCGATGTCCAGGTGCAGCGTCGGGCCGGCGGTGTAGCCGATCAGCACGGCGCGACCGCCGGGGCGCACGGCAGGCAAGGCGGTGGCGAGCACGTCGCCGCCAACGGTGTCGATGAGCAGGTCGGCGCTGGCGACTTCAGGCGGCGGCGCCTTCGGATCGAGAGGAGTTGCAGTACAGCCTGCATCGCGTGCCAGCTGCATCACGAGAGAACCCACGGCGCCACTCGCACCCGTCACCAGCACTTGCTCTCCAGGCTGCAATCGGGCAACGTCATGCAAGGCGACCCACGCCGACGTGGTGGGTGAGAAGAACGCCGCGCCGAGCGTCATCGGCACGGCATTGGGCAGCACGCCGAGTGCGTCGTCGGGTGCATCGATCAGCTCGCACCACGTGCCATCGAACAGCGTGCCCAAGCCGCTGCCACGCAACCACACGCGTTGTCCCTTTGCATAGCGCTCGCTCGCGACGACAACGCCCGCGGCTTCCACGCCCGGCGTGTAGGGCAACGGCGGATGCCGCAGGAAGCGGCCTTGCCACACGGTGCGATCGATGTGGCCGACGGTGGCGGCCTGCATGCGCACGAGGGTGCGGCCGGATCGCGCCTCGGGCTCGGCCACATCTTCGAGCACCGGCACCGCATCGAAGCCATGAATGCGAACCGCCTTCATGGCCGCGTCGCCAGAAAGTCGAGCACCGTGTGCGCGAAGGCCTCGGGCATCTGGTCGGGCAAGGGCACCATGCCGCCGTCGATGTCGACGATGCGCGCCTGCGGCAGGTGATGCTGCAACTCCGCCGCATGCGGCGCCGCGAAAGGGTCGAGCGTGGCGCGCACGATGAGCGTCGGCTGCGTCACGCGGCTGATGCGCTCTTCCATGCGGTACGAGGCCACGGCGCGGTGTCCTTCTTCGACACGGTGGCCGACCTTCATCGCATCGCGCACGAAGGCCTCGAGCAGGTCGGGGCGCCCCGGCGGATAGAAGGCTTGTCGCTTCTGCCACAGCGCGGCGAGGTGGCTGCCGTCGTCACTCGGCGCCACTTCGTCGATGGGCGGACGCTGCGCGCGGGCGCGACGAAACACCTCGTCGGTGTACGGCGTGGACGAGAGCACGAGGCTGCGCACGCGCTCGGGAAACGCAGCGGCCAGTTCGATCGCGATCACGCCGCCGGTGTGATGCCCCACCACGTGGGCCTGCGCAACGCCAAGTGCATCGAGCAGCTCGCACGCGACGCGCGCCCACAGCGCAATGCTCGCGGGCACACCGCCGTCGGCCGAATCGCCGAAGCCCGCCGTGTCCATCGCGATGGCGCGGTAACCCGCGCCGGCGATCAGCGGCAGCACCTCGCGGTATTCGGCCCAGCTGCGCGGCGACTGGTGCAGCAGCAGCACTGCAGGCGCCTGCGCATCGCCGCAGACGGCGTGGTGCACCTGCCCCACCGACAGGTCGGCGAAGGCGCGGCGGATCGTCATGACAGCGTCTCGTCGGCCGGTGCGCGCCACAGGCCCGCATGCTTGAGTTCGCCGAGCGTGCGCGAGAGCACGTCGCGCCGGTAGGCGGCAGTGTCGCGGCCCGCGTAGTCGTAGAAGCCGCTGCCGGACTTGAGGCCCAGCCGCCCTTCCTCGACCATGCGCCCGACGATGGCCGGTGCGGTGTAGCGCCCCGCATCGAGCGAGGCCGACATCTCGCGGCTCGCGTGATGCAGGATGTCGCAGCCGCCGAAGTCGATGAACTCGACCACGCCGAGTGCCGCGAAGCGCAGTCCCAGGCCGTAGCGCGTGGCCTTGTCGATTTCTTCCGCTGTGGCAGCGCCTTCTTCGATCATGCGGGCCGCCTCGTTCATCACGAGCGCCTGCAGGCGCGGCACGATGTAGCCCGGCGACGCGCCGCAGACCACGGGCAGCTTGCCGATGGCCTCCATCAGTGCCTTCGTGCGTGCGAGCACGCCGGCGTCGGTGCCGGGGTGGCAGCTCAGTTCGACCACGGGAATCACGTACGCGGGATTGAGCCAGTGCATGTTCAGGAAGCGCTCGGGGCGACGCACCAGCGCGGCCAGTTGCGTCACGAGGATGCTGCTGGTGGTCGAGGTGAGGATCGCATCGTCGCTGCAATGGCGGTTGAGGTGCTCGAAGGCCTCGCGCTTGGCGTCCATGGTTTCGGGCACGCCTTCGAACACCAGTTCGGCGGCGGCCAGTGCGCGCGGTGCTTCTGCTGCATTCACGAAATCCACGCGCGCGGTGATGCGCTTGACCTGCGAGGCGTCGATCACGCCGAGCTGCGCAAGGCCTGAGAGGCTCGCCGCAATTTCCGCTTGCGCCTCGTCGCGCAGCCGCTGCCAGGCCTCGGGCGTGCGCGGGCGCAGGTCGATCAGCGCGATGCGATGGCCCGCATAGGCGAACGCGATGGCGATGCCGCGGCCCATGCGGCCGGCGCCTACGGCGGCAAAGCGCGGCGGCGCGGGCTCATTCGCCATCGTGCAGCCTCTGCTTGAGCTGGGTCGCGCTCAGGCTGGCCAGGCCCAGGCTTTCGAAGGTGCGCGGGCCCTGGCGCAGGTCGCGCCCGAGGAAGCCGCCGACGATGGCCAGCAGGCCGTGCGCAATAGGCGCATCGACGCCCGCATGGCGCGCGGCCGAGGCCAGGAAGGCCAGGCCGAGTTCGGTGTCTTCGGTGATGTAGCGGTGCGTGTGCAGGTCGATGTTCTCGCGCCAGTCGCCCGACTTGACGAGTTGCTTGTGCGCGTCGCCGTACATCCACTGGTCGTTGTTGTAGTGGTCGGCCAGCGGATAGTGCGGCGCGCCCTGCCCGAAGGCCTCGCGCACGGCCATGCGCTCACGGTCGAGCCGGTCGGTCACGTCGCGCACGGCGCGCTGCGTGCCTTCGTTGTGGATGTCCCAGCGCTCGAAGTGCTGCAGCGGCGCGGCGTTCATCACCATCAGCGGCGGATGGATGACGGGGCCGGCGTTCATCAGCGCGCCCGAGAGCGCATCGCCGCAGCCGTGCACGGCCGGATAGGCGCGTCGGATCACCTCGATGGCCTGCGCCTCCTTGCGCGCCGGGTACACGCCGGTCGGCAGGCGGATCGCGCGGATGGTGACGTTGACTTCGCGCTCGCCGTGCTTGCGCGCAAGGTACGGCAAGGTGCCGGTTTCGGCCCAGGCCACGTCGGCGCGGTTGCCGGCGGCCTTCACCGCCTGCGCCATCACGTAGCTGCCGAAGGTGCCCGGCGGCAGGAACACGACCTGGCCGTCGACCAGGTGCGGCGCCATGGCCAGCGCGATGTCGTGCTGGGCGATGGCGGGCGTGGGAATGACGATGAGCTCGGCGCCCTTCAGCGCCGCGCCGATGTCGGCGGTGGCCAGCGCGATGGGCACCTCGCGCACACCGGCAGCGTCTTTCAGCGTGATCGCGCCGGCTTGCACGACGGGCTCAAGCGCGGCGGCGTCGCGGCGCCACAGGCGCACTTCATGGCCGGTTTCAGACAGGTCCGCAGCAGCCGCATAGGCGCCGTGGCCACCCCCAAGGATCGCAATTTTCATGATCGAAAGTCGAGAACAGGTGTCGATGAACCGGCAGCCGCGAACGGACCGGGAGAAGCAATGCGCTATTACATTACTTTTCATCGATTCAGGTGTCAACCAACTTCGTGCAGATCGGGCTGCTCGGAAACCCGACAACGAAAAAGCCCGCGTTCGTGAGAAGCGCGGGCTTTTGGGGAGAAGCAGCCTTTTTCAGGGCCGCTTGCAGGGGCGATCAGCGGCTGGGCTTGAACGCGCGCTTTTGCGCGTCGCGGGGCACGAACACCTTGCCCGGGCCACCGTGACCGGCGCCGTTGCCGCGCGGTGCGAAACCTTCGCGGGGCGCGAAGCCCTCACGGGGTGCAAAGCCTTCACGGGGCGCGAAGCCACCGTCGCCGCGACCGCCGCCATGGCCGTGGCCACCGCGCGGGGCGCTGTCGCCCCAGCCCGGCTTGCGACCGTAGCCGCCACCACCGCCGCCTTCGTCACGACCGCCGCCGAAGCCGGCGTTGTTGCCGCCGCGCTGGAAGCCGCGCGGGGCTTGGTGACCGTGGCTCGGAGCCGGGCCGCGCGCGTTGCGGTCGTTGAAACCGCTGGCGCCGGCATAGCCGCCGCCGTTGTTGCCGCGGTAGCCACCGCCGCCGCCTGCACCGCCGTTGCCGAACTTGCGGTCACGCGACTGGTTGTCGCCGCGGCCACCGCGGTACTCGCCCATCGGGGGACGCGATTGCGGCATGCGCTGTTGCGGCTCGAGACCGGCAACCACTTCCGCCTTGAACTGCTGGCGGCTGTACTGCTCGATGTCCATGATCTTGCGACGATCGCGGAACTCGGCAAACGTGATGGCCAGGCCATCGCGGCCGGCACGGCCGGTGCGGCCGATGCGGTGGGTGTAGTCCTCGGCCTTCATCGGCAGGCCGAAGTTGAAGACGTGGGTGATGGTCGGCACGTCGATGCCGCGGGCGGCAACGTCGGTGGCCACCAGGATCTGCACCTGGCCTTGACGCAGTGCCATCAGGCGGCGGTTGCGCAGGCCCTGGCTCAGGGCGCCGTGCAGCGCGACGGCACTGAAGCCTTCTTGCTGCAGGTCGTTGGCGAGGCCGTCGCACTCGACTTGCGTGCTGGCGAACACGATCGCCTGGTTGATGCTGGTGTCGCGCAGCCAATGGTCGAGCAGCTTGCGCTTGTGCTGGCTGTTGTCAGCCCAGTACAGCGACTGCTTGATGTTGGCGTGCTTCTCTTGCGGGCTGTCGATGGTGATGCGCTGCGGCTCGCGCATGACGCGCTGGGCCAGCTGCTGGATGCGCGGCGCGAAGGTGGCGCTGAACATCATCGTCTGCTGGCGCTCGATGGTGAGCTGGTTGACTTCGGCCAGGTCATCGGAGAAGCCGAGGTCGAGCATGCGGTCGGCTTCGTCGACGACCAGGAACTTGACCTGGTCGAGCTTGAGCTGCTGCGAGCGCTGCAGGTCGAGCAGGCGACCCGGCGTGGCGACCACGAGGTCGGCGTTCTGCAGCTTGGCGATCTGCAGCTGGTAAGGCATGCCGCCCACCACGTTGGCGACGCGCAGGCCGCGGCAATGGCGAACCAGTTCGATGGCGTCGTGTGCAACCTGCTGCGCGAGTTCGCGCGTCGGGCACAGGATCAGGGCGCCGGGGGTGGCGGCCTTGAAATGACGGGCGTTGGTCGGGTCCTTGCGCTTGGGCTTCTTCAGCGGCGCTTCGCCGCGGGCAGCGGCTTCAGCGGCCAAGCGCTGGAACTCGGCCTTGGCTTCGGCTTCGGCTTCGGCCTGGCGCTTGAGCAGCGTGTGCAGCACGGGCAGCAGGAAGGCCGCGGTCTTGCCCGAACCGGTCTGGCTGGAAACCATCAGGTCGACAAAACGGGCCTTGCCGTCCTGGCCGGCTTCGCCGCCCATGGCAAGCGGGATCACCTTGTCTTGCACGGTCGTGGGCTGGGTGAAACCCAGGTCGGCCACGGCGGCGATCAGTTCGGGTGCGAGGCCCAGGCGGATGAAGCCGTTGGGCAGGCTGGGTTCTTCGGCCGCAGCGATCTCGGGGGCGGCTGCGTCGAGCGCGTCGAGGATCGGAGCCTCGGACACGGTTTCCGCGACAGCGGTGAATTCGTTATGGGTAGCGGATTGCACAGGCGCGAGTTCGCCCTGCGCTTCAAAAGCGTCGGTCATGTAGATATCAATCTCAAACGCGAGCGCTGCCGTAGGCGGCGCCCCGTTGGTGGTTAAAAACATCAACCATCCAACGACATTCAACTTCCGGCTTTCGTCGGAGGCTGCGGCCCTTTTTGATCAGCGGATGCGATCGGGCGCGGTGTGCAAGATAGGGAGATGCAAGAGACGCTGATCTGTGTCCAAAGACGCGTTCAAATCAGCGAAGCCTGCGATTATGGCACGGCTTCGGGTTTTCACCTAATCGTTATCAATCCACCAATCGCAGGAAGGTTTCCCGATAGTGCGCCAGCTCCTCGATGGACTCGTGCACGTCGGCCAGCGCGGTGTGCGCCTGCTGCTTCTTGAAGGCGGTGTAGGCGGCCGGCTTCCAGCGCTTGGCCAGTTCCTTGAGGGTGCTGACGTCGAGGTTGCGGTAGTGGAAGTACGCCTCGAGCTTGGGCATGAACTTGACCAGGAAGCGCCGGTCCTGCCCGATGGTGTTGCCGCACATCGGCGAACCGCTGCGGGGGATGTACTTGGCGATGAATTCGAGCAGCTGCTGCTCGGCCGCGGCTTCGTCGAGCGTGGAGGCTTTCACCTTGTCGATCAGGCCGCTGCGGCCGTGGGTGCCCTTGTTCCAGGCGTCCATGGCGTCGAGCACGGCGTCGCTCTGGTGAATGACGAGCACGGGGCCGTCGATGCGGGGCGTGAGGTCGGGGCCGGTGACGACCACGGCGATCTCGAGCAGGCGCTCTTTCTCGGGGTCGAGGCCGCTCATTTCGCAGTCGAGCCAGACCAGGTTCTGGTCGCTTTTCTTCAGGGTGGGGGCGGCTGCGGGGGGCGTCGGGTCAAGGGATTCGGGCATCGCAGGATTGTCGTCGAAGGCCTGCACCCCGATATACCGGGGACTAAACTCGCCGCTTCATGATGTCTTATTCGCTCATCTTCACCCTTGCCTTCGCGGTGGCGCTCGTTGCGGGCCTGCTCGTGAAGTTCTGGCTGGCCACGCGCCAAGTGCGCCACGTGGCGCGCCATCGCGGCGCCGTGCCGGCCGCCTTCGCGCAGACCATCACGCTGGCCGCGCACCAGAAGGCGGCCGACTACACCATCGCCAAGGCGCGCTTCGGGCTCATCGAGATGGCGTGGGGCGCGGCCCTGCTGCTGGGCTGGACGCTGCTCGGCGGGCTCGACATGCTGAACAAGCTGCTGCTGGTGTGGCTGGGCGGCGGCATGCTGCAGCAACTGGCGCTGCTGGCGGCCTTTGCGCTCATCGGCGGCCTGCTGGAACTGCCGTTCACGCTCTGGCAGACCTTCCGGCTCGAAGAGCGCTTCGGCTTCAACAAGATGACCTGGAAGCTCTGGCTCACCGACACCCTCAAGTCGACGCTGCTTGGCGCGCTGATCGGGCTGCCGATTGCGGCACTCATCCTGTGGCTCATGGGCGCGGCCGGCACGCTCTGGTGGCTCTGGGCCTGGGCCGCGTGGATGGGCTTCAACCTGCTGCTGATGCTGATCTACCCGACCTTCATCGCGCCGTTGTTCAACAAGTTCAAGCCACTGGACGACCCCACGCTCAAGGCGCGCGTCACCGCGCTCATGAAGCGCTGCGGCTTCGCGGCCAAGGGCCTCTTCGTGATGGACGGCAGCACGCGCAGCGCGCACGCCAACGCCTACTTCACGGGCTTTGGCGCCAGCAAGCGCGTGGTGTTCTACGACACGCTGCTGCGCCAGCTCAACGCGGGTGAAGTCGAGGCCGTGCTCGCACACGAACTCGGCCACTTCAAGCACCGCCACATCGTGAAGCGGCTGGTCGCGATGTTCGCGCTGAGCCTTGCCGGCTTCGCGTTGCTGGGCTGGGTCTCGACCCAGGTCTGGTTCTACGCCGGCCTGGGCGTGCAGCCCAACCTGTCGCCGGCCGCGCCCAACAACGCGCTGGCGCTGCTGCTGTTCATGCTGGCCGTGCCGGTGTTCAGCTTCTTCGTCGCCCCGCTGCCGGCGCGCCTGTCGCGCAAGCACGAGTTCGAGGCCGACGCCTACGCCGTGGCGCAGACCAGCGGCGCCGACCTGTCGGCCGCCCTGCTCAAGCTCTACCAGGACAACGCATCGACGCTCACGCCCGACCCGGTGTTCGTCAAGTTCTACTACTCCCACCCGCCCGCCTCCGAGCGCCTTGCGCGCATGACCGCAGCGTGATCGACCCCTTCCATTTCTTTCTTCTTCGAAGCGCACCATGAGCAGCATGTTCAAACCCAAGGACTGGAAAAATCTCCCGCCCCGCAAGGCCCTGAGCGCCACCGAGATCGTCTCGGGCCTGGCCCAGCTCGACGGCTGGAAGCTCACCGGCGACGGCGCCGATGTCGCGATCGAGAAAACCTTCACCTTCGCGAACTACTTCGAGACCATCGCCTTCGTGAACGCGCTGGCCATGGTGGCCCACACGCAAGACCACCACCCCGACCTGTCGGTGCACTACAACCGCTGCGTGGTGCGCTTCAACACGCACGACGTGAACGGCCTCTCGATCACCGATTTCGATTGCGCTCGGCAGGCCGACGCACTGGTTGCGAGCCCCGCCGCATGAGGACACACGCCTGTGGCTAAGCCGGGCCGCGCCGCCTTCACTCCCGCAGCACACAACACGGGGAAGGCGCACCACGACGGCCTCGTCGTCGCCAGCCACGGGCGTCACTGCCTCGTCGAAACGCCCACGGGCGAGCGGCTGATCTGCCATCCGCGCGGCAAGAAGAGCCAGGCCGTGGTCGGTGACCGCGTGCGCTGGCAGGCCACCGAAGACGAAGGCACCATCGAAGAGGTGCTGCCGCGCCGCAACCTCTTCTACCGTCAGGACGAGATCCGCACCAAGTCGTTCGCGGCCAACCTCGACCATGTGCTGATCCTGATCGCGGCCGAACCGGAGTTCTCCGAACACCAGCTGGCACGCGCGCTGATCGCGGCCGAGGCCCAACGCATCACGCCCATCATTGCACTCAACAAGAGCGACCTCGTCGAACCCTTTGCGCGCGCCTGGAACAAGCTGGCGCCCTACCGCCGCATGCACCACGGCGTGCTGCCGCTGTCGCTCAAGGCCTCGGGCGAAACCGACTACGCGTCGTTGATGAAGCTGCTGGCGGGCAAGTCGACCCTGGTGCTCGGCCCGTCCGGCTCGGGCAAGAGCACGCTCACCAACCTGCTGGTGCCCGGTGCGAGCGTGCTGACGCAAGAGATTTCGCAGGCGCTCAATTCGGGCAAGCACACGACCACGAGCACCACCTGGTACTGGATCGACGAGGCCCGCACCACCGGCCTCATCGACTCGCCGGGCTTCCAGGAATTCGGCCTGAACCACATCGAGCCGATGCAGCTCGCCGGCCTCATGCCCGACATCGCCGAGCACACGGGCGACTGCAAGTTCTACAACTGCACCCACCTGCACGAACCCGGCTGCGGCGTGATCTCGAACGTCGAAACGCCGACGCAACCCGGCCCGATCAGCGCGTCGCGCTACAGGATCTACGGCGAGCTGTTCGCCGAGCTGAGCCAGACGCGCTACTGACGACGCACCGCGGAGCCGGCTGCGCTCAGGCCAGCCAGGTGCGGTACGACTTCCAGGTCGGGTCGAAGGCAAGGGCCAGCGTCACCGGCAATTCCAACGCGTCCTGAACCGATTGCGCATGCGCAATGGCCACCTGCGGATCGGCCACATGGAAGTGAACGGTGCGAACGCCCTCCTCCAGCACGATGTGCGTGCAGCAGCCTTCGCCGTGCGTCTGCAGCAGCGCGGTCAGCCGGTCTTCGTAGACACGGGCCTCGTCCAGTTCTTCGCCCGATTCGACGGGGACGGCGGCCGAGAGCCGATGTCCCAGGTCGGCGCGCCCCAGCAGCGCAGTCGCGGCATCGTTTCGCATCACGACCGCCTTGACCTCGCTGCCATCGTCGGCGGTGCGCGTGGCGGTCAGGCCGGACCAGCCATGCTCGCCCGCAGGAAACACGCCCGTGTGGCCCAGATCCTCGCGCCAGCATGCGTCGAACAGAGGCACGAACTCATCGAGCGGCACACCATCGAAATCCGCTTGCGCATCGGCCTCGACATGATCGACCGGACCGACCTTCACCGCGAAGTCGTACTCGCCCAGGATGTGGTCGAGCATGATCAGACTCATGTGGCGCGCGTGGTCCTGCATGTCCATCGGAATGGGCTTGGCAAAGCCGAGCTCCAGCGCCACCCGCCCCCTGTAGGGCTCGTGCTTCACCAGAACATCCGAGCAGGCCAGCTCGAAGTCGTTCATGCGCATGCTGAAACCTTCGCGCATGCGCTGCCGGAAGGCCTCCACCGTGACCTGCGGCAACGGTGGCGCGCTGTGCACCAGCGCCATGAGATCCTCGAAATCGTCTTCGGCGCCGTGTGCTGTCAGCACGAGCGTGAAGGCCGGCGGATCGCCCAGCACTTCGGCCGCCAGGTTCGGAAAGAAGGGCTGCAGCAGCGCATTCAGTTCGCCCACGAGCGCGTGGCCGGACAAGGACTGCAGGCTCTCGAGCTTGTCGCTCAAGGCCTGCCAGAACGATGCGCAGGCAACGGCGCGCGGGTCGGCATGAAGGGTCGACATCGACAAGCTTTCTCTCAGGGTTTCAGGCAAGGATGTCCTGCAGGCACTGCACGAGCGCGCTGCACTGGTCCCGCGTGCCGATGCTGATGCGCAGGTACTGCGCGATGCGTGGCTGCTTGAAATGCCGCACCAGCACGGCACGCTCGCGCAACAAGGCGGCCAGCTCGGCCGCATCGCGTTGCGGATGCCGTGCGAACACGAAGTTGGCCTGCGACGGCAGCACCTCGAAGCCGAGGTCTTCGAGCTGCAGGCTCAGGCCTTCGCGCGTGTCGACGACCTGGTCGCGCGTCTTGCGAAACCATGCCTCGTCCTCGAGCGAGGCCACGGCGCCCGCGGAGGCCAGTCGGTCGATCGGGTAGGAATTGAAGCTGTCCTTGACCCGCACGAGCGCATTGATCAGGTGTGCCTGCCCGCAGGCGAAGCCAACCCGCAGGCCGGCCAGCGAACGCGACTTGGACAGGGTCTGCACCACGAGCAGGTTCGGATAACGGCCGATGAGCGAGAGCGCGCTCTCGCCGCCGAAATCGACATACGCCTCGTCGACGAGCACCACGCGATCGGGACGCGCAGCCAGGAGCCGCTCGATGCGCGCCAGCGGCTGGCCGATGCCGGTCGGCGCGTTCGGGTTGGCGATGACGACGCCGCCGCAGCCTTGGCGCGCACGCGCCGCGAACGCATCGATGTCGATGCGCAGGCCATCATCCACCGGCAGCTGCTCGCAGGCGATGCCGTAGAGCTGGGCATAGACCTTGTAGAAGCTGTAGCTCACGTCGGGCATCAGCAGCGGCTCGGCCTGCTGGAAGAAGGCGAAGAACGCGTGCGCGAGCACTTCGTCCGAGCCATTGCCCGCGAACACTTCATTGACCTGCAGACCGTGGCGGCGCGCCACGGCTTCGCGCAGCGCGAGCGAGGTGGGGTCGGGGTAGCGCTCGAGGCCGTCGGCGGCCGCGCGCTGGATCGCCGCAATGGCGCTCGGCGACGGCGGGTACGGGTTCTCGTTGGTGTTGAGCTTGACGAGGTTGGCGATGCGCGGCTGCTCGCCGGGCACGTAGGGTTCGAGCGCGCCGATGCGCGGGCTCCAGAAGGCCGGTGCGGGCGGCGTGGTCATGGGCTCAGCCCAGCAGCCGCGCGAGCGTGAGCAAGGCCAGCAGCACCATCCACATCACGACCGATCGCCAGACGAGGCCGACCACGCTGCGCAGATGGCCGGGTTCGGGCTCGCGGCCCGGCGTGCTGCCACTGTCGAGGCGCCGCCCGACGCCCGGCGACTCGCCCGCCTGCGCGCGCGACAGCGGATCGGCCACCGGGATCGGACTCAACGAGCCGCCGCCCAGGCGCACGTTGACGGCGCCGGACGTGGCCGCGAGGATCACGCCGTCGTTCTCGTTGGGGAATCGCCGTGCGTCGTTGCGCCAGCAATCGATCGCCTCTTCGAAGCTGCCGACCACGGCAAAGCCGAGCGCGGTGATGCGCGCGGGCAGCCAGTCGACGGCATGCCAGGCGCGCTCGGCTGCGTCCTGCACCGCCACGCTCGAAGGCTGCACGGGCGCGCCGTTCTTGTGGGCCCAGTAGCGCGCGACGAACTCGCTCATGCGATAGAACACCGCGCCCGCCGGCCCGAGGCCCAGGGCGGCGAGCACCGAGAACCAGGCCAGCACGCCGAAGACATGGCGGTGCGCCGCAATGACCGAATGCTCGATCACATGGCGCACGATTTCGCTGCGCGGCAGCTCGGCGGCATCGACGCCCTGCCAGTGCGCCAGCAGCGAGCGTGCGAGCGGCTCGTCGCCCTCGTCGAGCGCGTCACGGATGTCGGTGAAATGGTGGCTGAACTGGCGAAAGCCGAGGGTCATGTAGAGCACCGCGACGCTCCACAGCACGGCGAACGGCAGGCCCAGCGTGAGCACCAGCAGCCAGTGCACGCCCAGCGACAGCAGCGTGGGCACGAACACTGCGAGCCCCCAGGCGATCCATCCGTGGTGCGGTTTGCCCGCATCGAAGTTGCGACTGGTCCAGCGCGTCCACGCCAGAACGCCGCCGTACACGGGGTTGTGCGGACCCAGGGGCCGCACCTGCTCGATCAGCAACGCGCACAGGATGGCAAAGAAGCTCATCCTTCGATGATAGCGAGAGCACCTGAAGGTTTTGGCCCCAGGTTGCGCCCCATCAGGTTCAGGCAGCCAGGAAGCGATAGAGGTTGCGCAGCATGCCCGCCGTGGCACCCCAGACGAAGCGTTCGTGGGGGCCGTCGACGTACGGCATCGAGTACCACGTGCGACGGACACCATCGGTGGCGCTGACGGCGTGGCGGCGGTGATTGGCCGGGTCCATGAGCCAGGCCAGCGGCACCTCGAAGGCCTCGGCCACCTCGAAGGGATTGATCTCCAGCACGAAGTCGGGCTGCACCAGCGCGACCACCGGGGTCACGACGAACGAGGTGACGGTCGTGTAGGTCGGCAGGGAGCCGAGCACTTCGATGAACTGCGCCGACAGGCCCACTTCTTCCCAGGCTTCGCGCAATGCGGCGGCCTGGATGTTGGCGTCTTCAGGATCGACGCGCCCGCCGGGAAACGCGACCTGCCCCGAATGGGTCGACAGGTGCGTGGTGCGCTCGGTGAGCAGCACGGTCGCGCCCTGGGGGCGCTGCACGATTGGCACCAGCACCGCGGCCTGGGCCGGCACCCGGTCGCTCATGCGAGGCTCGCGGCGCAGCTCGGGCGTCCACACGGGCGGCGAGGCAAAGCGCGCACGCAAGGCCGTTGCCGCCAACTGCGCCGGCGCCACCGCCGGCAGACCGTCGCTTCCGTCCACGAAGGGCACCTGGCGCGGGTCGATCTGCAGCAACGCGGGCGGCACCACGGCATTGACGGGTTCGACGACGGCAGAGGGCGTGGGGGCGGAAGTGGAAGAGGTCAAGAGAGGAAGCGGCCTGTGACGGATGAAGTGAGTAGAGCGTAAAAATGAAAAGCTGTCTTGAAAGCGCGGCGCCAACGCAAAAAGCCGCCATAACGGCGGCTTTTTGAGCAGAAAGGACGACGGCTGATTAAGCGGCCGACGCAGCCTTCTGCGACTTGCCCGGCAGCTTTTCCTTGATGCGTGCCGAACGACCGCTGCGCTCGCGCAGGTAGTACAGCTTGGCACGGCGCACGTCGCCGCGGCGCTTGACTTCGATGCCGGCGATCAGCGGGCTGTAGGTCTGGAACGTACGCTCCACGCCTTCGCCGCTGGAGATCTTGCGCACGGTGAAGCCGCTGTTGAGGCCACGGTTGCGCTTGGCGATCACGACGCCTTCGTAGGCCTGCACGCGCTTGCGGCTGCCTTCGACGACGTTCACGCTGACGATGACCGTGTCACCGGGCATGAAATCGGGAATGGTCTTGCCGAGACGGGAAATTTCTTCCTGCTCGAGGGTCTGGATGAGGTTCATGATTTCCTGGATATCGATCGTTTCGGGCTGCACTAAAGGCGCCGTGGCTTTGGCGGAAGAACCGCCAGGAAACCGGGCGCGGCCGGACAGAGGATCGGGGAACCGCGGATTATAGCTTTTTTTTCAGCGCGGCCTCATCGGCCTTGTTCAGCTTGCCGGCGGTCCGGGCGGCCTCGATCAGTTCGGGGCGCCGCGCGGCCGTGATGGCCAGGCGCTGGTCGCGCCGCCAGCGCTCGATCTGCGCATGGTGGCCCGAGAGCAGCGGCGCCGGTACGCCCTGCCCGTTCCACTGCTCGGGCCGCGTGTAGTGCGGGCAGTCGAGCAGGCCGTCGAGCGCCGGATTGAAGCTGTCCTGCACGTGGCTGGCCTCGTCGCCCAGCACGCCGGGTTGCAGCCGGGCCACGGCGTCGAGCAACGCCATCGCCGCGATCTCGCCACCGGACAGCACGAAGTCGCCGAGGCTGATCTGGTGCGTGACGCGCGCATCGATGAAGCGCTGGTCGATGCCCTCGTAGCGGCCACAGACCAGCACCGCCCCCTCGCTCGCCGACCAACGCTCGACCGCCTCATGGCGCAGCGCCTCGCCGATGGGCGAGAACAACACCACCGGCGCCGGTGCGCCGCGTGCCGCCAGCGCGGCATCGAGGCACGCCGTCAGGGGCTCGGCCATCATCACCATGCCGGGACCGCCGCCGAAGGGGCGGTCGTCGACGCGCTTGTAGTTGCCCTGCGCGAAATCGCGCGGGTTCCACAGCACGACCTCGACCTGCTTCGATTCGTAGGCGCGACGCGTCACGCCGCTGGCCACGAAGGGCGCCAACAGTTCGGGAAAAAGCGTGAGGACGTCGAAGCGCATGCGCGCGCGGCCCGGGTCAGAACTCGGGTTGCCAGTCGACCGAGATGAGGCGGCCGGGCAGGTCGACCTTGTCGACAAAGACCGAGACGAACGGCACCATGCGCTCGATGGTCTTGCCGTCTTCTTCGGCCGTCAGCACCAGCGTGGTCTGCGGGCCGGTGGCGAGCAGCTCGCGCACCGCACCGAGCACGACGCCTTCGCGGTTGACGACCGACAGGCCGATCAGGTCGACCCAGTAGTACTCGTCGTCGCCGGCAGTCGGAAAGCTCGAGCGCGGCACAAACACGCGCGCGCCGCGCAGGGCCTCGGCCGCATTGCGGTCAGGCACATCCTCGGACGAGGCGACGATGCAGTCGGAATGTTCTTTGGCTTCGCGAACCGCGAGCCGGAAAGCGGCAGGTGTGGAGGCTCCGGGGGCCTGCAGGAACCAGCGCTTGGAAGAAAAAAGCGCCTCGGGTTGGGCGCTGTGGGGCAGGACCTTGAACCAGCCCTTGATGCCCCAGGCATCGGCGATGCGTCCGACCTCGATCGCATCCGCCGGCAGTTCGGCGGCTTCGAGTGTGGGCAGCATCGCCGTGCGGGCGGCTTAGGCGGCCGCCTTGGGGGCCGCAGCAGCGGCTTGCTTGATCAGGCGCAGCACCGTGGGCGACGCCTGGGCACCGACGCCCGTCCAGTACGCGAGGCGGTCCTGGGCGATGCGGATGCTTTCTTCGTTTTCCTTGGCGGCCGGGTTGTAGAAACCCAGGCGCTCGATGAAGCGACCATCGCGGCGAACGCGCTTGTCCGACACGACGATGTTGAAGAACGGACGGCCTTTGGAGCCGCCGCGGGAGAGTCGAATGACGACCATGATTTATCCTTGGGTGGTCAGCGAGCCAGTTCAAATAGAAAGAGGCCCGCTCACGATGTTCTTCCAGCGTCGAGACACGCGACATGGCCACCCGGCCAGCGCACGCTGAAAAGCCCACGATTATAGCCCGACCCGGGTTTTTCTCCGAATTCCGGCCCTGCGCCGCCCGCCCCACCCGCATGACCCTCACCATCCGCCCCAGCCGCGACGAAGACATCGCAGCCATCACGGCCATCTATGCCCACCACGTGCTGCACGGCACCGGCACCTTCGAAACCGAGCCTCCGTCCGAGGCCGACATGGCCTCCCGGCGTGCCGATGTGATGGGCAAGAACCTGCCCTACCTCGTGGCCGAAGCCAACGGCGAAGTGTTGGGTTTTGCCTACTGCAACTGGTTCAAGCCGCGGCCGGCCTACCGGTTCTCGGCCGAAGACTCGATCTACATGTCCGACGCCGCACGCGGCAAAGGCCTGGGCACGCAGCTGCTGGCGGCGCTCTCGCAGGCGGCCGAAGCGGTCGGCGTGCGCAAGCTGATCGCGGTGATCGGCGATTCGGCCAACGTCGGCTCGGTCGGCGTGCACCGCAGCCAGGGCTTCACGCACGTGGGCGTGCTGAAAGACTGCGGCTGGAAGTTCGACGCCTGGCGCGACGTGGTCCTGATGGAAAAAGTGCTCGGCGAAGGCAGCCGCACGAAACCCGAATGAAGACGAAGATGAAAAGCAAAACCGTGGCCGCCTGGCTCTCCTTCCTCGGTGGCCCGCTGGGCCTGCACCGCTTCTACCTGCGCGGCATGGGCGACTGGCTCGGCTGGCTGCTGCCCATTCCCACCGCGCTGGGCATCTACGGCATCGAGCGCTTGCGCATGTACGGCGTGGACGACGGTGTGAGCTGGGCGCTGATTCCGCTGCTCGGTTTCACGATCGCGGGCTGCGCGCTGATGGCCATCATCTACGGCCTGATGACGCCCGAGAAGTGGAATGCCCGCTTCAACGCCGGCGCAGCGCCCGACGCCGCACCGGGCCAGACCAACTGGCTCACGATCGGTGCCGTGGTCGCTTCTCTGTTCTTCGGCAGCTCGATCCTGATGGCGAGCATCGTGTACAGCTTCCAGCACTACTTCGAACACCAGATCGAAGAAGGCCGCAAGATTTCACAGTAACTGTTGCTCGCCCCCAGGCTGCGCGCACTTCGTGTCGCTTCGCCAACCCCCTACCGGGGGCGGGCCGGCCGCTTCGGGCGGCCGTGCGCGGCGGCCCCACGAATGAAGAAGAGACAGCGCGCGCTGATTCAGCGACTTAGAAAATCTGCCAGCTGAACCAGTAAGCCATCGCCGCGACGAAGGCAGAGGCGGGAATGGTCAGGACCCAGGCCCAGACGATGTTCCCCGCCACGCCCCAGCGCACCGCGCTCGCGCGCTGAGTGGCACCGACGCCGACGATGGCGCCCGTGATGGTGTGGGTGGTCGACACCGGAATGCCCAGCGCAGTGGCCAGGAACAGCGTCAGCGCCCCGCCGGTCTCGGCGCAGAAGCCGCCCACGGGCTTGAGCTTGGTAATCTTCTGGCCCATGGTCTTCACGATGCGCCAGCCGCCGAACATGGTGCCCAGCGCAATCGCGGCGTAGCAGCTCACGATGACCCAGGTCGGCGGCACCGCGTCGCTGGTCGAGGCATAACCGGTGGCGATCAGCAGCATCCAGATGATGCCGATGGTCTTCTGCGCATCGTTGCCACCGTGGCCCAGGCTGTAGGCGCCGGCAGACACCAGCTGCAATCGCCGGAACCATCGATCCACCCGCGACGGCGTGGCGCGCCGGAAGCCCCAGGCCACCACGATCATCATCAGCGAGCCCAGCAAGAAGCCCAGCAGCGGCGACACGAAGATGAAGGCCACCGTCTTCCAGATGCCGGAAGCCACGAGGCCGCTGGTGCCCGTCTTGGCGATCACGGCCCCCACGATGCCGCCGATGAGCGCATGCGACGAGCTGCTCGGGATGCCGTAGTACCAGGTGACGAGGTTCCAGCTGATCGCGCCGATGAGCGCCCCGAACACCACGTGCACGTCGACCACGCCGGGCTGGGCGATGCCCTTGCCCACGGTGGCCGCCACGCTCAGGTGGAAGACGAAGATCGCGATCAGGTTGAAGAAAGCCGCGAACACCACGGCCTGCCCCGGCTTGAGCACGCCGGTGGACACCACCGTCGCGATCGAATTGGCGGCATCGTGGAAGCCGTTCATGAAGTCGAACAGGATCGCGAGCGCGACCAGAACCACCACCACCCAGAGGGCGACCTGCACCGTTGTCATCGGTTGCTACCCGTTTTCAGGAATTCTCGAGGACGATGCCCTCGATCACGTTGGCCACGTCCTCGCACTTGTCGGTGATCGTCTCGAGCAGTTCGTAGATCGCCTTGAGCTTGATGACCTCGCGCACGTCCGGCTCTTCGCGGAACAGCTTGCTCATGGCGCTGCGCATCACGCGGTCGGCGTCGGATTCGAGGCGGTCGATTTCCTCGCAGGTCTTGAGCGTGGCTTCGGCCACGGCCGGGTCGGCGATCTTGCCCAGGTACTTGACGGCGTCCTTGAGGCGGTCGCAGCACTTCACGCTCAGGGCCGTGAGGCGCACGATCTCGTCGGTCATGTGGCGCACGTCGTACAGCGCCATGGTCTCGGCCGAGTCCTGGATCAGGTCGGCCACGTCGTCCATCGTGTTGATGAGCTTGTGGATCTGCTCGCGGTCGATGGGCGTGATGAAGGTCTTGTGGATCAGGCGGTTGACGTCGTGCGTCACGCGGTCGGCGGCGCGCTCGGCGTTGTCGACATCGCGGTTGTACTGTTCACGCAGATGCACGTCCGCATAGTTGGCGACGAGTTGCTCGAAAGCACGCGCCGCCTCCACGATGCGCTCGGCATGCTGGTTGAACATTTCAAAAAAATTGCCCTCTCGGGGCAGCAGCTTGCCGAACATGGAAAAACTCCTGGGACGCGCCAATCACAATTTCATGACGCCTTCGTGAAAACCTGCCGAGTTTAACGGGCGCGACCGGAACGACCGGTCGGGCCGACCTTCGGGCCCCTGCCCTGCAAGCCCACTCAGGCCGGCAACCGCAGCAAAGGCAGGTGCCAGCCGCCGTAGATGCCGCCCGGCCGCAGCGCCACGATCAGCCCCACGCCCGCATGGCCGGCCGCCAGCGCCCCACTGACCGCGAAGACCGCCACACCGGCGAGATCGAGGACGTAGCGCAGCGGCGCGACCGTCAGACGATGCGCTTGACCACTTGGCCCGTGACACGCGCCAGTGCGGCACGCGGCACCTTGTCGGGTGCGATTTCGGCGAGCGGCTTCAGCACGAAGGCGCGCTCGCGCATGCGGGGGTGCGGCAGGGTCAGCGCCGGCGTGTCGATCACCGAATTGCCGTGCATCAGCAGGTCGAGGTCGAGCGTGCGCGGCGCATTGGGAAACGGCCGCTCACGGCCGGCCAGCGTCTCGAGGCGCTGCAATGCGACCAGGAACTGCTCGGCATCGAGGCCGGTGCGTACGGCGACCACGGCGTTGATGAAATCGGGGCCTTCGGCATCCACCGGCTCGCTGCGATACAGCGAGGATCGGGCCGTGACCTGGGTGCGCTGCAGCGCGCCGATCGCAGCCATGGCGGCCTTCACGGCCGCTTCGGCATCGCCCAGGTTGGCGCCGATGGCAACGAAGGCCTGCACGGTCGGGTAGTCCTCGCGCGGACCGCGCGGACGACGCACGGGGACTCCGGCGGGGGCGCGGCGCGCGGGTGGACCGCTTCTGGCGCCGGCCGATGAAGACGATGACGGCTTGGCACCGCCCGCACGCGGCGGTGCGGGCTTCTTGTCCGCTGTCTTGGCCGCGGCTTTACCCACCGTCTTGGCTGCGGGGATCTTCTTGCCGTCCTTCGGCCGGTCGGTCGCGCTCATTCGCCTGCGGCGCTCCCGCCGCCCTCGCTGCTGCCACCACCGCTACCGCCGCCCACCGGGCGCGGCTTGCGCCGGCGTTTGCGCTTGCGCGGGGCCGCCGCCTCACCATCCGGCGGCACGGCATCGGCCTCGATGTCGGGTCCGTCGCCGTCGTTCGCCTCGGCTTCGGCCTGTTGTTTCTGGCGCGCCGGTTGCTCGCTGCGCGGCTTGGGCGCAGCCACCGGATCGCGCACGCGCACGCGCTGGCGCACCTTCTGTTCTTCGCGAACCTGCTCCAGCAGGTCCTGGCGGCGCAGGTCGTCGGCGGTGCTGAACTCCTGCCACCACTCGGCGATGGCTTCGCCGACCTCGCCCACGTCGGCACGCAGGCGCATGAAGTCGAAGGCGGCGCGGAAGCGCGCCTGCTCGACCAGGCTGTAGGGCGTGGAGCCGGTGCGCTTGTCGAAGCGCGGCTGCATCATCCAGATCTCGCGCATGTCGGCGGCCAGCTTGCCGCGGCCCGACACGTCGCCGATGCGCGAATTGAAGACATCGTCGATGGCGTCCTGCAGCGCCGGGAACGGCGGCTGCGGACGCTGGCCGTGGCGGCCTTCCTGGCGCTGGGCCCAGCCGTCGCGCACGTCGGCCCACAGCACGCAGGCCAGCAAAAAGCTCGGCGCCACGGGCTTGCCTTCGCCGACGCGGCGGTCGGTGTCCTGCAGGGCGGCCTTCACGAAGGGCTGGTCGGCGCGCTCCACCACCACGTCGAGCAGCGGATAGATGCCGGTGGCGAGCCCCAGCTTGCGCAACTGCTCGACCGTCGCGATGGCATGGCCGGTCTGCAGCAGCTTGAGCATCTCGTCGAACATGCGGCTTTGCGGCACGTCGGCCAGCAGCTTGCTCGACTCGATGAGCGGCGCGGCGGTCTTGGCTTCCATCTTGAAACCCAGCGCGGCCAGCTTGGCCGAGAAGCGGATCGCGCGAATGATGCGCACCGGGTCTTCGCGGTAGCGCGTGACCGGGTCGCCGATCATGCGCAGCGTGAGCTTCTGGGCGTCCTTGATGCCGTTGTGATAGTCGACCACGACCTGGTTGGCCGGGTCGTAGTACATGGCGTTGACGGTGAAGTCGCGGCGCGCCGCGTCTTCTTCCTGCGGGCCCCAGACGTTGTCGCGCAGCACGCGGCCGCTGGCGTCCACGGCGTGCTTCATGCTCGCGAGCTCGCCCTTGCTGGTGCGTTCGTTGCCGGCCACCTGCTCGGCGGCGGCGTTGTCCATGTAGGCGCGGAAGGTCGAGACCTCGATCACCTCATGCTCACGACCCCGGCCGTACACCACGTGCACGATGCGAAAACGCCGGCCGATGATGAAGGCGCGGCGGAACAGCGACTTGACCTGCTCGGGCGTGGCGTTGGTGGCCACGTCGAAATCTTTCGGTCGCAGGCCCAGCAGCAGGTCGCGCACCGCGCCGCCCACCACGTAGGCCTCGTAGCCCGCCTGCTGCAGCGTGGTGACCACGTTCTTCGCGCGTTCGTCGACCAGGGCGGGATCGATCTTGTGAACCTCTGCCGGCACCTCCTGGCGCTTGCCGAAGCGGCTCTTGCCCTGCGTGCCGCCGGCGGACTTGCCGAGCAGCTTGTCGATGAATTTCTTGATCATTGGTTGTTTTTCGAGGAGAAGCAGGCGCTTCTTCTTATTTATTCGCTTATTCGTTTTCGAGCATGGAGCGGATCAGCGGAATGGTGATCGCGCGTTGGGTCTGCAGTGCGTAGCCGTCGAGCTGCGACAGCAGCTCCATCAGGCTGCCGAGGTCGCGGCTGAAGCGGTGCAGCATGAAGTCGAGCACGTCGTCGGACAGCATCACGCCGCGTGCGTCGGCCGCCTGGCGCAGCACCGCGCGGCGTTCGCTTTCGCTCAGCACCTGCAGGTGGAACACATGGCCCCAGCCGAGGCGGGTGCGCAGGTCTTCGCGCAGCGGCAGGTCGGCCGGCGGCAAGGCGCCGGCGGCGACCACGCCGCGCTGCAGGGTCTGGGCGTTGACAAACCAGTTGAAGGCCGCGTGCTGCTGCACCGCGGTGTAGAGGTGGACGTCGTCGAGCAGGACGGCGCCCCAGCGCTCGTCGAACTCGGGCGGCTCCAGCAGGCCGGCATGCAGCCAGCCCACGCTGGCGCCCTGCTCGGCCAGCGCAACGCGCACGGATTCGAGCAGGTGGGTCTTGCCACTGCCGCTGTCGCCCCAGAGGTAGGTCGGCACCGGCGAGTGCAGCGCGGGGCTGCCGTCGGCACCGCCCACCCACACTTGCAGGTGTCGCAGCGCCGCCTCGTTGGGGCCGGCAAAAAAGGCGTCGAAGCTGGGGCCCGTCGCAATGCCGATATCGAGCGCGAGCTGTTTCATCCCGGGAAGGTTCATGGAGGGGGCCCGGAGGGCCCTTAAAATCGTGAGGAATTCTATCGGCCCGGCCGCCTCGGTCGCCGGCGCCTCCCCTGCCCGCCCTTCCTCGCCGCTTCGCGACCCTTTCGCTCCTTCTTCTCGACACCGCCCGCCCATGACCTCCTCCACGCCCACCCCGCTCAGCTACAAGGACGCCGGTGTCGACATCGACGCAGGCGACGCCCTGATTGACCGCATCAAGCCCCTGGCGAAGAAAACCATGCGCGAAGGCGTGCTGGCCGGCATCGGCGGCTTCGGCGCGCTCTTCGAAGTGCCCAAGCGCTACACCGAGCCGGTGCTGGTGAGCGGCACCGACGGCGTCGGCACCAAGCTCAAGCTGGCTTTCGAGTGGAACATGCACGACACGGTCGGCATCGACCTCGTGGCCATGAGCGTCAACGACGTGCTGGTGCAGGGCGCCGAGCCCCTGTTCTTCCTCGATTACTTCGCCTGCGGCAAGCTCGACGTGGACACGGCCGCGGCCGTCATCGGCGGCATCGCCCGCGGCTGCGAACTCTCGGGTTGCGCCCTCATCGGCGGCGAGACCGCCGAAATGCCCGGCATGTACCCGGCCGGCGAGTACGACCTGGCCGGTTTTGCGGTCGGCGCGGTCGAAAAGTCGAAGATCCTCACGGGCCAGAACGTCAAGCCCGGCGACGTGGTGCTGGGCCTGGCCTCGGCCGGGGTGCATTCCAACGGCTTCAGCCTCGTGCGCAAGGTCATCGAGCGCGCTGGCGCCGACCTGCCCGCCACCCTCGACGGCAAGCCCTTCCGCGAGGCCGTGATGGCGCCCACCCACCTGTACGTGAAGCCCGTGCTCGAAGCGCTGGGCAAGCACCCGATCAAGGCGCTGGCCCACATCACCGGCGGCGGCCTGCTCGAGAACATCCCGCGCGTGCTGCCCGAAGGCACGGCCGCCCACCTCAAGAAGGGCAGCTGGCCGCAGACCGAGCTGTTCGCCTGGCTGCAGAAGGTGGCCGGCATCGACGACATCGAGATGAACCGCACCTTCAACAACGGCATCGGCATGGTCGTGGTGATCGACGCGGCCGACGCCGCCGCCTGCGCCGCCACGCTGCGCGCCGCCGGTGAGTCGGTGCACGAGATCGGCGTGATCGCCGAGCGCGGCGACGGCGCGGCCGTGGTCGTCGCCTGACCGCGCGCCCGTTCTTTTCTTTTTCTCACCGCACGCCCCGCTCCCCGGATGGCCACGCCGCTGCCCGACGTCACCCTCGCCGCCCCGCCCCAAGTGCCCCAGGCGCCCCAGGCCGCAACCTCCCGCCACGTGGTCGTGGCCAGCTACCTGCTGATGCTCGCGGGGCTGATGCTCGTGATGTGGCAGCACCTGCTGCCGGGGCTGCTGTGCGTGTGCATCGGCTTCCTCGTCGCGCGCTGGTTCACCCGGCTGCTGGGCGGCTGGCTGTCGCGCCTGAAACCCCTGCGTTCCGGCGCCGACAGCCTGGCCCGGGTGGTGGCGGTCACGCTGGTGCTGCTCGGCCCGATCGGCCTGGGCACGCTGGGGTTCTCGCAGGCACGCGAGTACGTGCTCGATGCGCCCGACCAGTACCGCGAACTGCTTGATTACACGGCCCGCACGGTGCTCGAGCTGCGCTCCAAGCTGCCGCCCGACATCGCCGTCTACCTGCCCGAGGGCGCGGCCGAGGTGCAGCGCATCGTCGCCAACTACCTGCGCACGCAGGCGGGCTCGCTCGCGATGGCCGGGCGCGCCTGGCTGGGCGGGCTGCTGTTCGCCTACGTGGGCCTGATCATCGGCGCGCTGGCCGCCGTGGCGCCGCCACCGGCCCAGCGCCGGCCGCTGGCGCAGCAGATGTTCCAGCGCATCAGCACTTTCGGCGAGGCCTTCGGCCAGATCGTCGCGGCGCAGTTCTGGATCGCGGCCTTCAACACGCTGCTGACCGCGATCTTCCTGCTGTTCCTGATGCCGCTGTGGGGCCTCGAGCTGCCCTACACGCCCGCGCTCATCACCCTGACCTTCGTGGCCGGGCTGGTGCCGATCGTGGGCAACCTCGTCTGCAACTCGGTGATCACGCTGGTGGCGCTGTCGGTGTCGCCGGTCACGGCCGCGGCCTGTTTGGGCTTCCTGATCCTGATCCACAAGGCCGAGTACGTCATCAACGCCAAGGTGGTCGGCGCGCGCACGCAGATGCGCGTGTGGGAGCTGCTGTCGGTGATGTTCGTGGCCGAGGCGGTGTTCGGCCCGGCCGGGCTGGTGGCGGCGCCGCTGTACTACGCGTACTTGAAAAAAGAGCTGCACGCGGGCGGCCTGGTCTAGGCTGCCTGATGTCCTGATCTGATCGGTTCCGGTCCGCTTCGGCGCGGACGAACCGCTGGCGGCGCCCAAGAATAGGCGGCATCATCCACTTTGCCTTGCCCGCCACCGCCATGACCACCTGTCTGATTGTGATCGACGCCCAGGAATCGTTCCGCCACCGCCCGTACTGGAACGCCGCCCTGCTCGCGCCCTACCTCGACGCCCAGAACGCGCTGATCGCCGGCGCCGTGGCGGCCGGACTGCCGGTGGTGCGCGTGTTCCACGTCGACGCGCCGCAGAACGCATCGAACCCCTTCGCGCTCGAATCGGGCCATGTGCGCCCGATCGACGGCCTCGCGCCCTTCGAGGCGGCCGCCACCTTCACCAAGTACCGCCACAGCGCGCTGGTCAACAGCGGCCTGGACGTGTGGCTCACGCAGCACGGCATCCGCCGCCTGATCGTGAGCGGCATCCGCACCGAGCAGTGCTGCGAAACCACCACGCGCCACGCCTCGGACCTGGGCTGGGAGGTCGACTACGTGACCGACGCCACCCTCACCTTCGACATGGTGCAGCCCGACGGCCGCCCGCTGTCCGTCGCCGACATCAAGGCGCGCACAGCGACCGTGCTGGACGGGCGCTTCGCCACGGTCTGCGGCGTGGCGCAGGCGTTGGCGCGTGCGACGGAAGGCGCGATGGCATGAGCGCCGCGCCGGGCCGCCCCAAGCAAGCTCGCACCGAAGTGCGAAGCACGGAGGTATTTCGATGACCCCGTTGCGCGTGCGCATCCTGGCCTACGACGGCGTCGAGGCGCTGGACTTTGCCGGCCCCTTCGAGGTCTTCACCACCGCCGCGCGCGTCCACCAGCGTCTGAACGCCGGCGCCCCCGCGCCCTTCGAGGTCGCCTCGGTCGCCCACACCCGCGCCGGAGAGCCGGTGCAGGCGCGTGCCGGCCTGCGGCTGCTCGCCGACCACACGCTGGCCGGCGCCGCCGCAGCCGCCGACGTGCTGATCATCCCTGGCGGCGTGGTCGATGCGCCGATGGCAAGCCCCGACACCCTGCGCTGGATCGCGCAGCGCGCGGCCCACGCGCAGCTCGTCGCCTCGGTCTGCACCGGCGTCTTCCTGCTCGCACAAGCTGGCGTGGTGACGCGCGAAGCGGTCACCACGCACTGGGAAGACCTCGTTGACCTGCGCGCGCAGTTTCCACAGCTCGACGTGCGCGAAGGCGTGCGCTGGGTCGACACCGGTCGCATCGTCAGCTCGGCGGGCATCAGCGCGGGTATCGACATGAGCCTGCACCTGGTCGAGCGCCTGGCCGGACGCGACTTGGCCGAGCGCACGGCGCGCCAGATGGACTACGCATGGACCCGCAACGAGACCCCATCCGCGTAGTTTTCGTGCTGCTGCCCGACAGCCTGGTGCTCGACTGGGCCGGGCCGGCCGAGGCGCTGCGCATTGCCAACCAGCGGCTGCGCGCGGCGGGCCAGCCCGAGCGTTTTGTCATCGAGTTCGCGGGGCCGCGGCCCAGCATGAAGGGCTCGGTCGGCGTTGCGCTGTCAGGGCTGGCGCCGCTGCCGACGCAGTGGGACGGCCCCGGCTGGGTGGTGCTGGTCGGCCTGCCGGGCGACACCATCGCGACCGACAGCCCCGAGGCACAGGACCTGCTGCACTGGCTTCGCGGCCAGCGCTTCACGCGCGGCGGCGTCGAGCTGGTCACGGTCTGCGCGGGCGCCCTGCTCGCAGCGCATGCGGGCGCGCTCGCGGGCCGGCGCGTCACCACGCACCACCATCACCTGGACGAACTGCGCGCCGTGGAGCCGCGCTGCGAGGTGGTGAGCAACCGCGTCTTCGTGCTCGACCCGCCGGTCTACAGCAGCGCGGGCGTCACGACGGGCATCGACCTGATGCTGCACCGCATCGCCGACACCTGCGGCGAGGCGCTGGCAGCCCAGGTGGCGCAAACGATGGTGGTGGCGCTGCGGCGCGGCCCGCATGACCCGGAGCTGTCGCCCTTTCTCGCCTACCGCAACCACCTGCACGCAGCGCTGCACCGGGTGCAGGACGCGGTCAGCGAACAGCCCCAGGCCGACTGGAGCGTGCCGCGCATGGCCGAGGTCGCCCACACGTCGGCGCGGCACTTGACGCGGCTCTTCGTCGAGCACGCGGGCGTGGCGCCGCTGGCCTACCTGCGCCGGCTGCGGCTGGCGGCCGCGCAACTGGCGCTGGCCTCGGGCGCCAGCGTGACGCGGGCGGCCGAGCTGTCGGGCTTCGGTTCGGACACGCAGTTGCGCCGCGCGTGGCATCAGTTCGGGTTGCCGGGGTCGCCTTCCGCAGGCAGCTCGGCCTCTGCCGGCTAGGATTTGCCGAGACAGGCGTCGGCGCGCGCCCGCAGAAGCGCCTGCTCGCGCGTGTTGCGCGTGAGCGAGGCGGCGCGCTGGAACTCCCGGCGTGCCTCGTCGTGGCGACCGAGCTTGAAGAGCAGGTCGCCGCGCACGGTCGGCAGCAGGTGGTAGCCCTTCAGCGCGGGCTCGTCCCTCAGCGCATCGACCGCCTCCAGCCCGGCCGCCGGCCCGAAGGCCATCGACAGCGCGACCGCGCGGTTCAGCTCGACGATGGGTGATGGCGACAGCACGGCCAGCGCGTCGTACAGCGCCGCGATGCGCGCCCAGTCGGTCTCGCCTGCGGTGCGTGCGCGGGCGTGGCAGGCAGCAATGGCGGCCTGCAACGCGTAGGGGCCGAGCGCGCCACCCAGCGATTCGGCACGCGCCAGCGCCGAGAGGCCGCGGCGGATCAGCATCTGGTCCCAGCGCGCGCGGTTCTGATCGAGCAGCAGCACCGGCTCGCCCGACGCGCCAACGCGCGCAGTGGTGCGCGAAGCCTGGATTTCCATCAGCGCGACCAGCCCGTGCACCTCGGCTTCGCCGGGCACCAGCTCGGCCACGATGCGGCCCAGGCGCAGGGCCTCGTCGCACAGCGTGGGGCGCATCCAGTCGTCGCCGGCGGTGGCCGAATAGCCTTCGTTGAAGATCAGGTAGAGCACCTCGAGCACCGAGGCCAGCCGGGCTTCGAGCTCGTGGCGGCGTGGCACCTCGAAGGGCACGCGCGCCTCGGCCAGCGTGCGCTTGGCGCGCACGATGCGCTGCGCCACGGTGGCTTCGGGCACGAGAAAGGCGCGCGCGATCTCGTCGGTCGTGAGGCCGCCCATCAGCCGCAAGGTGAGCGCCACGCGCGCCTCGGTCGAGAGCACCGGGTGGCAGGCGGTGAACACGAGGCGCAGCAGGTCGTCGCCGATGTCGTCATCGAGCGCTGCATCCACGGCCTGCACGAAATCGGCTTGGGCCATGGCGTGCAGCGCGTCGAGTTCGCGGCCGATCTCGGGCGCCTTGCGCTCGGCCAGCTGCACGTGGCGCAGGCGGTCCAGGGCGCGGTGCTTGGCCACCTGCGTGAGCCAGGCGGCGGGGTTGTCGGGCAGGCCCTCGACGGGCCATTGCTCGAGCGCGGCCACCAGTGCGTCCTGCGCCAACTCTTCGGCCAGGCCCACGTCGCGCACCTTGCGCGCGAGCGTGGCGATGATCTTCGCAGACTCGATGCGCCAGACCGCCTCGATGGCGCGGTGGATAGCGGCGGGGCCCCGGTCGTCGCTCATGCGCCCCCTCCGGTCGACACGCCGGATAGCATGCGGCCATGACACCACGCCTCGTCTTGTTGAGCCTGGGCATTGCATTCAGCCTCGCGTCCGGCGGCGTCCGGGCGGATGGCCCCGCAGTGGAACGAAACAGCCTGGGCATGGCCTTCGTGCGATTGCCGGCCGGCGAATTCCTCATGGGCAGCGACGAGGCGCCGGAGGCCCTGGCACGCGACTACCCCGCGTTGCCGAAGGAGCGCTTCACCCAGCTGGCCGACGAAGGGCCGGTGCACAAGGTGCGCATCACGCGCGCGTTCTGGATGGGGCAGCACGAGGTGACGGTGGGCCAGTTCCGGCGCTTCCTCGAAGCCTCGGGCCATGTGCCCGAATCGGTGGCCGACGGCACGGGCGGCTACGGCTGGCGTGCCGACTACGACCCCGCCACCACGCGGCGCGGCGACGCCTTCGAAGGCCGCGACCCACGCTACTCGTGGCGCAACCCGGGCTTCGCGCAAGACGACAGCCACCCCGTCGTCAACGTGAGCTGGAACGACGCGCAGGCGCTGGCCGCATGGCTGAGCCAGACGGAGGGCCGACGCTACCGCCTGCCGACCGAGGCCGAGTGGGAGTACGCCTGCCGCGCCGGCACGCGCACGCGCTACAGCACGGGGAACGATCCGGCCACGCTGCGGCGCGGAGCCAATGTGTTCGACACACGCAGCGCCACCCATTGGCCGCGCTGGCGCGCGATGGCGCTCGCGGGCGACGACGGTTTTGCCTTCACCGCCCCGGTCGGCAGCTTCGCGCCGAACGCCTGGGGCCTCTACGACATGCACGGCAATGCGTGGGAGTGGGTGGCCGACTGGCATGGCGACGAATACTACGCGCGCGCACCGGTCGACGACCCCCAAGGCCCGGCCACGGGCACCGTGCGCGTGCGCCGCGGGGGCTCCTGGCACACCTGGGCTTTCTACGCCCGCTCGTCCTTTCGCAACTGGAATGCGCCGAGCACGCGCTACACGCTGGTGGGCATCCGGCTGGTGCGGGAAGACTAGGACCCGTTCACTTCTTCAGCGTCTGCTGCATCGACGTGAACTCGCTCGCCACGTCCTGCACCTCGGGCGAGAAGTCTTCCATCTCCTGCACCTGGCGGATCTCGATGACTTCGTTCTCACTGCCCGGGCAGCGGCTCGCCCATTCGATGGCTTCGGCGCGCGAGGCAACATCGATCAGCCAATAACCGCCCAGCACTTCCTTGACTTCGGCGAAGGGGCCGTCGACCACCTTCGGCTTGCCGCCCGGAAAGCTCACGCGCGCGCCCATCGACGGCGGGTGCAGGCCCTCGCAGCCGATCAGCACGCCGGCCTTCTGCAGGGACTCGTTGAAAGCCATCATCGACCCCACGCGTTCGACGTCGTCGGGCACGGTGCCGGGCGCCGCGCTTTCGTAGCCGTGGGGAATCATCAGCAGCATGAATCGCATGGTCGTTTCTCCTTTGAAGGATGGACGGGGTTCAGCGGCCGGCCTTGGCGGCCGACTCGGCGCGCAGGCGGTCTTCCTGCGCCAGCAGCTCGGGCGTCATGGCCTCGCCGAAATCGGTGGCCTCGAAGACTTGGCGGATCTCGATCTCGCCTTCCTGGAACGGGCTGCGCTTGATCCACTCGATGGCCTCTTCCTTCGACTTGACCTGCAGCAGCCAGAAGCCCGCGAGCAGCTCCTTGGTCTCGGTGAAGGGGCCGTCGATGACGGTGCGATTCTTGCCTTCGCAGCGCACGCGCGCACCCTTGGACGACGGGTGCAGCCCCTCGCCCGCCAGCAGCACGCCGGCCTTGACCAGTTCTTCGTTGAACCGGCCCATCTCGGTGAGCAGCTCGGTGCTCGGCATCACGCCGGCTTCGGAATCGGGGCTCGCCTTGACCAGAACCATGAATCGCATGTCGTTTCTCCTGTGGGTTGATGAAGATCGGGAGGCACGGGAATCTGCGCGCCTCCTGTTCACACGTCGCACGAGCGGACAGCGGATCGACACGGCCGCGTCGATCTGCTTGTAATTTTGTGTGTCAGAGGTAGCCGCAGAACCGCAGCACGTGGCCATCGGGTTCGCGGATCGCGAATTCGCGCAGGCCCCAGGGCTGGGACGTGGGCGGTTCGATCACGGTCACGCCGCGCTTCACGTAGGCGGCATGCAGGCCGTCGATGTCCTTGCCGACGTGGATCACGATTTCGCCGCGCCAGGGCCGGGCTTCGCGGCTGCCGCATTGCCACAGACGCAGGTACACGGGGTCGCCGTAGCTGCGGTCGCCCTTCTTCACGCGGGCGTAGCTGGGCGGCTCGCCGGCGATGAAGTCGATCTCGAAACCCAGCACCTCGGAAAACCAGCGCGCGGCGCGCGACACGTCGGACACCGGCAACACCGGCTGCACGCCGTGGAATTCGTGCAGCGTGCCCAGGTCGGGCGGCGCCGCGCTCACGCCGGTGCGGGTGTCGGTCATGGGCTTGTAGCTAGTTGGCCAGGCGCCGCAGCAGCGCCACGCGCTCGGCGATCGCGTCGATGTCGAGCGCGTCTTCGGCGTTGGCGAGGTAGGTCTCGAGGTCGAACACGGCCAGCGCCGCATGGCCCTGCTCGGCATGCGCCACGCCGCGGTCGCGGTGCTCGCCCCAGGCGCTGGGCAAGAGCGCAATGAGGCGGTTCTGCACCGCGATGTAGCGCGGCCAGTCTTCCTGCGCGTGGTGCACTTCCTTCAGGTTGCGCAGCATGCGCGCAATGATCTCGCGCGGGCTCGCGGGCTGCAGGTACAGGCCCAGCGGCACGTCGAACTCGCCGACCAGCCCGTTGCCGCGCTTGTAAGGTTCGAGCCGTTCGCCCAGCTCTTCGCGCGAGAGCGACTTGCCGGTGAACGGATCGATCACGACCTGCCCCTTGGGCAGCGTGACCTTGACCATGAAGTGCCCCGGAAAGCTGATGCCGCGCGTCTGCAGCCCGAGGCCCTGCGCCAGCTCCATCCACAGCACGGCCAGCGAGATCGGAATGCCGCGGCGGGTGCGCAACACGGCGTTCAGGTAGCTGTTGTCGGGGTCGTAGTAGTCGTTGACGTTGCCGCCGAAATTCAGGTCGCTGAAGAAGAACTGGTTCAGCGCGCGCAGCCGGGCCAGCGGCGCGGCGTCGGCCGGCAGGCGGCGCTTGAGGCGCGCGAGCAGCTGGTCGACGTCGCCCAGCACCTGCTGCACGTCGAGTTCGGGGTATTCGTCCTGCGCGATGCTGGCGGCCGCTTCGAGCAGCGGAAAGTGGTCATCGCTGCCGACCAGCGACTCGAAATATTCCAGTGCCGTGGGAACCTGGTAGCTGAACGTCATATGGCTTTGTAGAGGAGCCCGCGGGGAGCGTCAAGGCAGTGGTTTTCCGGCTCGCCAACGGCACCTTAACGGCGCATGAAACTGCGAAGGCGCACGCCCGTGGCCGTGAGCACGGCGAAATAGAGCAGCGCGGCGCCGGCGATGAGCGCGGCCAAGAGGCCGATGCGGTGCAGGCGTTGCGCGCGCAGGCCGACCCAGTCGAAATAGTGCGCGCCCCAGGCCAGCAAAACCGCCAGCACCACGGTGCCCAGCAGCACCTGCAGCGCGAACTTTCCCCAGCCGGGCTCGGGGGTGTAGCTGCCGCGGCGGACCAGGCCGATCAGCAGCCACAGCGCGTTGACCAATGCACCGATGCCGATGGTCAGCGTGAGCGCCGCGTGCTGCAGCAGCGGCACCAGGAAGAAGTTGAGCACCTGCGTGAGCACCAGCACACACACGGCGATCAGCATGGGCGTGCGCGTGTCGTGCTTGGCGTAGTAGCCGGGCGCGAGCACCTTCACCGCAACGAGGCCGACCAGCCCCACGCCGTAGCCCATGAGCGCCACGGTGGTGCGGCCCACGTCTTCGCCGGTGTAGGCGCCGTTGTGGAACAGCACGGCCACCAGCGGCTTGGCGAACAGCAGCAGCGCCACGGCGCACGGCGCCGCCAGCAGCACCACGAGCCGCAAGCCCCAGTCGAGCAGCGACGAGTAACGCGCGTCGTCTTTTGCGGCGCGGGCGCCCGCGAGCTGCGGCATCAGCACCACGCCGAGCGCGACGCCGAGCATGGCGGTGGGAAATTCCATCAGCCGGTCGGCGTTGGTGACCCAGGTCACGCTGCCGGTGGCCAGGTGCGAGGCGATCTGCGTGTTGATGAGCAGCGAGATCTGCGCCACGCTCACGCCCAGCAGCGCCGGCAGCATGAGCTTCATGACCTTGCGGGTGGTCGGATCGTTCCACGCGGTGCGCAGCGCCTTGAAGCTGGCGCCGATGCGCGGCATGAGCCCCAGCGCGCGCAGCGCCGGAATCTGCAGGGCCAGCTGCAGCACGCCACCGACCATCACGCCCACGCACTGGGCATAGATCGGCTCGATGCCGTACCGGCGGAACAGCGGCGCGCCGACCGAGATCGACAGGATCAGCGCAATGTTGAGCAGCACCGGCGACGCCGCTGGCACCGCGAACTTGCGCCAGGTGTTGAGAATGCCACCCGCCAGCGCCACCAGCGACATGAAGCCGATGTAGGGGAACATCCAGCGCGTCATGACCACGGCGGCGTCGAAGCCCTGCAGCCCGCTGGCCATGGCCCAGACCAGCAGCGGCGCGCCGGCCACGCCCGCCACGCACAGCACCACCAGGGCCCAGGTCAGCAGCGTGGCGACGTGGTCGACCAGCTCCCGGGCGCCCTCTTGCCCCGCCTCGGCCTTGCGCGCGGCCAGCACCGGCACGAAGGCCTGGCTGAAGGCGCCCTCGCCGAACACGCGGCGAAACAGGTTGGGGATGCGAAAGGCGACGTTGAAGGCGTCGGTGAGTGCGCTGACGCCGAAGACCGAGGCAAAAAGCACGTCGCGCACGAGGCCCGTGATCCGCGAAGCGAGGGTCAGCAGGGAGACGGTGGAGGCGGATTTGAACAGGGACACGGGGGCGAGTGTAGGGCTCCGAAAGGTGACAAAAGCAGGCAATTCGGCAAAAACCGGAACCCGGCCTATAATGGAGGGCTTTGCTGCATCATCCTCAGACACCTAAGGAACACTAAATATGGCATCCGCCAAGCCCAAGAAGAAGAACCCCCGCCTCGCGTCGGGCCGCAAGCGCGTCCGCCAGGACGTCAAGCTCAACGCTGCGAACACCTCGCTGCGCTCCAAATACCGTACCGCTGTCAAGAACGTCGAAAAGGCTGTTCTGGCTGGCGACAAGACCAAGGCAAGCGAACTGTTCGCGAAGGCCCAGAGCATCGTCGACACCGTCGCCGACAAGGGCATCTTCCACAAGAACAAGGCAGCCCGCGACAAGAGCCGCCTGTCGGCCAAGGTCAAGGCCCTCGCCCTCGCGCCTGAAAAGGCCGCAGCCTGACACCTGTCAGGCAAGCCCGGACCGGAATTCTCCAGTCCGCCGTTTGATCGGGGTGCGCTGCAGCAAGCAAAAGTGAAAAACCGCCTTCGGGCGGTTTTTTCATGGGCGCTCGAAAACCATCCAGGCAAAAGCGACCCGCGCAGCCCAAAAAAAAGACCTGGAAGTCAGGTCTTTTTGGGAGGGGGCGGCGTGTCCGCCGGATCGGGCACCAGGCAGGCCTCGGCCACTTGGAGGTTGTTGTCTTTCGCGAAGTTCACGCAGAAGTCCCAGGCCATGGGTTCGGCGTCGCGCAGGGCACGGTTCACCACCACGCATTTCACGCCGTTGATGGTCGTGGGAATGCACCAGGGCGAGTAGCTCAGGTGGCTGCCCGGGTAGGCGCCGCCGGGGCGGAAGGAGCACATGACGCCGGCGAGGCGTTCGGCCCAGTCGCTGGGGCGAAAACTGCGGCCATCGTGGGTGATGCCCTGGATGAAGATTTCTTTGGCGTTGGGGGAAATCATCGTGAAGTGAGGCGACCGGAACGGGTGCTGCGGTGCAGCAAGCAATTCTATCCGGGGCTCTTTTTGCATCCTGAATGGGGGGCATTGCTGTGATGCGGAATCCTCAACGAAGCCGTCAAATCGCACGCCTAGAATTCGTGTTCCCTATCTGGAGTACCGAATGAGCGCCACCGCCCAGCAACCCACCTCGCCCCACGTCATGAACACCTACGGTCGCCTGCCGATCGCGCTGTCGCACGGCCAGGGCTGCCGAGTCTGGGACACCACGGGCAAGGCGTACCTCGACGGCCTGGGCGGCATTGCCGTCAACACGCTGGGCCACAACCACCCCGAGCTGGTGCCCGCGCTGCAGGACCAGCTGACCAAGCTGATCCACAGCTCCAACTACTACCACGTGACCGGACAGGAACAGCTCGCCACCAAGCTCACCGAGCTGTCGGGCCTGACCAACGCCTTCTTCTGCTGCACCGGCCTGGAAGCCAACGAAGCCGCCCTGAAGCTGGCCCGCAAGTTCGGCCATGACAAGGGCATCGAGCGCCCCGAAATCGTCGTCTACGAAGCGGCCTTCCACGGTCGCAGCATCGCCACGCTGTCGGCCACCGGCAATCCCAAGGTGCAGGCCGGTTTCGGCCCGCTGGTCGAAGGCTTCATCCGCGTGCCGCTGAACGACATCGAGGCGCTGAAGAAGGCCACCGAAGGCAACCCGAACGTGGTCGCCGTGTTCTTCGAAACCATCCAGGGCGAAGGCGGCATCAACCCGATGCGCGTCGACTACCTCAAGCAGGTGCGCGCCCTGTGCGACGAGCGCGACTGGCTCATGATGATCGACGAAGTGCAGTGCGGCATGGGCCGCACCGGCAAGTGGTTTGCGCACCAGTGGGCGGGCATCCTGCCCGACGTGATGCCGCTGGCCAAGGGCCTGGGCTCGGGCGTGCCGATCGGTGCCGTCGTCGCCGGCCCCAAGGCCGCCAACATCTTCGGCCCGGGCAACCACGGCACCACCTTCGGCGGCAATCCGCTGGCGATGCGCGCCGGTGTGGAAACCATCCGCATCATGGAAGAGCACAAGCTGCTCGAGAACGCCGCCACCGTGGGCGCACACCTGAAGGCCGCGCTGGAACGCGAAATCGGCGGCCTGACGGGCGTGAAAGAAATCCGCGGCCAGGGCCTGATGCTGGGCATCGAGCTCGACCGTCCCTGCGGCGTGATCCTGAACCGCGCCTGCGACGCCGGCCTGCTGCTGAGCGTCACGGCCGACAAGGTGATCCGCCTCGTGCCGCCGCTCATCCTGAGCATTGCCGAAGCCGACGAGATCGTTGCGATCCTCGCGCCGATCGTCAAAGCCTTCCTTTCGGAGCCCGTTGCGCAATGACGACCGCCGCCGCACCGAACGCCCTGCGCCACTACCTGCAGTTCTCGGACCTCACGGCCGACGAATACGTCTACCTCTTCGATCGCATGGCGATCATCAAGAAGAAGTTCAAGACCTACGAAAAGCACCAGCCGCTGACCGACCGCACGCTGGCCATGATCTTCGAGAAGGCCAGCACGCGCACCCGCGTGAGCTTCGAGGCCGGCATGTACCAGCTCGGCGGCAGCGTGGTGCACCTGACCACGGGCGACAGCCAACTGGGCCGCGCAGAGCCCATCGAGGACAGCGCCAAGGTCATCAGCCGCATGGTCGACCTGGTGATGATCCGCACCTACGAGCAGACCAAGATCGACAACTTCGCCGCGCACTCGCGCGTGCCCGTCATCAACGGCCTGACCAACGAGTTCCACCCCTGCCAGATCCTCGCGGACATCTTCACGTACATCGAACACCGCGGCTCCATCCAGGGGAAGACCGTGGCGTGGGTCGGCGACGGCAACAACATGGCCAACACCTGGCTGCAGGCCGCTGAAATTCTGGGCTTCACCGTGCACGTGAGCACGCCCAGCGGCTACGAGGTCGACCAGTCGATCGCCGGCATCCGCTCGGGCGACAGCTACAAGGTCTTCAAGGACCCGATGGAAGCCTGCCGCGGCGCCGACCTCGTCACCACCGACGTCTGGACCAGCATGGGCTACGAGGCCGAGAACGAGGCGCGCCGCAAGGCCTTCGCCGACTGGTGCGTCGACGAGGACATGATGCGCATCGCCCAGCCCGACGCCCTCTTCATGCACTGCCTCCCCGCGCACCGCGGCGAGGAAGTGCAGGCCGAGGTCATCGACGGTCCGCAGTCGGTGGTGTGGGACGAGGCCGAGAACCGGCTGCACGCACAGAAGGCGCTGATGGAGTTCCTGCTGCTCGGCAGGCTCTGACAGACATCGAACCGCTGAACCCACGAGGCGCCGCATGGAGCTGATGAACCGCTACCTGCCGCGCTACCAGTTCGCGGAGACGCACAGCCTCCATGTGCCCGCGTCGCCCGCGCGCGTGCTCGACGTGGCGGCCCGGCCCGAGATCACCGACGACCCCGTGGCGCGCAGCCTCATCGCGCTGCGCGAACTGCCGAACCGGTTGGCCAGCCGGCTGGGCCTCGCCGCCCCCACGCTGCGCCAGCGCGAGGCCTTCAGCTTCGCCGACTTCACGCCGCTGGGGCGCGACGGCGAACGCGAACTGGCCTTTGGGCTGGCCGGCCGCTTCTGGCGCTTCGACTACGGCCTGGTCCCTCTGGCCGACGGCCCGGCCTTCGCGGCGCTCGATGCCACGGGCCTCGCCAAGCTGGTGCTCCATTTCACGGCCGAGCCCGAAGGCTCGGGCACGCGCCTCACCACCCGCACCCGGGTCTGGTGCGGCGATGCCGCCGCGCAACGCCGCTTCACCGCCTACTGGCTGCTGATCCGCCCCGCGAGCGGGCTGATCCGCCGCCGCATGCTGCAGCGCGTGCGCGACGCCGCGCTGCTCGCCTCATGAATCCCTGCCAGACCTGCGGCGCCTGCTGCGCCGCCTACCGCGTCGACTTCAGCGTCCACGAGCTCGACGACAACGGGGGCCGCGTTCCCTCGGGCCTGGCGGTCGATGTGAACGACGCCCTGTGCCGCATGCGCGGCACCGACCACACGCCGCCGCGCTGCGCCGCGCTCATCGGCAAGATCGGCCAGTCGGTGGCCTGCGGCATCTACGAATGGCGGCCGAACCCCTGCCACGAGCTGCAGGCCGGCAGCGACGCCTGCCAGCGTGCGCGCCTGCGGCATGGGCTCGCGATGCTGTCCGACGAGCTGCACTGACCGCTCAGGCCACGGGCACTGGCAATCCCCCCAACTGCCCCTTGAACTCCTGCAGCGAGAAATGCGTCTGCACGTGGCGCACGCCCGGCAGGCGGTGCAGCTTGCGCTGCAGCAGGTCGGAATAGGCGTCGAGGTCCTTCGCGACCACCACGAGGATGAAGTCCGCCGGCCCCGAGATGCCGTGGAACATCACCACCTCCGGAATCGCGCACACCGCGTCTTCGAAGGCGCGCGACGAAATCTCGGTCTGGTGGTCGATGCCGACCATCACGAAGGCCAGCACGCCGAAGCCCAGCGCGCGCCGGTTCAGGCCCGCGTGGTAGCCGCCGATCACGCCGTCGTCTTCCAGCTTCTTCACCCGCCGCCAGCACGGCGACTGCGACAGGTGCGCCATCTGCGCCAGCTCGCCCGAGGTCAGGCGGGCGTTGTCCTGCAGCGCGCGCAGCAGCTGAAGGTCGGTTCGGTCGAGGTCGGCTTGCATGATCTGTTCTCCAATTCCCGTTGAATGAATAGATTATTCAATCTTTCGATGATTGATGGATAACTTCTCGACTCAAGGCAGCCACTGCGCATAGCATTCGGCACCCGCCGGCCCCTTGTGGAGCGCCTCCAACCGGCCCACACTGCCTTTTTTCTTCCTTCGCCTTGCCGCCCGCCATGACCGCCCCGCTCCGACTCTGGGACATCTCCGCCCCCGTGCACGCTGGCAGCCCGGTGTTCCCGGGCGACACGCCGTACTCTCAGCAGTGGTGCGCCACCATCGGCCCCGGCTGCCCGGTCAACGTGAGCGCGATCACGCTGTCGCCGCACGTGGGCACCCATGCCGACGCGCCGCTGCACTACGCCCCCGAAGGCCAGACCATCGGCCAGGTCGACCTCACGCCCTTTCTCGGCCCCTGCCGCGTGATCCACGCGATCGGCCGCGGCCCGTTGGTCACCTGGGCGCACATCGCGCATGCCGTGACCGACACGCTGCCCCCGCGCGTGCTCGTGCGCACCTACCAGTCCATGCCCGTCGACCGCTGGGACCCGCAGCTCGCGGCCTACGAGCCCGCCACCGTCGAGCGCCTGGCGGCCATGGGCGTGAAGCTCATCGGCATCGACACCGCCAGCATCGACCCGGCCGACAGCAAGACGCTCGACAGCCACCAGCGCATCCGCCACCTCGACCTGCGCGTGCTCGAGAACCTCGTGCTCGACACCGTGCCCGAGGGCGACTACGAACTCATCGCGCTGCCGCTGAAGCTGACGAGCGCCGATGCCTCCCCCGTGCGCGCCGTGCTGCGCGAACTTCCCCGCTGAAACCACCCCTTCCATGACGACGACCCTCGCCGACTGCCGCGCCCTCGACGCGCAAGACCCGCTGCGCACCTTGCGCAACCAATTCACCCTGCCCGAGGGCGTGCTCTACCTCGACGGCAACTCGCTCGGCGTGCTGCCCACGGCCGCGCCCGCGCGCATCGCCGAAGTGGTCGCCAAGGAATGGGGCGAAGGCCTGATCCGCTCCTGGAACACCGCGAGCTGGTTCGACCTGCCGCAGCGCCTGGGCGACAAGGTGGCCCGCCTGATCGGTGCCGCGCCCGGCGAAGTGGTGTGCACCGACAGCACGTCGGTCAACCTCTACAAGGTGCTGTTCGCGGCGCTCTCGCAGCAGAAGGCCGAGGAAGCGCCGGGCCGCTCCCAAGCTTCCTCGCTCCCCTCGGGGGACGGACTCGGCGTGCCGAGTCCTGGGGGCTCACAGTCCCGCCGCAAGCTGGTGGTCAGCGAGCGCAGCAACTTCCCGACCGACCTGTACATCGCCGAATCGCTGTGCCGCGAGCGTGGCTTCACGTTGAAGCTGATCGACGCGAGCGAGTTGCCCACGGCGCTGACCGACGAAGTCGCCGTGCTCATGCTCACGCACGTCAACTACCGCACCGGCGCCATGCACGACATGAAGGCCGTCACCGCCGCCGCACACGCCGTGGGCGCGCTCACCGTGTGGGACCTCGCACACAGCGCGGGCGCCGTGCCCGTGGCGCTCAACGACAGCGACGCCGACTACGCGATCGGCTGCGGCTACAAGTACCTCAACGGCGGCCCCGGCGCGCCGGCCTTCGCCTGGGTGAACACCAGGCACGCAGGCCAGTTCGAGCAACCGCTGTCGGGCTGGTGGGGCCACGCGGCGCCCTTCGAGTTCACGCCGCACTACCGCCCCGCCCCGGGCGTCGGCCGCTACCTGTGCGGCACGCAGCCGGTCATCGCGCTGGCCGGCCTCGAGTGCGGTCTCGACACCGTGCTCGCTGCCGAAGCCTTCAACGGCACCGGCGGTGCGATGGCCGCGCTGCGCACCAAGTCGCTCGCGCTCACCGACCTGTTCATCCAACTGGTCGAGCAACGCTGCGCAGGACAAGGCCTCTCGCTCGTCACGCCGCGCGACCATGCGCAACGCGGCTCGCAGGTGTGCCTCAGCCGCGAGGAAGGCGCCTACGCCATCGTGCAGGCGCTGATCGCACGCGGCGTGATCGGCGACTACCGCGCCGGCGATTCGCAGATGCCCGACATCCTGCGCTTCGGCTTCACGCCGCTGTATGTCGGCTTCGAGGATGTGTGGCACTCGGTCGAACACCTCGTGCAGGTGCTCGAAACCGGCGAGTGGCGACGCGCTGAATTCAACCGCAAGAACGCAGTGACATGAGCACCGACAACGACAACAACAACAAGACCCCCGAGTCCATCGTCCACGAAGAAAAGGCGCAGCTGGATTTCAGCGCGTCGATGAGCTACGGCGACTACCTGCATCTCGACGAAATCCTGAATGCGCAACATCCGCTGTCGCCCGCGCACGACGAGATGCTGTTCATCGTGCAGCACCAGACCAGCGAGCTCTGGATGAAGCTCATGCTGCACGAGCTGCACGCCGCCGTGCAGTGCATCGCGCAAGAGCGCCTGCCCGACGCCTTCAAGATGCTCGCGCGCGTGAGCCGCATCATGGAACAGCTCGTGAGCGCGTGGACCGTGCTCTCGACCATGACGCCGCCCGAGTACACGGCGATGCGCCCCTACCTCGCCAACTCCAGCGGTTTTCAGAGTGCGCAGTACCGCTGCATCGAGTTCCTGCTCGGCAACAAGAACGCCGCCATGCTCAAGCCGCACGCGCACCGCGCCGACCTGCTCGCGCAGGTCGATGCCGCCTACCGCGCGCCCTCGCTGTACGACGAATCGCTGCGCCTGCTCGCACGCCACGGCCTGCCCGTGCCCGCCGACCGGCTCGAGCGCGACTGGACGCAACCGTATGAATCGAGCGACGGCGTCGAGGCGGCGTGGCTCGTCGTCTATCGCAATCCGCACGACCACTGGGACCTGTACCAGCTCGGCGAAAAACTCACCGATCTCGAAGACGCCTTCCGCCTCTGGCGCTTCCGCCACGTGACCACGGTCGAACGCGTGATCGGCTTCAAGCGCGGCACCGGCGGTACGGGCGGCGTGAGCTACCTGCGCAAGATGCTCGACGTGGTGCTGTTCCCTGAGATCTGGAAGTTGCGCACCGATCTGTAGTGCGGAAGACCGTGCGCACCGCCCGCTCCTACAATCCGCGCGGCACCAGCACTTCAAGACTCGACAAGGTGATGCGATTCGTCGTTTGACCTTGTGCTGCGGGGAAACCCCGCGGTGGATGGATGGCTACCCGTTCCGGCGCGCAAGCGGATCTGCGCTAACGCGCAGCCCAGCTGGCGCATCACCGGCAGGTTGAAGGGCTGGTTGCCACCACCACCTTCGTCGATCGGCCTCATCACCTTCATGACGCGCGAATTGAGCTACAGGGAATGGCTGTCTCGCAGCCTCGCGCGCGCCTTGCTGGCCGATGCACGGCAGCCCGGCGGTACCGCGCCCGACGCCCTGCACGCACGGGCCGCCGCAACGCTGGGCACCGATGCGGCATGGCTGAAGCCGTTGGCCGAAGTACTTGGCAAGCGCTCGCAAGCGACATGGCAGCGCACCGACCTGCCCGCGCTGGCGAAGGCGATCCACGACATGCCCGAGCTGGACCTGGCCTTCGCGCAGGACGAGCTGCCCCACGTGCGCCGCATCATCCTGCGGCCCGCGCAGATGCTGCCGCGCCCGCTGGGCCTGGACCACTTCGCCTTGCCCGAGGTTCCCACGCTGGCCGACCTCGCACGGTGGCTGGAACTCGAACCCGATCGCCTGGCATGGCTCACGTCAGCGACGCAGGTCTTTCGCGAGCCCGATGCATCCAGCCCTTGCCCCGCGTCTCACTACCGCTACCAGTTGCAGCCCAAGCGCCTCGGCGGCCTGCGCCTGCTCGAAATTCCCAAGGCCGACCTGAAGCGTGCGCAGCGCCGCATCCTCGACGACCTGCTGCAGCACGTGCCGGTGCACGAGGCCGCACACGGTTTCGTGCAAGGCCGCTCGGTCGCCAGCCATGCCGCCGCCCATGCAGGCAAGGACGTGGTGATCGGCTTCGACCTGCGCGATTTCTTTCCCAGCGTTCGTGCGTCGCGCGTGCATGCGATGTGGCGCACGCTGGGCTACCCCGAGGGCGTGGCGCGCGCCCTCACGGCCCTGTGCACGCACCGCACCGACAGCGCCGTGATCGAACGCCTGCGCGACGACGGCGGGCTCGACTGGCTCGGCGCCAAGCGGCTGGCCGCGCCGCATCTGCCGCAAGGCTCACCCTGCTCGCCCGCGCTGGCGAATCTCTGCGCCTTCCGGCTCGACCTGCGGCTCGAAGGCCTGGCATGGGTCTTCGGCGCGACCTACACGCGCTATGCCGACGACCTCGTGTTCTCGGGGCCGGCCACGCTGCGCGCGCAGTTCACCGCGTTGCGGGCCTGGGTGAGCGGCATTGCGGCCGACGAAGGCTTCGCGCTGCATCCGCGCAAGGTGCGCTGCATGCCGCAGCACCGCCAGCAGCGCGTGACCGGCGTGGTGGTCAACGACAAGGCCAACGCACCGCGCGAAGATTTCGACCGGCTGAAGGCCGTACTGCATCGGTGCGTGATGCATGGTCCTGCGGCCCAGAACCACGCGAAGCTGGATGACTTTCGCGGCCACCTCCTGGGCCACATCGCGTGGATCGGCCAGTTCAGCCCGACCCGCAAGGTCCGGTTGATGCGCCTCTTCGATCGCATCGACTGGCCGGACGCCGCACAACCACCTTCATGAAATAGGGCTGGCATGGGTTGTTCCATCTGCGCAAAGCGCTACATTTTGGAAACAACGGAGACCACTGCCATGAACGACATCCGGTTCACACCCGACGAGCTCTCCACCCTGCGCGAACATGGCGTCGTGCTCTTCGCCGACCGCGTGATCTTCGACGCGCAGCCGCCGATGCCTCAGCAGCAGATCGATGCGGTGCAGGCGCTGTGCGCGGGCCCGCTGCCCGAGCCGCTGGTCGCGCTGTGGCGGCACACGGCGGGCGGGCGCCTCGACTACGACCTGGCGCTGCCGATGAACGGCAACGTCGAAAGCGTCAGCTGGTCAGAATTGTTCTGGGACGGCAGCGATGGCTACCGCGACCTGCAGGGCTGGATCGAACACGAGCAGGAACTCGCCGAAGAAGCGGCCGAAGACAGCGGCACGCCCTGGAGCGGCAAGCTCACGCACCTGCCCTTCGGCGGCTTCGAGTACTGCGACCGCGTCTACGCGGTGGTCGAGCCCGGCGCCACGCACGGCCAGATCATCGCGTGGAAGCAAGGCCTGCCGCCGGCCTGGACCCACGCGCTGCACGAAGACGGCCTGAGCCCCGTCGCCGCCGATCTGGACGGCGCCTTCGCGGCGCTGCATCTCGACGAAGACCCGTTGGCGCCCACGAGCGACTACTTCTCGGGGCAAGCACTGCTCGCCTACCTCGACGACCGCCACGAAGGCTACGGGCTCGACCTCGACCTGATGGACAAGCTGGTCACCTTCTATTGCCGCGCCATCGTCGACTGGCGCACGCCGCTCGCCGACGGCACGCTGCGCCATCACCCGGCGCTCGCACGCGCGGCGCTGCGCCACGCCATCGCCGCCGACGACGCCGCGCTGGTCGCCGACCTCGCCGCCGCGGGCCTGAACTTCGAAGGCCCGCATGAAGGCAGCGCACTCGCCACCGACGTGGCCGTGGGACACAGCGCCTTCGCCGCCGCGGCAGCGCTGGTGCGTGCAGGCGCGCCGGTGGCATCCGACGTGCTGCGCAACATCGACGGCCAGATTTCGCCCGAACTCACGCGCGCCCTGCTGGACAACGGCGCCGAGCCGACCGTCGCGGCCATCGTGAAATGCGCGGCCTGCGGTGCCCCCGCCAGCGCGCACCTGATCGCCGACGCCTGCACGCAGATCGGCATCGACGTGCCGCCGGCCTTCGTGGCCGATCGCGACGCGATGCTGGTCGAACTGGAAACCACGCTCGCGCAGATGCGCGATGGGACGCAGGGGCATTACCTGGGGCAGGAAGGTCTGGCTGAGCGCATCGAGCATCTGCAGACGTTTCGGCTCTGACGTTCTTTCAGGGCGACGCTCCCGCCGACGGGGAGCCTTGCTCCGCGAATGTCCTCCGGCCTGCGGCCTCCCCCTTGATTTCGCTGCGCAAGGCACCCCATCGACGTGAGCGTGTTCAGTGCAGTCGTTGATCGGCCGCACACCAGCGCCGCTTCTTGTGCTCAGGACACTGGGTGCTTCCCGCAGCGAAATCAAGGAGGAGCGAAGCGGGGGACATTCGCGGAGGGAAGTACCCGGTGGCCTGGGCACGCGCCCTGAATCAGCCGCCGTACAACCAGGGCTGATCGAGCAACCGGGAGCCCAACACACGCATCGCCATGTCGCGCCCGAAACGCACGGCACCGGTGGCATGAAAGATTTCGCCGTTGCGACGCGCCCGTGCCTGCACCTGCGCGTTGCGTTCCCATCGCGCCTCGGCATAGCGTGCGAACGCAGCCGGCACACCCAGAGCGGAGGTGTCGCCCAACGCGTGCGCCAATGCGACCGCATCTTCGATCGCCATGCCAGCGCCTTGCGCAAGGTACGGCACCATCGGATGCGCAGCGTCACCCACCAGCGCCACACGCTCATGCGCCATATCGCCAGGACCGGCCACGGGCACGCGATCACTCAGCGTCCACGCGCGCCAGCTCGGCATTGCATCGAGCAATGACTGAAGGCTCGCACAGCTGCGACCCATGGCACTCTTCAGCGCCGCAAGGCTGCTGGCTTGGTCCCAATCGCGCGCATCGCCAGCCGGTGCAGATTCGGCAATCACCACGACGTTGAGCGCATCGCCCGCGCGCACCGGGTACGCGACCGCGTGCAAACGCGGCCCGAGCCACACATCGACGCGCGAACGACGCAGCGCCGCAGGCAGGTCGGCCTGCCGCACCAACGCACGCCACGCCGTGTGGCCGGTCACGCGCGGCGGCGCTTCGGCGGATTCGGATTCGAGCTGCGCACGCACCAGGCTCCAGAGGCCGTCGGCGCCCACCAGCGCCTCGCCCTCCCAGGCGCGCGCGTCGGTGCTCGAGACGCAGACGAGGTCGTCGCTGGTCTCGACCTGGCGGATGCGCGCGGCCGTCACCAGCGAGCCCGTGCCTTGCGCGCGCACGGCATCGAGCAGCAGCGTGTGAAGGTCGGCGCGGTGCACGCAGCAATACGGCGCGCCGTAGCGCTGCTGCATGGCGTCGCCCAGCGGCATGCGGGCCAGTTCGGCGCCGCTGCCGGCGCTGTGAACCACGAGCGCATCGGGGCGCGCCGCGATGGCCGCGAGGCCGCGGCCGAGGTCGAGTTGGTGAAGGCGGCGGGTGGCGTTGGGGCCGAGCTGCACGCCGGCGCCAATTTCGCCGAAGTCGGCGGCCTGTTCGAAAACGTCGGCGCGGTGGTGGGCGCGGGACAGCGCCAGCGCCGTGGCCAGCCCTCCGATCCCGCCGCCTGCGACGAGGATGTGCGCGGGCATCGGACTCAGCGTCCGGTGCTCGGCGTGGGGCTGTGGCTGTCGGCCGGCTCGGCGCCGGCGGGTTTCTTGGGGGCACAGCTGCCGCAGCTGTCGCACGAGCCGCAGCCCGAGGTCTTGGCCAGCGAAGCGGCGAGCTGATCGGCGCGGGTCTGATCGATGAGGCCCGCGCGCTGCGTGCCGGCCGCGAGCTTGCGGGCGGCACCGCGGCGCCAGCCGGCGGGCATCCAGCGCCAGACCGCGTAGAGCGCGGCGGCCGCGACGATCAATCCGACGATCAGTTGCTGTGTCATGTCTTCTTCAACCTTTTCCCTGTGTCCCTGTGGTTTTACCCCGCTCCGAAAGCGAGTGCAATGCGATAGGTCAAGAAGCATGCCACGTATGCCAGGGCGAATAAGTAGCCCGCCATGATCCACACGTATTTCCACGAGCCGGTTTCGCGCTTGACGGCCGCGAGCGTCGAGATGCATTGCGGCGCAAACACATACCAGACCAGCAGCGACAGCGCGGTCGCGAGCGACCAGCTGCCGGCGATGAGCGGCTCCAGCGCGCCGGCCACGTCGTCGCCGGTGGCCGAGAGCGCGTACACCGTGCCCAGCGCGCCCACCGCGACTTCGCGTGCGGCCATGCCCGGCACCAGCGCGATCGAAATCTGCCAGTTGAAACCGATGGGCGCAAAGATGTGCTCCAGCCCGCGCCCGATGATGCCGGCCAGGCTGTACTGGATGGCGGGGCCGGTCGCGCCTTCGGGCGGCGACGGGAAGGTCGACAGGAACCACAGCAGGATCGTGAGCGTGAGGATGATCGTGCCGACGCGCTGGAGGAAGATCCACGCTCGTTCATAGAGTCCCACGACCAGGTTTCGAGGGCTGGGCCAGCGGTAGGCCGGCAGTTCCATCAACAGCGGCGAGCGCCGCGTGCTGTCGCGGAAGCGCTTCATGACCCAGGCCACGGCCATCGCCGAGACGATGCCGAACACATACAGCGCGAACAGCACCACGCCCTGCAGGTTGAAGATGCCGCCCACGGTGCGCGCCGGAATGAAGGCCGCGATCAGCAGCGCATACACCGGCAGCCGCGCCGAGCAGGTCATGAGCGGCGCGATCATGATGGTCGTGATGCGGTCGCGCCAGTTGCTGATGGTGCGCGTGGCCATCACGCCCGGAATGGCGCAGGCAAAGCTCGACAGCAGCGGAATGAACGAGCGGCCCGACAGGCCCACGGTGCCCATCATGCGGTCGAGCAGGAACGCGGCGCGCGGCAGGTAGCCGGAGTCTTCGAGCGCGAGGATGAAGAGGAACAGGATCAGGATCTGCGGCAGGAACACGATCACGCCGCCCACACCGGCAATGACACCGTCGACCAGCAGGCTCTGCAGCATGCCTTCGGGCATGTGCGTCTTGATGACGTTGCCCAGCCCTTCGGTGGCCGCCTTGATGGCGTCCATCGGCACGTTGGCCCAGCTGAACACGGCCTGGAACATCAGGAACATGGTGACGGCCAGCACCAGCATGCCCCACACCGGGTGCATCACGACGCGGTCGATGCGGTCGCTGGTGTCCAGGCTGCCCACGGGCTCCTTCACGGCCAGGCCGAGGATGCGGCGCACCTCGCGCTGCGTGGCGAGCACGTCGTCCAGGCCCGGCGCCTTCCAGGGCTGCGGCGCAGCGGCGGCCACGGGCTGGTCGAGGGCTTCGAGCAGATGCTTCGCGCCGCCGCTGTGGACGCCCACGGTCTCGATCACCGGCACGCCGAGCTCGCGCGAGAGCACGGCCGTGTCGACCGTGATGCCCTGCTTCTTGGCCATGTCGGTCATGTTGAGCGCCACCACCATCGGCAGGCCGAGCTGGCGCGCTTCGAGCACCAGGCGCAGGTTCAGGCGCAGGTTCGTGGCGTCGGTCACGCACACGAGCAGGTCGGGCAGCGCCTCCTGCGCCTGGCCGGTGACGATGTCGCGCGTGACGGCCTCGTCGGCGCTCAGCGCGTTCAGGCTGTAGGCGCCCGGCAGATCGAGCACGAACACGCGGCGGCCGGTGGGCGTGCGCAGCGTGCCTTCCTTGCGCTCGACGGTCACGCCGGCGTAGTTGGCCACCTTCTGGCGGCTGCCGGTCAGCAGGTTGAAGAGCGCGGTCTTGCCGCAGTTCGGGTTGCCCAGCAGCGCGATGCGCCCGGGCTGTGCGGTGGCGCCGAGGCGGCCCGGCCCCTGGATGACGGCTTCAACCATGGTTCGCGGCTCCCGGCGTGACGTGGATCAGCGCGGCCTCGTGGCGGCGCAGCGCGAAGGTGGTGTGGCCCAGGCGCACGGCCAGCGGCTCGCGGCCCGGGGTGCCGGTGGCGACGATGCGCACGGCCTCGCCCGGCACGAAGCCGATTTCGGTCAGGCGCAGCACGAGCTCGCGGTCGTCCGCGCTGTCGGGGCGGGCCACGTCGAGCACGGTGGCCCACTGATGGGACGGAAGCTGGTCGAGGCTCAGCGCGGTGGTGGTCGGCGCTGCGCCGAGGTCGTTGTTTCGCACGGTGGGGGTTGCGCCCCCCGGAAACACCGGGGCACGCCAGTAAGCAAAAGCCAGATGCTAGCAATTCTCACTCGCGAAAACCTGACCAACCCCAAAAAGTGGTGGGTCAGGCGGAAATGAGTGCCTCCCTCTGGGCCAGACTCAGTTCAATCCGAGCATGCCGCGCAGCTTCGACAGGTCTTCCGCCAGCGTATTCACCCGCCCGGCCAGCATCTTGCGGTCGCGCTCGGTGAGCTTCGAATAGGTTTCGAAGCCGCCGTCGGCCGTGCGGTACTTGGCCAGCGTGTCGAACACCACCTTGAAGTTGGCGTCGGCCTTCTCGGCGAAGGGCTTGTCCTGCTTCACGACCAGCGGGCGCAGCAGCTCGACGATCTTGTAGGCGCCCTCGAAGTTCGACTGGAAATCCCACAGGTCGGTGTGGCTGTAGCGGTTTTCTTCGCCGGAGATCTTGGTGGCGGCCACTTCTTCCATCAGCACGGCGGCGCCGCCCACGACCTTCTCGGGCGGGAAGGTCAGCGCGCCCAGGCGCTTTTGCAGCTCGAGCACGTCGGCCAGCAGCTTGTCGGCCACGGGGTTCAGGTCCTTGGTGCTCTTGAGCGTCCACAGGCCGTACTCGATGCGGTGAAAGCCGATGAAGGCCGGGTCTTTTTCAGCCTTTTCATGGTCGTCCGCGCGCGAGTCGATCGACTGGTCAAGGTCGGTGAACAGCTCCGCCACGGGCTCGACGCGCTCGTAGCTGGTGCGGGTGGGTGCGTAGAGCTTCTTGGCTTTCTCCATGTCGCCGGCCTTCACGGCGGCGGTGAACACGCGCACGTCGGCGGCCAGCTTGCGCACGTTCTGCGTCACGTAAATCTTGTAGTCCGAGATCGGACCGACCAGCTCGAGCGGCGACACGGCGGCCTGCGCGCCCACGGCATGAAGGCCGGCAAAGCCTGCGACGAAAGCGGCGAGGAAGCGGCGGCGGAACAGCACGGTCATGGATCTCCTTGGGTGCGATGCGGTGGTGATGAAAAGTGAGTGAGAGATCAGGCGGCCAGCAGGCTGCGCCCGAGCCAGTCGTCGGCGCCCTGCACGCCGGGCAGCGTGAAGAAGAAGCCGCCGCCGATGGGCTTGATGTATTCCTCGAGCGGCTCGCCATCGAGGCGGGTCTGCACGGCGACAAAACCCTTCTCGAGGTCGGCCTGATAGCAGATGAACAGCAGGCCCATCTCGAGCTGGCCCGACTTGGTGACGCCGTTCGAATAGTTGAAGGGCCGACGCAGCATCAGGTTGGCGTCCGAAGCCTTGGTACGCGGGTTCGCCAGGCGGATGTGCGCGTCCATCGGCGTCGCCTTGCCTTCGGGATCTTTCGCGTAGTCGGGCACGTCGTGCTCGGTCTTGCCGCCGTCCAGCGGCGCGCCGCTGGGCTTGAGGCGGCCCATGATGGCCTCCTGCTCCTGCAGCGGCGTGCGGTCCCAGCGCTCGACGAAGTTGCGGATGATCCGCACCGCCTGGTAGCTGCCGCCCACGGCCCACGCGGGCTCGTCGCCGTTCGGCTGCACCCAGACGTGCTTGTTCATGAGCGTGTCGTCCGCCGAGTCGGGGTTGGCCGAGCCGTCGCGAAAACCGAGGAAGTTGCGCGCGCTCTCCGCGGGCTGGCCCGCCACGGCCGGAATCGGCGGCACGGAGCCTTCCTGCTTCCAGTGCAGCACCAGCAGGTCGGGCGTGTTCTTGATGATGTCGCGCAGCGCGTGGATGTTGGTGTCGGGCGTGTTGGCGCAGAACTGGATCGACAGGTCGCCGTGGCATAGCGCGGCATCGAGCGCGTCGTTCGGATGGCGCTGCATCGGGTTCAGGCGCAGCGGCTTTTTCTTGACGAGGCCGAAGCGCTCGTCGAACAGCGACGCGCCGACCGACACGGTCACGGTGAGCCCGTCGGGCTGCACCACCGGGCCGAGGATGCCGGAGCCCGCGGGCGGCAGCTTGGGGTCGGGGTCGGTCTGCGGACCGCCCTGCGTGAGAAAGGCGATGCGCTCGGTGAGCGTGCGCATCAGCCGCTCCAGGTCGGCGCGGTTCTCGGCCAGCACGTAGAACGAAGCGATCATGCCGGCCGTGGGGCGCGGCGTGACCACGCCCGCCTGGTGCTTGCCGCGGAAGGGCACGCGGTCTTGCGTGTGGGTGCTCTGCGGGGCGTCGGTGACCTGCGCGCCGGTGTCGGGCGGGCCCGGCATGGCCGCGCCGGCACGCGCGGTGGCCGCGAGCCCGGCAAAGGCCACGCCCGCGGCGCCGAGCATGCGGCGGCGGTGCGGCGAGGCGGGATGTCCCGCGACGGGGACGTCGTTCTTCTTCGTCGGTTCCATGGGATCGTCGTTCTCTCTCAACTCATTCCAACCCGAGCGCGGCGTTCACCTTGCCCAGTTCCTCGGCCAGAGCGCGCACGGGCCCAGCCAACGCCTGGCGCTGCGCCTCGTCCAGCGGCGCAGGCTTGAAGCCTTCGCCCGCGCGGTACGGCGCCAATGCGGCGTCGAAGGCGGCGAAGCGTTCATCCACGGCCTTCTGCTGCGCGGGCGCGGCTTTGACGAGCAGCGGCTGCAGCAGGTCGGCGATCTTCTTGGTGCCTTCGTAGCTGCCCTGCAGGTTCACCAGCTCGGCATGGCCGTAGTGGTCTTCGCCGCCGGCCGGCAGGTTGTCGGCCACGCGGCGCAGCAACTTCGAGGCGGCGCTCGCGAGCCGCTCGGGCGGCACGCTCAGTGCGCGCAGGCGCGTCTGCAGCGTCTCGACGTCGGCCAGCAGTTGGTCGAGGACCGGTGCCAGCGCCTTCGCGTCGCCCTGCCCGTACAGCGCGTACTCGATGCGGTGGAAGCCGCTGAAGCCCGGGTCGGCCTCGCGCTTCTCGAAGTAGTCGGCGCGGGCGTTGATGCGCGCGTCGAGGTCGGCGAACAGCTCGGCCATCGGCTCGATGCGCTTGTAGGCCTGGTGGGCCGGCGCGTAGAGCGCGCGCGCCTGCGCCAGGTCGCCGGCCTTGACGGCATCGGCCAGCGCGCGCACCGCGTCGTCGAGCGTGGCGGCCTCCAGCCGCAGGAACACCTGGTACTCGGCCAGCGCGCCCACGTAGTTGACGAGCGAGGGCCGTGCCTCCTCGGCCAGCGAGGCCGCCGACGGCGTGACATGCAGCTTGCCGCGCGGGTTGCTCAGCAGCCCGCAGGTGATGGCGAAATCGCCCGGCGAGAGCTTGACCGTCATGGTCTGCGAGAAGCCGGGCGCGATGTTCTCGCGCTCTTCGACCACCATCACGCCGTCGAGAATTTCCCACTCGAGCGCGCGGTTCGACTGGTTGACGATGGTGAAGGTCGTGCGGCCCGCAGGCACGGTGATGTCGTTCGGGTCGCAGGCGTTGCCGCGAATGGTGACGGTGACGGCGTGGTCGGTCGCCTTGGGCGGTGCCTTGCGCGCCTGGTTCGAGGCGTACCAGAAGGCCGCAAGGCCGGCAACGACCAGCAGCGCCGAGGCGCCCACGGCGACGCGCATGAGCGTCGATGACGAAGAAGAAGAGGAAGAAGACATCGGAAAAAAAGATCAGCCGGCAGTCGCCGTGCGCGGCGCCGCAGCAGCCGCCGGGCGCAGGAAGAAGAACAGGGCCACGGTTAGGAAGGCCAGGTAGACGATCACCTCGCCCACCACGGGCGCGGCCTGGTAGCCCAGCAGGCCCGACAGCACGGCGCCCACGGGGCTGTCCATCGGCAGGGTTTCGCTCATGTCGAACACCACGGTCTGCAGCTGGTTCCATACGCCGGCCTCGTGCAGCTTGCGCAGCACGCCGGCCAGCAACCCGGCTGCGACCAGCAGGATGAACAGGCCCGTGAAGCGGAAGAAGCGGCGCAGGTCGAGCCGCACGCCGCCCGAATAGATGCCCCAGCCGACCACCACCGACACGGCAATGCCCGCGAGCGCGCCCACGGGTGCTTCCCAGCCGGTGCTCTGCTGGAACACGGCCAGCAGGAAGAAAACCGACTCCAGCCCCTCGCGCGCGACCGCGAGAAACACCATGCCGATGAGCGCCCAGCCCTGCCCGTCGGCATGCCGCGCCAGCGCCTTGTCGATGGATGCGTGCAGCTCGCCCTTGATGGAGCGGGCCGCCTTGCGCATCCAGAACACCATCGTGGTCAGCATGACCACGGCAATGAGCCCCACCACGCCCTCGAACAGCTCCTGCTGCTTCTGCGGAAACTCGGCCGCCAGCAGTTGCAGGCCGGCGCCGGCGAACAGCGACAGCGCGGTGGCCAGCAACACGCCGACCCACACCGCGGGCATCAGCACACCGCGTCCGCTTTGTTTCAGGTAACTGGCAACGATGCCGACGATCAGCGCGGCTTCGATGCCTTCGCGCAGCATGATGAGGAAGGGAATGAGCATCTCGGAACAGAAGAAAGTTCTTTGAAAATGCCCCGATGTGGTGCATTTTTCAAAGAACGGCCCGAGGATACCCCATCAAATAAGATTTATTCTCAATTAGGGGTATTCGACCCCGCCCCGCTCACAGGGGCAGTTCGACGATGCGCGCGCTGACGGTGTCGCCGTCGACGATCAGCTCCGCCACCGCGATAGGCAGTTTGAATCGGCGCGGGCCGGCGCTGCCGGGGTTGACGTAGAGCACGCCGTCGCGCTCTTCGACCTTGGGTTGGTGCGAATGGCCGGAGACGACCACGCGCACGCCCTCCCCCAGCGGCTTGCCGCTCAGTCCGGAAAGATCGTGGATCGCCAGCAGCCGCACGCTCCCAAGCTGCAGCAGAGCCGTCTCCGGAATGGCCTCGGCCCATTCCTCGCGGTCGTTGTTGCCGCGCACCACCGTCAGCGGCGCGATCGCGGCGAGTGCGTCGAGGATGCCGGCGTCGCCGATGTCCCCGCCATGCACGATGAAGTCGCAGCCTTGCAAGGCCGCCACGGCCTGCGGGCGCAGCAGGCCGTGGGTGTCGGAGATGAGCCCGACGCGGATCAAGCCCAATCCGTCAGGCCGCCAGCAGCTGCCGCAGCACGAACGGCAGGATGCCGCCGTGCTTGTAGTAATCGACCTCGATCGGCGTGTCGATGCGCAGGCGCACCGTCACCTCCTGGTGCGTGCCGTCGGCGCGGTGCACGACCAGCTTCACGTCCATCTGCGGCTTGAGTTCGCCGCCGATCACGACGTCGATCTTTTCCTCGCCCGTGAGGCCCAGCGTCTGCCACGAATCGGCGCCGCGGAACTGCAGCGGCAGCACGCCCATGCCGACCAGGTTGGCGCGGTGGATGCGCTCGAAGCTGCGCGCCACCACGGCCTTGATGCCCAGCAGCTGCGTGCCCTTGGCGGCCCAGTCGCGCGACGAGCCCGTGCCGTACTCCTCGCCGCCGAACACGATGGTCGGCGTGCCCGCTTCCATGTACTTCATGGCGGCGTCGTAGATGAACATCTTCTCGCCGCCCGGCTGGAACAGCGTGACGCCGCCCTCTTCCTGCGTGCCGTTGGCGTCCGGCGGAATCATCAGGTTCTTGATGCGCACGTTGGCGAAGGTGCCGCGCACCATCACGTCGTGGTTGCCACGGCGCGAACCGTAGCTGTTGAAGTCGGCCTTGGCCACGCCGTTCGCCTTGAGCCAGATGCCCGCGGGCGAGCTTTCCTTGATGGAGCCGGCCGGCGAGATGTGGTCGGTGGTGATCGAGTCGCCGAACAGCGCCATGACGCGCGCGCCCTGGATGCCGGCATCCGACGCGTGCGGCTGCATCTGGAAGCCTTCGAAGAACGGCGGCTCGGCGATGTAGGTCGAGGTGGGCCAGTCGTACACCTGGCCGGTCGTGCCCTTGATGCTCGTCCAGAACTTGCCCGGATCGGACTTCACCTTCTCGTAGTTCGCACGGAACGACTTGGCGTTCATCGCGAAGCGCAGGTTGTCGTCGATCTCCTTCGGCGTGGGCCAGATGTCGCCCAGGTACACGTCCTTGCCGCCCTTGCCCTTGCCCACGGGCTGGGTCATGAGGTCAGTCAGCACGTTGCCCGCGATGGCAAAGGCCACCACCAGCGGCGGCGAGGCCAGGAAGTTGGCCTTCAGGTTCGGGTGGATGCGCGCCTCGAAGTTGCGGTTGCCCGACAGCACGGCCGCGCCGATGAGGTCGTTCTTCGTGATGGCGTCGTTGATCTCGGGCGTGAGGTCGCCGGCATTGCCGATGCAGGTGGTGCAGCCGTAGCCCGCGAGGTAGAAGCCCAGCTTTTCGAGGTACGGCAGCAGGCCCGCTTTCTCGAGGTATTCGGTGACGATGCGCGAGCCCGGCGCGAGCGAGGTCTTGATGTGCGGCTGCACCTTCAGGCCCGCTTCCACCGCCTTCTTGGCCAGCAGGCCGGCCGCGAGCATCACGCTCGGGTTGGAGGTGTTGGTGCACGAGGTGATGGCGGCAATGAGCACGTCGCCGTTGCCGATGGTGACCTGCCCCTTGGGCGCGGGCGGTGCCGAAGCGCTCGTGTGGGCCGCGGCCTTGGTCGACCGGTTGGCGACCATCTCGACCACCTCGCGCGGCGCGCCGGCGGGCGGCGGCGCCGCTTCTTCGTCGCCGCCCTGGCCGGCGGCGACCAGCGGGTAGCGCTGCTTGAGCTTGTCGGCCGGCTGGTTGAAGCCGTTGGCGTCGTTGGGCTTGCTGTACAGCTCGGCGAACTTGGTCGAGAGGTCGCCCAGGTTGATGCGGTCCTGCGGGCGCTTGGGGCCGGCCAGGCTGGGCGAGACGGTGCCCAGGTCGAGCTTGACGATCTTGGTGTAGTCGATGTCGCCCGGCGCGGGCATGCCGAACAGGCCCTGCGCCTTGTAGTAGGCGGCGAAGCGCTCGACCTCTTCCTTGGTGCGGCCGGTGCCTTCGAAGTACGCCACGGTCATCTCGTCGACCGGGAAGAAGCCCATGGTGGCGCCGTATTCGGGCGCCATGTTGCCGATGGTGGCGCGGTCGGGCACGGCGATCGATGCGGCACCGGGGCCGAAGAACTCGACGAACTTGCCCACCACCTTTTCACCGCGCAGGATGGCCGTGACGTACAGCACCAGGTCGGTGGCCGTGACGCCTTCGCGCAGCTTGCCGGTGAGCTCGAAGCCCACCACGTCGGGCGTGAGCATGTAGACCGGCTGGCCCAGCATGGCGGCCTCGGCCTCGATACCGCCCACGCCCCAGCCGACCACGCCCACGCCGTTGATCATGGTGGTGTGGCTGTCGGTGCCCACCAGCGAGTCGGGGTAGTACACCGGCGTGTCGCTCTTGTCGGCCGGGCTCTTGTAGACGCCGCGCGCAAAGTACTCGAGGTTGACCTGGTGCACGATGCCGAAGCCCGGCGGCACGACGCCGAAGGTGTCGAAGGCCTGCATGCCCCACTTCATGAACTGGTAGCGCTCGTTGTTGCGCTGGAACTCCAGCTTCATGTTCAGGTCGAGCGCCTTGGGCGTGCCGTAGTAGTCGACCATCACCGAGTGGTCGACCACCAGGTCGACGGGCACCAGCGGCTCGATGGTCTTGGGCGACTTGCCCAGCTTGGCGGCCACGCTGCGCATGGCGGCCAGGTCGGCCAGCAGCGGCACGCCGGTGAAGTCCTGCAGCACCACGCGGGTGACGACAAACGGAATTTCGTCGGTGCGCTCGGCATTGGGCGCCCAGTGGGCCAGCTCTTCGACGTGCTTGGCCGACACCTTCTGGCCGTCGCAGTTGCGCAGCACCGACTCGAGCACGATGCGGATCGACACCGGCAGACGCTCCACGGACGGGTACTGCTTGGCCAGTTCCTTCAGCGACCAGTACTTGCCGGACTTTCCCGACGCGGTCTTGAAGGTCTTGAGGGTGGACGCAAACGCGTGCGCCGGGGCTTTGGCCATGAGAGGACTCCTGTGTGTTCGTGGAAGCTCCTCAAGGATAGCGGGGATCAATGTCAATCGCTGTAGTCAGTCTTCCTTGTCGGGCTCTCTCAAAACTATGGTTCTCATAGCAAAAACGCCCGCCGCACGGGGTGCGGCGGGCGCTGGGCGAGCGTGCAGCGGACGGTCAGGCGCTCAGGCCATCGCCATGCGGGTAGCGCCCCGGGAACGGCGCAGCCCGGTCCATTGCAGCTCGGCCAGCACGACCACGCACAGCGCCTGCGCCAGCACCCAGGCGGTGCCGAGCGCGGTGACCGCGAACACGCCGCTCACCAGCAGCGCCACGCAGGCCACGGCCCAGGCGAAGTTGCCGACGACCACGAGGCCGATCAGCGTGCGCGGCGGCGTGGCGCGGCTGGCCATGAAGGCGGCTGCCGCCGCATAGGCCAGCAGGAACACGCCGGTGCCCATGAGCAGCCAGGCCGGGAGACCAGTCAGGGAAGCGAGAACGTCGGTGAACGCGACCTGCAGCGCGCCGGTCGCAGCGCACGAAGCGGCGTCGGCCCACATCACGTTCGACAGGAAGCGGGGGGAAGCGAAAACAGACATGTGAATCTCCTGGGTGGGTACGCTGCAGGCCAGTCCTGCTGCGTTGGGGTCGATGATTCCGCCGGGCGTGGATCGCGTCGATGACCTGGGAGGTCATGGCGCGGCGCCGCCGTCGCGCCAGAATGCGGCTCCATGAACACCCCCCGCACCCATTCGTCCAAGGCCGCCGCCGCCGGCCTTCCCGGCGCACGCGACCCGTTCGGCGCCCACCTGCGGCACTGGCGCACCCACCGCCGCCTGAGCCAGCTCGACTTGGCGCAGGAGGCCGAGGTCTCGACCCGCCACCTGAGCTACGTGGAAACCGGCCGCGCCGCGCCCAGCCGCGAGATGGTGCTGCGCCTGGCCGAACGGCTCGACGTGCCGCTGCGCGAGCGCAATGCGCTGCTGGTGGCCGCCGGCTTCGCGCCCATGTACCGCCAGCGCTCGCTCGACGACCCCGCCATGGCCTCGGCGCGCCGCGCCATCGACCTGGTGCTGAAGGGCCACGAGCCCTTCCCCGCGCTGGCCGTGGACCGCCACTGGAACCTGGTGGCGCACAACGCGCTGGTGCCGCTGCTCATGGAAGGCTGCTCGGCCGAGCTGCTGAAGCCGCCGATCAACGTGCTGCGCCTGAGCCTGCACCCCGACGGCGTGGCGCCACGCATCGCGAACCTGGCGCAATGGCGCACCCACCTGCTCGAGCGGCTGCAGCAGCAGATCGCCGCCACCGGCGACACCGTGCTGCAGGCGCTGCACGACGAGCTGGAGGGCTACCCGCCGCCGGCCGTGAGCCACGACGCACCGCTGCTCGATACCGCCCTGTCGGCGGTGGCCGTGCCGTTCCAGGTGGTCATGCCGAGCGGCGTGCTGAGCTTCATCAGCACCATCACGATCTTCGGCACGCCGGTGGACGTCACGTTGCAGGAACTCGCGGTGGAATCGTTCTTTCCGGCGGACGAGCAGACGGCGGCGGCCCTGACGGCGCTGGCTGCACAGCAGGCGCGCGGCTGAGGTCGGCCGCCTCCGGCTCACGCGCCGGCCCCTCGAAGTCGTCCACCTGGATCACCTTGTCGGCCGCCTGCAGGTAGGCCAGCGCCAGCGCGGGGTCGGTGGCCGAGCGCGCGGCCTCGTCGAGCGAGCGCGTGCGGCGCAGCACCTTGTTGAGCGCGGCGGTCTCGTCACCCAGTTGCGCGCCGAGCGCCATGGCCTGCATCAGGTCGCGCAGGCCGCCCGGGCCGGGCTCGGCCAAGTCGGGCACGAGACGCGCGACCACGTCCGGCCGCGTGCGCAGCAGCTCGGCCAGCGCCATCAGCTGCACGTCGCGCAGCGGCGCCAGATGCGCGGTGCGCCGCAACACCAGCGCGCCGAGCAGGCGCCGCCCCGGTGTCGGCAGGTTGGCGTACAGGTCGCGCAGGATCTTGCCGGCCTCGTCCAGCTGCAGCCGGATCGCCGCCTGCGCAAAGGGCAACAGCTCGGGCGCCGCATCGACGCGGTAGCGCCACACGCAGGCGCTCGCCAGGTAGAGGTGGGCCAGCACGTCGCCCAGCCGCGCCGACAGCAGCTCCATGCGCTTGAGCTTGCCGCCGAGCAGCCCCATCGCCAGGTCGGCCGTGAGCGCGTACTTGGCGCTCATGCGCGCGATGAGCCGCGCTTCAGCCGCCAGCGCCTCGGGCGGATCGCCGAGCACCGGCGCGCCGAAGAGGCTGTGCCACAGGTTCACCGCCACATGCTTGCCGTGCGCGATGAGCGCCTGGCCCAGTGCCGTTTCGTCTTTCGCCTGCACCGCCGCCATTTCGTCGAGCACGTGCGGATGGCAGCGCACCGCGCCCTGCCCGAACACGATGAGCGCGCGCGTGAGGATGTTCGCGCCCTCCACCGTGATCGCGATCGGCGCCTGCCGGTAGGCCACGCCGAGCAGGTTGGATGGCCCCGAGATGATTCCCTTGCCGCCGAGGATGTCCATGCCATGGTTGACCGCGCGGCGCCCGGCCTCGGTGAGCTGCACCTTGAGGATCGCGCTGGCCACGCTGGGCCGCTCGCCCGCGTCGAGCGCGGCGGCCGTGAAGCGGCGTGCGGCATCGCTCGCGTACAGCTCGGCCGACATCTGCGCGATCAGCCCCGCCACCGCATGGAACTTGCCCACCGGCAGGCCGAACTGCTCGCGGATCTGGCCGTAGGCATTGCTCACGTACAGCGCCGTCTGCTGCATCGCCGAGCCCAGCGCGGGCAGCGAGATGGCGCGGCCCGCGGCCAGGCACTCCATCAGCATGCGCCAGCCTTGGCCCACCTGCGGCTCGCCGCCGATGACCCAGTCCATCGGCACGAACACCTGCCGGCCGCGGATCGGGCCGTTCATGAAGGCGCTGTCCATCGGACGGTGGCGCCGGCCGATCTCCATGCCCTCGTGCGGCACGGGAATCAGCGCGCAGGTGATGCCCAGTTCGCGCTGGCCTTCGGGTCGGCTCTCGTCGATGGCATGGAACGCGAGGCCGACCACGGTGGCGACCGGTGCGAGCGTGATGTAGCGCTTGTCGAAATCGACCAGGAAGCCGCGCGTGCGCCGGCCCTGGAACTCGCGCTCGACGAGCACGCCGCGGTCAGGAATGGCGGCGGCGTCGGAGCCCGCGTAGGGCGAGGTCAGGCCGAAGCACGGCAGCTCGCGGCCGTCGGCCAGGCGCGGCAGGTAGTGGTCTTTCTGTGCGTCGGTGCCGTAGCGCAGCAGCAGCTCGGCCGGCCCGAGCGAGTTGGGCACCATCACCGTGACGGCGGTTGCGACGTTGACGCTCGCGATGCGCGCCACCACCGAGGCATGCGCGAAGTGGCCGAAACCCAGGCCGCCGAATGCCTCGGGAATGATCATCCCGAAGAAGCGCTTCTCGCGCAGGAAGCGCCACACCTCGGGCGGCAGGTCGCGCGCCTGGTCGATGGCGTGGTCGTCGAGCATGCGGCACAGCGCGGGCACCTCGTTCGAAAAAAAGGCTTCTTCGCGCGCCCTGAGCTGGTTGGGACCGACGGCCGTGAGCACATCGAAATCGGGGCGCCCGGCGAAGAGCCGGCCCTCGAACCCGACCGTGCCGGCCTCGAGCGCGGCACGCTCGGTGTCGCCCAGCGGTGGCAGGGCGTGGGAGAAAGGCTGCATCGCCCATCGGCCGATCAGGGACGCGAGTGACATGGGGTCTCCTTGTGAGGCCGCGCCCACAAGACAAGCGCAAAAGCACAGCGCGGCGTGCGTCCATTGTTGGACCGCACCGCCTCGCACCGGGCCGGTCAAGGGCGTTCGCGCGTGTCGGAGACGGGCCCGCGCAAGCCCGTGAACCGGCGCCGGATCAGCGGCGCTTGGGCGCCTGCCCGGCCGGTGCTGCCGGTGCAGCAGCGGGCATCGGCGCATTCGGATCGCGCCAGCCGTACTCGACGTAGCGGCGGATCACGAGGCAGCCCGGCGGCGAATCGATCAGCGAGACCGACGAGGTCGGCTCCTTGTCGTCGGTGTAGACCGTGTAGATCGGCAGCAGCGGCGTGCGCTTGTAGTTCTTCAGTTCCTGCTCGGCCACGCTGGCGCAGGTGAAGGGCGCGACCGAGATGCGCTCGGCCGCCACGGTGCAGGCACCGCTGTCGTCAGGAATCGCGGTGATCGACGCGGCCACGCCGGCGTTCGGGTACTGGATGCCCACCAGCGAGAACACCGGGCCGGCGTCGGGGCGCTTGCGGTCCCAGTCGAGCAGCACGTCGTGCGCGCGGCTGCCCTGCACGGTGAGCGAGGCCAGCCGCGTGATGGCGGGCAGGCAGCGCTGGATGCCGACGCTGGCGGCGGCGCGCGTGAGCGTGTCTTGCGGCTGGGCGGGCGGGGCCAGCACGCCTTGCGCGAGCGCGCTGCCGGCGATCGCGAGCATGCATGCTGCAACGGTGGATCGGGCAAGGACGTTCATCGGTGTCGCCTTCACGCGTAGAGGCTCTCGATGGCCGCCGAGTAGAGGCGCACGTTCTCCTCGCCTTCCGGGTCGAGCTTCGCGATGAGTGCGCGGGCGCGCGCGCGGTAGGCCGGCAGGTTGGCGTCGTGCTCGGCGAACGCACGCCGCAGCGCCTGCCCGCCCTCCTCGCAGTCGAAGCCGTGGTAGCGGTAGCCGCAGTCGCCGATCAGGTGCGAGTTGTGGATGAGCGGCCAGCCGCCGTAAAGCGCCTCGTAGTAGAGGTAGTTCTGCGCGTTCTCCCAGTGGTGCGCAAAGACCGCGTCGATCGCGCCCGGCAGCACCTGGTACAGCGGAAAACGCCCCTCGAAAGTCGCCAGGCCGTGGCGCACGAGATCGAGGCTCTGGGCAAAAGCGATGAAGTTCGGCTTCTCTTTCAGGTGGAAGCTGTTGTAGACCCACATCTTCTCGATGAGACGCGGCTGCGCGCGGTGCGCCGACTCGCAGCCCAGCATCGGAATGAAGCTGGTCTTCACCATGCAGATGTTGGGCTCGAAGATGGCCACGCGCCATTGCGTGCGGCCCGGTTCGTAGGCAAAGCGCTTGCCCTCGGTGCCGCGCGCCATGGCCTTCTCGATCACCATCGGGCTCCACAGGTGCGGCATGAGCTTGGTGGGCGCGCGGAAGGTGCTCGCGAAGTACGGCTTGCAGGAGGTTTCGTACTCGGGCAGCGTCCACACCTCGTCGTACGGCGCACCACTGACCAGCATGCCGTGCGGCTTGTTGAAGGTCATGCGCTCGATGTCGATCACGTAGTCGTTGCCCACGCGCATCGAAACGATTTTGCCGCCGCGTTCGCGGAACGCCACCGACCAGTCGCGACCGAGCTGCGCGCTCATCTCGATCATGAGGTCGAGCTCATGCGCGGCGGTGGCCATGTCGATGATCGGCACCGGCGAATCGGCCAGGAAATGGGTGGCGTCGGCCGGACCGCCATCGCCGCCGCCAGCCACCAGCACCGTGCGCTCGACGCAGGGCGAGCGCAGCAGCAGCATCACGAGGAACAGGCAGTTTTGATAAACGCCGTTCTCCCACAGGCTCTGCTCGCCCTTGCGGATGAAGATGGAGACGCCGACTTTCAGCTTGGTGGGTGTGACGGCTGCGCGCGGTCCTGTGTTGTTCTGCGCTTCGCTCATTGGGCAACCTTCGCGTTGCCGGCACGGAACGCCGGATCGCCACCGACCAGGTTCAGCAACCGCTGCGCATAGCCGTCGATGTTGGCGGGGTGCATCGGATCGATCGCGTCGAACACGCGCTGGCTGCGCGCGCGGTAGTCGTCGAGCTGCGCATCGTGGCCGCGCACGGCCGCAGCCAGTTGCTCGGCGCCGACGGCGATGTCGAACTCGGGGTAGTAGTAGCCCGCGTCGCGCAGCCACGGCGAGTTGTGCACCAGCGGGTAGTTGCCGTACAGCGCGTCGAGGTAGCTGTAGTTCTGGTCGTTCTGCCACTGGTGCGACACCACCGCGTCGGCGTTCTGCACCATGAAGCCGGCGAAGTCGTGGCGCCCGTGGAAGGTGGCCTTGTGCTGGCGCACGATGTCCAGCGAGTTCGCCAGGTAGAGCATCGTCGGGTGGTCTTTCAGGTGCAGCGTGTTGAGCACGTGCATCGCCGCGACATGCTCCGGGTTCGCGCGGCAGGCCTCGTCGCAGATCAGCATCGGGATGCTGCACGACTTCACGACCGAGATGTTCGGCTCGAAGATCGCCACCCGAAAGCCCGGTTGCTCCGCCGTGCGCGGCTGGTAGCCGAAACGGAAGCCCTGTGCCTGCACCTCGTCGACGCGCTGCGCCAGGAACTGCGGTGACCAGAGGTACGGCACCTCATGCACCGGGCAGCGGTGCAGCGTGCGCATCATCGGCGCAAAGCCCGCGTCCTTGGGCAGCAGCCAGATCTCGTCGCAGCGGTCGGTGGCGCCGAAGTGCCCCTTGTCACTGAAGATGATCGGCTCGGCCAGCGCCGCGAAGGGCTGCCCCACGCCGTGGAAGGCCACGCGCCCGCCGCAGGCGCGGAAGTACGACAGCCACTGCACGTCGAGCGCACCCGCCATTTCGATGACCACGTCGAGCGCGTCGGTCAGTTCGCGCGCTCGGCCCAGCGTGAGCCCCATGCCCGACAGGTCGACCTGCGGCGGCATGGCGTGCTGGTCGCCCGCGTCGATGAGCGTGACGGATTCGACGAATTCGATGCGTTGCAGCAGCCGGGCCAGGAACAGGACGTTCTGTCCCATGCCGTTTTCCCAGATGTTCTGCCCCGCGTGGGAGAGGACTGAAATACCGATGCGCATGGCCGAAGTGTGTACCAAAAAACAAGGGCTCCCGCGCACAGGGCGCGGGAGCCACCGGGGCCGGGCGTCAGCCTGGCGCTTGCTCGCTCAGCGGCTTACTTCCACTTCCAGCCGATGCCTGCGTTCACGCCCCACTCCTTGCCGGTGGAGGTCAGGCCCGCGCCCCAGGACATCTTGCCGTCGTCCGACAGGGCCTTGAAGGTCAGCGCCACGGCGCTGTAACCCTGGTACGAGCCCAGGCCGACGCCGATCGTCTTCTCGCCCGGGTACAGCGTCGGCAGGTAGGTGCCCGACATCGCGAAGGCCATCGCCGTGCCCGAGTAGGCGATGCGCGCCACGTCGCCCACCTGCTTTTGCACCTGCTGCAACTGGCCCAGGTTGACCGCATCGCCCGGCAGCACGCCCGGCGCCACGTTGCTGATGCGCGTGCCGCCCGCCGCTTCGCCGGCGCCCAGCGTGATCTGGTTGTAGTTGACCGACCCGTCGGGGTTGGTCGCGTACTGCACGCTGCTGGCCTTCGACGCTGCCGACGCTGCCTTCAGCTGCGCCACGTTGGTCGCGTCGCTGTCGGCCGAGCCGGCGGCCACGCCCGTGATCTGGCGGAACTGACCGTTGGCCGCATCGCCCACCGACACCGCGCCCTGCGTGCCGGTCGTCGCCCGGATGGCCGCGGCCTGCTCCGCGTTCGCGCTGCCCGGCACGTAGCCGGCCACGCCCGCCGCCGTCGAGGCCACCGAGTTCGCACCCAGCGCCACGCCGCCGGTCTGCTGCACCACCGCGCCGAAGCCGATGGCCGTGCCTTGCGAGATGTTCTTCGCGGCGCTCAGCGGCGTGCCGCCGGCGTCGGCACTGTCGCCGAAGGCCGCGCCGCCGCCGCCGGCACGGGAGTTCGCGCCGAAGGCCTGCGAGCCCGTGGCCAGCGCCCCGGTGCCGATGGCAATCGCGTTGGTGCCCGTGGCCTGCGCCCCGAAGCCCACCGCCACCGCGCCGTCGGCCGTGGCCTTCGCGCCGTTGCCGGCGGCGAAGGCGTTCGCGCCGCTGGCCTCGGTACGCGGCCCGATCGCCACGGCTTCCTGGCCGCTGGCCTTGGAGTCCGTGTTCGTCGAGTTCGCGTGGAAGTACTTCGTGCCCCCGTTGTAGATCGAGCTGACCGTCGTGCTCAGGCTGCTGATGCTGCTCGTGGCCGTGCTCAGGCCGCTCGACGTCGAGGTCGACAGGCTGGCCAGGCCGCTGGCCGCACCGCCCACGCTGGTGGACAGGCTGTCCAGGTTGCTGTTCGTCGTGCTCAGGCCCGTCGACAGGCTGTTGATGCCGCTCGTCGCCGTGCTCAGGCCCGCCGACGTCGACGTCGAGAGGCTGTTGACGTTGCTGTTCGTGGTGCTCAGTCCCGTCGACAGGCTGCTCACGTTGCTGTTGGTCGTGCTCAGGCCGGTGGACAGGCTGTCGACATTGCTGTTGACCGTGCTCAGGCCGGTGGACACCGAGCTCGACAGGCTGCTCACATTGCTGTTCGTCGTGCTGAGGGCGGACGACGTGGACGTCGACAGGCTGCTCACGTTGCTGTTCGTCGTGCTCAGGCCCGACGACAGGCTGCTCACGTTGCTGTTCGTCGTGCTCAGGCCGGTCGAGAGGCTCGAGATGCCGCTGGTGGCGGTGCTCAGGCCACTCGACAGGCTGCCGATGCCACTGTTCGCCGTGCTCAGGCCGCTCGACGTCGACGTCGACAGGCTGCTCACGTTGCTGTTCGTCGTGCTCAGGCCCGTCGACAGGCTGAAGATGCCGCTGGTGGCGGTACTCAGGCCGGTCGAGAACGAGGTCGAGAGACTGCTGACGTTGCTGTTCGTCGTGCTCAGGCCGGTCGACAGGCTGTCGATGTTGCTGGTGGTGGTGCTCAGGCCGGTCGATGTGGAGGTCGAGAGGCTGTCGACGTTGCTGTTGGTGGTGCTCAGGCCGGTGGACAGGCTGGAGATGCCGCTGGTGGCGGTGCTCAGGCCGGTCGAGAGGCTGCCGATGCTGCTCGTGGTAGTGCTCAGGCCCGACGACGTGGAGGTCGACAGACTGCTGACGTTGCTGTTCGTGGTGCTCAGGCCTGTGGACAGGCTGGAGATGCCGCTGGTGGCGGTGCTCAGGCCGCTCGACGTCGAAGTCGACAGGCTGGTCACATTGCTGTTCGTGGTGCTCAGGCCTGTGGACAGGCTGGAGATGCCACTGGTCGCCGTGCTAAGGCCGCTCGACGTAGACGTCGAGAGGCTGTCCAGGTTGCTGTTGGTTGTGCTCAGACCCGACGACGTCGAAGTCGACAGGCTGCCGACGTTGCTGTTCGTCGTGCTCAGCCCAGTGGACAGGCTCGAAATACCACTGGTAGCCGTACTCAGACCCGACGACGTGGAAGTCGACAGGCTGCTGACGTTGCTATTCGTCGTGCTCAGGCCGGTGGACAGGCTCGATATCCCGCTGGTCGCAGTGCTCAGGCCGCTCGACGTAGATGTCGACAAGCTGTCGATGCTGCTCGTGGCAGTGCTCAGACCCGACGACGTGGACGTCGAGAGGCTGCTCACATTGCTGTTCGTGGTGCTGAGGCCTGTGGACAAGCTCGAGATGCCACTGGTTGCAGTGCTCAGACCACTCGATGTGGACGTCGACAGACTGCTGACGTTGCTGTTCGTCGTGCTCAGGCCGGTGGACAGGCTCGAGATGCCACTGGTCGCAGTGCTCAGGCCGCTCGAAGTAGACGTCGACAAGCTGTCGATGCTGCTCGTGGCCGTGCTCAAGCCAGACGACGTAGAGGTCGACAGACTGCCGACGTTGCTGTTGGTGGTGCTCAGGCCAGTGGACAGGCTGGAGATGCCACTGGTGGCGGTGCTCAGGCCGGTCGAGAGACTGCTCACGTTGCTGTTCGTCGTGCTCAGCCCAGTCGACAGGCTCGAAATACCACTGGTAGCCGTGCTCAGACCCGATGACGTTGAAGTCGACAGGCTGCTGACGTTGCTGTTCGTGGTGCTCAGGCCAGTCGACAGGCTGGAGATCCCGCTCGTTGCGGTGCTCAGACCGCTCGAAGTGGACGTCGACAGACTGTCGATGCTGCTCGTGGCCGTACTCAAACCCGACGACGTAGAGGTCGACAGGCTGCTGACGTTGCTGTTCGTCGTGCTCAGGCCCGTGGACAGGCTCGAGATACCACTGGTGGCAGTGCTCAGGCCGCTCGACGTAGACGTCGAGAGGCTGTCCAGGTTGCTATTAGTGGTGCTCAGACCCGTCGACGTCGAAGTCGAAAGGCTGCTGACGTTGCTGTTCGTGGTGCTCAAGCCGGAGGACAGACTTGAGATGCCGCTGGTCGCTGTGCTCAAACCGCTCGAAGTAGACGTCGACAAGCTGTCGATGCTGCTCGTGGCCGTACTCAGACCCGACGACGTCGAAGTCGACAGGCTGCTCACATTGCTGTTCGTCGTGCTCAGGCCGGTGGACAGGCTCGAGATGCCGCTGGTCGCTGTGCTCAAGCCCGACGACGTCGAGGTCGACAGGCTGCTGACGTTGCTGTTGGTGGTGCTCAGGCCCGTGGACAGGCTGGAGATGCCACTGGTCGCCGTGCTCAGGCCACTCGAAGTAGATGTCGACAGGCTGTCGATGCTGCTCGTGGCCGTACTCAGGCCCGACGACGTAGAGGTCGACAAGCTGCTGACGTTGCTGTTCGTGGTGCTCAGACCGGTGGACAAGCTCGAGATGCCACTGGTCGCCGTGCTCAAGCCACTCGACGTGGACGTCGAGAGGCTGTCGATGCTGCTCGTGGCCGTGCTCAATCCCGACGACGTCGAGGTCGACAGGCTGCCGACGTTGCTGTTCGTGGTGCTCAGGCCGGTGGACAGACTCGAGATGCCGCTGGTCGCCGTGCTCAATCCGGAGGACGTCGAGGTCGAGAGACTATCGATGCTGCTTGTAGCCGTGCTCAAACCGGACGACGTCGAAGTCGACAGGCTGCTCACATTGCTGTTCGTGGTGCTCAAGCCGGTGGAAAGGCTCGAGATGCCACTGGTCGCCGTGCTCAGGCCACTCGAGGTGGACGTCGACAGACTATCGATGCTGCTGGTGGCGGTGCTAAGACCCGACGACGTCGAAGTCGACAGGCTGCTCACGTTGCTGTTCGTCGTGCTCAGGCCGGTCGAGAGACTCGAGATTCCACTGGTGGCGGTGCTCAGACCACTCGAAGTCGACGTCGACAGGCTGTCGATGCTGCTCGTGGCCGTGCTCAGGCCCGACGACGTCGAAGTCGACAGACTGCTGACGTTGCTGTTTGTCGTGCTCAGGCCCGTGGACAAGCTCGATATGCCACTGGCGGCAGTGCTCAAACCGGACGACGTCGATGTTGAGAGGCTGCTGACGTTGCTGTTCGTGGTGCTCAGCCCCGTGGACAGGCTCGAGATACCGCTGGTCGCGGTACTCAAACCACTCGAAGTAGACGTCGACAAGCTATCGATGCTGCTCGTAGCCGTGCTCAATCCAGAAGACGTCGAGGTCGAGAGGCTGCTGACGTTGCTGTTCGTGGTGCTCAGCCCCGTGGACAGGCTCGAGATACCGCTGGTCGCGGTACTCAAACCACTCGAAGTAGACGTCGACAAGCTATCGATGCTGCTCGTAGCCGTGCTCAATCCAGAAGACGTCGAGGTCGACAGGCTACTCACGTTGCTGTTCGTGGTGCTCAGCCCCGTGGACAAGCTCGATATGCCACTGGTCGCCGTGCTCAGACCGCTCGAAGTAGACGTCGACAAGCTATCGATGCTGCTCGTGGCCGTACTCAGGCCGGACGACGTGGAAGTCGACAGGCTGCTGACGTTGCTGTTCGTCGTGCTCAGGCCAGTCGACAGGCTGGAAATCCCGCTCGTCGCGGTGCTCAGGCCGGACGACGTCGAGGTCGACAAGCTGCTGACGTTGCTATTCGTCGTGCTCAAGCCAGTGGACAGACTCGAAATACCACTGGTCACCGTGCTCAGACCAGACGACGTAGAAGTCGACAAGCTGCTCACGTTGCTGTTCGTCGTGCTCAGGCCAGTCGACAGGCTGGAAATCCCGCTCGTCGCGGTGCTCAGACCGCTCGAAGTAGACGTCGACAAGCTGTCGATACTGCTCGTAGCCGTACTCAGACCCGACGACGTGGAGGTCGACAGGCTGCTCACGTTGCTGTTCGTCGTGCTCAGGCCAGTGGACAGACTCGAGATGCCGCTGGTCGCCGTGCTCAGGCCGCTCGACGTAGACGTCGACAAGCTGTCGATGCTGCTCGTGGCCGTACTCAGACCCGATGATGTCGAGGTCGAGAGACTGCTCACATTGCTGTTCGTGGTGCTCAGGCCAGTGGACAGGCTGGAGATACCGCTGGTCGCTGTGCTCAGCCCGGAAGACGTCGATGTCGAGAGGCTATCGATGCTGCTCGTGGCTGTGCTCAGGCCCGAGGACGTCGAGGTTGAGAGGCTGCTGACATTGCTGTTCGTCGTGCTCAGGCCGGTCGAGAGACTCGAGATTCCACTGGTGGCGGTGCTCAGACCACTCGAAGTCGACGTCGACAGGCTGTCGATGCTGCTGGTGGCGGTGCTCAGACCCGACGACGTCGAAGTCGACAGACTGCTGACGTTGCTGTTTGTCGTGCTCAGGCCCGTAGACAGGCTGGAGATACCGCTGGTGGCGGTGCTCAGACCCGAGGACGTCGAGGTCGACAAGCTGTCCAGGCTGCTGTTCGTCGTGCTCAGGCCCGTGGACAGGCTCGAGATACCACTGGTGGCAGTGCTCAGACCGCTCGAAGTAGACGTCGACAAGCTGTCGATGCTGCTCGTGACTGTGCTCAGACCCGACGACGTCGAAGTCGACAGGCTGCTCACGTTGCTGTTCGTCGTGCTCAAGCCAGTAGACAGGCTGGAGATACCACTGGTCGCCGTGCTCAAACCGGACGAAGTCGAGGTCGACAGGCTGTCCAGGTTGCTGTTTGTAGTGCTCAGGCCGGTGGACAAACTGGAGATGCCACTGGTCGCTGTGCTCAAACCACTCGACGTGGACGTCGACAGGCTGCTCACATTGCTGTTCGTCGTGCTCAAGCCCGTGGACAGGCTGGAGATGCCGCTGGTAGCCGTGCTCAGGCCAGACGATGTCGAGGTCGACAGACTGTCAATACTGCTCGTGGCCGTGCTCAGACCGGACGACGTCGACGTCGACAGACTGCCGACATTGCTGTTCGTGGTGCTCAGGCCGGTGGACAAGCTCGAGATGCCGCTGGTCGCGGTACTCAGGCCAGACGACGTAGACGTCGACAGGCTATCGATGCTGCTCGTTGCCGTGCTCAGACCGGACGATGTCGAAGTCGAGAGACTGCTGACATTGCTGTTGGTCGTGCTCAGACCTGTGGACAGGCTGGAGATACCACTGGTCGCCGTGCTCAGACCACTCGAAGTGGACGTCGACAGACTGTCAATGCTGCTCGTGGCGGTGCTCAAACCCGACGACGTGGAAGTCGACAGGCTGCTCACATTGCTGTTGGTCGTGCTCAAGCCCGTCGACAGACTGGAGATGCCACTGGTCGCTGTGCTCAGACCACTCGAGGTGGACGTCGACAGGCTGTCAATGCTGCTCGTGGCCGTGCTCAATCCGGACGACGTGGAGGTCGAGAGACTGCTGACATTGCTGTTCGTCGTGCTCAGGCCCGTGGAGAGGCTGGAAATACCGCTGGTTGCGGTGCTCAGGCCGGACGATGTGGACGTCGACAAACTGTCGATGCTGCTCGTAGCCGTGCTCAGACCCGAGGACGTCGAAGTCGACAGGCTGCTGACATTGCTGTTCGTGGTGCTCAAGCCTGTGGACAGACTCGAGATGCCGCTGGTTGCGGTACTCAGGCCCGACGATGTGGAAGTCGAGAGGCTGTCGATACGGCTGTTGGTCGTACTCAGGCCAGACGACGTCGAAGTCGACAGGCTGGCAATGCCGCTGGTGGTGGTGCTAAGGCCGGACGACGTGGACGTCGACAGGCTGTCCAGGTTGCTGTTGGTGGTGCTCAAGCCAGTGGACAAGCTGGAGATGCCACTGGTCGCAGTGCTCAAGCCCGAAGAGGTCGAAGTCGAGAGGCTATCGATGCTGCTCGTAGCCGTGCTCAGACCAGACGACGTCGAGGTCGACAGGCTGCTGATATTGCTGTTCGTGGTGCTCAAGCCAGTGGACAGGCTGGAGATGCCACTGGTCGCAGTGCTCAGCCCGGACGACGTCGAAGTCGACAAGCTGCTCACATTGCTGTTCGTCGTGCTCAAGCCGGTAGACAGGCTGGAGATCCCGCTCGTTGCGGTACTCAGGCCAGACGACGTTGATGTCGACAGACTGCTGACGTTGCTGTTCGTCGTGCTCAAGCCCGTGGACAGGCTCGAAATACCACTGGTCGCAGTGCTCAGGCCGCTCGAAGTGGACGTCGACAAGCTGTCGATGCTGCTGGTAGCCGTGCTCAGACCCGACGACGTCGAAGTCGACAGGCTGCTCACGTTGCTGTTCGTCGTGCTCAAGCCAGTAGACAGGCTGGAGATACCACTGGTCGCCGTGCTCAAACCGGACGAAGTCGAGGTCGACAGGCTGTCCAGGTTGCTGTTTGTAGTGCTCAGGCCGGTGGACAAACTGGAGATGCCACTGGTCGCTGTGCTCAAACCACTCGACGTGGACGTCGACAGGCTGCTCACATTGCTGTTCGTCGTGCTCAAGCCCGTGGACAGGCTGGAGATGCCGCTGGTAGCCGTGCTCAGGCCAGACGATGTCGAGGTCGACAGACTGTCAATACTGCTCGTGGCCGTGCTCAGACCGGACGACGTCGACGTCGACAGACTGCCGACATTGCTGTTCGTGGTGCTCAGGCCGGTGGACAAGCTCGAGATGCCGCTGGTCGCGGTACTCAGGCCAGACGACGTAGACGTCGACAGGCTATCGATGCTGCTCGTTGCCGTGCTCAGACCGGACGATGTCGAAGTCGAGAGACTGCTGACATTGCTGTTGGTCGTGCTCAGACCTGTGGACAGGCTGGAGATACCACTGGTCGCCGTGCTCAGACCACTCGAAGTGGACGTCGACAGACTGTCAATGCTGCTCGTGGCGGTGCTCAAACCCGACGACGTGGAAGTCGACAGGCTGCTCACATTGCTGTTGGTCGTGCTCAAGCCCGTCGACAGACTGGAGATGCCACTGGTCGCTGTGCTCAGACCACTCGAGGTGGACGTCGACAGGCTGTCAATGCTGCTCGTCGCCGTGCTCAAGCCCGTCGACGTCGAGGTCGACAGGCTGCTCACATTGCTGTTGGTGGTGCTCAGGCCAGTCGAAAGACTGGAGATGCCACTGGTGGCAGTGCTTAGCCCAGACGAGGTGGACGTCGACAAGCTATCGATGCTGCTGGTAGCCGTGCTCAGACCCGACGACGTCGAGGTCGACAGGCTGCTCACGTTGCTGTTGGTGGTGCTCAAGCCTGTGGAAAGGCTCGAGATACCGCTGGCCGCCGTGCTCAAGCCACTCGAAGTCGACGTCGAGAGACTATCGATGCTGCTCGTGGCCGTGCTCAATCCGGACGACGTGGAGGTCGAGAGACTGCTGACATTGCTGTTCGTCGTGCTCAGGCCCGTAGACAGACTCGAAATACCACTGGTCGCCGTGCTCAATCCGGAGGACGTCGAGGTCGAGAGACTATCGATGCTGCTTGTAGCCGTGCTCAGACCCGACGATGTCGAGGTCGACAAGCTGCTGACGTTGCTGTTGGTGGTGCTCAGGCCAGTCGACAGGCTGGAGATCCCGCTCGTTGCGGTGCTCAGACCGCTCGAAGTGGACGTCGACAAGCTATCGATGCTGCTCGTGGCCGTGCTCAGGCCCGAGGACGTCGAGGTCGAGAGGCTGCTGACGTTGCTATTCGTCGTGCTCAAGCCCGTGGACAGGCTCGAGATGCCACTGGTCGCGGTACTCAGGCCCGACGATGTGGAAGTCGAGAGGCTGTCGATACGGCTGTTGGTCGTACTCAGGCCAGACGACGTCGAAGTCGACAGGCTGGCAATGCCGCTGGTGGTGGTGCTCAGGCCGGACGACGTGGACGTCGACAGGCTGTCCAGGTTGCTGTTGGTGGTGCTCAAGCCAGTGGACAAGCTGGAGATGCCACTGGTCGCAGTGCTCAGACCGCTCGATGTGGAAGTCGAGAGGCTGCTGACGTTGCTGTTCGTGGTGCTCAGCCCCGTGGACAGGCTCGAGATGCCACTGGTCGCCGTGCTCAGGCCACTCGAAGTGGACGTCGACAGACTATCGATGCTGCTGGTGGCAGTGCTCAGGCCAGACGAGGTCGAAGTCGAGAGGCTGTCGATGCTGCTCGTGGCCGTACTCAGACCCGAGGACGTCGAGGTCGAGAGACTGCTGACATTGCTGTTGGTGGTGCTCAGGCCGGTGGACAAGCTCGATATGCCACTGGTCGCAGTGCTCAAGCCCGAGGAGGTCGAAGTCGAGAGACTGTCGATGCTGCTCGTAGCCGTGCTCAGGCCCGACGACGTTGAAGTCGACAGACTGCTGACGTTGCTGTTCGTCGTGCTCAAGCCCGTGGACAGGCTCGAGATGCCACTGGTCGCCGTGCTCAGACCGCTCGAAGTGGACGTCGACAAGCTGTCGATGCTGCTCGTCGCCGTGCTCAAGCCCGACGACGTCGACGTCGACAGACTGCCGACATTGCTGTTCGTGGTGCTCAGGCCGGTGGACAAGCTCGAGATGCCGCTGGTCGCGGTACTCAGGCCAGACGACGTAGACGTCGACAGGCTATCGATGCTGCTCGTTGCCGTGCTCAGACCGGACGATGTCGAAGTCGAGAGACTGCTGACATTGCTGTTGGTCGTGCTCAGACCTGTGGACAGGCTGGAGATACCACTGGTCGCCGTGCTCAGACCATTCGAGGTGGACGTCGACAGACTGTCAATGCTGCTCGTGGCCGTGCTCAATCCGGACGACGTGGAGGTCGAGAGACTGCTGACATTGCTGTTCGTCGTGCTCAGGCCCGTGGACAGGCTGGAGATACCACTGGTCGCCGTGCTCAGACCATTCGAGGTGGACGTCGACAGACTGTCAATGCTGCTCGTGGCCGTGCTCAATCCGGACGACGTGGAGGTCGAGAGACTGCTGACATTGCTGTTCGTCGTGCTCAGGCCCGTGGAGAGGCTGGAAATACCGCTGGTTGCGGTGCTCAGGCCGGACGATGTGGACGTCGACAAACTGTCGATGCTGCTCGTAGCCGTGCTCAGACCCGAGGACGTCGAAGTCGACAGGCTGCTGACATTGCTGTTCGTCGTGCTCAAGCCAGTGGACAGACTCGAGATGCCGCTGGTTGCGGTGCTCAGTCCACTCGACGTAGAAGTCGACAGGCTGTCGATGCTGCTCGTGGCAGTGCTCAGGCCCGACGACGTCGACGTCGAGAGGCTATCGATGCGGCTGTTGGTCGTACTCAAGCCGCTCGATGTTGAGGTCGACAGGCTGCCGACGTTGCTGTTGGTGGTGCTCAGGCCGGTGGACAGGCTGGAGATACCACTAGTAGCCGTACTCAAACCCGACGACGTCGAAGTCGACAGGCTGCTGACGTTGCTGTTTGCCGTGCTCAGACCCGTAGACAGGCTCGAGATGCCACTGGCCGCCGTGCTCAGACCACTCGAAGTGGACGTCGACAGACTGTCGATGCTGCTCGTCGCCGTGCTCAGACCAGACGATGTCGAGGTCGACAGGCTGCTGACGTTGCTGTTCGTGGTGCTCAGACCTGTCGACAAGCTGGAGATGCCGCTGGTAGCCGTACTCAAACCCGACGACGTGGAAGTCGACAGGCTGCTGACATTGCTGTTCGTTGTGCTCAGGCCGGTGGACAGGCTCGAGAGACCGCTCGTGGCGGTGCTCAGGCCGCTCGACGTCGACGTCGACAGGCTGTCGATGCGGCTGTTGGTCGTGCTGAGGCCAGTCGACGTGGACGTCGACAGACTGCCCACATTGCTGTTCGTGGTGCTCAGGCCCGTGGACAGGCTGGAGATGCCGCTGGTGGCCGTGCTCAGACCGCTCGAGGTGGAGGTCGAAAGACTGCTGACGTTGCTATTGGTAGTGCTCAGGCCAGTGGACAGGCTCGCGATACCGCTGGTGGCTGTACTGAGGCCCGACGACGTCGAGGTCGACAGGCTGCTGACGTTGCTGTTCGTGGTGCTCAGGCCCGTGGACAGGCTGGAGATGCCGCTCGTTGCGGTGCTCAAGCCGGACGATGTCGACGTCGACAGGCTGCTGACGTTGCTGTTCGTGGTGCTCAAACCTGTCGACAGGCTGGAGATGCCACTGGTGGCTGTGCTCAAACCAGAAGACGTGGACGTCGAGAGGCTGTCGACACGACTGTTGGTCGTGCTCAGGCCAGACGACGTCGAGGTCGAAAGACTGGAAATACCGCTGGCGGCCGTGCTCAGGCCCGAGGAGGTCGAGGTCGAGAGGCTGCTGACGTTGCTGTTGGTGGTACTCAACCCGGTCGACAGACTGGAGATGCCACTGGTCGCTGTGCTCAGGCCCGACGACATCGAGGTCGACAAGCTGCTCACATTGCTGTTCGTCGTGCTCAGGCCCGTAGACAGGCTGGAGATGCCACTGGTCGCCGTGCTCAGGCCGGACGACGTCGAGGTCGACAGGCTGTTGATTCGACTGCTCGCCGTGCTCAGCCCCGACGAAGTAGACGTCGACAAGCTGCCGAGGTTGCTATTCGTTGTGCTCAGGCTCGTGGACAGGCTTGAGATACCGCTGGTCGCCGTGCTCAGTCCGGACGACGTCGACGTTGACAGGCTGTCGACGCGGCTGTTGGTCGTGCTCAGCCCCGACGACGTCGAGGTCGACAGGCTGCTCACATTGCTGTTGGCAGTGCTCAACCCGCTCGACGTGGACGTCGAGAGGCTGCTGACATTGCTGTTCGTCGTGCTCAGGCCCGTAGACAGGCTCGAGATGCCGCTGGTGGCCGTGCTCAGCCCGGACGACGTCGACGTCGACAGGCTGGTGATGCGACTGGTGGCCGTACTCAGGCCCGACGATGCAGACGTCGACAGGCTGCTGACGCTGCTGTTGGTGGTGCTCAGGCCGGTGGACAGGCTGCCGATGCTGCTGTTGGTCGTGCTCAGCGTCGAGTACAACTGGCTGCCGTTGATTGCATCGGTGCTGGTCGCCGTGATCCGTCCAGCCGCCACGTTGGTGATCTGCCGCTCGCCACCGGCCGTGCCCACGCTGACCACGCCAATGGGCGCAGTGCCGGCGAAGCCCGAGTAGGTCACCGAGCCGATCGTCGCGCTGGACGTCGCAGTGGCAGTGCTGGCAATCGCATTGGCGCCGATGGCAACCGCGTTGGCCGCAATCGCCTGCGCGTTCAAGCCCAATGCCATCGCGCCGGCAACGTTGGCCTTGGCCCCCGTGCCCATGGCGAACGCGTCGGAAGCCGTGGCCTGAGCGTTGGCGCCCATGGCTACGGCACCAGACGTACCTGTGTTCGTTGTGGCGCCCGCACCGAAAGCCAGGGAATTGGTGCCGGCCGCGACTGCGGCACTGGTGGCGTCGCCACCCAGTGCGACAGCACCGGAGCCTGTCGCCTGGGCCGCAGCGCCGATGGCAACGGCATACGTGTTGGTGGCGCGGGAGCCACCGACGGTACCGCCCAGACCGCCGAACGCCACCGCGCCCGTCCCGCTAGCCTGCGCGCCAGAACCCACCGCAAGGGCGCCGGCGCCGTTTGCCGACGTGGCCGTCGCGCCAGCATTGCCGCCGATCGCAATCGCATTGGTGCCCGTGGCGTTGGAACGATCGCCGATGGCGATGCCCGAGGCCGACCCGGTCGCATTCGCGCCCCATCCGATCGCGACCGCCGCGTCCTGGGGTGCCTGAGCGTTGTATCCAAGGGCGACGCCACCGCTGACCGCAGTGGCCTGCTGCCCGATGGCAACGGCGTGGGTGCCGTTGGCGAGCGCAGATTGCCCCATCGCGACAGCCCCTGTGCCATTGGCATTGGCACTGCCGCCGATGGCAACGCCACCGGTTGCTTTCGCGTTTTGCCCTATCGCAACAGCCCCGTTGCCCGACGCAGTGGCCCGGTCACCATTGGCGTTACTGCTGCCGATAGCTATCGATTCATCTGTTGCCGTACTCCCGTTGAGCGCGTATTGAGCCAACGCCCCACCCCATACCCCGCCGCCGCTCCGCCACCACCAAAGCAGCCACAGTCGCCACTCGCGACTTGCTCTTCTTCCCTCGCGCCGAAGTCAATTCAGACGCCGCAACCCAGGCCCCCAAGGCTTCATTCCAGATACTTCGATAAGACTTGTTCATATTCTTCGAGCTCGGTTCACAAAGGCGGGCGCGGTATCAACGGAGGAGGAAGGCAACGACCGCCCGCGGTTCGTCACCCCCGCCAGGGTCGTAGTTACCCTGACGTTCACAATGGACGCGGTAATGTACGCAGCCGTTTACATTTGGAGCCATTCGTGTGCATCGGAAACTTGAAAATGATGATTTAGTTCACAAAATTTCACGATTGGAGACAATTTAGGAGCGGGCGAACCCGGCGCGGAACGTCGATCCGAACGCCCCGCCTAGAATCGCCGCCGCTGTCTGTCACAGCGGTTTTCCGCACAAAGGTTGCCAAAATGAAGCCGTTCCTCTCCCGTTTCCTGGCCGCATGCACGCTGGCCCTCGCCAGTTCCTGCGCCCTGGCACAGGACGGCTCTTCCGCCGACGAACTCGTGCAGGCGGGCCTCACCGCCCTGAAGCAAATCGACGAAGGCCGGGCAGGGGAAATCTGGGACACCGCTTCGGCTTTCATCAAGACCCGGTACCCACGAGCTGACTTTGTCGCCAATACACAACGCGCCCGTCAGACCGTGGGCACCGTTGCTCGACGTGATTGGGCCGGCATCACGCGGATCCGTAACCCGGACGACAGCGCCGGCATTCCGGCCGGCCTGTATGCCAACGTCGACTTCTCCACCCGGCTTGCCAACGACAAGACCGTCTTCGAAAAAGTCAGCTTCCGCCTCGAACCCGACGGCTGGCGGCTGACGGGCTACGTCCCGCGCGAAAACCAATGACCACCGCCTCGGGTGCGGGCCTGCGCATCGGCATCACGATCGGCCTCCACCACGAGGCCGAGACGCTCTGGAACAACGGCATCAAGCAGAACGCCGTGTTCCTGGCGGAGGCACTGAAACACTGCCCCAGCGTGGCCTCCGTGGTGCTGGTCAACACCACCGCCACTCCCATCACCCCCGCCCTGCCCTGGGACCAGGCCCGCTGGCCGACCGTGACCTTCGAGGCGGCCAAGGACAGCGTGGACGTGCTGATCGAACTGGGCGGCCAGATCGATGCCGACCAGACCGAGCACCTGAAGCGCCGCGGCGCGCGGCTGGTGTCGTACTGCTGCGGCTTCGAGTACGTGCACGCGATGGAGTCGATGCTGTTCGGCAAGCCGCTGTGGGGCCGCAACCTGTTCGTCAACCAGCGCTACGACGACATCTGGATGGTTCCGCAGGTGGCGCACATCAGCCAGCCGTACTTCGAGGTGCTGCGCCGCGCCGAGGCGCGCGCCGTGCCCTTCGTCTGGAGCCCGGTGTTCCTCGAAGAGCGCTCCCGCGCGCTGCCCGAGCGCGGCGCGTACCAGCCGCGCAGCGGCCCGCGGCGGCTCAGCGTGATGGAGCCGAACATCAACGTGGTGAAGTTCTGCGTCTATCCGATCCTGATTGCCGAGCTGGCGTACCGCACCCGGCCCGACGCGGTCGCGCTGCTGCAGGTCACGAACGCGGAGCGCATGGCCAAGGACAGCATGGAGTTCATCACGCTGATGAACCAGCTCGACCTGGTGCGCCAGCACAAGGCGGTCTTCCTGGGCCGGCATGAAACGCCGGTGTTCCTGGCGCAGAACACCGACATCGTGGTCTCCCACCAGTGGGAGAACCCGCTCAACTACTTCTACCTCGAGACCTGCTGGCAGGGCTATCCGCTGGTCCACAACGCGCACCTGTGCGCGGACCTGGGCTACTACTACGCCGAGAACGACGTGGCCGCAGGCAGCGCCCGCGTGCTCGAGGCCATCGACGGGCACGACGTCCAGGCAGACGCTTATCGCGAACGGCAGCGCGCACTCATTGCGCGGTACCTGCCCGGCGACACGGCGGCCACACAGACTTACGACACCCTGCTGCAGGGCCTGATGCAGCGCCCTGCCCGCTAGCTAGTCAGCCAGACACACGGAGCCCTCCCGCATGCTCGACCCGTCCGAACTCCGGCACTTCTATCCCGTGATCGTGACGCCGAGCCACGACGGCAAGTTCTTCCAGAACTACGTGGCATCGCTGCTGAACTTCACCATCCACGCCGAACGTGCCGGCATGAAGATGCAGGTGCTGATGCACCAGGGCGAGAGCCTGGTCACGCGCGCGCGCAACAACTGCGTGGCCCAGTTCCTGGCCAACACGGAGTGGACACACCTGTTCTGGATCGACGCCGACATCGGGTTCTCGGCCGAGGCGGCCTTTCGCCTGCTGCTGTCGGGCTACGACATCGCCGCCGGCGTCTACCCGCTGAAGCGCGAGAACTGGCCAGAGGACGGCGTGGTCGCAGGCACCACGCAGCAACAGTTCGAGGCCGGCTTCACGCGCTACACGGTCAATGCCAAGGCCGAGGAAGGCGCGACGCAGATCGAACTCGAGGTGCAGCCCGACGGCTTCATGAAGATGACCGAGGCACCCACAGGCTTCATGGTGATCCGACGCCAGGTGTTCGAACGGCTCATGGCCGCCTACCCCGACCTGCAGTACGTGCCCGACAGCATCGGCGAAGCCGACCGAGGGCTGCACTACCGCTTCTTCGACGTGATGGTCGACCCGGTCACGCGGCGCTACCTGTCGGAAGACTACGGCTTCTGTCGCCTGTGGTCAGGCCTGGGCGAGTCGATCTACATCGACGCCAGTTCGAACCTGACCCACCAGGGCGCCAAGCTGTACCGGGGGGACTTCGCCCACTCGCTGCAGGCGTCGCTGCCTTACGCGGTCGGCGGGCCCGCCGGCATGGCGATGGTGTTGAAGGGCCAGGAGCACCTGAAGCCCAATCCGCCGCACGGCTGACACCACCGAACGAACGCCCATGAAAAAGCCCCGCCAAAAGCGGGGCTCGTTTCATGGGGCCGGCGGATCAATCGCTCGCCGGCTGTCGCGCTTTCAGGCCGCAACCGTGTCCGCCACGCCCTTGTAGTCTTCGATCTTGTCGAAGTTCAGGTACTGGTAGATCTGGCTGCTCGAAGCATCGAGCACGCCCGTGGCAGCCATGTACTCCTCGCGCGTCGGGATGCGACCCAGGCGCGAGCAGATGGCGGCCAGTTCGGCCGAGCCCAGGTACACGTTCGTGTTCTTGCCCAGACGGTTCGGGAAGTTGCGGGTGCTGGTCGACATCACCGTGGCGCCTTCGCGCACTTGGGCCTGGTTGCCCATGCAGAGCGAGCAGCCCGGCATTTCGGTGCGGGCGCCGGCGTTGCCGAACACGCCGTAGTGGCCTTCTTCGGTGAGTTGCTGCGCGTCCATCTTGGTCGGCGGCGCAATCCACAGCTTGACCGGGATGTCGCGCTTGCCTTCGAGCAGCTTCGATGCGGCACGGAAGTGGCCGATGTTGGTCATGCACGAACCGATGAACACTTCGTCGATCTGCGCACCGGCCACGTCGCTCAGCGTCTTCACGTCGTCGGGGTCGTTCGGGCAGGCCACGATGGGTTCGTGGATCTCGGCCAGGTCGATCTCGATGACTGCGGCGTATTCGGCGTCAGCGTCACCCTTGAGCAGCTGCGGGTCCTTGAGCCAGGCTTCCTGCGCGGCGATGCGGCGGGCCAGCGTGCGGGCGTCGGCGTAGCCTTCGGCAATCATCCACTTCATCAGCGTGATGTTGCTGTTGATGTACTCCTGGATCGGTTCCTTGTTCAGGTGCACCGTGCAGCCGGCGGCCGAGCGTTCGGCCGAGGCGTCGCTCAGTTCGAAGGCTTGTTCGACCTTCAGGTCGGGCAGGCCTTCGATTTCGAGGATGCGGCCCGAGAAGATGTTCTTCTTGCCTTGCTTGGCCACGGTCAGCAGGCCCGACTTGATGGCGTACAGCGGAATGGCGTTGACCAGGTCACGCAGCGTGACGCCGGGCTGCATCTTGCCCTTGAAGCGTACGAGCACCGACTCAGGCATGTCCAGCGGCATGACGCCGGTGGCAGCCGCGAAGGCCACGAGGCCGGAGCCTGCGGGGAAGCTGATGCCGATGGGGAAACGGGTGTGGCTGTCGCCGCCCGTGCCCACGGTGTCGGGCGTCAGCAGGCGGTTGAGCCAGCTGTGGATCACGCCGTCGCCCGGACGCAGCGAGACACCGCCGCGGTTGGCCATGAACTCGGGGAGTTCGTGGTGCATCTTGACGTCGACCTTCTTCGGGTACGCCGCCGTGTGGCAGAACGACTGCATGACGAGGTCGGCCGAGAAGCCCAGGCAGGCCAGGTCCTTCAGCTCGTCGCGGGTCATCGGGCCGGTGGTGTCCTGCGAGCCGACCGAGGTCATCTTGGGTTCGCAGTACGTGCCCGGGCGAACGCCCGTGCCTTCGGGCAGGCCGCAGGCGCGGCCGACCATCTTCTGTGCGAGCGAGTAGCCCTTCTTGGTGTCGACCGGGCTTTGCGGCAGGCGGAACAGCGTCGAGACGGGCAGGCCCAGCGCTTCGCGCGCCTTGGTCGTGAGGCCGCGGCCGATGATCAGCGGAATGCGGCCGCCGGCACGCACTTCGTCGAACAGCACGTCGCTCTTGACGGTGAACTCGGCAATGACCTTGCCGTCCTTCAGGGCCTTGCCTTCGTAGGGACGCAGCTCGACCACGTCGCCCATGTTCATCTGCGTCACGTCGAGCTCGATGGGCAGTGCGCCCGAGTCTTCCATCGTGTTGTAGAAGATGGGAGCGATCTTGCCGCCGAGGCAGACGCCGCCGAAACGCTTGTTCGGCACGAAGGGAATGTCTTCGCCGGTGAACCACAGCACCGAGTTGGTGGCGCTCTTGCGCGACGAACCCGTGCCGACCACGTCGCCGGCGTAGGCCACGAGGTGGCCGCGCGCGCGCAGGTCTTCGATGAACTTCACCGGGCCGCGCTTGCCGTCTTCTTCAGGAACGATGCCGGGGCGCGCGTTCTTGTGCATCGCCAGGGCGTGCATCGGAATGTCGGGACGCGTGGTGGCATCGGGTGCGGGCGACAGGTCGTCGGTGTTGATTTCGCCAGCCACCTTGAAGATGCTGACAGTGATGCTTTGCGGCACTTCGGGGCGGCTGGTGAACCACTCGGCATCGGCCCAGCTTTGCAGCACGCCCTTGGCGTGGGCATTGCCCTTGTCGGCTTTTTCCTTGACGTCGTGGAACTGGTCGAACATCAGCAGGGTTTTCTTCAGGCCTTCGGCTGCGACAGCGCCGACTTCGGCGTCGTCCAGCAGGTCGATCATGGGGCTGATGTTGTAGCCGCCGAGCATGGTGCCGAGCAGTTCGGTGGCGCGGGCGCGCGAGATGAACGCGTTCTTCTCGGTGCCGTGGGCCACGGCCGCGAGGTAGCTCGCCTTGACCTTGGCGGCGTCGTCGACGCCGGCGGGCACACGGTAGGTGAGCAGGTCCAGCAGGAAGGCGCCGTCCTTGGCATTCGCGCTCTTCAGGAGCTCGATCGCTTCGGCGGTCTGCTTCGCGCTCAGGGGCAGCGGCGGGATACCGAGCGCGGCGCGTTCGGCAACATGATCAACGTAGGCTTGCAACATCTTCTTTTCTCCGGAAACTAGGCTATCGGACGTGCGGAACGGGCTCGAGCGGCCAAGCAAGAGCCGCGCCGCACCCCGGGTTCGGTGCTCTTCTTACTTCTTGGCTGCGTCGGCACCTTCGAAAAGGGCCTTCGGGGGGTTCTTCTTCATTTCGTCGGCAAAGGCAACCTGGGCTGCCGTCTGGCATTCGTCGGCGATGCGCAGGCCGGCCTTCTGGTTCATCAGCATCGACTTGTTGCCCAGCTGGAGCCACATGGCGCCGGCACGCGGGTCTTCGAGGCGGATGGCGCCGGTGCGGCTTTCGACCGGGTGCATGCGGTACTTCAGGCCCTTGGTGGTCACGTTGAAGAAGCCGGGCTTCTTCTCGTCGGGCGTGACGGTGACGTCGGCGCCGAGTTCGCACTGGGCCTTGCCGATGGACACGCGCTGCGCCACGGCCAGGTCGGACTCGGACAGCACGATGTTCGTGTCGTCGGCGATCGGCGTGACTTCTTCGACGGCCTTGGCCGCCTTGCGGGTCACCTGGCGCTTCGGCGGGGCCTTCTTGGCTTCAGACTTGGCGGCGGCCGGCTTGGTGGCGGTGGCGTTTTGCGCCACGGCGGCGAACGGCAGGGCCAGCGCAACGGCGGCGATCAGGGCAATTTTTTTCATGTGCGGGGTTCCTTCAGGCTGATTCAGTGGGTTTCAGGAGACCGCGATGCAAACCAGGCTTTCGCCTCGGAGGGCAACGCGCGCCCTGTTGCGTGGGCACGCGTCAGGACCTGCCAGAAGTGGCGGTAGCTCGCGCGGTCGTGCAATGTGCCATCAATTTGTGTCGGTGCCCAATCCGCGTCGGCGGCTTTTGTAATGATTTTTGTGGCAATTTGAATCTGCGCCTCGTCGGGCGCGAAGGCCTCGAGGATCGGACGGATCTGGTTCGGGTGGATGCTCCACATGCGCGTGTAGCCGAATTCGGTGGCCGCCTTGCGGGCCGCGGTGCGCATTGCATCGGTGTCGTTGAACTCGGTGACCACGCAATGCGAAGGCACCTTGCCGTAGGCATGCGCGGCCGAAGCCAGTGCCAGCTTGGCACGCACGACCAGCGGATGGCTGAACTGCCCCGCCGCGCCCATGCCGTCGGCGGGAATGGCGCCGGCATGCGCCGACACGAAATCCATGAGACCGAAGCTCAGCGACTGCACGCGCGGATGCGCGGCGATCTCGAAGGCGTTGTGCACCGCAAGCGGCGATTCGATGAGCACGTGCAGCGGCAGCGCGCCGGCATCGGCCGCGTCGAGCGCCGCAACAGCCTGCAACACATCGGCCACGGATTCGACCTTCGGCACCATCAGGTGGCTCAGGCGATCGCCCGCACGACCGGCGATGGTGATCACGTCGCCAGCGAATGCGGGGTGATCGACCGGGTGCACGCGCACACCGACGCGCATGCCGGGCTTCGCGGCCAGCGCGAGTTCGGTGACGAGCGCGGCATGCTCCGCCTCGCCGCCGACCGGGGCGCCGTCTTCGCAGTCGAGGGTGACATCGAACACGCAGGCGCCGAACTCCTCGGCCATCTCGGCCTGGAGCGCGAGACTCTTCTTCATGCGGGCTTCGACGCCGCTGTAGTGGTCGCATACCGGCAGGGTCACGGCGCCGGCCTGGGCGCCGAGCAGCACGTCCGCGGGATGAGCGACGGTCTGGGTGGTCATGCGTCTTTTTTCTTGTGCGCCACGATGAACATGCGCGGGAAGGCGAGCAGGCGCTTGCCGTCGGTGCGCACGGGGTAGGCCTCGTTGACCCGGCGTTCGTATTCAGCGAGGTAGCTCGCCTGCAGGTCGGGCGGCAGCCGGTCGACGAAAGGCTTCAGCCCGGTGCTGCGCACCCATTCGACGATGGCCGCGGCGTCCGCCATCGGGTGCTGGTAGATGGTGTGCCAGACATCGACATGGGCCGCACGCGCGGCCAGCAGGTCGTAATAACCGCCGAGCGGCAGCAGCAAGGTGCGCAGCTTGTCGGCGTCGCCGATGGGCTCGGCCCAGGGCGCTTCGGCCGCCACCGCCCGCATCAGGCGGTGCGTAGGCTCTTGCCGGTTGTCGGGCATCTGGACGGCGAGCACGCCGCCCGGAGCCAGCGCGTCGAACAGGCGGGGGATCAGCGTCTCGTGATCCGGCACCCATTGCAGGGACGCGTTGGCATAAATGAGATCGGGCGCTTCTGTTTCACGCGGCGCCCAGGTCGCGATGTCGTTCAACTCGAAGCGCGCCGCCGGCAGGCGCTCGCGCGCGCTGACCAGCATGGCTTCGGAGTTGTCGGTGCCCGTGACTTTCGCCTTGGGGAACCGATGTGCCAGCAGCTCGGTGGAATTGCCCGGTCCGCATCCGAGGTCGACCACATGGGCGGCCTCGGCAAGCGGGACCCGCGCCAGGAGTTCCTGTGCGGGCCGGGTGCGCTCGTCCTCGTAGCGACGGTAGAGCGCGGGGTTCCAGTCGAGCATGCGGGCGATTTGCTTGACTTACAGCAGGTGGGCGACGCCGGCGCGTTCGCCTTCGAGTTCTTCGAGCGTCTTGTTGATGCGTTCCTGGCTGAATGCGTCGATGTCGAGGCCTTCGACCAGCTTGTACTCACCGTTTTCGCAGGTGACCGGGAAGCCGAACATCACGTCCTTCGGAATGCCGTACTGGCCGTCCGACGGGATGCCCATCGTGACCCACTTGCCGTTGGTGCCCAGGGCCCAGTCGCGCATGTGGTCGATGGCGGCGTTGGCGGCCGAAGCAGCCGACGACAGGCCGCGTGCTTCGATGATGGCCGCGCCGCGCTTGCCGACGGTCGGCAGGAAGGTGTTGGCGTTCCATTCCTGGTCGTTGATCATCTTGGCGACACTTTCGCCGTTGATGGTCGCAAAACGGTAGTCGGCGTACATCGTGGGCGAGTGGTTGCCCCAGACGGTGAGCTTCTCGATGTCGGCCACGGCCTTGCCGGTCTTGGCAGCGATCTGGCTGGCAGCGCGGTTGTGGTCCAGGCGCAGCATGGCGGTGAAGTTCTTGCGCGGCAGGTCCGGTGCCGACTTCATGGCGATGTAGGCGTTGGTGTTGGCAGGGTTGCCGACGACCAGCACCTTCACGTTGCGCGAGGCCACGGCGTTCAGCGCCTTGCCTTGTGCCGTGAAGATGGCGCCGTTGACGGCCAGCAGTTCGGCACGTTCCATGCCGGGGCCGCGGGGGCGCGAGCCGACCAGCAGGGCGTAGTCGGCGTCCTTGAAGGCGGTCATCGGGTCGCCGTGGGCTTCCATGCCAGCCAGCAGCGGGAAGGCGCAGTCGTCGAGCTCCATCATCACGCCCTTGAGGGCCTTCTGGGCCTTCTCGTCGGGGATTTCGAGCAGTTGCAGGATGACCGGCTGGTCTTTGCCGAGCATTTCGCCGGAAGCGATACGGAACAACAGGGCATAACCGATTTGACCGGCGGCACCGGTAACGGCAACGCGGACAGGCTTTTTGCTCATGGGAAGACTCCAGAAGGTAGTGAAACGGGGCTGCGCTCTCGTGGGGCGCCAGCGGTCCTGCGGGGGGAAGCTTTCCCGCGGCGCGGGACCGGCCCGCATTTTAAGCCGAATCGACAAAGGCCGTCTTATGTCTTATATAAGATATCCTCTGGGGGTCCGCCACGGCGCACCCCACCGCTGCCATGAACACGCCCTCCACCCTCGACGAGCCCACGACGCCGTCCTTCAGTCCGCTCTACCAGCAGATCAAGACCCTGATCCTGCAGAGCCTGCAGGCCGGCGAGTGGAAGCCGGGCGAGCCCATCCCCAGCGAGATGGACCTGGCCGTACGCTTTCGCGTGAGCCAGGGCACGGTGCGCAAGGCGATCGACGAACTGTCGGCCGAAAACCTGGTGGTGCGCCGCCAGGGCAAGGGCACCTTCGTGGCCACGCATGCCGAGCAGCATGTGCAGTACCGCTTTCTGAAGCTCGTGCCCGACGCCGGCAGCCCGAGCGCCGAAGGCCCGGCCGAGCGCACCATCGTCGACTGCAAGCGCCTGCGCGCCTCGGCCGACGTGGCGCGCGCACTGAGCCTGCGCACCGGCGACGCCGTGCTGCAGGTGCGCCGCGTGCTCGCCTACGCGGGCGTGCCAACCATCCTCGAAGACCTCTGGCTGCCCGGCGCGCCCTTCAAGGGCCTCACGGCCGACCGGCTGCGCGCGTGGCCCGGCCCGATGTACGCGATGTTCGAAACCGAATTCGGCGTGCGCATGGTGCGTGCCGAAGAAAAGATCCGCGCCGTGTTGCCCGATGCCGAACAGGCCCAGCTGCTCGACGTGCCGTTGCAGATGCCGCTGCTGAGCGTGGAGCGCGTGGCGCACACGTACCACGACATGCCGATGGAACTGCGACGCGGCCTGTACCGCACCGACACCCACCACTACCGCAACCAGCTGGGCTGATCCGATGGCGCCGAAGAACCTCGCCCGCGCGGGCACAAACGCGCACACTCAGCCCGCGCAACGCAGCCTCGCATCGCGAGCATCCGACTGCCGCAGTGCGTTGACTCCTGCGCGTCCAGTGCGCGATGGTGCATTGCAATAGAATTTTGCGTTGTTTGCATTCCGCAGAAGAAACAAAAGCGTTCGCTCTCAGAACAAGCCAACAAGTCACAAAAGCCACGAAAGCCATCTCCCTATGACAGAGCTTGCAACTCCTCCCCGGCCGCCGCGTCGCGAATTCCGGAACATCAATGCCTTCACCGATCTCACGACCTACCGGCTGCCGCCGGCCGGCATCGTGTCGATCCTGCACCGCGTGAGCGGCGTGATCATGTTCCTGCTGATGCCCTTCATCATCTGGATGTTCGACACCTCGCTGTCATCTGACTATTCGTTCGCGAAATTCAAGTCCGTTTTCAACATCGGCGTCGGCTTCGCTCCGGGATGGTTCTTCAAGCTCGTCGCACTGGCGCTCATCTGGGCCTACCTGCACCACTTCATCGCCGGCCTGCGTCACCTCTGGATGGACGTGAGCCACTCCGCCGTGACCAAGGAATTCGGTCACAGCTCGGCCATCTTCACGCTGGCTGCAAGCATCATCCTCACGCTGGCGCTCGGCGCCAAGCTGTTCGGCCTGTACTGAGAAGGAGCCAACCATGTCTGTGAATTACGGCTCCAAGCGCATCGTCGTCGGCGCACATTACGGTCTGCGCGACTGGCTCAGCCAACGCATCACCGGCGCCCTGATGGCGCTCTTCACGATCATCCTGCTCGCGCAGGTGGTCTTCTCGCGCGGCCCCATCGGCTACGACCTGTGGGCCGGCATCTTCGCCGCACAGTGGATGAAGGTCCTGACCTTCTCCGTGATCGTTGCCCTGCTCTATCACGTGTGGGTCGGCATGCGCGACGTGTGGATGGACTACGTCCAGCCTGTCGCCATCCGTCTCGTGCTGCAAGTTTTCACCATCGTCTGGCTTGTCGGTTGTGCGGGTTGGGCTATTCAAGTGCTTTGGAAGATCTGACCCACCATGACCTACACAAAAGAAAACATCACCAAGCGCAAGTTCGACGTCGTGATCGTCGGTGCCGGCGGCTCCGGCATGCGCGCCTCGCTGCAACTCGCCCGTGCCGGCCTCAACGTGGCCGTGCTCTCCAAGGTGTTCCCGACCCGTTCGCACACCGTGGCTGCCCAGGGCGGCGTGGGCGCTTCGCTCGGCAACATGAGCGAAGACAACTGGCACTACCACTTCTACGACACGATCAAGGGTTCCGACTGGCTCGGCGACCAGGACGCGATCGAGTTCATGTGCCGTGAAGCCCCGAAGGTCGTGTACGAGCTCGAGCACTTCGGCATGCCCTTCGACCGCAACCCCGACGGCACCATCTACCAGCGTCCGTTCGGCGGCCACACGGCCAACTACGGCGAGAAGGCCGTGCAACGCGCCTGCGCCGCGGCCGACCGCACCGGCCACGCGATGCTGCACACGCTCTACCAGAAGAACGTGGAAGCCCGCACCCAGTTCTTCGTCGAATGGATGGCGCTCGACCTCATCCGCGACGACGAAGGCGACGTGGTCGGCGTGACCGCTCTCGAAATGGAAACCGGCGACCTGCACATCCTGCAGGCCAAGACCGTGCTGCTGGCCACCGGCGGCGCAGGCCGCATCTTCGGTGCGTCCACCAACGCGTTCATCAACACCGGCGACGGCCTGGGCATGGCCGCACGTTCGGGCATCCCGCTGCAGGACATGGAGTTCTGGCAGTTCCACCCCACCGGCGTGGCCGGCGCGGGCGTGCTGCTGACCGAAGGCTGCCGCGGCGAAGGCGCCATCTTGCTGAACAGCAACGGCGAACGCTTCATGGAGCGCTATGCGCCCACCCTGAAGGACCTGGCACCGCGCGACTTCGTGTCGCGCTCGATGGACCAGGAAATCAAGGAAGGCCGTGGCTGTGGTCCCAACAAGGACTACATCCACATGAAGCTGGACCACCTGGGCGCCGACACCATCCACAAGCGACTGCCGTCGGTCTACGAGATCGGCATCAACTTCGCCAACGTGGACGTCACCAAGGAACCGATTCCCGTGGTGCCCACCATCCACTACCAGATGGGCGGCATTCCGACGAACATCAACGGCCAGGTCGTCATCCAGAAGGGCGAAGACAACAGCGCCATCGTGAACGGCCTCTACGCCGTAGGCGAATGCTCCTGCGTGAGCGTGCACGGCGCCAACCGCCTGGGCACCAACTCGCTGCTCGACCTCTTGGTGTTCGGCCGCGCGGCCGGCAATCACATCGTCGAGTTCAACGACAAGCTCAAGGAACACAAGGAACTGCCCAAGGATGCGGCCGACCGCACCCTGCAGCGCCTGAACGAACTCGAAGCCTCCACCGGCGGCGAGTACGCCCAGGACGTGGCCGGCGAGATCCGCGCCGTCATGCAGCAGCATGCCGCCGTGTTCCGCAAGCAGGCCTCGATGGACGAAGGCGTGGTCAAGATCGCCGCCGTGCGCGAGCGCGTCAAGGGCATCGGCCTGAAGGACAAGTCCAAGGTGTTCAACACCGCCCGCATCGAAGCGCTGGAAGTCGACAACCTGATCGAAGTGGCGCAGGCCACCATGGTCTCGGCCGCCGCCCGCAAGGAATGCCGCGGCGCCCACACGGTGGAAGACTACGAGCGTCCCGCGGACGACCCGGTCGCACCGCTGGGCCGCGACGACGCCAACTGGATGAAGCACACGCTCTGGTACAGCGCGGACAACCGCCTCTCGTACAAGCCCGTCAAGCTGCAGCCGCTGACGGTGGCATCGGTGCCACCCAAGGTCCGCACGTTCTAAGAATATTTACAAGGTCCATACGATGAAGCGCACATTCCAGATCTACCGCTACGACCCGGACAAGGACGCCAAGCCCTACATGCAGACGGTCGAGGTCGAACTCGACGGCCACGAACGCATGCTGCTGGACGCCCTGATGAAGCTCAAGGCGCAGGATCCCACGCTGTCGTTCCGCCGCTCGTGCCGCGAAGGCGTCTGCGGCTCCGACGCGATGAACATCAACGGCAAGAACGGTCTGGCCTGCCTGACCAACATGAACACGCTCAAGGGCACCGTCGTGCTCAAGCCGCTGCCGGGCCTGCCCGTCATCCGCGACCTGATCGTCGACATGACCCAGTTCTTCAAGCAGTACAACTCGATCAAGCCGTACCTGCAGAACGACACCGTGCCGCCCGAGAAGGAACGCCTGCAGTCGCCCGAAGAGCGCGAAGAGCTCGACGGCCTGTACGAGTGCATCCTGTGCGCGAGCTGCTCCACGAGCTGCCCGAGCTTCTGGTGGAACCCCGACAAGTTCGTCGGCCCGGCCGGCCTGCTGCAGGCCTACCGCTTCATCGCCGACAGCCGCGACGAAGCCACCGCCGAGCGCCTGGACAACCTGGAAGACCCGTACCGCCTGTTCCGCTGCCACACGATCATGAACTGCGTCGACGTGTGCCCGAAGAGCCTGAACCCCACCAAGGCCATCGGCAAGATCAAGGAACTGATGGTGCGTCGCGCCATCTGACCTTCTTTCAAGACACCACCATGCAAACCGCCGACGAACTCCAGCAGCCGCTCAGCGAACGTGCGCTGAGCAAACTGAAATGGCGTTGCCGGCGCGGCCTGCTCGAGAACGACCTGTTCATCGCCCGCTTCTTCGAGCGGCACGAATCCCACATGACCAACGGTCAGGCGGGAGCGATGGAGACATTGATGGACCTGTCGGACAACGACCTCCTGGACCTTTTGCTGCGCAGAAAGGAGCCCGAGCCCGAATGGGCCGGCGCCGAGGTGGTCGCATTGCTGCATCTGATGCGTACCGATGGCGCGCAGCGTCCCGCAATCTCTCCTTCGTCCTGAATCCTCCTCTGAAAGTAAACCGAAATGAAAGCATCCGATACCAAGGCCACGCTGTCGTTCAGCAATGGCGGCGACAACGTCGAACTGCCGATCTACAAGGGCACCATCGGCCCTGACGTGATCGACATCCGCAAGCTGTATGCACAGACCGGCATGTTCACGTACGACCCGGGCTTCATGTCGACCGCCGCCTGCCAGTCGGCCATCACGTACATCGACGGCGACAAGGGCGAGCTGCTGTATCGCGGCTACCCCATCGAGCAACTCGCGACCAACTGCGACTTCCTAGAGACCTGCCACCTGCTGCTGTACGGCGAGCTGCCCGATGCTGGCAAGAAGGCCAATTTCACGAAGCTCGTGACGAACCACACGATGGTCAACGAGCAGATGCAGTTCTTCCTGCGCGGCTTCCGCCGTGATGCCCACCCGATGGCCATCATGACCGGCCTCGTGGGCGCCCTGTCGGCCTTCTATCACGACAGCACGGACATCAACAATCCCGAGCACCGCGAGATCGCTGCGATCCGCCTGATCGCGAAGATGCCCACGCTCGTGGCCATGGCCTACAAGTACACCGTCGGCCAGCCGTACATGTACCCGAAGAACGAACTGAGCTATGCAGGCAATTTCCTGCACATGATGTTCGCCACGCCGTGCGAAGAGTACAAGGTGAACCCGGTGCTCGAGCGCGCGCTCGACCGCATCTTCATCCTGCACGCAGACCACGAGCAGAACGCCTCGACCTCGACCGTGCGCCTGTGCGGCTCGTCGGGCACCAACCCCTTCGCGGCCATTGCAGCCGGTGTGGCGTGCCTGTGGGGCCCGGCCCACGGCGGTGCCAACGAAGCGGCGCTGAACATGCTGTACGACATCCAGCGCGAAGGCGGCGTGGAAAAGATCGGCGAGTTCATCAAGAAGGTCAAGGACAAGAACTCGAACGTCAAGCTGATGGGCTTCGGCCATCGCGTGTACAAGAACTACGACCCGCGCGCCAAGCTCATGCAGGAAACCTGCAACGAAGTGCTGACCGAGCTGGGCCTGGAAAACGACCCGCTGTTCAAGCTCGCCAAGGAACTCGAAAAGATCGCCCTGGAAGACGAGTACTTCGTGTCGCGCAAGCTCTACCCGAATGTCGACTTCTACTCGGGCATCGTGCAGCGCGCCATCGGCATCCCGGTGCCGCTGTTCACCGCGATCTTCGCGCTGGCCCGCACGGTCGGGTGGATCGCCCAGCTGAACGAAATGATCGGCGACCCCGAGTACAAGATCGGCCGCCCGCGCCAGCTGTTCGAAGGCTCGCCCAAGCGTGACGTGAAGCCGATCTCGGCTCGCTGATCGACCGAGCGCGGAACCTCCGCTCCCTGAAAAGCTGCCTCCGGGCAGCTTTTTTATTGCCCGTTCGGCATGTCCCTCCTCGCCAGCCGGCAGCGAGGTCATCGCGCATCGCGATGGCAACGGCTAGAAAACAGGAAGAAAATAGCCAACTCATCGCCAAACGCGATGCCCGAGCCCCCATGAGCACCTCCGAACGCAACTTTGCCCGCCGCATCGACCTCACGTCGCTGCAGCTGTTCGTGGCCGTGTGCGAGCTGGGCAGCATCGGGCGCGCGGCGGAGCGTGAATTCATTGCGGCCTCGGCCGTGAGCAAGCGGCTGTCCGACCTGGAAGCCACGCTCGGCACCGCCCTGCTCTACCGCCATGCGCGCGGCGTCGACCTCACGCCGGCCGGCGAAAGCCTGCTGCACCACGCCCGCTCGGTGCTCTACAGCCTCGAGAAGATGCAGGGCGAGCTCAGCGAATACGCCGACGGCGTGCGCGGCCACGTGCGGGTGCACGCCAACATCTCGGCCATCGTGCAGTTCCTGCCGGAAGACCTGGGCGTGTTCTCGCGCGAACACGAGGCCATCAAGATCGACCTCGAAGAGCACCTGAGCAGCGAGGTGATCCGCGCGGTACAGGAAGGCGCGGCCGACCTCGGCGTGTGCCACGTGGCTGGCGGCGCGGGCGAGCTGCAGAGCCTTTCCTACCGGCACGACCGCCTCGCGCTGATCGTGCCCGAGGGGCACGCGCTGGCCGCGCAGGACACGATCGATTTCATCGACTCGCTGGCCTTCGACCATGTCGGCCTGCACACCAACAGCTCGATCTACGTGGCGATGCACGAAGCGGCGCTCAGTGCCGGCCGCAGCGTCAAGCTGCGCATCCACGTCACAGGCCTGGACGCCATGTGCCGGATGATCGACAACGGCCTGGGCATCGGCGTGATGCCGCAGCGCGCCTTCGAGCTCATGCACAACGGCATCGGCCGGGGCCTCGTGAGCGTGACGCTCAACGACGCCTGGGCGGCGCGCGAAATCCGGCTGGTGGCGCGCGACTTCTCCACCCTGCCGGTGGCCGCGCGCACGCTGGTGAACCACCTGCACGCGGCGGCCGACTCGGCCGGCGCCACCGAACGACTCGCGGCCTAGACCGCATCGACAGACAATCCATTTCCCCACGAAAGAAGAGACCGACATGGCACGCACGCTCTACGACAAGATCTGGGACGAACACGTCGTCCACACCGAGGAAGACGGCACCGCGATCCTCTACATCGACCGCCACCTGGTGCACGAAGTCACCAGCCCGCAGGCCTTCGAAGGCCTGCGCGAAGCCGGCCGCAAGCTGTGGCGCATCAGCTCGGTGGTGGCCACGGCCGACCACAACACGCCCACCACCGGCTGGGAGCGCGGCTACGAAGGCATTGCCGACCCGACCAGCAAGGAACAGGTCACCACGCTGGACCACAACATCGCCGAGTTCGGTGCCGCCGCGTTCTTTCCGTTCCTGAGCAAGCGCCAGGGCATCGTGCACGTGATCGGCCCGGAAAGCGGCGCAACGCTGCCGGGCATGACGGTCGTCTGCGGCGACTCGCACACCTCCACGCACGGCGCGTTCGGCGCGCTGGCGCACGGCATCGGCACCAGCGAGGTCGAGCACGTGATGGCCACGCAGACGCTGCTGGGCAAGAAGGCCAAGAACATGCTCGTGAAGGTCGAAGGCAAGCTGCCCCTGGGCTGCACGGCCAAGGACATCGTGCTGGCCATCATCGGCAAGATCGGCACCGCCGGCGGTACGGGCTACACCATTGAATTTGCCGGCTCGGCCATTCGCGACCTGAGCATGGAAGGCCGCATGACGGTCTGCAACATGGCCATCGAAGCCGGCGCGCGCGCCGGGCTGGTGGCGGTCGACGAGAAGACCATCGCCTACGTGAAGGGCCGCCCGCTCGCGCCCACCGGCGTCGAATGGGACCAGGCCGTGAGCTACTGGCGCACGCTGCAGTCCGACCCGGGCGCCACCTTCGACGCCGTGGTCGAGCTCGACGCCGCGACCATCCCGCCGCAGGTCACCTGGGGCACCTCGCCCGAGATGGTGGTCGACATCAACGGCCGCGTGCCCGATCCCGACAAGGAAAAGGACGCCAGCAAGCGCGGCGCCATCGAGCGCGCACTGGTCTACATGGGCCTGGAGCCCAACAAGGCCATGAACGACATCTTCATCGACAAGGTGTTCATCGGCTCGTGCACCAACAGCCGCATCGAGGACATGCGCGAAGCCGCCGCCGTGGTGAAGAAGCTCGGCCAGAAGGTCGCGAAGAACGTGAAGCTCGCGATGGTCGTGCCCGGCTCGGGCGTGGTGAAGGAACAGGCCGAGCGCGAAGGCCTCGACCTGATCTTCAAGGCCGCAGGCTTCGAATGGCGCGAGCCCGGCTGCTCGATGTGCCTGGCGATGAATGCCGACCGTCTCGAGCCCGGCGAGCGCTGCGCATCGACCAGCAACCGCAACTTCGAAGGCCGTCAGGGCGCCGGCGGCCGCACCCATCTCGTGAGCCCCGCGATGGCCGCCGCTGCTGCCGTGCACGGTCACTTCGTCGACGTGCGCACCTTCGCCTGATCTGGAGACATCACATGCAGAAATTTACCGTGCACAAGGGCCTCGTGGCCCCCATGGACCGCGAGAACGTCGACACCGACGCGATCATTCCCAAGCAGTTCCTCAAGTCGATCAAGAAGACCGGCTTCGGCGTGAACCTGTTCGACGAGTGGCGCTACCTGGACGCCGGCTTTCCGGGCCAGGACCCGGCCAGCCGCAAGCCCAACCCCGACTTCGTGCTGAACCAGCCGCGCTACGCAGGCGCCTCGGTGCTGCTGGCGCGCAAGAACTTCGGCTGCGGGTCGTCGCGCGAACATGCGCCGTGGGCGCTCGACCAGTACGGCTTTCGCGCGATCATTGCGCCGAGCTACGCCGACATCTTCTTCAACAACAGCTTCAAGAACGGCCTGCTGCCGATCGTGCTGAGCGAAGCGCAGGTTGCGCAGCTGTTCGACGAAGCGTTGGCCTTCCCCGGCTACGCGCTGACCATCGACCTGGAGCGCCAGGTGGTCGTGAAGCCCGACGGCGGCGAACTCGCGTTCGACGTGCAGGCCTTCCGCAAGTACTGCCTGATCAACGGGCTGGACGACATCGGTCTGACGCTGCGCCACAAGGACAAGATCAAGGCCTTCGAGACCGAGCGCCTGGCGCAGAAGCCCTGGCTCGCGCACACGATGATCTCGTGACCGCTCACCGCATTTCTTCCGCATTCAAACCTCAGACCAACTTATGAAAATCGCAGTTCTCCCGGGTGACGGCATCGGCACCGAAATCGTGGCGGAAGCCGTCAGGGTGCTCGACGTCCTCGACCTGAAGTTCGAGATGGAGTCGGCCCTGGTCGGCGGCGCGGCCTACGAGGCGCACGGTCATCCGCTGCCGGAGTCGACGCTCGCGCTCGCGAAGGCATCCGACGCGGTGCTGTTCGGCGCGGTCGGCGACTGGAAGTACGACAAGCTCGACCGCCCGCTGCGTCCCGAACAGGCCATCCTGGGGCTGCGCAAGAACCTGGGGCTGTTCGCGAACTTCCGCCCGGCCATCTGCTACGAGCAGCTGGTGGACGCCTCGAGCCTGAAGCCCGAGCTGATCGCGGGCCTGGACATCCTCATCATCCGCGAGCTGACCGGCGACATCTACTTCGGCCAGCCGCGCGGACGCCGCATCGCCACCGACGGCCACTTTCCGGGCGCCGAGGAAGCCTTCGACACGATGCGCTACTCGCGCCCCGAGGTCGAGCGCATCGCTCGCGTGGCCTTCGAAGCGGCCCGCAAGCGCAGCAAGCGCGTGACCAGCGTGGACAAGGCCAACGTGCTGGAGACCTTCCAGTTCTGGAAGGACATCGTGACCGAGGTCGGCAAGGAATATCCGGACGTCGAACTCGACCACATGTACGTCGACAACGCGGCCATGCAGCTCGTGAAGGCGCCCAAGAAGTTCGACGTGGTGGTCACCGGCAACATGTTCGGCGACATCCTCTCGGACGAGGCCGCGATGCTCACCGGCTCGATCGGCATGCTGCCCTCGGCGTCGCTCAATGCGAGCAACCAGGGCCTGTACGAGCCCAGCCACGGCAGTGCCCCCGACATTGCTGGCAAAGGGGTTGCCAATCCTTTGGCTACAATCCTGTCCGCTGCCATGATGCTCCGCTTCTCCCTGAACCAACCCGAAGCTGCCGACCGAATCGAGTCGGCGGTCAAGCACGTGCTCGCCTCCGGGCTGCGCACGGGCGACATCTGGTCTGAAGGCACGAAGCGCGTCGGCACCCGCGAAATGGGCGACGCGGTCGTAGCAGCCATCACCAAAAAGACGATTACCGGCTAACCGCAGCCCGCTTCGTCACGCCCTCCCCCGGCCGACGAGTCGGGGGCAAAAAAGACTGATTTTTTCTTTCTTCACTAAGGGCAAACTGAAATGGCGAACGCATCCAAGCAACCTCTGGTCGGCCTCGTAGGCTGGCGCGGCATGGTCGGCTCGGTCCTCATGGACCGCATGCAGGCCGAAGGCGACTTCGGCCTCATCGAGCCGGTCTTCTTCTCGACCTCCAACGCCGGCGGCAAGGCCCCGGCGATGGCCAAGAACGAAACCGCGCTCAAGGATGCGAACGACATCGAGGCGCTGAAGAAGTGCGACATCGTCATCACCTGCCAGGGCGGCGACTACACCAGCGAGGTGTTCCCCAAGCTGCGCGCCGCCGGCTGGAACGGCCACTGGATCGACGCGGCCTCCACGCTGCGCATGAACGATGACGCGATCATCGTGCTCGACCCCGTCAACCTGCCCGTGATCCAGAACGCGCTCGCCAAGGGCGGCAAGAACTGGGTCGGCGGCAACTGCACCGTGAGCTGCATGCTCATGGGCGTGGGCGCCCTCTACAAGGCCGGCCTGGTCGAGTGGATGACCAGCATGACCTACCAGGCAGCCTCGGGCGGCGGTGCGCAGCACATGCGCGAGCTGCTGACCCAGTTCGGCACGCTGAACGCCGAAGTGCGCTCCCTGCTCGACGACCCGAAGTCGGCCATCCTCGAGATCGACCGCAAGGTGCTGCACAAGCAGCAGAACCTGAGCGCCTCCGAAATCGCCAACTTCGGCGCGCCGTTGGGCGGCTCGCTGATCCCCTGGATCGACAAGGACCTGGGCGACGGTATGTCCAAGGAAGAGTGGAAGGGCGGCGCCGAGACCAACAAGATCCTCGGCCAGGGCGCGGGCTTCGGCACCGCTGCCACGCCGGTCGACGGCTTCTGCGTGCGCATCGGTGCGATGCGCTGCCACAGCCAGGCGCTGACCTTCAAGCTCAAGAAGGACGTGCCGGTGGCCGACATCGAAGCGATGATCGCCGCCGACAACCCCTGGGCCAAGGTCGTGCCGAACACGCGCGAAGCCACGCTGAAGGACCTGACGCCGGTGGCCGTGACGGGCACCATGGACATCCCGGTCGGCCGCATCCGCAAGCTGGCGATGGGCCCCGAGTACGTCGGCGCCTTCACCATCGGCGATCAGCTGCTGTGGGGCGCGGCCGAACCGCTGCGCCGCATGCTGCGCATCCTGCTCGAAGCCTGATGCGGGTTGCTCAGGGCCTTGAAATACAAAAATGTTGCCAAAAGGCAACACAGGATGTCATCGGAAGTATGCGCGCACTGGGTAGATCAGGCGCATTGCCTTGTCAGTGCATGTTGATGATGCTAACGTCCTCTTACAAATTCAGGGCCTGAGCCGCCCCTATCAGCATGACAAGACATCTGTTGCCCGCGGCCCGCCCTTCGGCCGCCCGCCCCGCCCTGCCGTCAAATGGCTGGCGCCTTTCCATCCTGGGCGCTGCCGCCGCCCTGACGCTGGGGCTCGCCAGCCCTGACGCCAGCGCGTTCGCGCTCGGGCCGCTGCGGGTGCAGTCGGCACTGGGCGAACCCTTGCGCGCCGAGATCGATGTCACCGAAATGGCCGCCAATGAAGCGGAAGGCCTGAAGATCAACATCGCCACGGCCGAAGCCTTCAAGAATGCAGGCATCCCGTACAACGCGGCCCTCGGCGACGTGAAAGCCACGCTGCAACGTCGCGCCGGCGGCCAGTACGTCGTGCGCCTGGCCGGCAACCGTCCGCTCAACGACCCCTTCATCGACCTGCTGCTCGAAGCCAACGGCGCCTCGGGCCGCATCGTGCGCGACTACACCGTGCTGCTCGATCCGCCGGCCACGCGCCAGGCGGCCGCCGCACCGGTGGCGCCCATCGCACCGCAGATCGCCACGCCGGTCGAGCGCCCCGCGCCCGCCCCGCGTGTGCGCCGCGAACCTGCACCGGCGGTCGCGGCAACGCCGGCACCCGCTGCTGCGGCGCCGGCCCCTGCTGCCGCACCGGCTCCTGCGCCGGCACGTGCCGCCGTCGTCGCGCCCAGTGGCGGCAGTGGCGAGCAAGTCACAACGCGCCGCGGCGACACCGCCGGCAAGATTGCCTCCGCTCACAAGCCCGCCGATGTGTCGCTCGACCAGATGCTGGTCGCGCTGCTGAACGCCAATCCCGACGCCTTCGTCGGCGGCAACGTCAACCGGATGAAGGCCGGTGCCGTGCTCGACCTGCCCAACGCCGCCGCAGCGAGCGCCGTGCCAGCCGCCGACGCGCGCCGCACGATCACCGCGCAAAGCCGCGACTTCGGCAGCTACCGTCAGCGCCTCGCCGAAAACGCCCCCACCACCAACGTGGCCGCCGCGAGCCGCCAGGCCTCGGGCAAGCTGCAGGCCAGCGTGGAAGATCGCAACGCCGCCGCCAGCGCCCCCGACAAGCTCACAGTGTCGCAAGGCAACGCCGCCGCGCGCGCCGCCGACGAAAAGGTTGCGCAGGCCCGCCAGGCGCAGGACAGCAGCAACCGCGTCGCCGAACTCACGAAGAACATCAACGAGCTGAACAAGCTCAAGGCCGGTGCGGGTACCGGCACCGGATCGTCCGCTGCTGCTGCACCTGCAACGCCGGCCACCACGCCCGGCGTTGCCGTTCCCGCGCCTCTGACCGGCGCCACGACGCCGTCGCCGGCGGTCACGGCAGGACCTGCGCCCGTCGCAGCGCCTGCAGCTGCCGCCACCGCACCGGCAACGCCAGCTCCGGCCACTGCACCAGCCGCTCCCACGGCAACGCCCCCTGTCGCCGCGGCCTCTGCTGCTGCACCCGCCGCAGCAGCCACACCGTCCGCCACCGACGCGGCCGCCCTCCCAGCGGCAGCCGCTGCCAGCGCTGCGGCCGCTGCAGCCCCCGTCGTCGCGCCCAAGCCCGTGGTGAAGGCCGCTCCGCCGCCGCCCCCGCCGGAGCGCAGCTTCCTCGACGAATTGCTCGACAACCCGCTGATGCTCGCCGGCGCCGCGCTGATCGCGCTGCTGATCGGCTTCCTGCTGTACCGCGTGCTGGGCCGCCGCCGCGAAGAGATGAGCGAAAGCGTGTTCCTCGAGAGCCGCATTCCCAAGGACTCGTTCTTCGGCGCCAGCGGCGGTGAATCGGTCGACACCAAGAACCGCGGCGACTCCACTGTGTCGTCACTCTCGTACTCGCCGAGCCAACTCGACGCGGGCGATGTCGATCCGGTCGCCGAAGCCGACGTCTACCTCGCCTATGGCCGCGACCTGCAGGCCGAGGAAATCCTGCGTGAAGCGCTGCGCCTGAACCCGGACCGCACCGCCATCCATCTCAAGCTGCTCGAGATCCATGCCAAGCGCCGCGACGTGCGCGCCTTCGACGGCCTGGCCACCGAAGTGCACAAGCTCACCAACGGCGCGGGCTCCGAATGGAACCGCGTGGTCGACATGGGCAAGGACCTCGATCCGGGCAACCCGCTGTACGAATCGGGCACGGGCAGCACCGCACGTGGCGCGAGCCAGGCCGAAACCGCCGCGTTTGCCGGGGCATTGGCAGCCGCCGCCAAGCCGGCCGCCGCCCCCGTCGTGGCACCGCCGCCGCCTCCTGCCGCACCGCCCGTCGCGTCGGCACCGCCGGCCTTCATGCCTTCGGTCGCGCCGCTGGACTTCGACCTCGACCTGACCCAGCCGCCGGCACCGGCGCCCGCTCCTGTGGGCGCCAGCCTGCCGAAGTCGGTCTATGCGCCGGCGCCCGCACCGGCCCCGCTGAGCAACGGCCACGCCGCAGCACCTGTCGACCTCGAGAATGATTTCGACACCGCCCCCGGCGCGCTGACCGCCAACACGCGCCCCTCGTCACTCAGCGACGCGGAGCACAACACCCGCCCGGCCATGCTGCGCGACACGCTGCCCGCCGATTCGGGCTTTATCGAGTTCGACATGAGCGCACTCGCCGGACTGCCGGCCCGCTCTGCCGCTGCCGAAGCACCGCGCTCTGCGGCTGTGGCCACCTCGCCGTCCGAACTGGACGACGACGGCGACGACAACCCGCACGCCGTGAAGCTCTCGCTGGCGCGCGAACTGCAGGCCATCGGCGACGTCGAAGGCGCGCGCTCGCTGGTCGAGGAAGTCGAAGCCGAAAGCGCTGGCGAGCTCAAGTCGCAAGCCAAGCAACTGCTCGCCGAACTGCGCTGAGCCTGTTGCCGACTGCCCTTCTGATCGCTTCGTGAGGCTGGCACTCGGCATCCGCTACAACGGCCAGGCATATGAGGGCTGGCAGAGCCAGCGCTCGGGCCGCACGGTGCAGGACAAGCTCGAAGCCGCCCTCGCGAAGTTCGCCGGGCTGCCCGCCGGCAGCAGAGTCACCACGCTGTGCGCCGGCCGCACCGACGCCGGCGTGCACGGGCTCATGCAGGTGGTGCACTTCGACACCGACATCGAACGCGACCCTTTCTCCTGGATGCGCGGCACCAACCGCTACCTGCCCGACGACATCGCGGTGCAGTGGGCGCACCCGGTGCCCGCCGAATTCCATTGCCGCGCCAGTGCCCTGGCGCGTCGCTACGTCTACGTGCTCTCGCAATCGCCCGTGCGGCCCAGCCTCGATGCGGGCCGGGTCGGCTGGTCGATGTACGCGCTCGACGGCGACGCGATGCGCGCCGCGGCGGCACTGCTCGTCGGCCGGCACGATTTCAGCTCGTTCCGCGCCTCGGCCTGCCAGGCCCTCTCGCCGGTCAAGGACCTGCGGCGCCTCGAAATTTCGCGCGTGGGCGACGGCGAGCGCTGCCGCTGGCACTTCGAGTTCGAGGCCGACGCCTTCCTGCACCACATGATCCGCAACCTGATGGGCAGCCTCGTGCGCATCGGCCGCGGCGACGAGCGGCCCGAATGGATCACCGAGGTGCTCGAAGCGCGCAGCCGCAAGGTGGCGGCGCCCACCTTCTCCGCCGACGGCCTGTACTTCCTCGGCCCGTTGTACGACGCCAAGTGGGGTCTGCCGGCCGAGGCCACGTTCCAGGGCGACCGGGCTTCGTATGATGGCCCGCCATGACATCCCCCGCCCTCCTCGCCCCGCGCACCCGCATCAAGATCTGTGGCCTCACGCGTGAGGCCGACGTGGACGCGGCGGTCGAGGCCGGCGCCGACGCGATCGGTTTCGTGCTCTACCCGAAGAGCCCGCGCGCCGTGAGCGCCGAGCGCGCCGCCGAACTGGCCTCGCGCCTGCCGCCCTTCATCACGCCCGTGCTGCTGTTCGTCAATGCAGATGCTCCCGAAGTCATAGCATCGCTGGCCCGTGTGCCGGGCGCCATGGCGCAATTTCACGGGGAAGAAACGCCCGAACAATGTGAGGAAGCCACCGGTCCGGGGGGCTTTCGTTACATGCGCGCCGCCCGCATTCCGCTCGGTGCGGCCGGGGCCGGCTTCGACCTCGTAAAATACGCGTCCGATTACTCCCACGCCCAGGCCATCCTGCTCGACGCCCATGTCGAAGGTTATGGCGGAGGCGGCAAGGCTTTCGATTGGTCACTTCTTCCACCCGCCGTCGACGCTCACCTCGTCTTGAGTGGTGGGCTCACACCTGCAAACGTGAGCGATGGCATTCACAGCCTGCGGACGCGCTGCAAGACGCTGTCCGTTGATGTGAGCTCGGGCGTCGAAATCGACGGTCCCGGGCACAAGGGCCTCAAGGACGCCGGAAAGATCCGGGCATTCGTCGCCGCCGTGAGAGCCGCAGATGCGGTCAAAGCCTCGGCAGCCGACGCTTCGTCCTTCTCCAGTTAGCCGCCGCACCCGATCGCGATTCGGGCCGCGGCCCATCGATCGAGAACCATGCAAAGCCAATTCCAGGACTACCAGCAACCCGACGCCAGCGGCCACTTCGGCCCCTACGGCGGCACCTTCGCGAGCGAAACGCTCACCCACGCGATCAACGAGCTGCGCGACGCGTACGCCAAGTTCAAGGACGACCCGGCCTTCCTGGCCGAGTTCCACTACGAGCTGAAGCACTTCGTCGGCCGCCCCTCGCCGATCTACCACGCCGCGCGCACCAGCCGCGAAATGGGCGGCGCGCAGATCTACCTGAAGCGCGAAGACCTCAACCACACCGGCGCGCACAAGATCAACAACGTGATCGGCCAGGCGATGCTCGCGCGCCGCATGGGCAAGCCCCGCGTGATCGCCGAGACCGGCGCCGGCCAGCACGGCGTGGCCACCGCCACCATCTGTGCGCGCTACGGCCTCGAATGCGTGGTCTACATGGGCAGCCAGGACGTGAAGCGCCAGAGCCCCAATGTCTACCGCATGAACCTGCTGGGCGCGACCGTCGTGCCCGTTGAATCGGGCAGCAAGACGCTGAAAGACGCGCTCAACGAAGCCATGCGCGACTGGGTCACCAACGTCGAAAACACCTTCTACATCATCGGCACGGTGGCGGGCCCGCACCCCTACCCGACGATGGTGCGCGACTTCCAGAGCGTGATCGGCACCGAGTGCATCGCTCAGATGCCCGCCATGCTCGCGGCCAACGGCATCACCGGTGAAGCCGAGGGCAAGCAGCCCGACGTGGTGGTGGCCTGCGTGGGCGGCGGCAGCAATGCGATCGGCATCTTCCACCCCTACATTCCGTTCGCGGGCACGCGCCTCATCGGCGTGGAAGCGGCCGGCGAAGGACTGGACAGCGGCAAGCACGCCGCCTCGATCCTGCGCGGCAGCCCGGGCGTGCTGCACGGCAACCGCACCTACCTGCTGCAGAACGACGACGGCCAGATCACCGAAACGCACAGCATCAGCGCCGGCCTCGACTACCCCGGCGTGGGCCCAGAGCACGCGCACCTGGCCGACATCGGCCGCGCCGAATACGTCGGCATCACCGACATGGAGGCGCTCGAAGCCTTCCACTACCTGTGCCGCACGGAGGGCATCATTCCCGCGCTCGAATCCAGCCACGCCGTGGCCTACGCCCTGAAGCTCGCCAAGACCATGCGCCCCGACCAGTCGATCCTCGTGAACCTCTCGGGCCGCGGCGACAAGGACATCGGCACCGTCGCCGACCTGTCGGGTGTCGACTTCTACGACCGGCCCTCGATGCGCGGTCTGAGCGTGAAGGGAGGCAAGTGATGAGCCGCATTGCCGCCAAGTTCCAGACCCTGCAAACGCAGGGCCGTCGCGCGCTGATCCCTTACGTCACCGCCGGTTTCCCCTTCGCCGACATCACGCCCGAACTCATGCACGGCATGGTCGAGGCCGGAGCCGACGTGATCGAGCTGGGCGTGCCCTTCTCCGACCCGATGGCCGACGGTCCCGTGATCCAGAAGGCCGGTGAAGCCGCGCTGGCATTGGGGGTGGGCATGAAGCAGGTGCTCGCCATGGTGGCGGCGTTCCGCGCCCAGGACACGACCACGCCGGTCGTGCTCATGGGTTATGCCAACCCGGTCGAGCGCTACGACCTCGTGCACGGCAAGAAGGCCTTCATCCGCGACGCGGCCGCGGCCGGCGTCGACGGCCTGCTGGTCGTCGACTATCCGCCCGAGGAATGCGAGGACTTCGCCGCCGACCTGAAGGCTGCCGGCATCGACCTGATCTTCCTGCTGGCCCCCACGAGCACCGCCGAGCGCATGGCGCAGGTGGCGCGCATCGCGAGCGGCTACGTGTACTACGTGTCGCTCAAGGGCGTGACCGGTGCCGGCCACCTCGACACCGAGGCGGTCGGACGCATGATCCCGCGCATCCGCGAGCACGTGAGCATTCCGGTCGGCGTGGGCTTCGGCATCCGCGACGCGCGCACGGCGCAGGCCGTCGGCTCGGCGGCGGACGCCGTGGTCATCGGCACCAAGATCATTCAACTCATCGAAGACCAGCCCCGCGAAAACGTGGTGCCCACGGTGCGCGAATTCCTGGCCGGCATCCGCGAGGCGCTCGACGCCCTGCCGGCTGCTACCGCCAAGAACGCGGCTGGCCGATAATCGCCACTGCCCTCAACCCCAACCTCTCTCCCGTGCGGGAGAGGGGAGCTAAGTGTCAGGAAGGCTTCCTTCCTGAGAAATTCGGAGTCCCATGAGCTGGCTTGAAAAACTGCTACCCGCCAAGATCGCACAAACCGACCCGTCCGAGCGCCGCCAGGTGCCCGAGGGCCTGTGGATCAAATGCCCGGCCTGCGAGACCGTTCTGTACAAGACCGACCTCGAGCACAACCAGAACGTCTGCCCCAGCTGCAGCCACCACCACCGCATCGGCGCCCGCGCGCGCCTGGATGCCTTTTTGGACGCCGAAGGCCGCTACGAAGTCGGCCAAGAAGTGCTGCCGGTCGATGCCCTGAAGTTCAAGGACAGCCGCAAGTACCCCGAGCGCCTGAAGGAAGCCCTGGAGAACACCGGCGAGACCGACGCACTGGTCGTGCTGGGCGGCTCCGTCCACAGCATCAGCGTGGTCGTGGCCTGCTTCGAGTTCGAGTTCATGGGCGGCTCCATGGGCAGCGTGGTCGGCGAGCGCTTCGTGCGCGGCGTCGAAACGGCCATCGAGCAGAAGGTGCCCTTCATCTGCTTCACCGCCACCGGCGGCGCGCGCATGCAGGAAGGCCTGCTCTCGCTGATGCAGATGGCCAAGACCAACGCCGCGCTCACGCGCCTGGCGAAGAAGGGCCTGCCCTACATCAGCGTGCTGACCGACCCGACCATGGGCGGCGTGAGCGCCGGCTTTGCTTTCGTGGGCGACGTGGTGATCGCCGAGCCCAAGGCGCTGATCGGCTTTGCCGGCCCGCGCGTGATCGAATCGACCGTGCGCGTGACTCTGCCCGAAGGCTTCCAGCGCGCCGAGTTCCTGCAGACCAAGGGCGCGATCGACTTCATCAGCGACCGCCGCGAACTGCGCAAGACCATCGCCAGCACGCTGGCCATGCTGCTGCGCCAGCCGGCCGACGCGGTGCTCTGACCCTCACCTGAGCTTAGGCTCCGGCCTGAACGCCCGCACGCTGTGAAAGGCGATGCGGGCGTTTTGCTTTGCGGCGTGACGCCCTCAGGCGCCAAGTCGGAACGCGAAGACCAGCAGGTTGCCCAGCACGATCGCCACCACCTGCAGCACCACGATGGCGGCCAGCGGCGACAGGTCGACCCCGCCGATCAGCGGAATGAAGCGACGGAAGGGCCGCACCAGCGGCTCGGCCAGGCGCGAGATCAGGTCGAGCAGCATCGGCGACGCGCCCGGAATCCACGACAGCACCGCGTACACCACCAGCAGCGCCGTGAGGCCCGACACCGCGAGCTGCAGCAGGCCGACCAGCGAAACCAGCGGCAGCGCCGTGATTCGCATCAGGCTGCCGGCCAGCAGCCACAGCACCAAAAATTTGAGCATCACCAGCAGCCAGGCCGCGATCAGGCTTGCGAGGTCCCAGCGCTTCACGGCGGGCACGATGCGCCGCAGCGGCAGCACGATCCAGTCGGTGATGGCAAACACGAAACGCCCCAGCGGATTGCCGAAGGGCACGCGGTGGTATTGCATGTACAGGCGCAGCAGGCAGGCGCCGCCAAGCAGGCCGACGATCACGTCGAGAAGAAACGAAGGAATCTGATAGAGCATGGAACGCAGCCGTGAGCGGAATGCGATGATAGCCACGCAAGGTTCTTCGATGACGACACAACCCCTTCTGCATTCACTGCCATTGTTCCCGCTCGGTACGGTGCTCTTCCCCGGCGGACTGCTGCCCTTGCGCATCTTCGAGGTCCGCTACCTCGACATGATCGGCAAGTGCCGCAAGGCCGGTGTCCCCTTCGGCGTGGTCAGCCTGACGAGCGGCACCGAGGTCCGCAAGGCCGGTGCCGAAGCCGAAAGCTTTGCCGCCGTCGGCACGCTCGCCGACATCCACGCGTTCGACGCCCCGCAAAGCGGCCTGTTGCAGATCGAATGCGTCGGCACGACGCGCTTTCGCGTGCGCCACAGCGCGCTGCAGAAGAACGGCCTCTGGATCGCCGAGGTCGAAGCCGTCGCCGACGACCTCGCGCTCGATATTCCCGACGACCTGCGCCATACCGCCACCGCGCTGCGCCGCCTCGTCGACACCCTCGAAGCGCGCCGCCACGCCCAAGGCGACACGGTGCGCCTGCCGATCCGCGCGCCCTACCGCTTCGACGATTGCGGCTGGGTGGCGAACCGCTGGTGCGAACTGGTGCCGATGCAGGTCGCGCTGAAGCAGCGCCTGATGGAGCTCGACAGCCCGCTGATGCGCCTCGAACTGGTCAGCGACCTGCTGGCGCGCACCGGTATCACTGAATAGTTTGCTTCTTTTTTCATAGCGTGCTGCGCAGAATTGACGGGCGCTCGCAGGCGGTTTCGTTCAAGACCGATCGGCTAAAATGCCGGGCCGCGCACGCTCCGGTTGCGCCTCATCCGCTCCTCATGTCCGATCACCTGACCCCCCCCATTCCCGCGCCCGCTGCAGTTCCTTCCTCGGCGCCCGCCGTCGACGACAACCAGCTCATCGTCGAACGCCGCGAAAAGCTCAAGCTGCTGCGCACGGCGCAGTCCGAAGGCAAGGGGGTTGCGTTCCCGAACGACTTCAAACCCGGCCACCGCGCTGCGGCGCTGGTCGCGCAGCACGACGGCACCGAGGCCGAAGCGCTCGAAGCGCAGGCCGTTTCCGTGAGCGTGGCCGGCCGCATGATGCTCAAGCGCGTGATGGGCAAGGCCAGCTTCGCGACCGTGCAGGACGCCACCGGCCGCATCCAGCTGTACGTGACGCGCGACGCCATCGGCGAAGAGGCGTACGCCGACTTCAAGCGCTGGGACCTCGGCGACATCCTCGGCGCCGAAGGCACGCTGATGAAGACCAAGACCGGCGAGCTGTCGGTCAAGGTGACCCGCCTGCGCCTGCTCACCAAGAGCCTGCGCCCGCTGCCCGACAAGTTCCACGGCATGGCCGACCAGGAGCAGAAGTACCGCCAGCGCTATGTCGACCTGATCACCGACGAGTCGGCCCGCGTGCGCTTCACCGCGCGCAGCAAGGCCGTGAGCGCGCTGCGCGAGTTCATGGTGTCGCACGACTTCCTCGAGGTCGAGACGCCCATGCTGCACCCGATTCCGGGCGGCGCCAACGCCAAGCCCTTCAAGACGCACCACAACGCGCTCGACCAGGAAATGTTCCTGCGCATTGCGCCCGAGCTGTACCTCAAGCGCCTGATCGTCGGCGGCTTCGAGCGCGTGTTCGAGATCAACCGGAGCTACCGCAACGAAGGCATCTCGGTGCGGCACAACCCCGAGTTCACGATGATGGAGTTCTACGCGGCCTACTGGAACTACCGCGACCTGATGGACTTCACCGAGACGCTGATCCGCACCATCGCCGACAAGGCTGTGGGCACGCAGCAGCTCACCTACGGCGGCAAGCCGGTCGACCTGACCCAGCCCTTCGAGCGCCTGACGATCCGCGAAGCGATCCTGAAACACACCGAGGCAGGTGACGGGGTCGATGACACCACCTGGCTCATCAACGCCCTGCGCAAGCTCGGCCTGAGCGAAGAAAAAGACAAGCTCTCGCAGCGCAGCCTGGCCAGCCTGCAGGTGATGTACTTCGAAGAGACCGTGGAAGAGAAGCTCTGGCAGCCGACCTTCATCATGGAGCACCCGACCGAGATCTCGCCGCTGGCGCGCGCCAACGACGATCGCCCCGAGGTCACCGAGCGCTTCGAGCTCTACATCACAGGCCGCGAATTCGGCAACGGCTTCAGCGAGCTGAACGACGCCGAAGACCAGGCCGCGCGCTTCAACGCGCAGGTGGCTGCCAAGGACAGCGGCGACGACGAAGCCATGTTCTACGACCACGACTTCGTGCGCGCGCTCGAATACGGCATGCCGCCCACCGGCGGCTGCGGCATCGGCATCGACCGCCTCATGATGCTGCTGACCGATTCGCCGAGCATTCGCGACGTGATTCTTTTCCCGGCGCTGCGCCGCGAACTCTGACCCACCACACGGGGACGCTGTGACCGACTTTCTCTGGCAAGACCGCGACAAGAAAGAGTACGTCTACCCCTTCAGCCCCAGGCCCGAATGCCTGGACATGGTCCAGCGTCCGCCCGCGGTCGCCCTTGACATCGGTTGCGGCTCCGGGGGCGTTGGTCACGCGCTGCGCCAACGCCACCCCGGCTGCGAACTCTGGGGCTGCGAGTTCAACGCCGCAGCGGCACAGCTCGCACGCGCGCATTTCGACAAGGTCGTCGAGCAGGACGTGGAAACCGTCGACTTCGCCGCGCAGGGGCTCACCCGCCCCTTCGATCTCGTGTGCCTGTTCGACGTGCTCGAGCACCTCGTCAATCCGTGGCAACTGCTCAGCGGCCTGAAGCGCATCGTCGCGCCGGATGCACAGATTCTGGTCAGCCTGCCGAATGCGTCCAACCTGCCGATGCTGTACGACGCCATGCGCGGGCATTGGCGCTACACCCACTGGGGCCTGCTCGACTTCACGCACCTGCGCTTTTTCACGGACTTCGACGCCCGCAAGATGTTCTATCAAACCGGGTTTCGCGTGATCGACCACCGGCTCGACTACCTCGGCGAAGGCCGCGGCATCTACGAGCGCCACCAGGCCGAGCCCTTCCCGCTGGTGCTGACGCTGGGCGGGCTCTCCCTGCAGGTGGCATCGGCCGACGACCTGGCGCGGCTGTGCGCCGACCGCAACCTTTACCTGCTCAGCCCGCACCACGGCGATTTTCGCGACGACCACGAGCGCGAGATGGGGTCGAACAGCTACCCGACAACCTACACCTTCGGCGGCTGACGCGCAGCGCGCGCCGCCCCCTCAGCCCAGGCGCTTCGACCGCGCGTCGACGTCCGCCATGTACACCGACCGGTAGGGCTCCCCGAGCCCCACGAAATGCACCAGCAGGCTGTCGTCGCCCGCCAGGTGCGGCGGCGTGTTGATGCTCAGAAGGTCCGTCACGACCGCATCGCCGATCAGGCCGTGCTCGGCCAGCACCACGTTCGTGTAGTACTGGTCGCCCTGGCTGGCGTACACGGTCGACTTGTCGTCGACGCCGGTGATGCGCTCCCACAGCTGCGTGAGCAGCGCGAGGTTGCGCTCGGTGTGGCGGAAGCCCATCACGCCCGAGTTCACATCCCACGCGCCGATGTCCTTGGCGAACAGCAGGTCGCGGCCTTCGAGCAGCGGTTCGATGCGCTTCGCCTGGTTGACGAACAGCGTGTCGGCATCGACCCACACCACCCATTGGTGCTGCGCGAGGTGCCGCTTCACGAGCCAGCTCTTCACCCAGGCGCCGCTGATCGACGGATCGAGTTCGTCCGGGATGGCGCGGTAGACGTGATACCCATGGCCGTGCCGCTCGCAGTAGCGCCGCACGTTGTGCTCGGACACGCGCGCGTAGTCGTTGATGTGGTGCGTGTAGAGCGTGACGAAGGCGATGGGCGCGTGCGGGTTGAGGCACGAATACGCGTCCTCCGAGATCGCCGGGTAGGCCGGCGGCGGCAGCACGGGCTCGCCGTCGATCAGCGCCGCGTTCACCCGGCGCACCATCAGGCGCTGCAGGTTCGCGTCGTGCAGCAGCTCTTCCAGCACGCGGCCCTCGGCATCCAGCTCCGGCAGGGCCGCCAGGTGCACCACGAAGATGCGGGCGGTGAACCAGCTCGCGATGCGCCATGAGACGTTCACGTAGCAGTCGCCGATGGGCCCGTTGCAGGGCAGCAAGCCGGCCGGCCGCAGCAGCTCGGCCGCGTCGAGGCGGGGCGTGACGCGCGCCACGACCTGGCTCGCCGCCCGGATGAACGCATGCAGCAGCGCGCGGTTGGCCGCCGTGTTGCGCAAGATCATCAAGTTGCACAGCGGCAGGCCCTTGGGCCCGTCCACCACGAGCAGGTCGCGGCCTTCCATCAGCAGCTCGACGGCCACGGGGTGGAACACCACCGAATCGCCGTCGAGAAAGAGCAGCCAGTCGCCCTCGTCGAGCGCCCGCAGGCGGCGCAGCATCTCGGCATATTTCGCGCAATCGCGCAGCGCGGAGTGCCCGGCGCGGTCACTCTCCACCCAGGCATGGGGGTAGCCGAAACGGCGGCAGTAGTGACTGTGGTTGCGCAGCACCGGCTCGTCGAACCGGTCGAAGAATGTCAGGCACAACGGCATCGACGGCTTCCGGGTGGGGTGGTCATTGGGCCGCAGTCTATCGCGCGCTCCGGCCGACCCTCTACACTCTTGGGCCCTCCGATTTCCTGCTTGAATGAATCCCCTACGCACCCCGGCCATCGGCATCGATTTCGGCACGTCGAATTCCGCGGTCTCCTACGCCTCCCCCGGCGATGCCGCGCGCCTGCTGCCCATCGAAGGCAGCGCCACCACCCTGCCGACCGCCCTCTTCTTCAATGCCGAGGACCGCAGCACGCACTTCGGCCGCGACGCCATCGCGTTGTACCTGTCCGGCGTGGAAGGCCGACTCATGCGCTCGCTCAAGAGCCTGCTCGGCAGCCCGCTGATGCAGGAGAAGACCGCCGTCTATGACGGGCTGGTCAGCTTCGAGGACATCATTGCGCGCTTCCTGCACGAGCTGGTGTCGCGCGCCGAACGCGAGCTGGGCACGCGCCCCGAGCGCGTGGTCATCGGCCGCCCGGTGCACTTCGTCGACGACGACGCCAAGCGCGACCAGCGCGCAGAAGAAAGCATGCGCCACGCCGCGCGCGCGGCTGGCCTGCGCGACGTTTCGTTCCAGTACGAACCCATTGCCGCTGCCTTCGACTACGAGCAGCGCGTCACGCGCGAGTCGCTGATCCTCATCGTCGACATCGGCGGCGGCACCTCCGACTTCACCGTGGTGCGCCTGGGTCCGGAGCGCATGGCGCGCGCCGACCGCGCCGACGACGTGCTGGCCACCAGCGGCGTGCACATCGGCGGCACCGACTTCGACCAGCGCCTGAACCTGGAGCGCGTGATGCCGATGCTCGGGCTGCGCCATCTCGGCCCGAGCGGGCGCGAGGTGCCCAGCAAGGTGTTCTTCGAGCTGTCGTCCTGGCACCTGATCAACTGGCTCTATGCCCCGAAGGCCGTGCGCCAAGCACGCGAGCTGCGCACCAGCTACAGCGACCGGCAGCTGCACGACCGCCTGATGACGGTGCTCGAAGAGCGCCACGGCCACCGCATCGCCAGCGAGGTCGAACAGGCCAAGATCAATGGCTCGGTCAGCGACGCCGAGGTGCAGATCGACCTGTCGTGCATCGAACCCGGGCTCGTTTCCGCGCTGACGCCGGCCGACATGGCGCAGCAGCTCGCGGCGCCGCTCGAGAACGTGGTGGCCTGCGCCCACGCCTGCGTGAAGCGCGCCGGCTTGCGCAGCGGCGACCTGGACGCCATCTACCTCACCGGCGGCTCGTCGGCCCTGCGCCCATTCCAGCGCGCACTGCGCGCGAGCTTCGCGGGCGTGCCGCTCATCGAGGGCGACCTGCTCGGCGGCGTCGCGGCCGGACTCGCCTATTCGGCGCGCACGGCGGGATAAGCCACAGATGAAGTACCTGTCCGCGTACCCGCCCGCGCTGCTGGCGCAGGTGAGCGAGCTGATGGCCGCCGACAAGCTCGGCGCCCTGCTGCGCGGACGCTATGCCGGCCTGCACGACATCCGCACCGACCGCGCGCTGTACGACTACGCCTGCGAGCTCAAGGGCGAGTACATGCGCAAGGCCGAGCCGCTGGCCAAGGCGGTGTTCGACAACAAGCTGCACGTGGTGCGCCATGCGCTGGGCACCCACACCACCATTGCGCGCGTGCAGGGCAGCAAGCTCAAGACCAAGCGCGAGATCCGCGTAGCCAGCCTGTTCAAGACCGTGCCGCTCGAATGGCTGCGCATGATCGTCGTGCACGAGCTGGCGCACAGCCGCGAGAAGAACCACGACAAGCCCTTCTACGCGCTGTGCACGCACATGGAGCCCGAGTACCACCGCTTCGAGTTCGAGCTGCGGCTGTATCTGACGCACCTGGAAGCGGGCGGCGCGCCGCTGTGGCCTTCTGCGGTGGGCACACCAGGCTCGGACTGACCCGACCCGCTACAGTCGTCGCCCATGACCCTGCCACGGCTGCACTTCACCTCACTGTCCGAAGACGCGGTCTGCGGCGACATCGTGCAGACCTACCGGCTGGCGGCCGAACGGCTGGGTTACCCGACGACCTACACACCGGCCACGATCGATGCGAGTGCGATCAACATCCTGTTCTTCTTCTGGGACGTTCCCTGGGAGAGCGTCGCGTCGCTTCATCCGAACTGCATCGTCGTCAACTACGAGCCGATGGTCGAAGGCACGCATGCCTGGAACGCCAACTACCGCGACCTGATCCCGCGCTGTTACCTGTGGGAGTACAGCAAGACCAACTTCCAGCGCCACCGCGAACTCGGCTACCAGAACGCGGACTACGTGCCGCTCGGATGGGAGCCTGATGCGGCGCGCATCCTGCCCTTGCCGGAAGTCCTGCCCGAGGAGGCGCGCGACATCGATGTCTGCTTCTTCGGCTCGCTCACGCGGCGACGGATCGACATTCTCGAGGCGCTGATGGCGCGCGGCCTGCGCGTCGAAGTGACGCGTGGGAGGTCTTGGACGCAGGCCGAGCGCGAAGACCGCATCCGCCGCGCCAAGGTCATGCTGAACCTGCACAACTGGGAAGAGTCGCGCGTGGTCGAGGCCCCGCGGCTGTCGATCCTGCTGCGCCATCGCAAGGCCGTCGTCTGTGAGCTTTACCCCGACAGCGAGGTCGACCCGGCCTTTCGCGACGCGGTGGTGGGCGTGCCCTACGACCAGTTGGTCGACACCGTGGTGGCTTTGGTCGCCGATGCGCCGCGCCGCGCCCAGCTTGAACGCGACGGGCTCGACACGCTCCAGCGGGCTTTCGCGCCGCCGGACATCGGCCCCGCGCTGGAACGTTACTTCGCCTGGCGCGCGCAGCAGCCCGACCGCGTGCCGCCCGTCGTCATGCCGCGCGTGACGGTCTGCCTGACGCCCGACGGCACCCGCGACGATTGGCTGCAGGACCTGCGCGACTGGACGGCGCAGGCCGACGTGGCGCTGGAGCTGGTCGTGGTGGCGACAGGCCTTCCTGCCGCAGCCGAAAGCGAGGCGCGCGCCATCGTCCCGGACCTGCGGTGGATCGCACTGCCCGTGCCCTGCGACCGCGCCACCCTGCGCAACCTTGCGCTTGCACAGGCCACCGGCGAGCACGTCGTCTTCGCCGCTGCAGGCGACCGCGCCATGCCCGGCCGCCTGCAGCGGCAAGCCGCGCTGCTTGCCGCCTGCCCGGACCTGGACATCGTCGGCTGCTGGAGCGAAACACCCGCAGGGCCGCTGAAGTACGCCCAGCGCCACGATGAAATCGTGGCCGAAGCCTTGGGCCCCGAGCCGCTGCGGCTGTCGGCCTGCCTGGTCCGCCGCCGCTTCCTGGAGCGCACCGGCGTGCGCCACGGCCCCGAGTTCGCGATCCACGACGACCTGCAGATGCTCTGCCGCTGCATCGTGGCCGGCGCGCGCTTCGCGGTCATTCCAGAGGTGCTGCACCGCCTCGCGCCGATCGCGCCGCCGGCCGATCCCGCGCATGCCGCCTCGCTCGCCATGCGCGCGCGGCGCGCGGTGCTGCGTCACCTGCTGCCGCGCAGCCGCGTGGAAGACATCGACCGGATCGCCCAGCTCTACGCTCACCTCTGGCCGCCGCAGCGCGACTTTGCCGAACAGCTGCTGCGCACGCTGGCGCATGCCTGTGCCGCGCCCGCCGACGCACCGCGGATCGACGCTGAAATGCTGACGCGCGCGCTGCGCACCGAAGCGCTGCGGCTGCTGCAGGTGTTCTTCCAGGCCGGCCTGGCCGACAAGCCCTGGCTGGAGTCGCTGTTCGAAACGCCCGAGGTGGCCGCGTTGCTCGGCCCCGCGGCGAATCAGCTGCCGGTGCGGCCCTTCCGGGACTGAGCGCCGGCCAGCAGGCGTTGCGCCTGCACATAGCGCGTCGAGGCCGTGAGCGCCTGCCAGTCGAGCGCCTCATCGCCGGGCAACAGCGACCGGCGCCGCGCTTCGCTGGCCGCATCGCCCTGCCAGCGCCCGTCGGCCGCCGCCGCGGTGAAGCCGTCGAGCATCTCGTCGAGCGGCTTGCCCTCACCGATGCTCTGGTTGCACAGCAGCGCCAGGTCGCAACCCGCCGCGAGGGCCGCCAGCACGGCGTCTGTGTAGCTCAGCAGTTGGCCGTCGATGTAGCGGCCGGCTTCCATGCTCAGGTCGTCGCTGAACACGGCGCCATCGAACGCGAAGCGCTGGCGCAGGATGTCCTTCAGCCATTTTTCGGAGAAGCCTGCCGGCCGCTTGTCGACCTTCGGGTAGATCACGTGCGCGGGCATGACAGCGGCGAGCGTGCCGGCCAACCAGTCGTAGGGTCGCGCGTCGTCGGCCAGGATGGCCTTCAGGCTGCGCGGGTCGACCGGAATCTCGACGTGCGAATCGGCCTGCACGAAGCCATGCCCCGGAAAGTGCTTGCCGCAATTGCGCATGCCCATCTGCAGCATGCCGTGCATCACGCTCTTGGCGAGCAGCGCGACCACGCGCGGGTCGCGGTGAAAGCTGCGGTCGCCGATCACGCTGCTGCCGCCGTAGTCGAGGTCGAGCACGGGGGCGAAGCTGAAGTCGACACCGCAGGCGCGCAGCTCGCCGGCCAGCACCTGCCCTGCGCCGGTGGCGACCTGCGTGGCGCGCAGCGCATCCCGCATCCACAGTTCGCCCAGGCTGCGCATCGAGGGCAGCCGCGTGAAGCCGTCGGTGCGAAAGCGCTGCACGCGGCCGCCTTCGTGGTCGACGCAGATCAGCAGGTCGGGCCGGATCGCCTTGATCTCGGCATTGAGCGCTGTCATCTGCGCGCGGTCCTGCCAGTTGCGGGTGAAATGGATCACGCCGCCCACATGCGGGTTCGCGAGACGCCGGCGGTCGGCGGCGGTGAGTTCGGTGCCGGCCACATCGATGAGGAGCGGCGCGTGGTTCAGTTCGGTCATGTCTGTCGATCGATCAGTCGGCAAGGCGCGACGGCGCCGGAGATTCGTTCAGGCTTTTTCCACCACCACGAAGCTGGCGGCGTACTCGGTTTCGTCGGTGACGGTCACATGCGCCGTCAGGCCCTGCGCCTCGAACCAGTCTTTCAGCTCACCGTGCAGCACGATCACCGGCTTGCCGCTGCGCAGGTTGGCGATCTCGCACGAGCGCCAGGTCATCGGCATGCGCATGCCCAGGCCGATGGCCTTGCTGAAGGCTTCCTTGGCGGAAAAGCGCGTGGCAAGGTAGCTCAGGCCGCGCTTGGGCCAGCGTGCGGCGCGGGCCTGCCAGATGGCGAATTCGGCGTCGCTCAACACCTTGCGGGCGAAGCGCTCGCCCTGGCGCTCGAAGGTGGCCGCGATGCGGCGCACGTCGCAGATGTCGGTCCCGATGCCGTAGATCATGCGGCGTCGGCGATGCAGCGCAGGTAGTCGCGCGTGGCGGCGGCGTACCCGAGTTCAAGCGCATCGGCGACGAAGGCATGGCCGATCGACACCTCGTGCACGCCGCGCACCGCGCGCAGGAACGGCGTGAGGTTGTCACGGCTCAGGTCGTGCCCGGCGTTGACGCCCAGGCCCACCGCGTGGGCGGCCTGTGCCGCGGCCACGTAGCGCGCGAGCACGGCGGCTTCCTGCGGCGTGCCGCGCGAGGCGGCGTAGCCTTCGGTGTAGAGCTCGACGCGGTCGGCCCCCACGGCCTTGACGGCAGCCATCATCTCGGGAATCGGGTCCATGAACAGGCTCACGCGCACGCCCAGTGCCTTGGCTTCGGCGATCAGCGGGCGCAGGCGCTCGGCGTCTTCGGGGAAGCTCCAGCCATGGTCGCTGGTCGACTGGGTTTCGCTGTCGGGAACGAAGGTGGCCTGGTGCGGCTTGATCTCGCGCACGAAGTCCATCAGGTTGTGAAAGGGGTTGCCTTCGATGTTGAACTCGACGGCCGGCCAGTCTTTGGCGAGCAGTGACCACAGATCGCTCACGTCATGCGCGCGGATGTGGCGCGCATCGGGCCGCGGGTGCACGGTGATGCCCTGCGCGCCCGCGGCGAGGCAGGCCTGGGCGGCGCCCACCACGCTCGGGATACCGAGGTGGCGCGTGTTGCGCACGAGGGCGACCTTGTTGAGGTTGACCGACAGCGAGGTGGTCCCGGCGTTACCTGAAGTGCTCATAGTGCTTGCAGATCTCTCATCATTTGCCGCGTGCGCAGCGTGGTCACGCCGCAATGGTAGTTGAGCAAGGTGCGCAGCTGGTTTCGCAGGGCACTGTTGCTGCCGGCGTTCATGGTCGCGACCTCGCGCAGGGTGGCGGTGAACGGCGTGCGGTCGTCGAGCACCTCATGCAGCGCCCGCCAGTCGGCACCGGCCAGCGCGGCCTCGTCCTTGGCCGCCTGCCGCAGGCCGGCTTCGGGCACAAGGCTGTAGCGCGTGCGGGCCGCCAGCGGCTCCAGGGTGAGCGTCTGCACGTCGAGCGAGGGCAACAGGCCGACCGAACGCAGCAGCAGCAGCTCGAAGGCACGCAGCGCGGCAGCCTGTGTTGCGGCCTGGGCGCCTGCGTGGTCGCCGGCCAACACCTGCACCACGCCGGCATAGGCGTCGAACAGCGCCTCATGCGCGTCGTCGCGCGCCAGCAGGCGCAGCAGCAGTTCGTTGACGTAGTAGCCCGAGAGCAGCGCCTCGCCGGTCGGCATGACGTGGCCGCCCATCCACTCGGCGCCTTTCAGCGTGCGGATCTCGGCGTCGCCACCGTAGTTGAGCTGCAGCGGCTGTAGCGGCAGCAGCACCGGACGGAAATTGGAACTCGGCCGCTTCGCCCCCTTGGCCACGAGCGCGATGCGCCCGTGGTGGCGGGTGAAGACCTCGAGGATCAGGCTCGACTCGCTCCAGTCGTAGCGATGGAGCACGTAAGCCGGTTCATGCGAAACGCGATGGGTGGCGGCCACTTCATTCGTAACCGAAGGAGCGCACGCGCGCCTCGTCGTCGGCCCAGCCGGAACGCACCTTCACCCACAGTTCGAGGAACACTTTGGCGTCGGCCAGCTTCTCGAGCTCGACGCGGGTTTCCATGCCGATGCGCTTGATGCGTTCGCCCTTGTCGCCGATCACCATGGCCTTGTGGCCATCGCGCTCGACCACGATGGTGGCGGCAATGCGCAGCAGGCGCTTCTGGCCCTTCTTCTGGGGCGGCTCTTCCTCGAACTTGTCGATGATGACGGTCGAGGTGTAGGGCAGCTCGTCGCCCGTGAGGCGGAAGAGTTTTTCGCGCACCAGCTCGCCGGCGAGGAATTTCTCGCTGCGGTCGGTGAGTTCGTCCTCGGCGTAGAACCAGGGCTGCTCGGGCAGGTACTTCTCGCAGATGCCGAACAGGCGCTCGACGTCTTTCGCGTTCTTGGCCGACATCGGCACGAACTCGGCGAACGCGTGCTTGGCCTGCATGGTCTGCAGCCAGGGCGCGATGTCGCCGCGGCGGTGCACGTTGTCGAGTTTGTTGGCCAGCAGCACGGTCGGGATGCCCTTGCCGAGCAGCTTGAGCACGCGCTCGTCGGCCGGCGTGAAGCTGCCGGCCTCGACCACGAACAGGATCAGGTCCACATCGCCTACCGCGCCCTGCACGGTCTTGTTGAGCGACTTGTTCAGCGCGTTGGCATGCAGGGTCTGGAAACCCGGCGTGTCGACGAACACGAACTGCGTGGCGCCCAGCGTGCGCATGCCGGTGATGCGGTGGCGCGTGGTCTGCGCCTTGCGCGAGGTGATGCTGATCTTCTGGCCGACCAGCGCATTGAGCAGCGTCGACTTGCCCACATTGGGCTTGCCGACGATGGCGATCAGGCCGCAGTGCTGCGGCCCGGTGGCAGGCGTGTCGCCTGCGGTGTCTTCGGGTCCCGCTTGGGGATTGGTAACGTCGTTCATTCTGATTTCACGCGGCGCCGCGTGCCTTGAGCCGGATCAACATGGCGGCCGCGGCAGCTTGCTCGCCGGCGCGGCGCGAGCCGCCGATGCCGCGCTCGCGAAGGCCCAGCTCGGGCACCTCGCACTCGACATCGAAAGTCTGCTTGTGCGCTGCACCCAGCGTCGCTGCCACGCGGTACACCGGCAGCTTCATTTTGTGGCCCTGCAGCCATTCCTGCAATTCGGTCTTCGGGTCTTTCGCGGCGGCTTCCATGCGCGGATTGATCTCGACCGCCTCGTAGAGCCGGTGCACCAGCGACTGCGCGGCCGCGAAGCCGGCATCGAGGTAGACCGCACCGATCAGCGCTTCGAGCGCATCGGCGAGGATGGAAGGCCGGTTCGGGCCGCCCGAGCGGGCCTCGCCTTCACCCAGGCGCAGCAGCGGCGACAGGGCCAGCCCCAGCGCGAGCCGGTGCAGCGTGTCCTGCTTGACCAGGTTGGCCCGCACGCGCGACAGGTCGCCCTCGGGCAACTCCGAGAGACGGATGTACAGCAGGTGCGAGACGGCCAGGTTCAGCACCGAGTCGCCGAGAAACTCGAGGCGCTCGTTGTGGTCGGCCGAGAAACTGCGGTGCGTGAGCGCGAGCTGGAGCAGCCGCGGGTCCGAGAACGTGTACTGAAGGCGCGCCTGCAGCGCGACGAGGCTGCCGTCCACCTTCTTGTTCGACACCGCGGTCAGCGGGACGCGCCCTTGTATTTGAGTGTCAGGTAGGCCGGTCCGAACAGGGGAATCTCGCGTTCGTACGCATACGACACGACGACCTTGTCGCCCACCTTCTTGATCTCGAGGTCGCGGCCGCTGACCGACTTGAAGTCGTCGATGGCCTGGGCGCGGTCGAAGATCGCGCGGATCTCAGGCACCGTGGCGCCTTCCTTGGCCTTGTTGGCGGCCTTGTCGATCGCCTGCCATTCGATCAGCGTCGGAATGACCTGCGCGACGACGACGCCCGCGCAGCCCAGCACCACCGCGACGAACAGCAAACCGATGAACGAGATACCGCGCTGGCGCGCAGCACTGCCACGGACGGACCGACTGTTGGTTCTCATGCCCTCTTACCCCTCGAACAGTAACGTTGACTGTTGATTAATTATTGAAACGGACCGATGCGACCGAGATCGCCGAAGTTCATCCAGACAAAGAAGGCCCTGCCCACGATGTTCTTGTCCGGTACGAATCCCCAGAAACGGGAATCGGCCGAATTATCGCGGTTGTCGCCCATCATGAAGTAGTTGCCTTCGGGCACCTTGCACACCACGCCTTCGACCGAGTAGCGGCAGTTCTCGCGGAACGGGAAGTCGCTGGCACCCGGCACGAAGGCAGGGGCGTTCTCGTCATTGAGGATCTTGTGCTGCTTGCCGCCGAGGTCTTCGTCGAACTGCTTCAGGATGCGCATCGACTCGCCATCGAGGTAGTCGGCGATCGGGGCCTTGCCCACCGGCTGGCCGTTGATCGTGAGCTTCTTGTTCAGGTAGGCCACTTCGTCGCCCGGGATGCCGACCACGCGCTTGATGTAGTCCATGCTGGGCTTGGGCGGGTAACGGAACACCACCACGTCGCCACGCGCCAGCGGCGTGCCGTCGGTGAGCTTGGTGTTGATGACCGGCAGGCGCAGGCCATAGGTGAACTTGTTGACCAGGATCAGGTCGCCGGTCAGCAGCGTGGGCATCATCGAGCCCGAGGGAATCTTGAAGGGCTCGTACAGGAACGAGCGCAGCAGAAACACCACCAGGATCACCGGGAACAGGCCCGCGGTCCAGTCGAGCCACCAGGGCTGCATCAGCAGGCGCTCACTGGCCTTGGCGTCGGTGGTGTCGACCTGGGTGATGCCCTGCCCCGCCAGCCGCGTGTTGCGTTCGGCGATGGAACTGTCGAGCGCAGCAGCGGCACGTTCACGCTTCGGCAGGAAATAGAAGCGCTCGGCCAGCCAGTAGACCCCGGTGACCACCGTGGCCACGAACAGCAGCAGCGCGAAGTTGCCTTCGAGCGCGCCGAAATACCAGGCGCCGACATAGCTGGCGAACGCCGCGAGAACCAGGGTGGTGAGGTATGCCATGTTCGTGGTGATCAGTCTTCGACTTGCAGAATCGCGAGGAAGGCCTCTTGCGGGACTTCGACGGAGCCGATCTGCTTCATTCTTTTCTTGCCCGCCTTCTGCTTCTCGAGCAGCTTCTTCTTGCGGGAGATGTCGCCGCCGTAGCACTTGGCGAGCACGTTCTTGCGAAGTGCCTTGATTGTCTCACGCGCGATGATCGTGACCCCGATGGCCGCCTGGATCGCCACGTCGTACATCTGCCGCGAAATGATCTCGCGCATCTTCGACACCACAGCCCGGCCGCGGTACTGCGACTGGCTGCGGTGCACGATGATCGACAGCGCATCGACCTTGTCGCCGTTGAGCAGGATGTCGACCTTCACCACGTCGGAGGCGCGGTACTCCTTGAACTCGTAGTCCATGGAGGCGTAGCCGCGGCTCACCGACTTCAGCTTGTCGAAGAAGTCGAGCACGATCTCGCCGAGTGGCATCTCGTAGGTCAGCATGACCTGGCGGCCGTGGTAGGCCATGTTCAGCTGCACACCGCGCTTCTGGTTGGCCAGCGTCATGACGGAGCCGACGTATTCCTGCGGCATGTACAGGTGCACGGTGACGATGGGCTCGCGAATCTCCGCCATCTTGCCGACGTCGGGCATCTTGGACGGGTTCTCGACCATGATGACTTCGCCGTCGTTGCGCACCACCTGGTAGACCACGCTCGGCGCGGTCGTGATCAGGTCCTGGTCGAACTCGCGCTCCAGTCGCTCCTGCACGATCTCCATGTGCAGCAGGCCGAGGAAGCCGCAGCGGAAGCCGAAGCCGAGCGCCTGGCTCACTTCGGGTTCGTAGCGCAGCGACGAATCGTTGAGCTTGAGCTTCTCGAGCGCGTCGCGCAGCGAGTCGTACTCGCTGGCTTCGGTCGGGTACAGGCCGGCAAACACCTGCGGCTGGATTTCCTTGAAGCCGGGCAGCGCCTCGGTGGCCGTGGCGGCCGCACCGCCGGTGCCGGGCCGGATCAGCGTGACCGTGTCGCCGACCTTGGCGGCCTGCAGCTCCTTGATGCCCGCGATGATGTAGCCCACCTCGCCGGCTTCGAGCGACGCACGCGCTTCGTTGGCGGGCGTGAAGACGCCGATGCTGTCGGCGTTGTACATCGCGCCCGACGCCATCATCTTGATGCGCTCGCCCTTGACCAAGCGGCCGTCGACCACGCGCACCAGCATGACGACGCCGACGTAGGCGTCGAACCAGCTGTCGATGATCATCGCGCGCAGCGGGCCGTCGGGATTGCCGCGCGGTGCGGGCATGCGCGCGACGATGGTCTCGAGAATGTCGTCGATGCCGACGCCGGTTTTTGCCGAGCACGGAATCGCGTCGGTCGCGTCGATGCCGATCACGTCTTCGATTTCGGTGCGCGCGTTGTCGAGGTCTGCGTTCGGCAGATCGATCTTGTTGAGCACCGGGATCACTTCGACGCCGAGGTCGAGCGCGGTGTAGCAGTTGGCCACTGTCTGCGCTTCGACGCCTTGCGATGCATCGACGACGAGCAATGCGCCCTCGCACGCCGACAGCGAGCGGCTCACTTCGTACGAGAAGTCGACGTGGCCCGGTGTGTCGATCAGATTGAGGTTGTAGACCTGTCCGTCGCGTGCCTTGTAGTGCAGCGCGGCGGTCTGCGCCTTGATGGTTATCCCACGCTCTTTTTCGATGTCCATCGAGTCGAGCACCTGCGCTTCCATCTCGCGCTCAGCGAGACCGCCGCAACGCTGGATCAAACGGTCTGCGAGTGTCGACTTGCCATGGTCGATGTGCGCAATGATCGAAAAATTTCTGATGTGATTCATCAACGGGAACGCTTAAGTACTTGAATTGGCTCGGGCGCCGAGGGGCGAGGCCAAGAAAAAAGGGCGCGTCTTCTGGAGACGCGCCCTGAACCAACAAGCAATGGCAACTGCAGTAGTTGGAACTTCATTGTAGGCAAAAAGGGAAGCACGTACATCCGGGAACAGGGTCCAAAGGGCTCGTTGCAGGTCCACAACATTAAAGATACAAACAGGTTATCCACAGGAACGGTGGAGCACTCACTGAACAACTTGTGGGCGATCTGTGGAGCACCGGTGGACGGCTGTCTGACATCTCGCATCGTGAAGGCCTTCGCCCTCTTTATGCGCTGACTGGCTGCCGAGAGCTGTCTATTCTACCGAAATCCATCCTTAGCCCCTTTATAAGTTAGTGAATGCAAACAAATATTGGCGTTTTGGAGGCCTCGGATTTTTTTAGAGGCCGGCGCCGAAGCGTCGTAAACACCTCGAAAAAATGGCCCCAAACCCGACTGCCGGGTGGGGCCACTTGACGCCGACGCCGTATCAGCGTGCGGGTCGGATCAGCGCGTACTGCGCCCAGTCGCCCCGGCGGTAGAGCACGCTCAGCGACTTAGCCTTGTCCGCCTTGGCCACCGCAGCCTCGAATTCGCGGGCATTCGCCACCTCGAGATTGCCCACGGCCAGGATGACGTCGCCCTCGCGCAGGCCGGCCCGTGCCGCCGCGTCGTTGGCAGCGTCGACCTTCACGCCGCCCTTCAGCTTGAGTTCTTTCTTCTGCGCATCGCTGAGGTCGCTGACCGCGAGGCCGAGCGACTTGAGGGCTGCGGATGCGGGCGGCTTCGCAGCCGGCTCGTCGCGGTCGGCGGCGCGCTTGGCGGGCTTGTCCGGTTCGATCTCGGCAATGGTCACGCTCAGGTCGCGCGAGTTGCCGCGGCGGAACACGGTCAGCGTGCTCTTGGTGCCCGGCTTCGTATTGCCTACGAGGCGCGGCAGGTCGCTCGGCTTCTCGATCGCCTTGCCGTCGAACTTGGTGATGACGTCGCCTGGCTCCACGCCAGCTTTCTCGCCCGGCGAACCGGCTTCGACGCCGCGCACCAGCGCGCCCTGCGCCTTGCCCAGGCCGATGGCCTCGGCCACGTCCTTGGTGACCTGATCGATCTGCACGCCGATGCGGCCGCGCGACACGCGCCCCGCGGTGCGCAGCTGCTCGCTGACGCGGATCGCTTCGTCGATCGGTATCGAGAACGAGATGCCCATGAAGCCGCCCGAGCGCGAATAGATCTGGCTGTTGATGCCCACCACTTCGCCGCGCATGTTGATCAGCGGACCGCCCGAATTGCCGGGGTTGATGGCCACGTCGGTCTGGATGAACGGCAGGTACTCGCCGGTGTCGCGCTGCTTGGCGCTCACGATGCCGGCCGTGACGGTGTTCTCGAGGCCGAACGGCGAACCGATCGCCATGACCCACTCACCGACGCGCAGCTTCGAGATGTCGCCCACCTTCACCGCGGGCAGGCCCGTGGCTTCGATCTTGACCACGGCCACGTCGGTGCGTTTGTCGGCGCCGATGATCTTGGCCTTGAACTCGCGCTTGTCGGGCAGCGTGACCAGCACCTCGGAGGCGTCTTCCACCACGTGCGCATTGGTCATGACGTAGCCGTCGCCCGTCAGGATGAAGCCCGAGCCCACGCCGCGCGGGCGCTGCTCTTCCTCTTGCTGCGGACGGTTCGGGCGCGGCCCCTGGCGCGGGGTGCCCGGCGCCGGCTGGCCGAAGAAGCGGCGGAAGAACTCCTGCATCTCCTCGTCCATCTCGCCGTTGCCGCCGCCGCGCTGCGCAACCTTCTCGACAGTGCGGATGTTGACCACGGACGGGCCGACCTGGTCGACCAGGTCGGTGAAGTCGGGCAGCGTGCGCGTCTGCGCATGCACCGACTCGACCGGCAGGAAAGTGGCACCGGCCGTCAGTGCCAGCGCAAAGGCCAGCAGACCGGAACGAAGCTTGTGTCCCTCGACTTTGAACATCATCGGTTGTCTTTCCAAAAGAACAGAGCTGCAAATAACGACAGAGGCTATGAGTAGGCTACGTCGGCTTGGTTCAGCATGAACGCCTGCATGGCGTCAGCCCATCGCCCGTCAGCGCGTGCGCGCGAGGCTCTGGGCAAAGGCATTGAGTGTCTGCTGCGGCACCTCGCCGACCGCAGTCAGCCACCAGTCGCTGGCCGGTGCGGGCAGGCGCCGGCGGATCGCGTTGGTGGCGCCGATGGTCAGCACGCCGTCGCTGGGCGTGCGCGTGGGGTCGTAGCGTTCGATGAAGAGCGAGACCGTCGCGAGGCCGTCGGAGAAGGTCCACTGGACGGTGCTCGCCTCGGGCTTGGGCGGTTTGCCGTCGCCGCTGGGCGGCGCGGGGCGCCGATAGAAGCTTCGGGGCTTGAATCCGGCCACGGGTGTGCGCAGCATCCAGCCTTCGTCCTGAGCGGTGCTGCGCTCGAGCTCGAGCTTCTCGATGCGGTAGCCGGTCGTGTTGGCCATCATCTGCGCCAGCGCCTGCGCCTTCACGGGCGCATCGAGCTGCAGCTCGGAAAACGCCGACTGCTCGACCACGCGGGTGTCGCTGTCGACGGTCTGGAGCTTCACCACGAGACCGGAGCGCCGTTCGCTCCAGATGCGGTAACCGAAGCGCAGGCCGTCGCGCGGCACGAGCTGCACGACGTCGGCGTCGAAGCCCGCGACGCGGTCCTTGCCGATCGCGCGCACGTCGTAGTAGTCGCCCACCGACGAATCGGGCTTGTCGGGCAGATTGGGAAAGAGGTCGAGGTTCTCGCGCTTCTCGACCTTCACGACCTTCGCCTCGGGCAGGAAGGTCATCACGTTGCGGTTGCGCCGGAACGTCGAGCGCGGCGGGCCCGACAGCGCTTCGATGCGCTCCAGCTGGTGATCGCCGTCGCGCACATGCCAGATGCGCGCGCTCGACAGGTCGCCGCCCGGGGCCGACACCACGAAGGTGCCCACGTAGCTGCGTTGACGCGCACCGGCGTGCATGCGCTGCAGCCACTCGGTGACGCCCATGGCCGGCGGCTCGTCGTTCTGCGCCGAGGGCACGCTCTTCGTGTTGGCCGGCCCATAGCGGGTCTGCGCGACGGCCATCTGCCCCAGGCAGAGAACGGCTAACACGAGCACGAGGGTGCGTGCGGAAATCGGCATGTGAACGGTCATTGCAGGCGGCGACGGGCGCGCAATCAGCGCGTGGGGCCCTCGAAGGTGGCGTTGCGCAGGAAACCGGAAGGCATCTGCGATGCACCACCGGCCTGCTGATGGGCTTCGAGCAACTGGTCCAGACGCGGATCGCGCAGCATGACCTGCGGGTTGCCGTTGCCGACCAGCACACGGGTCGGCGTCAGGGCGCCGTTGCCGGGCAACGCGTTGGCACCGGCAGCGGCCGCCAGCACCGAATTCGCCACGGGCGGCTGCACTGCGGCCAGTTGGGCACCGCCGTTCGGCACCGCGGCGCCGTTGCCGACCAGCGTCCAGCTGATGGCCGCCACGGCCATCAGCGACGCGGCGCCCGCCACCAACTTCCAGCGGAACACCGGCTCATTGGCTGCCTCGGCGCGTTGCCGCATGGGCATCGCGGCCGGCACGGCGGCGAGCGGTGCCACGGCCACAGGAGGAGCGATCACGACCGGCTCTTCGGCAAGCCGCTGCTGAAAACGCGCCAGGAAGGCCGACGTGTCGCTGCAGCGCGCATGCGCCGACGAGCGCAGCACATCACCCACCACGTGGTACGCGTGCCAAGCCGCACGCGAGTCATCTTCAGCGCAGACGGATTCGATCGCACGCGCGAACGCCTCGCCCTGCAATTGGCCGTCCGCGAGTGCGGACACCTGTTCCCGAACCGTCATCGTCTGATTCATGTCATTCACCTGCTGATCTACCAACGCTTGCCGGACTGGTTGTCCAGCAGCGGCTTGACCCTGGCCGAAATGGCCTCGCGCGCCCGGAAAATACGCGAACGCACCGTGCCGATCGGACAATCCATGACCTCGGCAATCTCTTCGTAACTCATCCCCTCGATCTCGCGCAGCGTGACGGCCTGGCGCAACTCGGTGGGGAGCGCTTCCATGGCAGCCTCGACGGCGCTGGCGATTTCATTCGCCGCCATGACCGATTCGGGGGTTTCATCGGTGGTTGGTTCGTTTCCGGGGCGGTAAGTTTCATCTTCGTCGTCCGAGGACGAACGCAGTGCGCTTTCGGAGACGGTGGGGTCGCGCTTCATGTCCACCAGCGCCTTCTTGGCGGTGTTCACCGCGATCCGGTACAGCCAGGTGTAGAACTGCGCCTCGCCGCGGAACTGGTGCAGCGCGCGGTAGGCGCGAATGAAGGTCTCCTGGGCAATGTCCTCGACCAGGTCGACGTCGCGCACCATGCGCCCGATCAGGCGTTCGATGCGTCGCTGGTACTTGATGACCAGCAATTCGAACGCCTTCTGGTCGCCCGCGACGGTGCGCTGGACCAGCTGGAAGTCGACCTCACCCGGGCGCGGCGCCTCGGCTGCCCCATCGGGCAGCACGGACTCCGGGGGCACGGGCGGCAAGGAAGTGGTCATCGAAACGGGTCAGGGCGCATCGGCCGGAGCGGTCGCGCGCCAGGGGTCGCCGGCCGGTTCGGCCGCTGGGGGCCGCGCGTAGACCGCACGGCGCACGTCGCGCCAGCGCTCGGGCATGGCCCGTTGCTCGAGCCAGACCCAGCGTGCCGCACGACCGGGTTCAGCCAGGCGGATCAGCAGCAGCGACTGAAAATCGAGCGCCACGATGGCGCGTGCAGCAAGCACGCCGCGCGAGGGATCGGCACCGGTCAGCGACCAGTGCAATCCGTCGAAGTGCAGCATGGCCGCACCATCCCGCCGCAGGCCGAAGCCCGCAGCGACACCAGAAAAGACGACGCTGAGCAGCAGCAGCAACTGGCGCCAGCCATTGCTATCGAACAGATAGCAGGCCGCGCCCGCGCAGCAGACGCCCAGGGTCCAAAGGGCGAGAAGAATCCGGGTTGCGCCGCGGGTGCGCCCCACCGGATAGGTCACCGACGGTGCGCTGTGCATGGGAGAGCGACGCTCAAGCGCGCTTGAACACCAGCGTACCGTTGGTACCGCCGAAGCCGAAGTTGTTCTTGACCGCGACATCGATCTTCAGATCGCGCGCCTCGTTGGCGCAGTAGTCGAGATCGCACTCCGGATCCTGGTTGAAGATGTTGATGGTCGGCGGGCTCTTCTGGTGATGCAGAGCCAGCACCGTGAACACCGATTCGATGCCGCCCGCGCCGCCCAACAAGTGGCCGGTCATGGACTTGGTCGAATTGACGACGAGCTTCTTCGCGTGATCGCCGAAGGCGAGCTTGACCGCATTGGTCTCGTTGAGGTCACCGATCAGCGTCGAGGTGCCGTGCGCATTCAGGTACTGAACCTCGTCGGCATTGACACCTGCGTTGGCCAGCGCCATCGCCATCGACCGGCGGGGGCCGTCGACGTCGGGCGCGGTCATGTGGTACGCGTCGCCGGTCATGCCGAAGCCAGAGACTTCGGCGTAGATCTTGGCGCCGCGCGCCTTGGCGTGTTCGTACTCTTCGAGCACCAGCACGCCGGAGCCTTCGCCCAGCACGAAGCCGTCGCGGTCCTTGTCCCACGGGCGCGAGGCCGTGGCGGGATCGTCGTTGCGCGTGCTCAGCGCGCGAGGGGCGGTAAAGCCGCCGATGCCGAGCGGAGAGATGGTCGATTCGGCACCGCCCGCGATCATGACGTCGGCATCGCCGTACTCGATCATGCGTGCCGACGTGCCGATGGCATGCAGGCCGGTGGTGCAGGCAGTGACCACGGCGATGTTCGGGCCCTTGAAGCCGTACTTGATCGACACGTGGCCCGAGATCATGTTGATGATCGACGCCGGCACGAAGAACGGCGAAATGCGGCGCGGGCCGCGGCTCGCGTATTCACCGTGCGTCTGTTCGATCATCGGCAGACCGCCGATGCCCGAACCGATGTTGCAGCCGATGCGCACGGCCTTTTCATAGGACAGCGCGTCGCCGGTCGGCAGTCCGCTGTCCTGCACCGCCTGGATGGCGGCGGCAAGTCCCAGATGAATGAAGCGGTCCATGTGACGCGCTTCTTTCTCCGAGATGTATTGGGTGATGTCGAAACCCTTGACCTCACCGGCGAACTTGCAGGCGAAAGCGCTTGCATCGAACGCGGTGATGTTCGCAATGCCCGACTTCCCGGCCAACAGGTTGGTCCAGGATTCGGTTGCGGTGTTTCCGACAGGAGCGATGCAACCGAGCCCGGTCACGACGACGCGGCGTTTGGTCATGCCGGCAAACCTTTCTGGAAGCGCTGGACAGCTGCCGATCGGCGCGGGCGGTTGAAAAAGAGCCGCCGGCCGTCGTTGCAGTGTCAGCTGGCCGATCAGGCCTTTTGATTCTTGGTGGCGTAGTCGACGGCGTTCTGCACCGTCGTGATCTTCTCTGCGTCTTCGTCCGGGATCTCGATGCCGAACTCGTCTTCGAGTGCCATCACGAGTTCGACCGTGTCGAGCGAGTCAGCGCCGAGGTCGGCCACAAAAGCCTTTTCGTTCGTCACTTGGGACTCTTCCACGCCGAGCTGCTCGGCGATGATTTTCTTGACACGTGCTTCGATATCGCTCATTTGATTCCCTCTAAGGGTTGTAGGTAACTGGTGGATTTTAGCCGGGCGGCCCGTGGCATTTGCCCCGAGCTCCGGTACGGAAAAAGATTGCGCCTTTCGGCTACATGTGCATGCCGCCGTTGACGTGCAGTTCCTGCCCCGTCACGTACGACGCCTGCGGCGATGCAAGGTAAGCCACTGCATGCGCGATGTCAGCCGGCTTGCCCAGGTGGCCCAGCGGGATCTGCGAGAGCAGCGCCTGTTGCTGGGCTTCCGGCAGGCTGGCCGTCATGTCGGTCTCGATGAAGCCCGGCGCGACACAGTTGACCGTGATGTTGCGGCTGCCGAGCTCGCGGGCCAGCGCGCGGGTCATACCCGAAACACCCGCCTTGGCGGCCGCGTAGTTGGCCTGCCCGGCATTGCCGGACGCACCCACCACGCTCGTGATGCTGATGATGCGGCCATAGCGCTGCTTCATCATCGGGCGGATCACCGCGCGCGAGAGGCGGAACACGGCCTTGAGGTTGGTGTCGAGCACCGCATCCCAGTCGTCGTCCTTCATGCGCATGGCGAGCGTGTCGCGCGTGATGCCGGCGTTGTTGACCAGCACGTGGATCGCGCCGTAAGCCTGCACGATCTCATCGATCAGGGCTTCGACGGCAGCGCCATCGTTCACGTCGAGCGCACGGCCGCGACCGTCGAACGCGCTCAGGGCCTGAGTGATCTTGGCAGCGCCGTCGTCGGTGGTGCCGGTGCCCACGACCTTGAGGCCGCGTTGCGCCAGCTCAAGCGCAATGGCAGCGCCGATGCCGCGCGTTGCGCCGGTGACCAGGGCGACCTGGCCTTCGAATTTGGGAATGCTCATAAAAGAGAAAGAGTATCGGTGCCTGGCGGCGTTCAGCCGGCGAGCGATTGTCGGACGTCCGCGAGAGTGGCCGGGTCGTACACCGACGCGGCGTCCAGTTCAGGGGCAATGCGCTTCACCATGCCGGCCAGCACCTTGCCGGGACCGCACTCGATGATGGAGGTTACGCCGCGCAGTTTCAAGGCCTGAACACTTTCGACCCAGCGCACCGGGCCGGCGGCTTGGCGCACCAGGGCGTCGCGGATGCGATCGAGGTCGGTCTCGACGGCCACGTCGATGTTGTTGAGCACCGGGATCTGCGGTGCGGCCAGCGCCACGCTCGCGAGCTTCTCGCGCAGGGCTTCAGCCGCCGGCTTCATCAGGCTCGAATGGAACGGTGCCGACACCGGCAGCGGCAACGCACGCTTGGCGCCATTGGCCTTCAGCAGCTCGCAGGCCTTGTCGACCGCGGCCTTGCTGCCGGCGATCACGGTCTGCATCGGATCGTTGAAATTCACGGCCTCGACCACCTCGGCGCTGCCCGGCCCGAACGTGGCGGTGGCTTCCGCGCAGCCGGCGATGACCTTGTCCGACGCCATGCCGAGGATCGCCGCCATCGCGCCGACGCCGACCGGCACCGCCTGTTGCATGGCTTGCGCACGGAAACGCACCAGCGGCGCCGCCTGTGCGAGCGTCAGCACGCCTGACGCCACCAGCGCCGAATACTCGCCCAGCGAATGACCAGCCACGACGGACGGCGCCTGGCCGCCCTCGGCCAGCCAGGCGCGCCAGGCGGCCACACCGGCCACCAGCATCACGGGCTGCGTGTTGGTGGTGAGCGCCAGCTCTTCCTTGGGACCGTTCTTGATCAGTGCGCCGATGTCTTCGCCCAGCGCTTCGGAGGCTTCGCGCAGGGTCTCGGCCACCGCCGGGTGATCGCCCCAGGCGTCGAGCATGCCGACCGCCTGCGAGCCCTGACCCGGAAAGACAAAAGCAAAGGATTTCATTGTTGTTTCTTCGTCACCGCGCCGACGCCCGCTTCGGGGCGCCGCGACGCACTACAGATTCAATAGCACCGCGCCCCAGGTGAAGCCACCACCCACGCCTTCCAGCATGAGAGTTTCACCCTTCTTCACCTTGCCGGAGCGCACAGCTTCGTCGAGCGCCAGCGGGATCGAGGCGGCCGAGGTGTTGCCGTGCTCATGCACCGTGACGACCAACTTCTCGCGCGGCAGCTTCAGCTTCTTGGCCGTGCCTTCCATGATGCGGATGTTGGCCTGGTGCGGGATCAGCCAATCGATGTCGGCCTCTGTCTTGCCTGCCTTGGTGAGCGTGGCGCGCGCGGCCTCTTCGAGCACGCGGACCGCCAGCTTGAAGACGGCCTGGCCGTCCATGTGCAGCAGCGGCGTGCCGAGCACGTTGCCGCCCGACACATGGCCCGGCACACACAGGATGCCGACGTGCTTGCCGTCCGCGTGCAGGTCGCTGGCCAGGATGCCGGGCTCGTCGGAGGCCTCGAGCACCACCGCGCCCGCGCCATCGCCGAACAGCACGCAGGTGGTGCGGTCGTTGAAGTCGAGGATGCGGGAGAACACTTCGGCGCCGATCACCAGCGCGCAGCGCGCGGTGCCCGTGCGAATCATCGCGTCGGCCACGGTCAGTGCGTAGACAAAACCGCTGCAGACCGCCTGGACGTCGAAGGCCGGACAGCCGGCGATGCCGAGCTTGTGCTGAAGGATCGCGGCCGACGACGGGAACACCATGTCCGGCGTCGAGGTCGCGACGATGATCAGGTCGACGTCGCTTGCCTTGCGGCCGGCGGCTTCCAGCGCATGCTTCGCGGCCTCGAGGCCGAGGTCGCTGCTGCTGACATCGGGCGCCGCAAAGTGGCGCGCGTGGATGCCGGTGCGCTCGACGATCCACTGATCGGAGGTTTCGATGCCGCGTGTCGCCAGATCCTTGGCAAGATCGTCATTGGTGACGCGGCGGGGGGGCAGATAGCTGCCGGTGCCGGTGATGCGCGAAAAAGGGGTCATCAAGCGTGAAGGGCTGTCGCGTCGGCCGGCGCCGCCGACTCCTGCCGCGCGAGCAATGGCGCGGCGTGGGCGATGCGGGCCCGCACGCGATCGAGCAGGTTGTTGCGAGCGGCATCATAAGCGCGATCCAACGCATGGCCGAAAGCCACTTCGTCGGCCGAGCCATGGCTCTTGAACACCAGCCCGCGCAGGCCCAAAAGAGCTGCGCCGTTGTAGCGACGGTGATCCAGGCGACCTTTGAACGCTTTTAGCACCGGGTAAGCGACAACTGCAACCAGTTTGGTGAAGATGTTCCGCGAGAATTCGACGCGAATGAATTCGCCGATCATCGAAGCGACGCCTTCGCTGGCCTTCAACGCCACGTTGCCGACAAATCCATCGCACACGACGATGTCGGTCGTGCCCTTGAAAATGTCGTTGCCCTCCACGTTGCCGTAGAAGTTCAAATCCTTGGAGTTGGCCGCCGTACGCAGCAGTTGGCTCGCCTTTTTGATGGTTTCGCTGCCCTTGATGGCCTCTTCGCCAATGTTGAGCAGGCCTACCGAAGGCGACTCGTTGCCGGTCAGCGCCGAAACGAGCGCCGAACCCAGCACGGCGAACTGCAGCAGATCTTCTGCGTCGCAATCGACGTTCGCGCCGAGATCGAGCACAGTGGTCGCCCCGCCCTTCACATTCGGCAGTTGGGGCGCAATGGCGGGACGGTCGATGCCATCGAGCGTCTTGAGCAGATAGCGCGCGATGGCCATCAATGCACCCGTGTTGCCAGCAGATATGGCCGCTTGCGCGGTGCCATCCTTGACTTGCTGGATCGCAACACGCATCGAAGAGTCTTTCTTCTTGCGCAGGGCGATTTCGATGGGATCGTCCATGCCGACCACTTCGCTGGCCGGCACGATGCGAGCGCGCGGATGATCGGCAAACCCCGCCAGTGCGACCGGCGCACCGACGAGCAGCAACGAAGCTTCGCTGTGCCGCTCAAGAAACGCGCGGCAGGCCGCGAGCGTGACACGCGGCCCATGGTCACCCCCCATGCAATCCACGGCGAGCGTGATTGCGGCGGGCGCAGCAGTGAGTTCGGGAGAAAAAGGCGCAGCCATCAAAACAAAGGCCCGACGCTACGGCAAAAGTAGCTTCGGGCCTTGGCCTTGGGATTCGAGATCAGGCTTCGGACTTGTTCTTGAGCACCTGACGGCCACGGTAGAAACCGTTGGGGCTGATGTGGTGGCGCAGGTGCGTTTCGCCGGTGGTCGGCTCCACGGCGATGCCGGGAACAACCAGAGCGTTGTGTGAACGGTGCATGCCGCGCTTGGAAGGCGACTTCTTGTTTTGCTGGACGGCCATGATGGCTCCTGGACGGTTAGGTGGGTGACTGGATGCGGGCTCAAGCGGTGGCAATGAGACGAAAGCTCCGGCGGCATGCATGGAATGCCACGTTCTGCCTTTGCCTTGTTTGCATTGCTGCTCAAGGCGGCGCGCGCGAAGCCCATGATTATAGCCCAGCCGCAGAGAAAGGGCTACTTGCCCTCTTCCGGCTTGCGCGGACGCAACGCGCCGAGCACGGCAAAGGGGTTCGGCTTGGCCTCTTCGGCCGCCTGAAAATCGTCGTCGCTCGAGGACAGGCGAACCGGCGTAGGGCACTCGTCGTGCACCGGCATGGTGGGGATTTCCATCAGCAGTTCGTCCTCGATGAGCTCGCGCAGATCGAAATCGCGGCTGATCACCAGCAGGTCTTCGTCGGAGTCTTCATCTTCCGCCTCGGCCGTGGCTTCGTCGGCCACGAAACGGAACCAGCGGTCCACGAACAGGTCGGTATCGACGGGGGACAGGCAGCGCTGGCACACCAGCGGCACGGTGGTTTCGACGTCCAGGTGCAGCCAGGACGTCGCCTTGCCGTCGGCACCGGGGCGCTCCTCGCCGGTCGCTTCCCAGCGGACCACGACGTCGGTGGCCGGCGTTGCCAGTTCGGCAACGAGGCGCGCAAAGCCCGGGACCGGGTCGTCGCCTTCCAGCGTGGCGGCCGCCGCGGTGAACGCGGGCACATTGAGCCTTTCGGGGGCAAATTCTCTCTTCATCCGCCCCAGTCTAGCGCGCCCGCGGGCTTCCCAGGCGAGCAACCCACCGGACGGGTCGGGTCCGGTCGCTCACGCACAATCGCTGCATGCAACGCACCGTGATCCTTGCCTCGACCTCGCGCTACCGCCGAGAACTGCTCACCCGCCTCCATCTGCCCTTCGACATGCACGCGCCCGACGTCGACGAAACTCCGCACGCAAACGAAACGCCCCGCGCGCTGGCAGAGCGCCTGGCGCTGGAAAAGGCCAATGCCGTGGCCGCGCGCTTTCCCGACGCGGTCGTGATCGGCTCCGACCAGGTCGCCGACCTGGCGGGTGAAGCGCTCGGCAAGCCCGGCGACCACGCGCGGGCCACCACCCAATTGCGCCGGATGCGCGGCCAGACGCTGATCTTCCAGACCGCCGTGGCCGTCGTCTGCCATGCCACGTTCTTCGTCCAGCGCGACATCGCCCCCGTGCGCGTGGTGTTCCGCGACCTCTCGGACGCCGCCATCGAGCGCTATCTATTAGTGGAGCAGCCTTATGACTGCGCCGGCAGCGCCAAGAGCGAAGGCTTCGGCATCGCGCTGCTCGACGCCATCGACAGCGACGACCCGACCGCGCTGGTCGGCCTGCCCCTGATCCGCACCTGCCGGATGCTGCGCGCCGCGGGGGTCGACCTGCTGTGACCACCCCAGGCAAGCTCTATCTCGTCCCCGCCCCGCTCGATTTCGGCTGCGATCTCCAGGCGCCGTTGCAGGACGCCCTGCCGCTGGGCACGCTGCAGACGGCCGCCAGCATCACGCACTGGATCTGCGAAAACGCCAAGTCGGCGCGCGCCTACCTGAAGCGCATCGATGCGGTCGCCCCGCTGGCCGCGCCGCTGCAGGCGCAGAACATCCAGGAGCTGCCGCGCGAAGTGCACAAGAAAGGCGACCACGCGGGCCAGTTCGACGCCCGCCCGCTGCTGGCTGCAGCCCTCGAAGGCCACGACGTCGGCCTGTTGAGCGAAGCCGGCATGCCCGCCGTGGCGGACCCCGGCTCGTCGGTGGCGCGCGCCGCGCACGACCTGGGCATCACCGTCGTGCCGCTCATCGGCCCGGTCTCGCTGCTGCTGGCGCTCGCCGCAAGCGGCCTGAACGGACAGAACTTCGCCTTCGTCGGGTACCTGCCGCAGGACGGCGGCGAGCGCCAGGCGCGCATCCGCGAACTGGAGGCGCTCGCGCTCAAGACCGGCCAGACCCAACTCTTCATCGAAACGCCGTACCGCAACGCCGCCTTGCTGCAGGCACTGGTGCAGACGCTGCAGCACAACACCCGGCTCGCCGTCGCGCGCGGCCTGACGCTGGCGACCGCGCAGGTCCGCAGCGAGACGGTGAAAGCCTGGCGCGCCGCCAAGCCGCAGGCCACGACCGACGAGCGCCTGCCCGCCGTGTTCGCGATCGGGCGCTGACGGTGGGGCCGGGCGTCACGGCCGGTACGCGCTGGGCGTCGCGCGCCCAGTTCTTCGCGTCGGGCTTCATCTTTGCGACCTGGGGCGTGCACGTACCGACGGTCAAGGCGCACTACGCCATCGACGAGGCGCAACTCGGGCTCGCCATGCTCGCGGCAGGCGCCGGCGCGATGGTCGGCCTGACCAGCGCCGGGCGCTGGATCGGCCGCCACGGCCCGCGCCGCATGGCCGCGCTCTGCGGCTGCATCTACGCATTGCTGATCGCCGGCCTCATCGCGATGCCGGGCTACGCCGCACTGCTGGGCCTGCTCGCCGTCTTCGGCCTCGTCACCAGCGTGTTCGACGTGGCGATCAACGCCGAGGCCGCGCAGCTCGAGTTGCGCGGCAATCAGCCGCTGATGAGCGGCATGCACGGCATGTTCAGCCTTGGCGGCATGGTCGGGGCCGCGAGCGGCAGCGCGGCGCTGGCCGCCGGCATGGCGCCGCAGACGCACCTATGGACCGTGGCCGTGGCGATGATCGGCGTGGTCGCGATCGCGTCGACGCGCATGCTGCCTACGCCGGCCGCGCCCGCTGACGGCGCGGCCGCAGCGGACCACGGCTTCCGCCTGCCGCGCGGGGTACTCGCGGTGCTCGGCGTGCTGGCCGCGCTGGGGCTGATCGCCGAGGGCGCCATCTACGACTGGAGCGTGCTCTACATGCACCAGGAACTGGGCAGCCCGCAGCAGCAGGCCGCGCTGGCCTATGCGAGCTTTTCCGCCGCGATGGCGGCCGCGCGTTTCGGTGGCGACGCAATGCGCGCGCGCTTTTCGCCGACCGCCCTGCTGCGCGGCAGCGGACTACTCGCAGCGGCGGCCATGACGCTGGTGCTGCTGACCGATCTGCCATGGCTCGCATTGCTGGGCTTTGCGGGGGTCGGCGTCGGTTTTGCGAACGTGGTGCCGATCCTGTTCGGGGCCTCGGCCCGCGTGCCGGGTGTGGCACCTGCCAACGGCATTGCCGCCGTGTCGGCCATCGCCTATCTGGGATTCATGGCGGGGCCCGCGGTGATCGGCCTGCTGGCGCGGGTCAGCTCGCTGACCGCCGCGCTCTATGTGGTGGTGGCCTTTGCCGCCGCGCTGGCGGCCTCGGCCAAATTCACCGGCAGCGGCGACAACAGCGCCGCCTGAAAAAAGCCGCGCTCAGCGCAGCGCTGGCGAGGTCTTCAGCGCACCCACCGAGGCCGCGCCCATGGCGGCGCCGAACTTCTTGGCCAGCTTCTCGGCCACGTTGTCGCGGCGCGTGTAGTCGATGACTTCCTCGGCCTTGATCACCTCGCGTGCCACGAAGTCGACGTTGCCCAGCTGGTCGGCCAAGCCGAACTCGACGGCCTGCTCGCCGCTCCAGAACAAGCCGCTGAACAGCCCCGGGGTATCGAGCTTGAGGCGGTCGCCGCGGCCCGTCTTCACCACGTTGATGAACTGCGTGTGGATCTGGTCGAGCATCGACTGGGCATGCGCGCGCTGCGCGTCGTTCATCGGGCTGAACGGATCGAGGAAGCCCTTGTTCTCGCCGGCCGTCAGCAGCCGCCGCTCGACGCCGACCTTTTCCATCACGCCGGTGAAGCCGAAGCCGTCCATCAGCACGCCGATGCTGCCGACGATGCTGGCCTTGTCGACAAAAATCTTGTCGGCGGCGGCGGCGATGTAATACGCCGCCGATGCGCAGGTTTCTTCGACCACTGCATAGACCGGCTTCTTGTGCTTGGCCTTCAGGCGTCGGATCTCGTCGTTGATGATGCCGGCCTGCACCGGGCTGCCGCCGGGCGAGTTGATCAGCAGCACCACGCCCTTGGCGCCCTCGTCCTCGAAGGCCGTTTTCATGGCGGCGATCACGAACTCGGCGCTGGCGTCGCCGCCGTTGGCGATCTCGCCCTTGATCTCGACGACGGCCGTGTGAGCCGTGGTCTTGGCGGTGCTGGGCGTGCTGCGCGACAGCGCGAACCAGGCCAGGAACACGAAAAAGGCCAGCCAGCCCAGGCGCACGAAGGTCTTCCAGCGGCGCGTGGCCTTCTGCTCGTTCAGGGAGGCAAAAGCGAGTTTCTCGAGGGTGGCGCGCTCCCACCCGGGGCGCTGTGTGGGGTCTTGGGCCATGGTGCGGGGACTGTCTTGGGATGTCGTGAGGGGGGCGGCCGGCTCCAGCGGTTCGAAACCCCGGGGTTCCCTGCGGTTCGGATCGGTCATGTCAGAAGGAAAGAGGTTGGAGGTTCCAGTCAGTATGCCAGTGCACCACGCCGTCTTCTTCGCTCAGCGCGATCTTCACGAGCCCGCCGCGGCACGGCCCGCCCGCGCATTCGCCGGTGTCGGGCTTGTAGACGGCGCCGTGGGTGGCGCACAGCAGCCACTGGCCGCTGTCGTCGAAGAAGCGGTCGGGCTGGAAGTCCATCTCCATCGCCACGTGGCTGCAGCGATTCAGGTACGCATGCGGCAGGCCCTCGAAGCGGACCGCGAAGGCGCGGCAGGTTTCGCCGCCATGGACCACATCGAAGGGCACGGCGTTGCCGCCCTCGACCAGGTCCGAGGCATTGCACAGCGGAATACGCTGGTCGCTCATGCTGTGCCCCTCAGGCGTTGCCGAGCAGCCAGGCCTGCAACTCGGCGATCGATTGCGCCACGTACAGCGGCTTGAATTCGTCGAAGGTCGACGACGCGTGCGCGCCGAAGCCCACGCCCACGCTGGCACAGCCGGCGTTCTGTGCCAGCTGCAGGTCGTGCGTGGTGTCGCCGATCATCAGCGTGCGCTCGGCCGGCACCTCGAGCTCTTCCATGAGTTCGAGCAGCATGCGCGGATGCGGCTTGCCGAAGGTTTCGTCGGCGGTGCGCGAGGCGTCGAAGCGGTCGCGCAGCGCCACAGTCTTCAAGGCTTCGTTGAGACCTCGGCGCGACTTGCCCGTGGCCACGGCCAGCTTGTGGCCGCGCGCGCGCAGCGCATCAAGCATCGGCAGCACGCCGTCGAACAGCACGAGGTCGTCCTGGTGCTGCAGGAAGTGGTAGCGGTAGCGGGCGCCGAGTTCGGGGTACTTTTCTTTCGGCACATCGGGCGCCGCGCGCGCGAGCGCCTCGGCCAGGCCCAGGCCGATCACCCAGGCGGCATCGTCCTCGCTGGGCTTGGCGCCGCCGACATCGACCACGGCCGCCTGGATGCAGCGCACGATCAGGCGGGTGGAGTCGTAGAGCGTGCCGTCCCAGTCGAAGGCGATCAGGTCGAAGCGCGGGGGACGTGCAGGGCGGGCGGAAGAATCAGTCATGGGCCGTGGGGTGGGGTGTTGCGCCATCGCCTCGAGCGCCGCGCGCGACATCAGCGCATGCAGCTCGGGCGGCAGTCCGGCCTGCAGCGCGATGCGCTCGCCGCTGGCCGGGTGGTTGAATTGCAGCCGCCACGCATGCAGGAACATGCGCTTGAGGCCGAGTTTGTGCAAGGCGCGCTGCCGATCGGACTCGCCGTATTTGTCGTCGCCCGCAATCGGATGCCCGGCCGAGGCCAGGTGCACGCGGATCTGGTGGGTGCGCCCGGTCTTGATGGTCACCGCCAGCAAAGACAGCGGCGCGGCGTCGCCCGGCAGGCTGAGGCGGGCCAGGACGCGCACCAGCGTGATGGCGCGCATCGCGTCGGGGTGGTCCTTGGCGACCACGCGCACGCGGCGTTCGCCGGCACCGGCGCCCGAGCCGTCGGGCAGCAGGTACTTGGCCAGCGGCGCGTCGAGCACCTTCTTGTTGGCCGGCCAGTCGCCTTCGACCAGCGCTAGGTAGGTCTTGCCGGTTTCACGCTCGCGGAACTGGTCCTGCAATGCCACCAGCGCGCTGCGCTTCTTGGCGACCAGCAGGATGCCGGAGGTTTCGCGGTCGAGCCGGTGCACCAGCTCCAGGAACTTGGCGCCCGGACGCGCCGTGCGCAATTGCTCGATCACGCCGAAGCTCACGCCGCTGCCGCCGTGCACCGCGACGCCGGCGGGCTTGTCGATGGCCAGCACGGCCTCGTCTTCGAGCAGCACCGGAAATTCGCGTGCCGGCGCGGGCGGTGTGGCGCCCTCTTCGGCGCGCGGCGAAATTCGCACCGGCGGAATCCGGACCTGGTCGCCGTCTTCGATGCGGGTGTCGGCCTGGACGCGGCCCTTGTTGATGCGCACCTCGCCCGACCGGATGATCCGGTAGACGTGCGTCTTCGGCACGCCTTTCAGATGGCGAAACAGGAAATTGTCGAGCCGCTGCCCTGCGGATTCGGCGTCGACGGTCAGGAAGTGGATGGCCGCGTGCGGCGTGCCGGCGTCGGCGCCCGCGGGTCGATCCGCGGGATTTGGAGCCCCCGTGGGGCTTTTCTTCGCACCTATAATGTTTTTCACCAGCGCGGTCGTGTAAGTGCTTGATTAGACAGAAGTTTAGAGCACTGACGACCATGCTGTGAGGTCGATGCCGCTTTGGCGTCCAGCCCGCAAACCCCGCGCAATCGCGCAAAGTGGCAGGCCAGGCACCCAAGTCAAGCCGACACCCACGAAACACCGATACGGAATACCCAGCCTGCAGCTTCCAAGCTGCAGGCGGATCGAAGCGAGTCCCTTGTTGTGTTGATGCTGCTGATTCAAATATGCCTGCGCTGGTCGACCTGGTTTCGACCAGTCGCCTCAGGCATTGAATCGCCCGCAGTGCGCGCCACCCTTGCGCAACCGGCTGTCAAAAAGACAGCCACCCAACACCGAATCTGGCTCGCGCCCATCCACGCGCCCCCACCCCGGCTGTCTTCTTGAGCTGACGCTCGAGAGGCCTGCTCGCGCCTGACGCGGCAGTCACAGCATCCGGGGCCAAGCGGCAATTCCCTGGTTTCGCGGGCGTCGTCCGTGCATCGTTGGCTCGTCATGAGCCGGTAAACGATACATATAAGGACAACGCATCATGAAGCGGATGCTGATCAATGCCACGCAGGCCGAAGAACGCCGCCTGGCCATCGTCGACGGGCAGAAACTGCTCGACTACGAAATCGAAATCGAAGGGCGCGAACAGCGCAAAGGCAACATCTACAAAGCGGTCGTGACCCGCGTCGAGCCGTCGCTCGAAGCCTGTTTCGTCGACTACGGCGAAGACCGCCACGGCTTCCTGCCGTTCAAGGAAATCTCCAAGCAGTATTTCGCCGAAGGCGTGTCGGCCAGCCAGGCCCGCATCCAGGACGTGATCCGTGAAGGCCAGGAACTCACCGTCCAGGTCGAAAAGGAAGAACGCGGCAACAAGGGCGCGGCCCTCACCACCTTCATCTCGCTGGCCGGCCGCTATGTCGTGCTGATGCCGAACAACCCCCGTGGCGGTGGCGTGTCGCGCCGCATCGAGGGTGACGACCGCGCCGAGCTCAAGGAGGCGATGGACCAGCTCGAGTACCCGAAGGGCATGAGCATCATCGCGCGCACCGCCGGCATCGGCCGCTCGGCGCCCGAACTCCAGTGGGACCTGAACTACCTGCTCAAGCTCTGGAGCGCCATCGACGGCGCCGGCAAGGGCGGCAAGGGCGCCTTCCTGATCTACCAGGAATCGTCGCTCGTCATTCGCGCGATCCGTGATTACTTCAATCACGACATCGGCGACATCCTGATCGACACCGACGACATCTACGACCAGGCGCAGCAGTTCATGGCGCACGTCATGCCCGAGCATGCAGCCCGCGTGAAGCGCTACCGCGACGACGCGGCGCTGTTCAGCCGCTTCCAGATCGAGCATCAGATCGAGTCGGCCTACGCCCGCACCGTGCAGCTGCCCTCGGGCGGCGCCATCGTGATCGACCACACCGAGGCACTGGTCTCGGTCGACGTGAACTCGGCCCGCGCCATCAAGGGCGGCGACATCGAAGAGACCGCCACCCGCACCAACCTCGAAGCCGCCGACGAAGTGGCCCGCCAGATGCGCCTGCGCGACCTGGGCGGCCTGATCGTCATCGACTTCATCGACATGGACGAGTCGAAGAACCGCCGCGAAGTCGAAAGCCGCCTGCGCGACGCGCTGCGCCAGGACCGCGCCCGCGTGCAGTTCGGCTCGATCAGCAAGTTCGGCCTGATGGAAATGAGCCGCCAGCGCCTGAAGCCGGCGCTGTCCGAAGGTTCGTCGATCCCCTGCCCCCGTTGCGGCGGCTCGGGCCACATCCGCGACACCGAATCGAGCGCGCTGCAAATCCTGCGCATCATTCAGGAAGAGTCCATGAAGGACAACACGGCCGCCGTGCATGTGCAGGTGCCCGTGGAAGTCGCTTCGTTCCTGCTGAACGAAAAGCGCCCTGAAATCGCCAAGATCGAACTCAAGCAGCGCGTCACCGTGCTGATGGTGCCCAACAAGACGCTCGAAACGCCGAACTACAAGCTCGAGCGCCTGAAGCACGACGATCCGCGCCTCGACCACATCGAAGCCAGCTACAAGATGGCCGACGAGATCGAAGACCCGACCTCGGTCACGCGCCGTTCGCAAGAACCCACCAACAAGCAGACGCCGGTCATCAAGGGCGTGCTGCCGGACGCACCCGCGCCCGTGGTGCCGCCCAAGCCCGAAGCGGTGCGCGCAACTGCGCCCGCCCCGGCACCGGTGGCCCCGCCCGCGGTGGTTGCCCCGGCCCCGGCACAGACCGGCTTCATGGCCTGGATCAAGAGCTTCTTCGGCGGCGGCTCGCCGGCGCCCGCACCGGCTCCGGCGCCCAGCGCCATTCCGGTAGAAGCACCCAAGCCCCGCCGCGACGGCGGCCGTGGTGCAGGCCGTGACGGCGAAGCGCGCGGTGCGCGCGGCGCCGACGGCGAACAGCGCCGCGGTGGACGCGGCGGCGAAGGCCGTGGCGAAGGCGGCGGCCGTTCGGGTGGACGCGACGGCGAGCGCCGTGGCGGACGCGGCGGCGAGCGCCGTGAAGGCGGCGGCGGTGAACGCCGCGGCGAGGCTCGCAACACCGAGCAGCGCAACGACAGCACCAACCCGGCACGCGAGCAACGCGAACCGCGCGAGGCACGTGAAGCACGCACCCCGCGTGACGGCGAACAGCGCCGTGGCGGTCGCGGCGAGCGCCGCGAAGGTGGCGAAGGCCGCAACGCGCCGGCCGAGGCCCTGCTCGACGGCAACCTGAACCTCGACGCGCAGCAACAGCAGCCGGCACCCGGCGGCGACGACAACGGCAATGCCGCAGCGGAACGCGCACCGCGCGCCCGCGGCGAGCGCCGTGAACGTGGCGAGCGTGGTGAACGTGGCGGCGAACGCAACGAACGCGGTGAGCGCAACGGCGACACGCAGCAACAGCCGCGCGACGAAGCAGCGCCCGCCGGCGACGGCGAGCGCCAGCCCCGCAACGGCCGTGGCGACGAGTCGCGCGGCCCGCGCGGTGAGCGCAACGACGGCCGCCGCGAGCGCCGCAACGACGCGCCTGCAGCCAATGAAGGCGACGCACGCGTGGCCGAGTCGGCTGCCGCAGGCGATGCCGAGCAAGGCAACAACGAAGGCAACGAGCAGCAAGCCCCGCGCCGCGAAGGCGAAGAGCGCCGTGGCCGTTCGCGCGACCGTTACGGCCGTGACCGCCGCGAACGTGGTCCGCGTGACGACGCCGGCAACGGTGGCAACGAAGCCAATGCCGCAGAAGCCGCACCGGTCGCCGAAGGCGCCGTGGCAGCCGAAGCCCAGGCCGAGCGCCAGCCGCAGGAGCAACTGCCGCTGGTGTCGGAAGCCGTTGCAGTGGTCGCCGCGACTGAAGTGCGCGAAGTGCGCGAGCCCGCACCGCAAGTGCAAGAGCAGCCGCGCTTCGAGCGCCCCGCTGCCCCCGCACCGGCACCTGTCGCCGCACCCATCGTGGTCGAAACGGCCGCCAAGCCCGCAGCAGCAGCACCCGCCAGCAATGGCCGCGCACTGCCCAAGGTGCAGTCCTTCGAACTGCCGCTGAACGAACTCGCGCAGATCGCTGAGAGCTCGGGCCTGCAGTGGGTCAACTCGGATGCCGACCGCATCGCGCAAGCGCGCGCCGCGATCGCCGCCGAGCCGAAGCCGGTGCATGTGCCACGCGAGCGCCCGCCGGTGATCGTGCGCGACGAAGGCCCGCTGGTGCTGGTCGAAACCCGTCGCGACCTCGGTTCGATGGCGCTGCCGTTCGAACAGCAGCAGCCGCAGGAACAGCAGCGCTCGCTCTGAGCCCTGCTCCCTCGCAAGTAAAAACGGCGCCTTCGTGGCGCCGTTTTTTTTGCTTCGGAGTTCAGGCCTGCTGCGGCAGCGCTTCGACGCCGGGCAGGTCCGGCATCTCCAGGATCAGTTGCCCGAAGCGGCAGGCGCACGGCGTCTTGCCGTTCTCGCTCCAGATCAGCGAGAAGTTCACGCTCGGCAGCGACGGCAGGCCGTAGCGGCCGTCGACGATCTTCATGCCCGGCTCCACCTCTTCGCGCGTGAGCACCGTCACTGCGAGCCCCGCCAGCACCGCCGCGCGAATGCCCTGCGGGCTGGCCGAGGTGAAGACCACGTGCCAGTCGAGCGATGCGAGGTCGAGCGCCGAACCGGCCACCTGCCGGTTGACGCAAGGCTTCGGAAAGAACGCCAGCGGCAGCGACGCGCCCTTCGGCGCCTCGAAGGTCTCGGCCGCGGCCCAGACCAGCTGGGTGCGCCGCAGGCAGGTGCCCTCCACCACCTCGGGCGGCGACATCACGACCGCGAGGTCGAGTTCGCCGGCGCGGATCGCTGCGCGCAAATCGACGTGCATGCTCACGCAGACCTCCATGCGCACCGCCGGGAACCCGCGCGCGAACTGCGAGAGCAGCGGCGGCAGGCGGTCGCCCATGAAGTTGTCCGGCACGCCGAAGCGCACCACGCCCGAGATCGGCGAGGGCTGGAAGCGCCGCGTCATCGCGTCGAGCGTGTCGAGGATCTGCGTCGCGTAGCGAAGAAAGTCTTCCCCGTCTTCGGTCACCGTGAGGCGGCGCGTCGTGCGGTGCAGCAGCGGCCGGCCCACCTGCGCCTCGAGCTTGCGGATCTGGTGGCTGATGGCCGACTGGGTCAGGTGCAGGCGCTCGGCGGCACGCGTGAAGCCGCCGGTTTCCTTGACGGCCACGAAGGCGCGCAACAGCGTGGGGTCGAAGTCCATGGCGATCCTGGATAAATGATATTTCCTAATGAATTCTAGGAAATCAAATCATTTCCATCATGAAGAGGGTTTCAACAGAATCGGCTGAACCTCTTTTGGAAAGCTGCTCGATGCCCCTCTCTCCCGCTGGCAAGAACCGGATCGCCCTGTCCGCGGTCTGCCTCATTGCCCTGATGTTCGGCCTGGAAATCTCCAGCGTGCCGGTCATTCTTCCCACGCTCGAAAAATCACTGCACGGCGACTTCAGCGACATGCAGTGGATCATGAACGCCTACACCCTCGCCTGCACCACCGTCTTGATGGCGGCCGGCACCGTGGCCGACCGCTACGGCCGCAAGCGCGTGCTGATCGTCGGCGTCGTGCTGTTCGGCCTCACCTCGCTGGCGTGCGGCATCGCAGGCAGCGCGTCGGTGCTGATCGTCAGCCGCTTCCTGCAGGGCCTGGCCGGCGGCGCGATGCTGATCTGCCAGCTCGCGGTGCTGTCGCACCAGTTCCAGGAAGGCAAGGAGCGCAGCAAGGCCTTCGCCATCTGGGGCGTGGTGTTCGGCATGGGCCTGGGCTTTGGGCCGATCGTCGGCGGCGCGATCGTGGCGCTGTCGAGCTGGCAATGGGTGTTCCTGGTGCATGTGCCGCTGGCCGTGGTGGCGCTGGCGCTTGTCTTGGGCAGCGTGGAAGAGTCCAGCGACCCCGACGCGAAACGGCTCGACCTGCCGGGCATCGTCACGCTGTCGCTCGCGGTGTTCGGCCTCACCTGGTTCATCACGCAGGGGCCGGGCCTCGGCTTCACGAGCCCCGTGGCCATCGGCATCCTCGTGGCGACGCTGGCCAGCTTCGCCGTGTTCCTGTGGGTCGAAAAGATCAACCCGCACCCGATGTTCGACTTCTCGGTGTTCCGCATCCGCAACTTCTAGGGCTCGATCGTCGGCTCCATCGGCATGAACTTCAGCTTCTGGCCGTTCATGATCTACCTGCCGATCTACTTCCAGAGCGGCCTGGGCTACGACGCCGTCACGGCCGGCTCGGCGTTGCTGGCCTACACGCTGCCCACGCTCGTGCTGCCGCCGCTGGCCGAGCGCCTGTCGATGCGCTACCGGCCCGGCGTGGTCATTCCGGCGGGGCTGTTCGTGATCGGGCTCGGCTTCATCGCGATGCGCTGGGGCAGCGGCGTGGCACACGCGAGCTGGCTCACGCTGCTGCCCGGCTGCCTGCTGGCCGGCATCGGGCTGGGCCTGACGAACACGCCCGTGACCAACACCACCACGGGCTCGGTGTCGAGCGCGCGCGCGGGCATGGCCTCGGGCATGGACATGAGCGCGCGGCTGATCACGCTGGCCATCAACATCGCACTGATGGGGTTCCTCCTGCTCGAAGGGATTCACTCGCACCTGAAGAGCGCGTTGTCGGCGTCGCTCGATGCGGTGCAACTGCGCGCGCTGGCGGAGAAGGTCGCGGCAGGCAGCTTCGCGTCGCTGCCCGAGAGCTTTCCGGCGCTGTCGCAGGCCGATCCGTCGGGCGCCGTCGTGCATGCGGCGCTGGTGCAGAGCTTCGGGTGGGTGATGCTCTACGGCGGCATCGGGGTGTGGGTGCTGGCCGGCCTCAGCTTGCTGATCTTCGGCAACGGCAAGCCATCGGTGCGCGCAGCGGGCCTGACGGCCGCCAAGGAATCCGCGTGCTCCTGAGGCCAGGACGCACGACGGAACCAGAAAGCGCTCAGGGGGTGTTGTCGATCTGCGCCGCGCGCTTCCACGCGTCGGCCGCTTGCGCGTGGTCTTCGCGCGCCTCGGCCAACTGGGCCAGCGCGAGCCAGGCGCGCCGGTAGAGGTCGGGGTCTTGCAAGCCGAGCCCGGCTTGCGTGAGCAGCTGCTGGGCCTTGCCCCACAGCTGACGCTTCATGCAGGCCATGCCGGCGAGGTACTGCAGGTTCGGGTCGCGCGGGTTGTTGCGCTGCGCGCTTTCGATGCGCGCGAGCCAGTCAGCGTCGACAGAGTCGAGCCCTGCTTCGAGCGCGCGCGTGAGCTTCACGCGCAGCCCGTCGCCGAGGCCGCGCGGGTTCGCCACCATGCGTTCCCAGGCCGGCAGCAGCCAGCCGCGCGCCAGCGCCAGATCGCCACGCAGCGTGACCATGCGCTGGGCCGCGTGGATGGCCACCTCGGGCATCTGGCGTTCGGAGGAATCGAGTTCGGACCACGCGCGCAGCAGCTGCGCCGGATCGTGCGCGCCGGTCAGCAGTTCGGTCGCGAGACCGCGCACGATGCTTTGCGCCGCCGCGTCGGAGAAGGCGCGGTGCTTGGCCAGCAGGCGCGCGGTGTCCAGCGCCTCGACCGTGCGACGGTCTTGCCGCGCGGCCTTGAGCCGCAGCCGCAGCGCCAGCGTGCGACGCTGCGCGCCCTGCGGCAGCTCTTCGAGGCGCGCGAGCGCGGCCGTGGGGTCGCGGTCGTCGAGCGCCCAGCGTGCGGCGCGCAGTTGCACGCCTTCGCGGGTTTCCGGGCTCGCGAGCACGGTGCGGTCGGCGCTTTCGTTGAGGGCTTGCTGCAGATGCGCATCGCGCGCTGCCTTGTCCTGCAGGGCCTGCGCGCTTTCGGCGGCCAGCAGGTGCGACAGCACGCGCACCTGCTGCGCCTGCGGCAGTTCGGCGCCGAGCGCGGCCAGTGTCTTTTCTTGCGTGAGCGCGGCCTGCGCGGCCTTGCGTGCCCGCGAGAAGCGGCCGGCAATCAGCTGCACCATCGCATCGAGCAAGGCGGAGTGCAGCATGCGTTCCTTCTGCTGCAGGCGCCAGTGGCGCGCCTGCGTGGGCAGCGAGAACAGCGCCGCGAGCGCGCGCAACGCCACATGCAACAGCACGAAGGTCAGCAGCAGGATCACGAGCACGAGGTTCAGCGAGAGATCGACCCGCCACGGCGGCCAGAACACGGTGATCGTGCCCTGGTTGTTGCCGGCGAACAGCGCCACCGCCGCAGCGACGGCGAACAGCGCGAGGAGCCAGAGTGCAGCGCGCATGAACGGATCAGCGCCCTGCGGCCGCGGTGGTCAGCGCGGCCAGTGTGTCGTCGATGCGCACCGGCTCCGTGCTGCGCACGAGCTGCTGCAGTTGCTGCAGCTGCGTGGCCGCAGCCTGCGTGCGGCGCGAGGCCGGGTCGAAATAGCGGTTGAGCGACGCGGCCACCTGGCCCAGCTCGCCGCGCGCGGCGTCCATCTGGCGCGACAGCAGCGACAGCCGCGCATTGAGCAGCTTGAGCTTGAGGTTCTCGCGCAGGAAGTACGACTGCTCGGGCGCCAGCAGCACCGCCTCGGGGCTCTCGATGCGGCCGACACGCACCAGCGAGCGGGCCTCGCCGCGGAGGGTCAGCAGCACGCGCTGCCACCAGGGCGCGTCGGCGGGAATGGGTTCGGGACGCCAGGCGTTGACGCCGTTGCCGCGCACGGCCACCGCGTTGAGCGTGGGCAGGTCGTCCACGCTGCGCACCAGCTCGTCGAGCTTCTGCAGGGCTTCGGCGCTGTCGGTGCTGGCGCTGCTGCGCAGGCGGTCGGCGTCGCGCTGCATGGCGCGCTGCACGGGCGCGAGGCGCGGTTGCGCGGCGCGCGCGATGCGCACATCGCCGGCCTTGAGCGCGGCGAGCAGCGGCTCGAGGCTGCCGGTGACCTGCGCCTGCTGCAACGCGAGGCGCACGGCGGATTCGATGTCGATCACCAGGTTCTCGTCGCGCGAACGCGAGAGGCTTTGAATGAGTTCTTCGAGTTGCGAACGCTGCAGCGTGACTTCGGCCACGCGGGTCTCGATGAGGGCCACGCGGGCGGCGGCATCGCGCACGGTGTCGCTGGCCTGGCGCGCCAGCGTGCGCGCTTCCATCGATTGGGCGGTGGCCTCGGCGCTCTGGCGCGCGAGCTGTTCCTTCATGCCGCTGACCTTCTGCCACAGCGCAATGGTCGACAGCAGCGCGATCAGCGCGACGAGGGCCACGAGGCCCACGCCGATGCGCGCCAGCAGCGTGGCAGCGGCCGCCTGGGCGGCGGGCGTCTGGTGCGGCGCCACCGTGGCGGGCACATGCACCGTCGGGTGTGCCGTGGGGGCGGAAGGGGGAGAAAGGTCGTCGGACGGGGACGCGGCGCTCATGCGAAGGATTCTATCGACGCGATGAGCGCTTCCCGCAGGGGTGTGCAGACACGCAACGCCCCGAAACCCGCGGCCTGTGCGGCTTCGCCGATGCGTGCGTGCGTGGCGATCGCGCGCGCGGCCTGCCACGAGATGCCCGGCAGCGCGCGCTGCAGGTTGCCGATGGCTTCCGAGCTGCTGAAGAGCCAGATGCCGCGTCCTTCGGCCGCGTCGAGCGCGATCCGGCGCTGCGCATCGTCGAGTGCAGGCGCGAGGCGCCGGTAGGCCACGACGGTGTCGCGCACGCCGCCGGCGGCGTCGATCTCTTGCGCGAGCCACTGGCGGCCGGCCGGCTGGCCGACTTCGTCACCGCCGCGCACGATCAGCACGCGCACGCCCGGCGACACCTGCCCATGGGCGAGCGCCCACAGCGCCTCGGAGTCGAAGCGCGTGGCGCCGGGTGGCGGCGCGTCGATGGCGGCGGGCGGCACGCCGGCGCGCAGCAGCGCGCGCTCGGTGCCGGGTCCGGTGGCCCAGAAGCGGCAACCCGCGAGTGCCGAGCTGCCGCGGTGCTGGAAGAAGTGGTCGACGGCGGTCGCGCTCACGAACATCAACGCCGCGTAATCAGCGAGCCGCGTCCAGGCCGCACGCAGCGGCTCCGCGTCGAGCGCGGGCGCAATGGCGATCAACGGCAGCGCCACGGCGTCGAGACCGGCCGACTGAAAATCGCGAACCCACGCCGCCGCTTCATGCGCGGGCCGCGTGACGATGACGGGGCCCGCGCTCATCGCTCAGCGCCCACCGTGGTCAGTGGGCACCGGCGTCGCGCAGCAGGCCGGCGGCGTGCACGCCGAGGGCGTCGGCCGTCGCGAAGTCGCCGGCCTCGGCCTGCGCCTGCACGCGCACCAGCGGCGCGTCGCCTTCCGGGTCGCCCCAGGCAGCGTCGATGCGCAGCGTGCCGTCGGCCTGCCGACGCGCATGGGCCGCGAGCGGCATGGAGCAGCTGCCGCCCATCGCGCGGCTCACGGCGCGCTCGGCGGTGGTCGAGAGCCAGTCGCCGCGGTGCGCCAACGGCGCCAGCAGGTCGATGAGGTCCTGGCGGTCGGCGCGCACCTCGATGCCGAGGGCGCCCTGCCCTGCGGCAGGCAGCATGGTGTCGGGGTCGAAAGCGACGCGGATGCGGTCTTCGAGACCGAGCCGCTTGAGCCCGGCCGCCGCGAGCACGATGGCGTCGTAGTGGCCTTCGTCGAGCTTGCGCAGGCGGGTGTCGAGGTTGCCGCGCAGCGGTTCGATGCGCAGGTCGGGCCGCTGCGCGCGCAGCAGCACCACGCGGCGAAGGCTCGAGGTGCCGACCACCGCGCCCTGCGGCAACGCATCGAGCGAGGCGTAGCGCGGCGACACCAGCGCGTCGCGCGGGTCTTCGCGTTCCAGCACGCAGGCCAGCGCGAAGCCCTCGGGCAGCTCCATCGGCACATCCTTGAGCGAATGCACGGCGATGTCGGCGCGCCCTTCTTCCAGCGCGGTTTCGAGTTCCTTGACGAAGAGTCCCTTGCCGCCGACCTTGCTCAGCGTGCGGTCCAGGATCTGGTCACCGCGGGTCGTCATGCCCAGCAGGCTGACGGTGTGGCCGCGTTCTTGCAAAAGCGTTTGCACGTGTTCGGCCTGCCACAGGGCCAGCCGGCTTTCGCGCGTGGCGATCACGATATTGCTCAAGATCGCTCCCAAAAAGTACGTGGTTTCTGACCTCCGGAATGCTAGCATGTTGCGCCGCAGCAACGGAGGCGGCGCGTCCATTCAAGTCCCCAGGAACAACATCGAATGAAAGCCAACAAGACTCCTGCAATCCCCGCCAAGCGCCGCCAGACCGAAGACCAGCCATTGATCGACGACATCCGGCTGTTAGGCCGGATCCTCGGCGACGTGATCCGGGAGCAGGAGGGTGACGAAACCTACGCGCTGGTCGAGAAGATCCGCACCCTGTCGGTGTCGTTCCGGCGCGACGCCGACCACGCCGCCGACCGCGCACTCAAGAACCTGCTCAAGGGCCTGAGCGCCGCCGAAACGGTGCGCGTGATCCGCGCCTTCACCTACTTCAGCCATCTGGCCAACCTCGCCGAAGACCGCCACCAGATCCGCCGCCGCACCGAGGCCGAACGCGAAGGCGTGCAGGCCGACGGCGACCTGCAGACCGCGCTGGTGCGCATCCGCAAGGCCGGCATCAAGCCCGACGACATCGTCGCCTCGCTGGCCCACAGCTACGTGTCGCCCGTGCTCACGGCGCACCCGACCGAAGTGCAGCGCAAGAGCATCCTCGATGCCGAGCGCGCCATCGCCCTGCTGCTCACCACGCGCGACGAGATCAAGCTGCGCCAGAACGCCTACGCGGGCGGCAAGGACGCGCTCTCGCCCCTCGAGCTGGCCGAGAACGAAACCCAGATGCGCATCCGCGTCACGCAGATCTGGCAGACGCGCCTCCTGCGCTTCTCCAAGCTCACCGTGGCCGACGAGATCGAGAACGCGCTGAGCTACTACGAAGCCACCTTCCTGCGCGAAATCCCGCGTGTGTACGCCGACCTTGAAAAGGCGCTGGCCCAGAGCGGCGTCACGCCCTCGGTCGCGCCCTTCCTGCGCATGGGCCAGTGGATCGGCGGCGACCGCGACGGCAACCCCAACGTCACAGCCGAAACGCTCGAGTACGCGCTGAGCCGCCAGTCGGAACTCGCGCTGCGCCACTACCTCACCGAGGTGCACTACCTCGGCGGCGAGCTGTCGCTGTCGGCCACGCTGGTCGATGTGTCCGTCGAAATGCAGGCACTGGCCGAGCGTTCGCCCGACACCAGCGAGCACCGCAAGGACGAGCCCTACCGCCGCGCCCTCACCGGCGTGTACGCGCGCCTGGCGGCCACGCTGCGCGAACTCAGCGGCGGCGAGGCCGCGCGCCATGCGGTCGCGCCGCAGAATCCGTACGCGAATGCCGAAGAGTTCCTGGTCGAGCTGCGCACCATCGAAGAGTCGCTGGTCGAGAAGCACGGCACCGTGCTCGCCGCGCCGCGCCTGCGCCCGCTGATCCGCGCGGTCGAAGTGTTCGGCTTCCACCTGGCCACGGTCGACCTGCGCCAGAGTTCCGACAAGCACGAGGCCGTGATCGCCGAGCTGCTGGCCACGGCGCGCATCGAGCCGGCGTACGCCTCGCTGGCCGAAGAGGCCAAGCAGACCCTGCTGCTCAAGCTGCTCGATGACGCACGCCCGCTGCGCGTGCCCGACGCCGACTACTCGCCGCTCGCCAGGAGCGAACTCGCCATCTTCGCCGCCGCCCGCACCGCGCGTGCGCGCTACGGCGCCGCAGCCATCCGCCACTACATCATCAGCCACACCGAAACGGTGAGCGACCTGCTCGAAGCGCTGCTGCTGCAGAAGGAAGTGGGCCTGCTGCGCGGCGCGATGGACAGCAACGCGACCTGCGACCTGATCGTGGTGCCGCTGTTCGAGACCATCGAAGACCTGCGCAATGCCGCGCCCATCGTGCGCGCGTTCTACGCGCTGCCGAACATCCAGTCGCTCATCGAGCGCTCGGGCGGCGAGCAGGACGTCATGCTCGGCTACAGCGACAGCAACAAGGACGGCGGCATCTTCACCAGCAACTGGGAGCTGTACCGCGCGGGCATCGCGCTGGTGTCGCTGTTCGACGAGCTGAACAAGAAGAAAAAGAACCCGATCCGCCTGCGCATGTTCCACGGCCGCGGCGGCACCGTGGGACGCGGCGGCGGCCCAAGCTACCAGGCCATCCTGGCGCAACCGCCCGGCACGGTGCGCGGGCAGATCCGCCTCACCGAGCAAGGCGAAGTCATCGGCTCGAAGTACGCCAACCGCGAGATCGGCCGGCGCAACCTCGAGACGCTGGTGGCCGCCACGCTCGAAGCCACGCTGCTGCCGCAGGGCAAGCCGGCGCCGGCCACCTTCCTCTCGGCCGCGGGCGAGCTGTCGACCGCCAGCATGGCCGCGTACCGCAAGCTGGTGTACGAAACCCCGGGCTTCGGCGACTACTTCTTCGGCTCCACGCCGATCCGCGAAATCGCTGAACTCAACATCGGCTCGCGCCCTGCCTCGCGCAACCCGAGCCACAAGATCGACGACCTGCGCGCGGTGCCGTGGAGCTTCAGCTGGGGCCAGTGCCGCCTCACGCTGCCGGGTTGGTTCGGCTTCGGTTCGGGCGTGGAGCAGTTCCTGGCCGCCGCCGGCAACGGCGCGGGCAAGAAGGAGCGCGTGGCGCTGCTGCAGCGCATGTATGCGCAGTGGCCGTTCTTTCGCACGCTGCTGTCGAACATGGACATGGTGCTGGCCAAGAGCGACCTCGCACTGGCCTCGCGCTATGCCGAACTGGTCACCGACCGCAAGCTGCGCCAGAAGGTGTTCTCGATGATCGAGAGCGAATGGCAACGCACGTCGGACGCGCTCACGCTCATCACGGGCGCCAAGCAACGGCTCGAGGGCAATGCCGAAATGCAGCGCTCGGTGCGCCACCGCTTCCCCTACATCGACCCGCTGCATCACCTGCAGGTCGAGCTGATGCGGCGTTATCGCGCAGGCGATGGCGGTGAGCGGCTGCAACGCGGCATCCACATCTCGATCAACGGGGTGGCGGCGGGGCTGCGCAACACGGGCTGATCTGCACGCAGCCTCCATGGACAAAGGGCGCCCTGTGCGCCCTTTCCTACGTGCGCTGTCGGCAATGAGGTACCTGTAAGGTCATTTAAAAGGGTACGGTCGGGACACGTTCACAGTTCTCGCAATCGCGCGGCAGCTCGAAGTCGTTTCACAGGAGCCCGTTGCAATGTCCGTCCCGCAGTCCCTTTCCCATTCGCAGATCGACTTTGTCGGCAGCGATTTCGAAGCCCTGGCTTCACACATGCACCACTGTGCACGTGCCCACGGGCGATGGTTCTCGGTGCGAAGCCACATGCAACGTGTGCGCGCGCTCGCTGCGGGCCGTATCGTCACGATGGCCTGCGTGGCCGCGGTTCTGGGCATCGGCCTGTTCGCAGTCACTTGAGCGCCGCTGCCGTCGTCGACCGCCTTCAAGGGCTCAGTCACTACGCCCGGTCTCTCCTGCTCGGTCCGCACGACCCGGTAGCACTCCCGATTCGCGCCGAACTCTTCGGCGCCCAACGTTTTGAACAGCACGGCCACAGCCTGGCCCGTGCCCAGGTGGTCGAGAACGACCCGCACAGCGCCAGCGAAGGGTCGCCCTTCTTTCCCCGTGTCGACGAAAACCTCGAATCGCTGCGCGCGGCCTTCGACTACATCGCGCTGATCTCGCGCAGCGGGCGCTATGTGTCGCCGGCGGCCGAGTGGCTGCTCGACAACTTCCACCTCGTCGAGGCGCAGCTCCAGCAGATCCATGACGGCGTGCCGCGCAGTTATTACGCGCGCCTGCCCAAGCTCGTCACGCCGCCGCTGGCGGGGCTGCCGCGCGTGTACGGCATTGCGTGGGCCTATGTGGCACACACCGACAGCGTGCTCAACAAGACGCTGTTCACGGCCTTCCTCAACGCTTATCAAGACATCGACGAGCTCATGCTCGGCGAACTGTGGGCGCTGCCCACCACCTTGCGCGTGGTGCTGCTCGAAAACCTGCGCCGCGTGGCCGAGAGCATTGCCGAGAACAAGGTCGCGCGCGAGATCGCGCATGCCGCCTGGGACGCAGCGCCGCACCTGTCGGTGCAAGACCTCGACGTGCTCTACCGCGCGCTGCAAAGCCACGGCCTGCAGGACAACTACCTCACGCAGCTGTGGCAGCGCCTGCCCGTCGAGCACGGCGACGACATGCCCGCGCTGGTGCGCTGGACCGAGCAACACTGCCCTAACGGCCCGGCGCTGATCGGCGACGCGCAGAACGCCCAGGCTGCGGCCAACCTCACGGTCGGCAACATCATCACGACGCTGCGCATGATCGGCCAGGTCGAGTGGAGCGACCTCATCGAACCGGTGAGCCGCTCGCTGCGCGTGCTGCGCGAACTGCCGAGCTTTGCGAACGAGAGCGAACTCACGCGCCAGCAGATCACACATGCGATGGAGCAGGTGGCGCGCAACACCGAACGGCCCGAGCGCGAAGTGGCGCAGGCCGTGGTCACGCTGGCCTCCGCCGCGCCAGCCGACGAAGCCGGCGCCGAGACCGATCGCGCCGACGGCACCGCCGGCTACTACCTTTTCGGCCAGGGCCGGCCCGCGTTGATCGCCTCGCTGCAGGCGAACGGGCCCTCGGGTCGTTCCGCACACGCAGCAAGCACGCGAAGCCCCGCGCGCAGCCATCGCGGCTGGCGCCTGCCCGTCTACGTGGGTTCCGTCACCGTCGGCACCGCCCTGCTGCTGGCGGCCGTGGTGCACGGCCTGCCGCATCGCGGCGACTGGACCACCATCGCGGCGTTGCTGCTGCTCGCATGGCCGCTGTCTGAAGCGCTGATTGCGCTGGCGCAACGCATCATGGCGGAGTCGGTGCGCGTGCAGGCATTGCCACGTCTCGATTTTGCGAACGGCATTCCCGAGCGGCACCGCGCGCTCGTCGTCATGCCCACGATGCTGGGTTCGACCGCGAACAACGCCAAGCTCGCGCACCGGCTCGAACTGCACTGGCTCGCCAACCGCGAGGCGCACGCGCAGTTCGCGCTGCTGACCGACTGGGCCGACGCCTCCCAAGCATCGATGCCCGAAGACGGGCCCCTGCTCGACGATGCCCAGCAACGCATCGCCGCACTCAACGCCAAGTACCCGCCGGCGGAAGGCACCTCACCGCGCTTCCTGCTGCTGCACCGCCCGCGCAGCTGGAGCGAAACCGAGCAGCGCTGGATGGGCTGGGAACGCAAGCGCGGCAAGCTCGAAATGCTCATGCGCCTGCTGGCCAGCGGCGACGGCAGCGGTTTTCTTCCGCTCGCACCGGGCCAGCAGCTCGCGCCCGGCCGCACGCCCTACGTGCTCACGCTCGACAGCGACACCGGCCTGCCGCCCGGCGCGCTGCGCGACCTCGTGTCCATTGCCGCGCATCCGCTGAACGCGCCCGAGATCGACATGCAAAGCCGGCGCGTGGTCGCGGGCTTCGGCATCCTGCAGCCGCGCATCGTCACGCCGTTTCCGATGCAGACCGAGCGCTCCTTCTTCCACTGGGTGTTCGCCGGGCAGTGCGGGCTCGACCCGTACGGCAGCGGCGCATCCGACATCTACCAGGACGTGTTCGGCAGCGGCTCCTTCACCGGCAAGGGTTTGCTCAACGTGCGCGCGGTGCACGCCACGCTCAACGACCGCCTGCCCGACAGCGCCGTGCTGAGCCACGACCTGCTCGAAGGCAGCGTCGCGCGCTGCGCGATGGTCAGCGACGTCGTGCTGGTCGAAGACCATCCCCACCACGCCGGCGTGGCCGCCTCGCGCGTGCACCGCTGGGTGCGCGGCGACTGGCAGCTGCTGCCGCTGATGTGGCGCGCGCGCCGCTTCGGCATCGACGCGCTGGGCCTGTGGAAGATGAGCGACAACCTGCGCCGCTCGCTGGTCGTGCCGGCGTCTTTCGCGCTGCTGGTGCTGGTGATCTTCACGCAGGCCATGCCGCTGGGCTGGGCGCTGGCCGCCGTCGGCGCGGCGCTCACGCTGGGCCCGCTGCTGGGCGCGCTGGCCGGCCTGGTGCCGACACGGCGCGCGATCGAGCTGCGCCACTTCTTCGACGTGGGCGCGGTCGAGCTGCTGCGCGCCATGGCCGGCGCGGCCTGGCAGTTCGTGCAGCTGGCGGCGCAGACGCGGCTGCTGCTCGACGCGGCCTTCCTCGCCACGTGGCGGCTGCTCGTGAGCCGCAGGCACCTGCTGCAATGGACGACGGCCGACCAGGCGCAGGCGCAATCGAGCCAGCGGCTCAAGCCCTTCGTGCGCAGCGCAGCCCTCAGCAGCGCCGTGTGCCTGGTGCTCGCCGTGCTCGCGAACTGGAGCGCCTACCCGGTGATCGGCCCGCTGCTCTTCGTGCTCTGGTCGCTGGCGCCCATCGCAGCCTGGTGGGGCAGCCGCGTTGACGCACAAACCGAAGACCCGCTCCCGCCCGCGCAACGCAGCTACCTCGACACGCTGGCGCACGACACCTGGCGCTTCTTCGAGCACGTGGTCGGCCCGGACGACAACCACCTGCCGCCCGACAACCTGCAGCTCGAACCGCAGCCGACCCTCGCGCACCGCACCTCGCCGACCAACATCGGCATGTACCTGCTGGCCGCCTGTTGCGCGCGTGAATTCCGCTGGATCGACACGGCCGGCCTGCTGGCGCGCCTCACCGCCACGCTCGACACCGTCGACCGCATGCAGAAGCACAACGGCCACCTGTTCAACTGGTACGACACGCAAACGCTCAAACCGCTGCCGCCCGACTACGTGTCGAGCGTCGACAGCGGCAACTTCGCGGGCCACCTCGTGACCGTGGCGCAGGCCTGCCGCGCCTTCGCAGCGGACGCAAGCTGCCAGCCCCACGAAGCCCCCGCGCTGGAAGCCCTGGCGCAGCGCTGCGACGCGCTGCACGACGGCATGGATTTCAGCGGCCTCTACGACGCCAAGCGCCACCTGTTCCACATCGGCCTGCGCGTCGAGGAGAACGTGCTCGACGCGAGCTACTACGACCTGCTGGCCTCCGAGTCGCGGCTGCTGAGCTTCCTGGCGATTGCCAAGGGCGACGTGCCGCGCCGCCACTGGATGGCGCTGGGCCGGCCGTTCCTGCTGGTGGGTTTCCAGCCCAGCCTCAAGTCGTGGTCGGGCTCGATGTTCGAGTACCTGATGCCGGCGCTCGTCATGACCGAGCCCACCGACGGCCTGCTGCAGGTGGCCAACGCCGCGGCCATTGACGAACAGCAGGCCTTCGGCCGTGCGCAGAACATGCCCTGGGGCGTGTCCGAGTCGGCCTACTTCGCGCAGGACCATTCGCTGGCCTACCAGTACTCGCCCTTCGGCGTGCCGCGCCTGGCGCTGCGGCGCACGCCGCCGACCGACCGCGTGGTGGCGCCCTACGCCACCCTGATGGCCGCGCCCTTCGCGCCCGCAGCGGCGGTGCTCAACCTGCAGCGGCTCGAAGCGCTCGGCGCGCGCGGCGAGTTCGGCTTTCTCGATGCGGTCGACTTCACCACCTCGCGCCAGGCCCAGGGCCAGGACTTCACCGTGGTGCGCAACTTCATGGCGCACCACCAGGGCATGTCGCTGGTCGCGCTGTGCAACCTGCTGTGCGCCGACGCGCCGCGCCGCTGGTTCGGCAGTGCCGCGCTGGTGCAGGCGCACGAGGCGCTGCTGCACGAGCGCACGCCGCGGCAGATCATCGGCAGCGCCGATCCGCGCACGCCGCCAGAGCCCAGCCAGGCCGAACTGGCACCGCTGTTCCAGCCGCGCGTGGTCGACCCGATGGGGCCGGGCTTCCAGCCCACGCACCTGCTGTCGAACGGCCGCTACACGGTGGCGCTGCGCGCCAACGGCGCGGGCGTGAGCCGCTGGCGCGCGTTCAACGTGACGCGCTGGCGCGACGATCCGCTGCGCGACAGCTACGGTACTTTCTTCTACGTACGCGATGTCCAAAAAGACGGCGGCAGCACCGAGCTCACCTCGCTCACGGCCCTCCCCGCGCCCGGCGCCGACTGGCTCTACCGCACGCGCTTCCTGGCCGACCAGGTGCAGTTCGACGCGGCCGGCCCCGGCCTGCAGGTGCGCACCACGGTGCTCATCAGCCCCGAAGACGACACCGAGCTGCGCAACATCACGCTGCACAACTCGGGCGACGAAACGCGCACGCTCGAACTCGTCTCGTACTTCGAGCCCGTGCTGTCGAACCCCAAGGCCGACGAGGCGCATCCGGCCTTTGCCAACCTGTTCGTCGAATCGCGCTGGGAGCCCACGTGGCGCGCGCTGCTGCTGTCACGCAAGCCGCGCCTGCATGGCGACGCGGTGGTGGCCGCGGTTCACTTCCTGGCCTCGGTCGATGCCAACGTGCTGTCGATCGACTGCATGACCGACCGGCGCGCCTTCATCGGCCGCAACCGCACGCTGGCCGACCCCGCACTCGACAAGCAACCGCTCACGGCCCAGGGCAAGCAGGTGAACGGCCTGGACCCCATCGCCTGCCTGCGCGTGCGCCTGTCGATCGCGCCGGGCACCACCGCGCGCCTGAGCTTCGCCACCGCCGCCGACGAGAGCATCGAGGCGCTGATGCCCAGCATCGACCGTTACCTGCAGCCGATGCATGTGGAGCGCGCCACGCGCATGGCCGCCACGCTGGCGCAGGTGCGGCTGCGCGACCTGAGCATTGCGCCCGCGCAGAACCTCGCGCTGCAAGACCTGACGACCATCCTCACCTACACCACGCCGCGCGTGATGAGCGACCGCGGGCTGATCGACCTGCGCCAGATCTGGCGCTTCGGCATCTCGGGCGACAAGCCCATCGTGCTGGTCTACATCCATTCGATGAACGGCATGGGCCTCATCAACACGCTGCTGCGCGCGCAGCCGTGGTGGGGCTTCGGCGGCGTGGCCTGCGACCTCGTGGTGCTCAACAGCGAACCGAACTCGTACCTCATGCCGCTGCAGCGCGAGATCGAAACGCTGCGCTCCCGCGTCGCGCATCAGACGCAGAACAGCTTTCCGCGCAACGACACCGCCGGCTTCTACCTCTTGCGCGACCAGGACGTGGTGCCGTCAGAAAAGGCCGCGCTCTCCAGCCTGGCGCGCGTGGTGTTCACGGCCGACGGACGCGCGCTCGAAGTGCAGGTGGCTGCGTTGCACGAGGCGCGCAGCCCGACGATCGCCGACGACAGCAGCGCACCGGTTCAACATCGCACGCCGCTGCTGACGAAGCAGGCGACCTCGTCGAATGCCACCGCCGCCACCGGCGACTTCGATGCCGGGACCGGCGAGTTCCGCTTCGAGGTCGGCCCCGACCGCCGCACGCCGCGCCCCTGGATCAACGTGATCGCCAACGCGGCCTTCGGCTTCCAGGTGTCCGAGTGGGGCACCGGCTACACCTGGGCCGGCAACAGCCGCATGCACCAGGTCACGCCGTGGTCGAACGACCCGGTGCAAGACCCGGCCTTCGAGCACTACCTGCTGCAGGACGTGGCGACGCGCGAAATGCTGCCGCTCACGCCTGCCGGCGGTGGCGACGGTGCCACCCGTCACCTCGTGCGGCACGGCCAGGGCTACTCGGTTTTCGAGGTCCGCCAAGGCGACCTCGTGCTCGAAACCACCTTCTTCGCGGACCGCGACGAAGCCGTCAAGCTGGTCCATGTGCGCGTGCGCAACGAAGGCGCCGGCCAGCGCCGCCTGCGCGCGCTCGCGATGGTCGAGTGGCAGCTGGGCGCCGCGCGCGGCGAACGGCGCACCGTGCATTGCTGGAAGCCCGAAGACCAGCCGGCCGTGTTCGGCCAGCAGCGCGAATCGAGCGCGGGCTTCGGCGGCAGCGCCGCCTTCCTGCTGCTCGCGGGCCTGCAAGGCGCGACGACCGGCGCCACGCAATGGACCTGCGACCGCAGCGAATTCTTCGCCGGCCGCGGCATCGTCGAAGTGCCCGACACGCTGGCGCGCCGCGCCGGCAGCGGGCTCGATGCCTGCGCGGCGATTGGCGGCGAATTTGTCGTCGCATCTGGCGAAACCGCGAGCTTCACTTTCGTGCTCGGCCACGCCGGCACGGCCGACGCCGCGCTCGAACTCGCACGCCGCTGGCGGCAGCGCGAGGTGCCCGAGGCGCTGGCGCAGGTGCGCGGTTTCTGGGACGACCTGCTCGGCCGCCTGCAGGTGCGCACGCCCGACCCGCTGTTCGATGCACTGGTCAACCGCTGGCTCGTGTACCAGACGCTGGCCTGCCGGCTCTGGTCGAAGGCCGGCTTCTACCAGGCCGGTGGCGCCTTCGGCTTTCGCGACCAGCTGCAGGACGCGATGGCCTTCGCGCTCACCGACCCGCCGCGCCTGCGCGAGCAGATCCTCGTGAACGCGGCGCGCCAGTTCCCCGAAGGCGACGTGCAGCACTGGTGGCACATGCCCGGCGGCGCCGGCGTGCGCACGCATTTCTCCGACGACCTGCTGTGGCTGCCGTACGCGTCGGCGCACTACGTCGAGGTGACGGGCGATGCCTCGCTGCTCGACGAGATGGTCGGCTTCATCGAAGGCCCCGGCATTCCCGAGGGCGCGGAAGACGCCTACTACGCGCCGCAGCACAGCGGCCGCATGGCCACCGTGTTCGACCACGGCGCGCGCGCCATCGACCGCAGCCTGGCCACTGGCGTGCACGGCCTGCCGCTGATGGGCACCGGCGACTGGAACGACGGCATGAACCGCGTCGGCCACGAAGGCCGCGGCGAATCGGTGTGGCTCGCGTGGTTTTTGTGCAGCGTGGTCGAGCGCTTCGCGCCCATCGCCGAAGCACGCGGCGAACACGAACGCGCCGCGCGCTGGACCGAGGCACGCACGGGCTGGATCGCCGCACTGCACGACGCCGGCTGGGACGGCGCCTGGTTCCGCCGCGCCTTCTTCGACAACGGCGCGCCGCTGGGCTCGTCGACCAACGACGAGTGCCGCATCGACCTGATCGCGCAGGCCTGGTCGGTGCTGTCGGGCGCCTCGGACGCGGCCCACACGGGGCCGGCCATGGCCGCCATCCGGTCGCAGTTGCACGACGAACCGGCGGGCCTGCTGCGGCTGCTGGTGCCGCCGTTTGCCCAGTCGACCAACAACCCGGGCTACATCCAGGCCTACCCGCGCGGCGTGCGCGAGAACGGCGGCCAGTACTCGCACGGCGCCGTGTGGGCGCTGATGGCGCAGGCGCTGCAGGGCGACCATGAAGCGGCCTGGCAGAGCTTCGAAGGCCTGAGCCCGGCCCACCGTTCGCAGCACCCCGCGCGCGGCCCGGTCTACGAGCTGGAGCCCTACGTGATGGCGGGCGACGTCTACGGCGCCGCGCCGTATGTGGGCCGCGGCGGCTGGAGCTGGTACACCGGCTCGGCCGCGTGGCTGCACCGCGCGGCGGTCGAGACCTTGCTGGGCCTGAGCGTGAAGGGCCGGCAGCTGTCGATGACGCCGCACGTGCCCGCGCACTGGCCGGGCTTCGAGCTGGCGCTGCGGCTCGGCACGCACCGGCTGACGCTGCAATGGGGCAGCGTCGAAGGCGCCGCCGCGCCCACGCACCATGTGACGGTGGGCGAATGGATCGACTGGCAGGCGCTGCCGGCGGATGCGGTGCTGCGGGTCGCTGAAGCGGCAGGTGAAAGGGCGGGTGAAGGGGCGGGTGAAGGGGCGGGTGAAGGGCAGTTGACGGCGTAGGTTATGGTCCGGACCCGCTTTCACCCCGCGCATTCATGACCAAAATCCAGTTCCGCCGACGACTCATCGTCATGATCCTGCTGTGCGTGGCCGTCGGCGGCGCCATCGTGCGGCACTACGCCACGCCCGGCTCCACCACGCGCGACATCGGCACGCTGCTGATGGTGCTGTGGGTGCCGATCATCGGCAACGTGATCGCGTGGCTCATCGGCAAGCTGCCGCGCCGCGCGACCAAGCAGGCCCCGCCCGAGGGCTTCGACACGCTACCCGAATTCACGCCGCATCTGCAGGCCCAGCTGACCTTTCGCCGGCCCTCGGTGCCCGCGCAAGATGTGCCGCTGGGCCCCGGCGAATACCGGGGCGCGCTGGTGCTCGGCACCGAAGGCTTCTCGGCACGCTGGCGCGTGCCGCAGGGCTCCTCGCTCGCGCGCGGCACGCCGGTCGCGCTCGACATCGAGTTCCTCTCGCCGGCCGTCGCGCAACCGAAGTTCGTGCAGGGCACGGCCTTCCGCGTGCTGGTCGACGAATCGTTCGTGGCCGATGGACAGGCGCTGCAGTTGCGCCACGCCCACACTTAATTTCGGCAACTCAAAAAGACGGTGATGGCGAAAGGCGCCATTGCCGCATCCCCAGGTGGCTTCAGACACCCAAGAGGTCGATTGTTCGCCTGAGGGAAACTGTCTACTGCTCCACCGCCCCTTGGTCGCAAGGCGGCCCGCTCGCACACTCCAATGCCCCCACACCGGCATTGGCGCCTTCATCGCCGATGCGTTCAAGGACAGCATCTCCATGATGAATTCTTCCGGCAGCAACCCCTGCATCGACGACCTCGCAGCGCCCGCGCGCGACGCTGCGGTCGCCCCCACCCGCTCCGCGTGGCTCGCGGTCGGCTCCATCGCCGTCGGCACCTTCGCGATGGTGTCGACCGAGTTCATGCCCATCGGCCTGCTCACCGACATCGCGCGCGGCCTGAACGTGTCCGACGGCACGGCCGGCCTGATGATCACGATGCCCGGCGTGCTCGCCGCGTTCGCCGGACCGGCGCTGATCGTCGCCTCGGGCCGGCTCGACCGCCGCACGGTGCTGATCGCGCTCACGCTCTTGCTGATCGCCTCGAACCTGCTGGCCGCGTTCGCGCCCAACTTCACGACGATGGTGGTCGCACGCCTCATGCTCGGCCTGGCCGTCGGCGGCTTCTGGACCTTCGCGCCCGCCGCCGCCACGCAGCTGGTGCCCGACGCCTCGAAGCCGCGCGCCATGTCGCTGGTGCTGGCCGGCGTGTCGGCGGCCACGGTGCTCGGCGTGCCCGCGGGCTCGTGGCTGGGCACGATGTTCGGCTGGCGGGCCTCGTTCGCCGTGACCGGCGCGCTGGCCGCGGCCGTGCTGCTGGTGCAGCTGTGGCTGCTGCCCGCCATTCCGCCGCAACGCGCCATCGGCGCGCGCGACCTGCTCACGCCGCTCACGCGCCGCATGGCGCAGGTCGGCCTGCTCGCGGTGCTGTTCTTCATTGCCGGCCACTTCGCGGCCTACACCTACCTGAAGCCGCTGCTGCAGCAGGTGTTCGGCCTGCAGGCCAACGAGGTCTCGACGCTGCTGCTGGTCTATGGCGCGATGGGCTTCATCGGCACCTTCCTCGGCGGCAGCCTGGTGGCGCGCAGCGTGCGCGGCACCACCTTGCTGGCGGCGCTGATGCTCGCGACGGCGCTGCTGCTGTCGACGCTGATCGGCACCGGCATGGTGGCCGGCGCGGTCGTGGTGGTGATCTGGGGCGTGGCCTTCGGCCTCATTCCGGTGGCGCTCACCGGCTGGATGATGGAAGCCGTGCCCGACGCGCAGGAAGCCGGCCAGGCCCTGCTGGTGACGGGCTTCCAGGTGGCGATCGCCTCGGGTGCGCTGATCGGCGGCCTCATGGTCGACAGCCGCGGCATCTCGCCCACGATGGTGCTCAGCGGTGTGCTGGTGCTGATCGCCGCGCTCATCGTCGGCACGCTGGGCCGCGCACGCGGCGGTGCGGCGCCGCTGGCGGCCATTCCGGAGTAAGCAGTTCTAGCGGCGGCCGGGCTTCTTGCCGGCCGCCACGATCGCCTCGAGCACCGTGCGCAGCGCCTTGTTCAGCGGCTTGTCGCGGCGCACCACCACCGCCAGCGTGCGGTGCATGCGCGGGGCGAGGCGGCTGACCTTCAGCGCCGGGTGGGCCCCACGCCCCGCCATCGACATGCCGGGCACCAGGCCGTAGCCCAGCCCCGCGGCCACCATTTCCTTCATCGCCTCGACGCTGCCCAGCTCCATCACGGGCTGCGGCTGCAGGCCCTCGGCCGCAAACCAGCGATCGACCAGCTTGCGCGTGTTGGCCGCGGGCTCGAACAGCACCAGCGGCAATGTCGCGAGGTCGGCCGGCGTCACGCGGGCCTTGAGCGGCGCGAGGTCGGCGCGGCCGATGGCGACGAACTCGTCGTCGCACACCGGGATCACGCTCAGCGAGCGCCCGGCCGCGGGCAGCGTGACCAGCGCGAGGTCGAGGCTGTTGTCTTCCACCTTGCGCACGTACTCGTCGGTGTTGCCGGTGCTCACCACCACGCCGAGCGCCGGGAACGCCTCGCGCAACTGGCGCAGCACCGCGGGCAGAAAGTACAGGCAGGCGGTGGCGCCCGTGCCCAGCCGCACGCGACCCGTGACGCCGCGCGCGTGGTCGGCCAGTGCGTCGATCGCGTTCTCGACCGCCGCCTCGATCTGCGGCACATGGCGCAGCAGTTCCGCGCCCGCTGGCGTGGCCCGCGCACGCTTGCCGACGCGCTCGATGAGCCGCACCGCGAGCCGTCGTTCGAGCTGGCGCACCTGCAGGCTCACGGCCGGCTGCGACAGGCCGAGCCGGTCGGCCGCGGCGGAGAAGCTGCCGGTTTCGATCACCAGGCCGAAGGTGGCGAGCTGGTCGAGGTTGAGGTTTTTTTCCAAAGTATTCCTTATGCATCGCATAGCTTGACCAAGCTTCACTTATCGATTCCAGCGCGTCAAGATCGGGCCATGTCTTCCCCCACCCTTGCATCCACCGCGCTCGACATTGCCGATGCCGAGCCCCACCACATGGCCCGCGTGCAGGCCATCTACAGCCACTACGTGCAGCACGACCTGTGCTCGTTCGAAGAAGAAGTGCCCACCGTCGCGCAGATGCACACGCGCCGCACCGACTTGCTGTCCCGCGGCCTGCCCTATCTGGTGGCACTGAAGGATGGCGAGGTGGCCGGCTACGCCTACGCCAGCCCCTACCGCGCGCGCTCGGCCTACCGGCACACGGTGGAAGACTCGATCTACGTCGCGCCCGGCATGCACGGCCACGGCATCGGCACGGCGCTGCTGCAGGCGGTGATCGACCGCTGCACCGCGGCCGGCTTCATGCAGATGGTCGCGTGCATCGGCCACAGCGGCAACGCAGGCTCGCAGCGGCTGCACGCGCGGCTGGGCTTCGAGACGGTCGGCGTGCTGCGCAACGTCGGCTTCAAGTTCGGCCAGTGGGTCGACACGGTGCTGATGCAGCGTGCACTGCGCTGACACCCCCACCCCGGCGCCGCCGCAGCGCGGATGGCTCGCGCTGCTGTGCACGAGCCGCCTGCTGCAGGGGATGATCGTCACGGCCTACTCGGGCGTGCTGCCGTTCATGATGGCCGACTGGCAGATGACGGCCGCGCAGGCCGGCTCCATCCAGAGCGCCTGGCACGTGGGCTACATGAGCTCGCTGTTCGCGGTGGGGCTGCTGGCCGACCGCTACGGCCCGCACCGCATCTTCGTGGTGGGCGGCGCGATCGGTGCGGTGGCTGCGCTGGCCTTCGCGCTCTTCGCGCACGACCACCGCTCCGCCCTGCTGCTGTACGGCCTGGCGGGCCTGTGCGCGGGCGCCTCGTACACGCCGGGGCTGCAGCTGCTGTCGCTCAATGCCGGGCCCGCGGTGCGCGGGCGCGCGATGGGGCTGTTCCTCGGCGCGGCGTCGATGGGCTATGCGCTGTCGCTCGCGGTGGTGGCGGGCTTCAGCGTGGTGGCGCACTGGCGCCTCGGGCTGCTGGTGGCAGCGGGCTGCACGGTGGCGGGCGTGCTGCTGTCGGTGCTCGCGTTGCGGCGCATGCAGCCGCCGGTGTCGCCGGCCGTTGGCGCACCGCGCGAAGGCGTGCTGCAGGCGCTGAACGCAACCGTGCGCGACCGGCCCGCGATGGCCGGCAACTGGGCCTACACCTTCCACTGCTGGGAACTCATGGCGCTGTGGGCCTGGCTGCCGGCCTACCTCATGGCCTCGTCGCGCGGCGGTGCGAGCGCGTGGCCGGCCGCGGGCATCGCGCTGGCGGCGTTCGCGCACCTCGTGAGCGTGTTCGGCAGCGTGGTGGGCGGCGCGGCCTCCGACCGGCTGGGCCGCGCGCGCGTGATGATGATCGCCACCCTCGCGAGCCTGAGCCTGTCGTTCACCTTCGGCTGGATGTGGACCTGGCCGCTGTGGGCGCTGGCCGCGATGGCGGCGCTGTACAACCTGCTGGCCATCGCCGATTCGTCGGTCTACTCGACCGCGCTGGCCGACGTGGTGGCGCCGCACCGGCTCGGCGTGGCGTTCTCGGTGCGCTCGGTGATGGGCTTCGGCGCGGGCGCGCTCAGCCCCTGGGTGTTCGGGCTCGCGCTCGACTGGGGCCAGGCGCAGTTCGGCTTCGGCAGCACCTACGCGTGGGTCGCGGCGTGGAGCTCGGTCGGGCTCGGGGCGCTGCTCGGGCCGTGGATGATCGTGCGCTTCGCGCGCCTCAGCGCGGCAGTGCCACACCGCCCCGATAGCCCAGCATCGCGTCGTACAGATCGGTTCGCCGGTCGCGGTGCAGGTCGTTGAGCGGTGTCCAGATCGGTGCCGAACGCGCGGCGCCCAGGTCGACGTCGGCATAGAGGATGGTTTCTTCCTCGGGCCCGGCGATGCGCCCCATCGGCCAGCCGTTGGTGCCCGCGATCAGCGAGTTGCCCATGAAGCCCGTGCCGCGCTCCTGGCCCACGCGGTCGGCGGTAGCGATGAAGACGTTGTTGGTGTGCGCGGCGGCCATCGTCAGGTAGGCCGGCATGCAGACGCCGCTGGCGTCGTACAGCGGCGGCGGCGTCCAGACCCAGCCCGTGGGCACGCAAATGATGTCGGCGCCCTGCTGCGCAACGATGCGCGGCGCCTCGGGAAACCAGATGTCCCAGCACACGAGCAGGCCGATGCGGCCGATCTTCGTCTCGAACACCCGGTAGCCCTCGTTGCCGGGCGTGAACCACAGCTTCTCGTTGTTCCACAGGTGCGTCTTGCGGTAGCGGCCGATGTAGCCGTCGGGGCCGACGAGCACGGCGGTGTCGAACAGCTGCATGCCGTCCTGCTCGGCCAGGCAGCCGACAAGGTAGACGCCGTGCTGCGCCGCGAACGCGACCCAGCCCTGCACGGTCGGGCCGTGCGGCACGGGCTCGGCATGGGCAAAGGCCTCGGCCCGGCCGCTGAAGCAGTAGCCGGTGGTCGCCAGCTCGGGCAGCACGATAAGCTGCGCGCCGCCGGCGACGGCGGCCTCTAGCTGTGCGTGCACGGCGGCGGCGTTGCGCGCGAGGTTCTCGACGCCGACCTGCGGGTCGAACTGCACGACGGCCACGCGCACGGGGCTGGCGCGCAGGCCGGGCACGGCGTCACCGCCGGAGGGGATGTTTGCTGAGACGGTCATGGTCATTTCAGGTTTCAAATTAAAACCAGACGGATGCTAACGGCACTAGTTTTAATTTGCAACCAACTCGGCGCTACGGTCTAATCCCGCCATCCCCGAGGACGCACAGGACAAACACACGATGGCCAGGAGAAAAAGTCTGAGGTTCGACGCCTGCCCGATGGCGCGCGCCCTCGAGATCGTCGGCGACCAGTGGTCGCTGCTGATCGTGCGCGACGCCTTCGACGGCATGCGGCGCTTCGGCGAGTTCCAGCAGAGCCTGGGCGTGGCCAAGAACATCCTGGCCGACCGGCTGAAGTGGCTGGTGCAGGAAGGCGTGTTCGACCTCGTGCCGGCGTCGGACGGCTCGCTCTACCAGGAGTACGCGCTGACGGCCAAGGGCCGCGGCCTGTTCCCCGTGGTGGTCGGCCTGCGGCACTGGGGCGAGGCGAACCTGTTCGCGCCGGGCGAGCCGCATTCGGTGTTGCTGGAGCGCGAGGGTGGCGAGCCCGTGGCGCCGATCGACCTGCGCACGCGCGACGGCCAACCGCTCGACCCCGCCGCGACCTTCGTGAAGAAGCTGCCCGTCACCTCAGCCTGACAGCGCCGTCCGCTCAGTCGCTGCCGACCGGGTACTCCAGGGCAACACGAATCTGCCGTGCGTTGAGTTCGGCCTGCGCCTTGTTGTTGCGGTGCTCGCCATAGCGCAGCAGGAACGCCAGCCCCTTCGCGCTGCCCTGCTGGACCGTGTAGCGCAGCCACAGGTCGCGCTCCCAGTGCCGGCCGCCCTGCCCGTAGCCCAGCCATGCATAGCCTCCGCGCGCCGGCACGCGGCTGCCGTCGATGCCGCTGCCGCGGATGTAGGCCGCGCCCAGGCTCAACCCGGGCGCGCCCCAACGCGCGGCATCCACTTCGTACCGCAGCTGCCACGACCGCTCGTGCGGCGCGTTGAAGTCGGACAGCTGCGCCGCATTGCCGAGCCACACGGCGCCGCGCGTCACGTAGTCGAAGGGCGTGTCGCCCGCGACCTTCTGCCAGCCCAGGCCCACACGATGAGGGCCGTGGGTGTAGGTCGACATCAGGCTGGCGGTGGTGTTGTCCACCGGGCCGGCCAGCGCGCGGCCCGTGTCCTTGCTGCGATACACCTGCAGGTCGAAGGACAACGCGCGCTTGTCTTGCAGCGGCACCGTGTACTGGGCGCCCAGGTAGCCGGTGCGCCAGGTGTCTTTCAGCCGTCCGACGTAGGCCGTGATCGACAGCGAAGCGCTGCCCTTCCACGTGCCGCCGGCAAAGTCGAACACGTCGCCGCGCGGTGACTTCGGATCGAGGTAGTTCACGATCAGCGGGTTGTTCGTGCCGCGCGCATGGCGGTCGGTCGATCCGGTGAAGCGGCCGGCCTGCAGCGTGAGCGTGTCGAACTCGCGGCTCGTGAGCAGCCAGCCGCGCATGCTTTCGGGCAGCAGGCGGGAATCGGATGCACTGAAGACCGGCGTCTTCACGCGTTGCTCGCCCACCGTCAGCGCGGTGGCGGAGACGCGCGCCTTCAACGCCAGGCCGCCGCGCGCGATGCCGTCCTGCGCGTAGCCCGCACCGTCCACCGGCAGCATGCGGATCTTGCCGACGCGCAGATCGTCGCCGTCGAGGCTGCGCGCGAGCGAGGCATGCGCGTCCACGCCGAAGCCAATCCAGCCCGGCGTGAAGCCGGACTCGACGCTGCCCATGACGCCGTAGCCCCACTCCTGCGCGTAGTCGCTGCGCCGCGCCTTCGGCAGCGTCGCGTTGCGCCCGCCGTTGCTGCGGTCGCCGTGCAGGTAGCTCCTGTTCTCGTACACGCTGCGCTGGAGCACGCGCCAGCGCGTGTCCTCGACGAAGCCACCGCCTTCGGCCGCCAGGGCGGAGGTGCCCAGCATCGCGAGGGCCGCACTGCAGACCCGCTTCATCGCCGGCCCTTCACAGGTACTTGAGCCATGCGATGTCGCGGCGCCGTGCCTTCAGGGCGGCAAAGGCGCGCACCGCGGGGTACAGCGCGAAGGCCAGCACGCCGGTGGCCAGCCACACCATCCACATGGCGTCGAAGCCGAACAAGCGGCCCTGGTTGGGGCCCCAGACCGCCTCGGCCCCCAGGTAGAGAAACTTGAGCACGTACAGGTGCAGCACGTAGAAGAACATGGGCGCCGCGCCGAACACGGCCAGCGGCGCGAGCCAGGCCGCGCCCTGCCGGCGTTCGAACAGCCGCAGCAGCCACAGCCCCACGCCGAGCGTCAGCGCGATGAACAGCAAGGACGGCGGGTACTTGGTGACGTTGAGGAAGGCCATCACCGTCGTCAGCGCGCTGTCGCCTGCGGCCCAGGGCTTGTCGCCGTAGGCATTGAGCGCGCGCAGCGCCACGAAGCCGACGAGCAGGCCCACAGCCCACGCGAGCAGTCGCCGCTGGCGCTGCAACGCATCGGCACCGGGCAGGAACCATGGCCCCGCAACGTAGCCCAGCGCGATGATGCCGATCCACGGCAGCAGCGGGTACGACGTGCGCAGCCTCAAGGCATCGGACACCTCGATCCAGCCCCGGTCGTGCAGCACGGCCCAGGGGAGGTGCAGCACATGGCCGACCGGAAAGTGCACGCCGTCGAGCAGGTTGTGCCCCGCCACCAGCACCACGCCCACCACGATCAGCGCCGGGCGCGGCAGCCACACCAGCGCCGACAGTGCCAGCATCGACAGCCCGATCACCCAGATCACCTGCAGGAACACCGTGGCCGGCGGGAACTGGAAGGTCCACGCGAAGTTGACGACCGTGACCTCCAGCAGCACAAGGAACAGGCCCCGCTTCCAGAGGAACGAAGACGCCGCCGCGCGGCCGTCCGCCTGCTTCGCGCCGTAGAGAAAGGCCGACAGTCCGGCCAGGAACACGAACACCGGCGCGCAAAGATGCGCCAGCAGGCGGCCGAAGAACAGCGCCGCCGGCGTCTGCGCCACGAGCATCGGGTCGGGCACCTGGTGGTGCAGATAGAAGGTCTCGCGCACGTGGTCCAGCAGCATGAACAGGATCACGAGGCCGCGCAGCGCGTCGATGGAAAGCAGCCGGGCCGGGGCGCCGGCCCCGGGTGGCAAGGAAGCGGATGAAACGTCGGACATTGAATTATTGCGAATGGATTCGCAATAATTTACAGCATCGGACGATGCACCTTCCTGAAGGGCCGGTTTATTCGCCCAGCAGCTCGCCGATCGGCTGCAGGTCTTCCACCCGGTCGCAGATCGACTTGATGACCATGGTGATCGGGATGCCCAGCAGCAGGCCCCAGATGCCCCACAGCCAGCCCCAGAAGATCACGCCCACGAACACCGCCACCGGGTTCATGCGGCTGGTGCGGCTGGTGAGCCAGGGCATCAGCAGGTTGCCGACCACGGTGTGGATGGCCAGCGAGACGCCGCCCACCAGCAGCGCCATCTCGATGCTGCTGAACTGCAGAAAGGCCATGAGCCCGGCCGCCACCAGCACGATCACCGAGCCGATGTACGGAATGAGGTTGGTCACGGCCGCGATGATTCCCCACACGGCCGCGTTCTCCACGCCGAGGAGCCAGAACGCGAGGCCGGTGGCAAGCCCCACCAGCGCGCTCACCAGGATCTGCACCAGCAGGTAGCGCTCGATGTTGCGCGTGATGTCGTCCAGCACGTGCACCGTGACCTTCTTCTTCTGCAGGCTGGGCCCGGTGATCTTGATGAGCTTGCGCCGGAAGGTGTCGCCCGAACACAGCGCAAAGTAGGTGAGAAAAGCCACCAGCGTGAGCTGCCCCATCGCGTTGAGCAGGCCGACCGTGCCGCTGAGCAGGTAGTCGCGCACGTTGAAGCCCGGCCGCTCGATAACGACGCGCGCCACGCCCTTGCGCGCGGCCACGCGGGCGGAGTTTTCTTCGGCCGCTTTCTCGAGCTGGGCGGCGGCCTGCTGCACGCTGTCCAGCGGCGTGGCGCTGGCGTTCTTGTTGCGGCGCATGGCCTGGCCGAGCTTCTGCGCCGCGACCGGCAGCGAGTCGAGCAGCTGCGAGGCGCTGCCCGACAGCGAGTAACCGGTCCATCCGAGTCCGCCGAACAGGCCCAGCAGGATCACCGCCGCGCCGATCCAGCGCGGCACGTACCAGCTGTGCAGGCGCTCGACCAGCGGCGACAGTGCGTAGTTCAGCAACAGGCTCAGCATCAGCGGCACGAAGACGGCCTGGCCCCAGCGCAGCGCGAACACGCTGGCGAGCACGGCCAGCACCACGAGCGAGGCGCTGCGCACGTCGACCGGCATGTGCAGCACGAGGCGCTTGCGCAGCGCGGAGTTCGCATCGTCCTTCGGCGCGACCGGTGCAGCAGGCGCGGTGGCTTCGGGGGGCGGTACCGGCACCTGGACCGGCGCGGGCGCAGGCGGTGGTTCGTCGGCGGCCACGGGGCGCGGGGGCGCGGGCTTCGGGCCGGCCGGGGTTTCATCGGTCATCGCGACTCCTTGAGCATCTCGCGCACGGCGGCCAGCTGGCGGCGCGACACCGCCACGGGTTCGGGCACCGAATCGAGCCGCAGCGCCCAGCCGTCGGCGTCTTCGCCGTCGTCGTAGCGCTCGAGCGCGCGGATCGCCGCGCGCGCCACCAGCGCGTTGCGGTGCACGCGCAGGAAGCGGTTCGGGTAGCGCTCCTCGAAATCGTTGAGCGAGCCGTCGAGAATGTGGCTGCGCGTGGCGGTGCGCACCGTGAGGTACTTGTATTCGGACTTGAGGTACAGCACCTCGGACAGCGGCACGCGCTCGGCGCGGCCCCGGTCCTGGATCAGCACGCACTCGGGCGTGGCGTCGGCGGCCGGCTCGGCAGCGCGGCGCTCCTTCAAGAAGCGCTCGACCTTCTGCAGCGCCTGCTGCAGCCGCTCGGCGCGCACGGGCTTGGTGAGGTAGTCGACCGCCTCCAGCTCGAAGGCCGTGACCGCGTGGCTGGCATGCGCCGTCACGAACACCACGGCCGGCGCGTCGGGCCGATTGCGCAATGCGCGCGCCACCTCGATGCCGTCGACGCCGGGCATGTGCACGTCGAGCAGCACCAGGTCGAGATCCATCGCGGCCAGGTGCGCCAGCGCCTCCTCGCCCTGCGCGGCCTCGGCCGTCACTTCGGCGGCGGGCGACGTGCAGTCGCGCAGCAGCGTGCGCAGGCGCGACCGGGCCAGGGCTTCGTCGTCAACGATCAGGGTCTTGAGGCTCATGGGGATTCGGCGGAGTCTGCGGGAATCGCGATGCGTACGCGGTAGTTCTTCTGGTCCATGCCGGCGCTGAACTGCATCTGCATGTCGTGCAGCAGGCGCAGCCGCTCGCGCACGTTGTCCAGGGCGATGCCGTGGCCGCGCGGCAGCGGCTCGTCGGCCCAGCGCAGCGGCGGCAGGCTGTTGACCACCTCGATCACGACCATGCCGCCGCGCCGCTCGGTGCGGATGCGCAGCTTGCCGCCGTCGGGGCTGGGCTCCACGCCGTGCTTGATGGCGTTCTCGACCAGCGGCTGCAGCAACAGCGGCGGCAGGCGCGCGTCGCTGGCGGCGGCATCGAGGTCCCAGCGGATGCGCAGGCGGTCGCCGAAGCGCACCTGCTCGATGGCCAGGTAGCGCTCGGCCAGCGCGATCTCGTCGGCCAACGTGCCCGATTCGCCGGGCACGGTGAGCGCCTGGCGGAACAGCTCGGCCAGGTCTTCGAGCATGGTCTCGGCCTTGGCGGGCTCTTCGCGCACCAGCGCGATGGCGCTGTTGAGCGTGTTGAACAGAAAGTGCGGGCGGATGCGCGACTGCAGCTCTTCGAGCCGGGCCGTGGTCGCGGCCGGCGTCTGGCCGCGCGCGCGCAGCACCATCGCCGCCATCACCAGCCCCGCGAACAGCGCGCCGGCCAGCGCGCTGGCCAGCCAGGGCGCGCTGGCGATCACGCCGGTCAGGCGCAGCAGGCCGCAGCCGTAGAGCGAGGCCACGGCGCCCAGCACGGCGCCCGCGGCGTACTGCCCGGGGGGCGGCAGGCGCCGCAATGGCTTCTTGAGCCCGCAGGCTGCCACCAGCCACAGCAGCGTAGCGGGCAGCGCGCCGCCGGTGACCGTGGCCGCCTGAACCAGCCATTCGCCAAAGGAGCCGACCACGAACAGCGTGGCCACCGCCACCACCGCTTCGACGAACACCACGGTGCGCAGCACCACGCCGATCTGGCAGGCGTCGAACAGCGCCGGGCCGCCGCGCACGGGCGCGCGCACGCGTTCCGGCGACGCAGCGGACGTGGAGGGGGAGCTGGCCGATAAAATCGCCGGGTTGCGCATCGCAGACATCAGATCCATCGGGTGACCAACCCATTATTGCCTTCCTGGACGGCTCCCATGACCCAAAACCAACTCGACAAGAAATCCGAAGCCTGGTCGGCCCTGTTCTCCGAACCGATGAGCGACCTGGTGAAGCGCTACACCTCCAGCGTCTTCTTCGACAAGCGCCTGTGGCAGGCCGACATCGAGGGCTCGCTGGCGCACGCCGGCATGCTCGCGGCCCAGGGCATCATCAGCGTGACGGACCACGCCGCCATCGAGCGTGGCATGACGCAGATCCGCGGCGAGATCGAGGCCGGCAGCTTCGAATGGAAGCTCGACCTCGAAGACGTGCACCTGAACATCGAGGCCCGCCTGACCCAGCTGGTCGGCGACGCCGGCAAGCGCCTGCACACCGGCCGCAGCCGCAACGACCAGGTCGCCACCGACGTGCGCCTGTGGCTGCGCGGCGAAATCGACCTCATCGGCGACCTGCTGGTCGACCTGCAGAAGGCCCTGGTCGACATCGCCGAGAAGAACGTCGAGGTGATCCTGCCCGGCTTCACCCACCTGCAGGTGGCCCAGCCCGTGAGCTTCGGCCACCACATGCTGGCCTACGTGGAAATGTTCAGCCGCGACGCCGAGCGCATGGGCGAGGTGCGCCGCCGCGTCAACCGCCTGCCGCTGGGCGCCGCCGCGCTGGCCGGCACCAGCTACCCGCTGGACCGCGAACTCGTGGCGCGCACCCTGAAGATGGACAGCGTCTGCCAGAACAGCCTGGACGCCGTGAGCGACCGCGACTTCGCGATCGAGTTCACCGCCGCCGCCAGCCTGTGCATGGTGCACGTGAGCCGCCTGAGCGAAGAACTCATCATCTGGATGAGCCAGAACTTCAGCTTCATCAACATCGCCGACCGCTTCACCACGGGCTCGTCGATCATGCCGCAGAAGAAAAACCCCGACGTGCCCGAGCTGGCGCGCGGCAAGACCGGCCGCGTGGTCGGCCACCTGATGGCGCTCATCACGCTCATGAAGGGCCAGCCGCTGGCCTACAACAAGGACAACCAGGAAGACAAGGAGCCGCTGTTCGACACCGTCGACACGCTCAAGGACACCCTGCGCATCTTTGCCGAGATGATCGGCGGCATCACCGTGAAGCCCGAGGCCATGGAAGCCGCCGCGCTGCGCGGCTACGCCACCGCCACCGACCTGGCCGACTACCTCGTGAAAAAGGGCCTGCCCTTCCGCGACGCGCACGAAACCGTGGCCCACGCCGTGAAGGCCGCCACCTCGCACCAGGTCGACCTGTCGGAGCTGCCGCTGTCGGTGCTGCAGCAGTTCAACCCGAACATCGAGAAGGACGTGTACGACGTGCTGAGCCTGCGCGGCTCGCTCAATGCGCGCAACGTGCTGGGCGGCACCGCGCCCGTGCAGGTAAAAGCCCAAGTCGCCCGCCACCGCGCCCGCCTGGGCTGAAGCCCGCGGCCACACCACCGAGGGCCGCACTTCATGTTCTACGCCATCCCGCTCGAAAACAAACCGAGCTGGCACAACCCGCCGTGGATGACGGTGCTGCTGATCCTCCTGAACATGATCGTGTTCTGGGGTCCGCAGCGCAGCGAAGACAACGGCCGCGAGCGCGCCGCGCAGTTCTACATGCAGGGCGTGCTGCCCGCGCTGGAGCTGCCGCCCTTCGTCGAGTGGCTCGAGAAGACCGACCCGAAGCGCGGCAAGCTGGCGCGCCGCGCGCTGGGGCATGAAGAGGCGTACCCGCAGCTGCTCGAAGCCCTGCAGAACGACCCGCCCTTCCTGAAGAAGCTGCGCGCCGACGAGGTCGTGACGCCCGCGAACCCGCGCTTCGACGAATGGCAGCGCGAACGCCGCCAGTACGAGGCGATGCTGCCCGCGCCTTTTACCGAGCGCTGGTCGCTCGACCAGAACAAGGGCGCCGCGTTCAAGCCCTGGACCTGGGTCACCGCCGCCTTCCTGCATGCCGACACCGGCCACCTGCTGGGCAACATGCTGTTCCTCTTCCTGTTCGGCTTCTCGGTCGAACTGGCGCTGGGGCGTGGCACCTACCTGTGCTTCTACCTGCTCGGCGCCGTCGGCTCGTCGCTGCTGGCCAGCTGGGCCTATGCCGGCGCCGGCGGCCACGGCCTGGGCGCTTCGGGGGCGATCTCGGCGCTGATGGGCATGTACGCCGTGATGTACCGGCTGCGGCGCATCCGTTTTTTCTACCAGCTGTTCTTCTATTTCAGCTACGTCACCGCGCCCGCCCTGCTCTTGCTGCCGGCCTGGATCGCCAACGAGCTGATGCAGCAATGGCTCGGTGACCAGGGCGTCGGCTACATGGCCCACCTGGGCGGCCTGCTGACGGGCGCCGCGCTGATGGCCGGCGCCATGTGGCTGGGCCGCGTGAAAACGCCCGAGACCGTGAAGTCGGAAATGGTGACCGACGACCACCGCTTCGACCAGCACGTGGCCGCCGCGCGCAAGCTGTCGGCGGCGATGAAGTTCGAGCCCGCCTGCGCCGAATGGCGCGCCGCCGCCGCCCTGCGCCCCGGCGACACCGACACGCTGCGCGCCTGGTTCAACACCGCGCGCCTGCAGCCCGCGAGCGACGACTTCCATCAGGCCGCGCGCCGCATCTTCCGCCTGCCCGCCACCGATGAAGACACGCTGGCGCTGCAGCACGGCAGCTTCACGGCCTACCTCGACCAGGCCAAACCCGGCGTGCGCCTGAAGCCCGACGACATGGCCCGGCTGGCGCGCCGCTTCGCGCGCATCCGCCAGTTCGGCGACGCCGACAAGCTCTGCCGCATCCTGCTGAAGACCGCGCCCGAGCATCCCGAGCTGGCCGACACGCTCTCGGTGTGCGCCAACGGTCTGCTGCATGCGGGCGAACGCGAGCGCGCGATGGGCCTGCTGCCGCACCTGCTGCGGCTGGCGCCCAACGACATGGTCACGCGCGCGTTGCAGCGCGCATAAAAAACCCGGCGCGAGGCCGGGTTTGGTAGTGAAGCGCCGCAGCGCTTACTTGTCGTTGTGCAGGTACGTCGCCTGCTTCGGCAGCAGCAGGCTGACCAGGAAGGCCACGCCCATCATCGCCGTCACGTACCAGTAGAAGTACGACTCGTGGCCGATCGACTTCAGGCCCAGCGCCACGTACTCGGCGCTGCCGCCGAAGATGGCGTTGCCCACCGCGTACGACAGGCCCACGCCCAGCGCGCGCACTTCGGGCGGGAACATCTCGGCCTTCACGATGCCGCTGATCGAGGTGTAGAAGCTCACCACCGCCAGCGCCAGCGTGATCAGCACGCCGGCCACCAGCGGGCTGCTCACGTTTTGCAGGTTGCTCAGCACGGGCACCGTCATCAGCATGCCCAGGGCGCCGAACAGCAGCATGTTGCTGCGACGGCCGATGCGGTCCGACAGCGCGCCGAACAGCGGCTGCATGCACATATACAGGAAGAGGCAAGCCGTCATCACGTTGCTGGCGGTCTTGATCGACATGCCGGCCGAGTTCACCAGGTACTTCTGCATGTAGGTGGTGAAGGTGTAGAAGATCAGCGAGCCGCCGGCCGTGTAGCCCAGCACCACGAGGAAGGCGCGCTTGTGGTGCTTGAACAGCTCGGCCACGCTGCCGGCGCCCTTGGCGGCGCGGGTCTTGGTGCTCGCGGTCTCGGTCAGCGTGCGGCGCAGCATCAGCGCCACGACGGCGGCCAGGGCGCCCAGCACGAAGGGAATGCGCCAGCCCCAGGCCTTGAGTTCGGCCTCGGTGAGCAGCTGCTGCAGCACCACCACGGCCACCACGGCCAGCAACTGGCCGCCGATCAGCGTGACGTACTGGAACGACGAGAAGAAGCCGCGCTGGCCGCGCATCGCCACTTCGCTCATGTAGGTGGCGGTGGTGCCGTACTCGCCGCCGACCGACAGGCCCTGCAGCAGGCGCGCGGCCAGCAGCAGCGCGGGCGCCCAGGCGCCGATCTGCGCGTAGGTGGGCAGGCAGGCAATGACCAGCGAGCCCACGCACATCATGACCACCGAGGTCACCATCGACGTCTTGCGGCCCTTGCGGTCGGCCAGCCGGCCGAAGATCCAGCCGCCGATCGGGCGCATCAGGAAGCCGGCGGCGAACACGCCGGCGGTGTTCAGCAGCTGGACCGTCGGGTCCGACTTGGGGAAGAACGAAGGCGCGAAGTAGATCGCGCAGAAGGCGTAGACGTAGAAGTCGAACCACTCCACCAGGTTGCCGGACGAGGCGGCAAAGATGGCGAAGATGCGCTTGCGCTTTTCCTCGAAGGTGTAGGGGGTGTGGTTGTCGCGGGTCGCGTCCGGGCTGGAGGCGCCGGCGCTCGTGCTGCTGCTGGCAATGGCGGTCATGCGAGGGGGTCCTTGTCTCTGGCTTCAGCCCCCGCGAAGCCCGCGGAAAGCCGTGCCGGGGAGTCTGGTCCGCCGGGAGCGCGCTGTCGTCCGTAGGCCCCCCGCCGCCGGGCTACGTACCCGTACGCAGGGGTAAACCCTAAGTTCTAGAGACCGTGCTCGCGCAAGAAGCGATCCAGCTCCAGGCTGCTCGAAAAGCCCAGCTTCGCGAACATGTGCGCCCGGTGGGTTTCCACCGTGCGCAGCTCCAGCGGCGCCAGTTCCTGCGCGATGCGTTTGTTGGGCAGGCCTTCGGCCACGAGACGCGCGACCTGCATCTCGCGCGGTGTGAGCTTGGCCCACAGCGCCTGCGCCGCCTGCCGGGCCTGGCGGCGCACGGCGACCTCTTCGGCCTTCTGCAATGCCTTGGCGATGCTGTCGAGCAGGCGCTCGTCGTTGCAGGGTTTCTCCAGCCAGCCGAAGGCACCGTTCTGCACCGCCTCGACCGCCATCGGAATGTCGCCGTGCCCGGACAGGAAGATCACGACCAGCGGGCTGTCCTGGGCGCGCAGCGCGTCGAACACCTGCAGGCCGCTCATGCCCTCCATGCGCAGGTCAAGGATGGCGCAGCCCGGGCGCTGCAGGTCGGCGCCGGCCAGGAAGGCCTCGCCCGAGGCAAAGGCCTGCACCGCGTGGCCACGCGACAGCAGCAGCAGGCCCAGGGAGCGGCGCACGGCCTCGTCGTCGTCGACGACGCACAGGTGGTTGGCAAGCAGGGGTGCGTTCACGGGGAAGCCTCCAGTTCGAGGGTGAAGACCGTGCCGCCGCCGGGCCGGTCGGCAAACGACAACCGGCCGCGGTGGGCCTCCACGATGGTGCGGCAGATGTTCAGGCCCAGCCCGAGGCCGCCGGCCTTGGTGGTGAAGAACGGCGCGAAGACCTGCTCGGCCAGCGCGGCGTCGATGCCGGGGCCGTGGTCGGCGATGCGGATGTGCACGCGCCCCTCACACAGTTCGGCCTCGACTTCGACCACGCGCCGGTCGGGCGGCGTGCCCTGCTCCATCGCCTGCAGGCTGTTCGACAGCAGGTTCAGCAGCACCTGCTCGAGCAGCACGCGGTCGCCGCGCACGGGCGGCAGCGCGGGCGCCACGCGCACCTCGGCGCGCACCTGCCGCTGGCGCATCTCGCCCTGCAGCAGCGCCAGCACGTTGGCCACCAGCGCGGCCACCGCGCAGTCTTCGGTGCCGGCGGTGCGCTGGCGCACGAAGCCGCGGATGCGCCGCACGATCTCGGCGCTGCGCTTGGCCTGCGCCACGGTCTCGTCGAGGCTGCTGGCCAGCAGCGGCTGGTTGCCCTGCTCGGCGAAGGCCTTGGCGGCGCTGGCGAAATTGCTCAGCGCCATCAGCGGCTGGTTGAGTTCGTGGGCCAGCGTGGAGGCCATCTCGCCCAGGCTGGCCAGGCGCTGCGCATGCTGCAGCTGCTCGTCGTTCTGGCGCTGGCGCAGCTCGGCGCGCTTCTGCTCGGTGATGTCGACCACCGAACTCATCCAGCCGCTGTGGCGGCCGTCGGCGTCGATGAGCCGCGCGGTGTAGACCATGGTGATGACCTCGTGCCCGTCGCGGTGCCGCAGGCGCGACTCGAAGCCCGAGCGCGCCGGCTGCCCGCTCATCATGGCCTCGTAATGGAACCAGTGCTGCGTCACGTCGTCGGGGTGCCAGTAGGGGTACGGCGGCAGCCGCCCCAGCAGCTCGTCGGCGCCGTAGCCGGTCATCTCGCAGAAGGCCGGGTTGACGTAGATGATGCGGCCCTGCAGGTCGCGTGCGCGCATGCCGACCAGCAGCGAGTCTTCCATCGCCTTGCGGAAGGCGTGAGCCTGGTCGAGCTCGTGGGTGCGCTCGCGCACGCGCAGTTCGAGGTCGCGCCGCGCGTCACGCTGCTCGGCAAAGCGGCGCTCGCGCAGCCGCCAGTACAGCGCGCCCAGCAGCAGCACGCCGGCGCCCAGCAGGCCGAGCATCCAGGTGCGCTCGCGCGCGCGGGTGACCTCGGCGTGATCGGCCATCACCGTCAAGGTCCAGCCCAGGTCGGGCAAGGGCTCGTCGACGGCGAGAAAACGGCGCGCCTTGCCGCCGACCGTCGTGCGCACCAGGTAACCCGGCGCGTCCTCGATGGGTTCGACACGCCACGGCAGCGGCGCGAAGCGGGTGCGCGCGCCGTACTGCTGGTCGTGTTCGATGCCGGCCAGGTCGGCCGGGCTCAGCGGCCGCGTGGCCTGGTACATCCAGCCCGGCACCGAGCTCAGGAACACGATGCCGCGCGCGTCGGTAAGCAGGATCGGATCGCGCACGAAAGCCCAGGCGTCGTGCAGCTGACGCAGGCTGACCTTGACGGTGATCACGCCCAGCACCTCGCCACCGCCGCCCTCGGCGCGCACCGGCGCCGACATGAACAGCCCCGGCTCGCCCGTGGTCTGGCCCACGCCGTAGAACAACCCCTGGCGCCCGGCCCGCGCGTCGAGAAAGTACGGCCGGTTGGCATACGACTCGCCGACGAAGCTCTGCGGCGTGGCCCAGTTGCTCGCGGCCAGCGTGAGGCCTTGCGGGTCGGTGAGGTACAGCGCGTCGGAGCCCGCGAGGCGGTTCACTTCCTCGATGTAGTGGTTGGCGCGCTGCCGCGTGGCGGGCTCCTGCGGGCGGGCCAGCACGGCGAGCACGTCGGGGTGCATGCCGGCGGTGAACGGCAGGTAGCCGTACTTGCCGGCGGCATCGCGCAGGCCGAGCACGTGCACTTCCATGGCGCGGCGGATCGAGTCGGCCTGGAAGTTCGCCTCGCGCCGCGCAGCCCACTGGCCGGCCACGGCGATCAACAGCAAGGCCAGCGCGAGAACAGCCGCCCAGGCCACCAGCGCGCGGCGGCGGGAGCGCGTGGGGGCAGAAGAGGAAGCAGGAAGAGACGGTTCGGGCGTGAGGGGCGGCATGGGAGGCGGGTCCGCAGGTTCGGCCGGCGCGGCGTGCGGAATTTTGCCCTGATCCGCTCGCCGGCCTCCCGTCAGGCCGCCGGCCGCAGCAGCCAGCGCACTTCCTGCGTCTGCTCACTCTCCGGGTAGCGCGCCTCGAGCGTCGTGAGGATCGGCTGCGCCATGTCCGTGCGGCCCAGCCCCTGCACCAGCGCGCGGGCCGCCAGCTCGTAGGCCTGCGGGATCGCCGCGTGGCCGCGGAAGCGCTTGTCGAAACCCGACAGCAGCGCGAGCGTGCCGTGGGCGTCGCCGCCGCGCCATTCGGCACGGGCCATGGCGATGACCATGACCGGGTCGTCGAGCACGAAGGCCTTGTCGATCGCGCGGCAGGCCTTGAAGACTTTCAGCGCGTCCGACACGAGATCGCGCCGCATCAGCAGCGGAATGAAGCGGCGCACGTGGTCGAACAGCGTGTCCTTCTTGTCGGGCATGAGCGCGAGCACGCGGTGGTAGCGGCGCTGCGCGGCCAGGTCGTCGGTGTCGGCGGTGCGCTGCGCCTCGTAGGCAATGCCCAGCGCGGCGGCCAGGTCGCCGTCGGTGATGCACTGCGCGACCTCGGCGTCGGTGCGCTGCGCGGCGATCTGCGCGGGCGTGCGGCGGTCGGCCGGCGCGCCCTCGTCGGCGCCCGCGCCGGGCGCAAGGTCGATGCCGAAGGCGTCATGGTGCTGGTACATCACGTAGCCCAGCAGGCTCGCCATCACCCAGCCGAAATAGATGAACGCGAAGTTGACGATCGGCAGCACGATGCGCCCGTCGAACACCGGCAGCACCATCGAGATCGCCACCTGCGCGCCCGTGCTCAGCAGGAACAAAAAGAAGCACAGCAGCGCATAGGGCCAGCCGATGGTGCGCATGGCGTCCATCACGTGCGCGGGGTTCATCGCCTGGAAGAAGCTGCCCGACTGCACCAGCACGAGCACCGCCGCCGGGAAGGTGAAGGACATGATGAACAGCCCCAGCGTGCCCAGCACCGGCTCGTACCACGCGAGCCAGCCGATGAGCATCGTCTGCACCAGCGAGATGGCGAAGAGCTTCCACGGCAGATAGGTCCACTCGTCGCTCGATTCGCGCCCGAAGTCGGCCGAGTCGCGGATGCCGCGCGCGCCCAGCGCAATGACCTTGAAGCCATAGCGGCTGGCCGCCAGGATGATGCCGACCTCGATGACGATGAAGGCCAGCGCATCGGGCAGGAAGAACACGGCCTCGAACAGCAGGCTGCAGAACGACAGCACCAGGCCGTAGGCCAGCGGCCGCAGTTGGAGCGGAAAGGCGAAAAAACTGTTGAGGCGGTGCCAGAACGGCGGGGGGGGCGGCAGGGAGTCGCGGTCGATCATGGCGGGGCCTGTTCTGCTGCTGCTGCGGCTGCGGCTACTTGCGGAAGAAATCGCTCTGGCTCATCGCGCCTGCGCCGCCCAGGCGCACCACGGTGACGCCGTTGGAATGCACGAGGCGCATCTGGCCGAGTTCGCGCTCCAGGCGCTGGGTGAACGCGCTCTTGTACTGCAGCACCGACTCGCCCATCTTCAGCACGCTGGTGCCCGTGACGGTGGCGCTCTTGCGGTCGGTGGCCACCTCGATGCTGTCGATGTGGTAGTCGTACTCGATGGTCAGGATGCCGCCCATGCGCTCGCCGACGGTGCGGAACAGCTCGATGTTTTCCTTCACCGAGTCGCAGGCTTCGTCGCGGTTCTGGGTGGTCTCGAGGGTGCGGCCCATGGCCGTGACCTTGCTCTCGATCACTGCCTTGCGGCTGAGCTTCTTGCAGATCGCGTCGGCGTCACGCGAGTAGATGGCGTGGGCGTCCTTCTGGTAGTAGTCGCGCACCATCGCCTCGTCGAGCTTGCGGCCGCCGACAAAGAAGAACCACGCGCCCACGCAGAGCGCGATCACGATCGCAATTTGCTTCATTCCCGCCCCCGCGCGCACGCGGTCCCACTCCGTTTTGCGGCGCAGTATACGTTGCCGAATGTTTCAAAGCGGCAGCGGGACGGGGCTCATTCCAGCGTCAGCTGGCGCGGTAGAAGATGTAGTCGGCCTGGTACTTCACGACCTGTTTCTGGCCCATGTTCGTGGCGCCACAGGCGGCAGCGGGGGCCACGCCGCCCTGCGTGGCGACGCGCTGGATGTAGCTCACGCCCTGCATGGCGCCCATGCCGGTGGCGGGGTTGGCCTTCACCAGCTGGTGCGGAATGTTGCCGGTGCCGTTCGGCGCCACCGCCACCTGCGTGGCCGTGACCTTCGAGCCATCGGCGTTCTCCCACGTGGCGGGCGGGCCGTAGTACTTGCCGACCTGCTTGCCGGCGCGGTCCATGAGCTTGGCGTCGGGGCCGACGAACACCCATTCGTGCTGGCCCGGCATGTTGGCCTTGGCACGGCATTCGTAGGTGATGTCGCCCGCGCCGACGGTTTCCATGGCCACGCGGTGGCCGGCGGGCACCTTCACGGCGTCGGGCAGGCTGGCCTGCGAAAACATCGGCATGGGCTTGGCGCCCATGCCGGAACAGGCGGCCAGGCCAAGCGCCGCTGCGGTGGTGGAAGCCAGGACGGTCAGGGTGCGGATGTGCATGGTCGTTTCCTCGGTGTCTGATCGATGGTGAAAAAAAGAAAGGGCCGCCGTCTGGAGTTCTGCATGTCGACGCCTCCCCGTCCCCCTGTACGCAGCGCAAGGCCCGTTGGATTCACGCCGGGTGCGATTGAATCCGCCCGCACCGTCGGGCCGTACCTTGGGCATGCGCACCGATGCCCCACAATCCGCCGATGACCGCACCCAGCCCCGACGCCGAACTGATGGCGCTGATCGACCGGATCGGCCATCGCGACGAAGCCGCCCTGCGGCAGCTCTACGACCGCACCTCGCCCCGCCTCATGGGGCTGGCGATGCGCGTGGTGCGCCAGCGCGAATGGGCCGAAGACGTGCTGCAGGAATCCTTCCTCACCGTCTGGCGCGTGGCCGGCGACTACCGCGCCTCGCTGAGTCCGCCGCTGGCCTGGCTGGGGCTCATCGTGCGCAGCCGCTCGCTCGACCTGCTGCGCCGGCGCACCGCCGACCGCGCCCAGCTCACGCAGGAATTCGACGAGCTCATGGCCGACACCTTCGAATCCGACACGCCCAACCCGGCCGACATGGCCGATGCGAGCGAACAGGCCTGGGCGCTGCACCAGTGCCTGAGCCAGCTCGAGGGCCGCCAGCGCGAGGTGGTCAGCCTGGCCTACCTGCGCGAGCTGAGCCACAGCGAACTGGCCGAACAGCTCAAGCTGCCGCTGGGCACCGTGAAGACCTGGATCCGGCGCGGGCTCGACAAGCTGCGCACCTGCATGGGCCGTTTCGCCTGACCCCGAGGACTGCCCCATGAACCTCCTTGCCCACCCCGAACTGCTCGAACTGCTGGCCGCGAGCCATGCGCTCGGCACGCTGCGCGGCGGCGCCCGCCGCCGCTTCGAAACCCTGGCGCGCGAGCAGGCGCCCGTGCGCGCCGCCGCGCTGGTCTGGCAGGGCCGGCTGGCCAGCATGACCGAGCTGCAGCAGCCCGTCACGCCCGACCCGGCCGTCTGGACCCGCATCCGCAACCTGATCGACGCCGAGCAGGCGCAGCAGGCCCTCGAGCGACAGCGCAACAAGGCCGCGCCCATCACCACACCCACGTCTCCATCGACTGGCGGCTGGCTGCGCAGCCTCGCGCTGTGGCGCGGCGCCGCCGCGGCCGGCGCGCTCGTGGCCGTGCTGGCCGTGGGCGTGGGCCTGAACCTGCGCGAGCAGCTGATCAACGCGCCCGCCGTGCAGTACGTGGCCGTGCTGTCCGACGACAAGGCCGCCGCCTCCATGCTCGTGACCTTCGACCCGAAGAAGAAGCAGCTCGTGCTGCAGCGCGTGGGCACCTTCCGCGAAGGCACCGACAAGTCGCTGCAGCTGTGGGCCCTGCCGCCCGGCGGCGCGCCGCGCTCGCTCGGCGTGCTCGACAATGCACCGGCGCTGCGGCTGGCCGCGTCGGAATCCGATGTGCGCGTGCCGGCGCTGGCAATCAGCCTGGAGCCCAAGGGCGGCGTCCCGAGCGCGGGCGGCCCGACCGGACCGGTGCTGTTCCATGGCCCGCTGATCGAAAAAACGCTCTGACCCTGTCCTGAATTTCCTGTCTCTTGTCCGTTCGATGCCTTCGATGAAATCCGTCCGCGCGGCGGCGCTGCTGCTGGCAGCCGCCCTCGCCTTCACCGCCCAGGCCCAGACCGCGGCCGCCGCCTTCCCCTACGAAGCCGACGGCACCGCGGCCGCCGACACCACCTCCGCGTACCTCGCCGCCAAGGCCCGCTGGCACAACGAACTGGCCGCCTTCGCGCGCGCCGACCAGGAACGCTTTCCGGCGCCGGGCGGCGTGGTGTTCGTGGGCAGCTCGACCGTGCGCATGTGGACCCGCCTCTCACAGGATTTTTCCCGCGTGCCGGGCGGCATCGTCAACCGCGGCTTCGGCGGCTCGACGCTGGCCGACTGCGCCCTGTTCGCGCGCGACCTCGTGGTGCGCTACAAGCCCCGGCAGGTGGTGCTCTACGCGGGCGACAACGACCTGGCCGAAGGCCACACGCCGCTGCAGGTGCTCGCCAGCTTCGCGCGCTTTGCCAACGCGGTGCGCGCCGAGCTGCCCGACGTGCGCATCAGCTTCATCTCGGTCAAGCCCAGCCCGTCGCGCGAGCAGCTCATGCCGCAGATCCGCGAGACCAACCACGTGATCTCGGCCTACCTGAACCTGCTGCCCAACAGCGAGTACATCGACATCCACACGCCGATGCTCGGCGCCGACGGTCGGCCGCGTCCCGAACTGTTTCGCGGCGACCGGCTGCACCTGACGGACGAGGGCTACCGGCTCTGGCAGTCGGTGGTGGCGCCGCATTTGCCGATGCCGCCTTCGGTGCCGGTCTCGCCTGCCAACGCGCCCTGATCAGGGCGGGGGCAGCAGGTCCTGGTATTCGGGGAGCGTGAGCAGCTCCAGGTCGGGGAACTTGCGCACCGCCTCCTTGATGTTCTTCAGCGTCTGCACCATGCGCGCACGCACCGTCTTGCGCACCCAGGCCTGGTCGTCGGGCGACAGGCTGCCCAGGTAGTAGGCGCCCGCCACGCAGCCGCCCAGGAAGTTCTCGGCCTTCGCCTTGCCTTCGTTGAGCCGCTTCGCGTGGACCTGGGCGATCACTTGCGCCAGGTCTGCGCCCGGTGCGGCCTTGCGCGCATCGCTCAACACGCTCATCGCGGGCCCGCTGCTCTCGAACGACGCGGGGTGGCAGTGGACCCACGACAGGAACATCCGGTCGGCCGCCGACTGACGGTCCGCCCCATCGAGGCCGATGCGCCCGCTCAGCTGTTTCGCCGCGTCGGCATGGCCGTGCTCGGCCCCGAGCCAGCGCCAGCGCAGGCCCTCGCTCCAGCCGGCGCCACGCCCGAGAAAAACCGCGAGGGATTCGTAGGCAGGCGGATAGCCCTCTGCCGCCGCCGAGCGAAGGCCTTCCATCGCGCGGGCGCGGGTCGCGGCATCGACCTCCGAGCCCAGCAGGAGCGCCGAACCACGGCGCACACGGCCAAGGGCGGAGCTGCTGTCGAGTGCGATTTCGCAGGCCGACGAGTAGTTCGGGCTGTAGCAATCCAGCCACCGCTGCACTTCCTGCTGCACCGCCTCCGGCAGCGCCGAATACGCCGCCGTGCCCCACGCCAGCACGCAAACCGCCAGCGCACGTTTCCAAACCACGGATTCGATCATCGCCCTCTCCCTCTTCTCAAAAAATCGAGCGGCGCCCCGGCCGCAGCCTACGCCGGCGCAGGCTGCGAAGGCACATCGTCCGCCGGCGGCGGCACGTCGGCGCCGCGCGTGAAGCGCGCCACGAAGTACATCCCCGCGAACACCGCCGCCAGCAGCAGGCCGTCGCCCCACCAGGGCCGCGCCATCTGGTTGTCGCCGTAGAAGGCCAGCACCAGCAGCACCGCCACGAGGTGCGCGCAGAACACCGGCAGCGAGGCCGAGCCCATGGCTTCGAGCCAGTGCAGGCGCGGGATCTTGCGCATGAGCCACGGCCCGAAGCCCACCGCCAGGATGCCGAGGGCGACGAGGTTCACGATCCGCAGCGGGCCGAGCTGCCACTTGTCGAACAGCAGGTTCAGTTCCACGTCGCCACCGAACGGCGCCTGGCCGTTGATGCCGGTGTGGCGCCAGTGGAAACCGTAGAGCGCGATGCCCGCCGCCAGCACCAGCAGCCAGGCCGGAAAGCGCAGCGGCCGGGCGTCGGGCGCGTTGCGGCTGGCGCCCAGGCACAGGCCGGCGAACCACAGGAACTGCCAGGCGTAGGTGTTGAAGGCGCCCATCTCGTGGAACGGCACCGGCACGCCGAGATAACGCACCGCCAGCCCGTAGACCCATTCGCTGAGCCCGAACTGCGCCATCGCCCAGACCGCGGCGCTGGCCACCATCACGAGCGTCCAGCCGTGGCGCATGGCGAAGGCCAGCACCCACGGGCTCATGAGCATGAAGAAGATGTACATCGGCAGGATGTCCAGCAGCGGCGGCTCGTAGATCAGCAGCAGCCCGAACAGGAAGCCGTCGCGCGGCTCCGCCAGGTAATAGGAGACAAGGTTCTTGACTGCCGGCTGGTCGATGTGCACGCCGAGCGCCGCGATCACGGTGAATAAAAACAGCAGGATCGCCGCCTGGCACAGGTAGACCTTGAGCACGCGCCGCCAGAAGGCCTGGCGCATCGAGTCGACCCCGCGCACGTGGCCGATGCGGCTGTAGACCAGCCCGGCCACGAAGGCCGACAGCAAGACGAAGCCCTCGGCGGCCGACACGAAGCCAAAAGGTTGACCCAGCGGGTCGGTCAGCCGCGTGGGAAGGTGGGTGACGGTCATCAGCACGAGCATCAGCCCGCGCAAGGCGTCTATTTCCCAGTAGCGTTTCATTCGGTCGGCGGCGAGGTCTTGGTGGCGGTCTGCGCAGCGCACGCACGACGTCGGTGATTGTAAGAAGACCGGCGTACGTCAACAGAACGCGCGCTCAAAGCACGCACGGCCTATGACGCTTGGCACTCCCGAAGCGCCATGCAAATCGGCTACGCTGCGCGCTGCCTCAAGGTGGAGAACTCCGTGAACCGTTTCATTCCGACATTGCTACTGGCCGCCGGCGCGCTCGCGGCGGGCCCGGGCTTTGCACTTCAGATCACCAGCCTGACCCCGCAGGGCGAAGTGGCGCGCGTGCGCCAGGTCGTCGCCAAATTCGATCAGGCGGCGGTCAACTTCGGCGACCCCAAGGCGCCCGCCCCGCTCACCGTGAGCTGCTCGGACGCACAGGCCGGCAAGGGCACCGGCCGCTGGACCGACGCCAAGGCCTGGGTCTACGACTTCGAGAACGACCTGCCGCCCGGCGTGCGCTGCTCGGTCACCCGCATTCCCACCTTCAAGCCGGCCGGCGGCGGCGAGCTCACCGGCCCCGAGCGCTATCAATTCAATAGCGGCGGCCCGTTCGTGCGCAACTACATGCCGGGCACCTACGCCCGCATCGACGAGCAGCAGATGTTCGTGCTCGAGCTCAACGGCGCGGCCACGATCGACAGCGTGCGCCAGAACGTCTGGTGCGCGGCCGACGGTGTCGGCGAACGCATTCCGGCCAAGCTGCTCGAGGGCGAGGCGCGCACCGAACTGCTCAAGGCCTTCCACCGTGAGAAGGAAGCCGCGAAAGACCCGCTGCGCTTCATCACGATGCAGTGCAACCGCACGCTCACGCCGGGCGCCAAGGTGCAGGTCGTCTACGGCAAGGGCGTGGCCACGCCGTCGGGCGTCGCCAACGCCACGGAACGCCGTTTCGATTACCAGGTGCGCGAGCCCTTCGCGGTGTCGTTCAGCTGCGAGCGCGAGAACGCGCAGGCCGCCTGCCTGCCGCTGCGCCCGATGCAGCTGCAGTTCAATGCGCCGGTGACGCGCAAGGTGGCGTCGCAGATCGAGCTCAAGGGCGACGGCAAGACGATCAAGGCCACGCTCGAGAGCGGCGGCGGCTCGCAGAACGACGACGACGTGGTCAACAGCGCGAGCTTCGGCCCGCCGCTGGCCGAGAGCGCGCAGTTCAGCATCGAACTGCCTTCCGGCTTCCAGGACGCCTCGGGCCGTCCGCTGGGCACGCCCGGCAGCTTTCCGCTGAAGGTGGCGACCGGCGCGATGCCGCCGCTGGCCAAGTTCGCGGCCTCGCCCTTCGGCGTGATCGAGCGCCTGGCCGAACCCGACACCCCGGCCATGATGCCGGTCACCGTGCGCCGCGTGGAGCCGCAGCTCATGGTGCAGGCGCTCACGCCCGGCAAGGTGAGCGACCTCAACCCCAAGACCGACGCCGAGATCATCGCGTGGTACCGCAAGGTGCGCCGCTACGACAACTACACGATCAGCCGCGACACCGCGCGCCGCGACGTGAAGGGCGCGCTGCCTCCGGTGATCGACAAGAACGAACGCTCGCACGTGCAGACCCGCATGCTGTCGCTGCTCGGCGGTCAGCCGGGCGTGAAGGCGCTCGACATGCCCAAGGCCGAGAGCGGTGACCCGCGCCCGTTCGAAGTCATCGGCATTCCGCTGACGCCGGGCTTCCACGTGCTCGAAATCGCCTCGCAGAAACTCGGCGAAGCCCTGCTCGACGAGCGCTACAACGCCGGCCGCACGATGTACGTGCGCACCACCGCGCTCGCCACCAACCTGGCCGTGCACTTCAAGCTGGGCCGCGAGAACTCGATGGCCTGGGTCACCACGCTCGACAAGGGCAAGGTGGTGGCGGGCGCCGAGGTGCGCGTGTCCAGCTGCGACGGCAAGGGCGTGGCCACCGGCACCACCGACGCCAGCGGCATCGTGATGCTCAACGGCGTGTCGCCCGATGCACCGAGCTGCAACGGCCCGAACGAATACGAGACCAGCGCCTGGTTCGTGAGCGCGCGCGCCAAGGACGACAAGGGCGTGGAAGACCTCGCCTTCACCTGGAGCGACTGGCAGCGCGGCATCGAGCCCTGGCGCTTCAACGTGCCCACCAGCCTGGACGTGCGCCCCGACGGCATCGCCCACACCATCTTCGACCGCACGCTGCTGCGCGCCGGTGAAACGGTGTCGATGAAGAGCCTGCTGCGCACGCAGACCAGCAAGGGCTTCGGCCTGCCGGCAGACCGGCCCGACACGCTGGTCGTCACCCACATGGGCAGCGGCCAGCGCTTCACCCAGCCGCTGCCCTGGCGCAAGACCGCCACCGGTGGCCTGAGCGCCGAGAACAGCTTTGCCATTCCGCCGGCCGCCAAGCTCGGCGTGTACCAGGTCGAGCTGCGCTCCGGCGACGGCACCAATGACGAAGGCAACAGCCGCAGCTACTCGACCGGCATCTTCCGCGTCGAGGAGTTCCGCCTGCCGGTGCTCGAAGGCCGCATCGCGCCCACCGACAAGAAACCGCTGGTGGCCGCCACGAGCGTGCCCACCGACGTGCAGATCAACTACGTGGCCGGCGGCGGCGCCGCCAACCTGCCGGTGCGCGTGTCGGCCATGGTGCGCGGCAAGGGCCTGAGCTTTTCCGACTACGACGCCTTCAGCTTCAACCCGCCGCGCGCTTCAGGCGACGGCAGCGAAGCCGCCACGGCCGCCGACACGGGCGCCGGCGAGGAAGACCTCAACAGCGTGAACGACACCCGCGTGATCGCCGACAAGCTGCCGCTCACGCTCAACAAGGACGGCGCCGGCAAGGTCACGATCGACAAGGTGCCCAAGGTGAAGGCCGCGCGCGAGCTGCTGCTCGAAGCCACGTATGCCGACCCGAATGGCGAGGTGCAGACCCTCCGCAGCACGCAGACGCTGTGGCCCGCGTCGGTCATTGCCGGCATCAAGACCGAAGGCTGGGTCTCGACCAGCCAGAAGCTCAAGTTCCAGGCGCTCGCGCTCGACCTCACGGGCAAGCCCCAGGCCGGCGTGACGCTCAACGTGCGCGCCGTGGCGCGCATCACCACCACCAGCCGCAAGCGCATGGTGGGCGGCTTCTACACCTACGACAACAAGACCGAGACCAAAGACATCGGCACCGTCTGCACCGGCAAGAGCGATTCGCGCGGCCTGCTGCTGTGCGAATCGGAGCTGAAGGAAGCCGGCGAGGTCGAGTTGATCGCCAGCGCCACCGACAGCGACGGCCGCAGCGCCAGCGCGGTGAGCTCGGTCTACGTGACCAAGCAGGGCGAACTCTGGTTCGGCGGCGAGGACAACGACCGCATCGACGTGCTGCCCGAGAAGAAGAGCTACCAGCCCGGCGAGGTCGCCAAGTTCCAGGTGCGCAGCCCGTTCCGCTTTGCGACCGCACTGGTGGCCGTGGAACGCGAAGGCATCATCGAGACGCACGTGGTGCAGCTCGACGGCAAGGACCCGACCGTCTCGCTGCAGGTCAAGCCCGAGTGGGGCCCGAACGCCTACATCAGCGTGCTCGCGCTGCGCGGGCGCCTGCGCGAAGTGCCGTGGTACAGCTTCTTCACCTGGGGCTTCAAGGCGCCGCGCGAGTGGTGGACCGCCTTCTGGTACGAAGGCAAGGAATACGTCGCGCCCACGGCCATGGTCGACCTGAGCAAGCCCGCCTACCGCCTGGGCATGGCCGAGATCCGCGTGGGCACGCGCGCGCACCAGCTCGACGTGACCGTCACCAGCGACAAGCCCAGCTACCCGATCCGCAGCAAGGCGCAGGTCACCATCACCGCCAAGCTGCCCGACGGCAAGCCGGCCGCCGGTGCCGAAGTGGCGCTGGCCGCGGTCGACCAGGCGCTGCTGGAGCTCATGCCCAACGACAGCTGGAACCTGCTCAACGCGATGCTGCAGCGCCGCAGCTGGGGCGTGAGCACCTCCACCGCGCAGATGGAAATCGTCGGCCGGCGCCACTACGGTCGCAAGGCCGTGCCCGCGGGCGGCGGCGGCGGCAAGGGCCAGACGCGCGAGCTGCTCGACACCCTGCTCGTGTGGAACCCGAAGATCGTGCTCGACGCCAACGGCCAGGCCGTGGTGACGGTGCCGCTGAACGACGCGCTCACCACCTTCAAGATCGTGGCCGTGGCCGATGCGGGCACCAGCCTGTTCGGCACCGGCCAGGCCAGCATCCAGGCCACGCAAGACCTGCAGATCATCAGCGGCCTGCCGCCGCTGGTGCGCGAGGACGACCAGTTCCGCGCGCAGATCACCCTGCGCAACACCACGCAGAAGCCGATGAAGGTGGAAGCCACGCCGCGCGCCACGCTGCTCACGCTCGAAACGCAGACCGTCGACATTCCGGCCGGCGAATCGCGCGAGGTGGCCTGGAACGTGACCGCGCCCGCGCAGCTCGCGCAGACGCGCGCCGAAGCCATCCTGTGGGAGATCGAGGCCAAGGACACGGTCGGTGGCGCGCGCGATGCGCTCAAGGTGCGCCAGCGCATCGTGCCCGCCGTGCCGCTCACGGTGCAGCAGGCCACGCTGGTGCAGATCGACGGGCCGTTCACGCTCGACGTGGCACCGCCCGCCGACGCCCTGCCCGGCCGCGGCGGCCTGAAGATGTCGCTGCAGCCCAAGCTGGCCGAAGGCCTGCCGGGCGTGCGCGACTGGTTCGCCAACTACCCCTTCAGCTGCCTCGAGCAGAAGACCAGCAAGGCGGTCGGCCTGCGCGACGCGAAGATGTGGCAGGGCGTGCTGGCCACGCTGCCCACCTACCTGGACAGCGACGGCCTCGCCAGCTACTTCCCGCCGCGCGACGGCGAAGCCAACCGCGGCAGCGACATCCTCACGTCGTACCTGCTTGCGGCCACGCACGAAGCGGCCCAGCTCAACCCGGCCTTCGCGCTCGCCGACGACGCGCGCGCACCGATGGAATCGGGTCTGATCGCGTTCGTCGAAGGCCGCGTCACGCGCGAGTTCTGGAGCCCGCGCAAGGACCTGGACGTGCGCAAGCTCGCCGCGCTCGAAGCACTCTCGCGCTACGGCAAGGCCAAGGGCAGCATGCTCGGCAGCATCACCATCGCGCCGAACCAGTGGCCCACCAGCGCGGTGATCGACTGGCTCAACATCCTCAAGCGCGTGAACGACGTGCCGCAGCGCCAGCAGCGCCTGGACGAAGCCAACAACGTGCTGAAGGCGCGCCTCTCGTACCAGGGCACCAAGCTCATCTTCAGCACCGAGCAGGACGACTACTGGTGGTGGCTCATGACCAACGGCGACGTCAACACCGCGCGCCTGCTGCTCACGGTGATGGAAGACCCGGCCTGGAAGGACGACATCGGCAAGCTCGCCAACGGCTTCATCGGCCGCCAGCAGAACGGCGCGTGGCACACCACCACCGCCAACCTGTGGGGCGGACTGGCGCTGGAGAAATTCAGCAAAGTGTTCGAGAGCACGCCGGTGGCCGGCGTCACGGCCGCCACGCTGGGCGCGGTGAAGGCGCAGGTCGACTGGAGCAAAGTCGAGCGCGTGAAAGCCAGCGACGCGTCCGGCGCCCCGAACCAGACCACCATGTTCGGTGCGCCCGCCTCGCCGGGCAACCTGCGCAACAACACCATGTTCCTGCCGTGGGCCACATCGCCTTCCGGCGCATCGGTGCGCGACACGCTGCTGGTCACGCAGCAAGGCACCGGCAAGCCGTGGCTCACGCTGCAGTCGCTGGCTGCCGTGCAGTTGAAGGCGCCGTTCGCGGCGGGCTACGCGCTGAAGAAGACCATCACCCCGGTCGAGCAGGCCGTGGCCGGCAAGTACACGCGCGGCGACGTGCTGCGCGTGAGCATCGAGGTCAACGCCAGCACCGACATGACCTGGGTCGTGATCAGCGACCCGATCCCGGGCGGCGCCACCATCCTGGGCAGTGGCCTGGGCCGCGACTCGCAGATCGCCACGCAGGGCGAGAAGAAGAGCGGCTCCGGCTGGCCGGCGTTCGAAGAACGCAGCTTCGAGGCCTTCCGCAGCTACTACGAGTACCTGCCCAAGGGCGTCGTGAAGATGGAATACACCGTGCGCCTGAACAACGTCGGCGACTTCGCCCTGCCGCCGAGCCGCGTGGAAGCGATGTACGCGCCCGAGATGTTCGGCGAGACGCCGAATGCGCGGGTGAAGGTGGAGGCGGCGAAGTAACGCAACCACTGAGGACAACGGTGAAGGCGGGCCGTCATCCCGCCTTCACCGGTCCTCGTCACCATCGCAGCGAACCCACCAACTGGAGAACCCCATGGGCCTGGCCATTGGCGTCGGCATCCTCGCCGACCTGATCGAGAACGATCCCGAGAGCGTCGAACACTTCGAGGCCGATTTCGCCGCCGCGAACCGCAAGCTCGCCGAAGCCGGCCTGCCGCCACACGTCGAGCCCCGCACCTTGCCGCCGCTCGAATCCCGCGCGCCGCTCGACGGCCTGCCTTACTCGTTCATCCACTACCTGCGCCGCGCCTACGCGCACCGCGTGACGACGCCCGGCTGGATGGCCACACCGCTGCCGGAAGACGTCGACCCCACAGAAGACGAGACGCTCGAAGACGTGGCAAACATGTTCGAAAGCCACCTGCTGTGCCACTCCGACGCGGAAGGCTTCTATCTGCCGATCGACTTCGAGGACGTGATCTTTGCCGAGGAAGACGAGACCGACCTGCCCGGCGGCATGCTCGGCTCGTCGTACCGCCTGCTCGAAGAATTGGTGCTGGTCGCCCCGGCGCTCGGCATCGCGCTCTCGGACGGCGAGCTGTCGGACGAGGAAGCCGCGCGGCTCGGCGACAGCATGGGAGAGGACGAAGGCCTCTACCGGGAGATCGAGTCGTGGCTGCTGCTGTATGAATCGGCGCGGCTGAGCATCGCGCACAAGACGGCGATCGTTTTCACCTGAGAGGCATCACTGCCGGATCCAGAGGCCATGTTCGAGACCACCATCCACTGGGTTCGCGGCATACCGCCGCATCGGCTGGGCCTGATGGCACGCCCGCGCGGCGGTGACTCGCTGCGCGAGGAGGTGGCGTCCTGGCAGCGTGCCTCGCTGAACATCGTGGTCTCCCTGCTCGAGGCGCAGGAGATCAGGGCGCTTGAACTCGACGACGAGCCTGCGCTCTGCGCCGAGCATGGGATCGTCTTCCGGCATTTCCCGATTCCGGACCACGGCATCCCGCCATCGCAACGGGAGGCGGCGGCCCTCATTGCCGAACTGGGCGTCGAACTGGCGAGCGGAAAGGCCATCGCGATTCACTGCCACGCAGGCATCGGCCGCACGGGCCTCATCGCGGGCAGCCTGCTCCACGGGCTCGGCGTTCCGGGCCAGAACATCTTCCACCTGCTGAGCCGCTCCCGGGGCATCGACATGCCCGATACATCGGAGCAGGCGGAATGGGTCGCGCAGTACGTTTTCGGCACCCGCGGCCCACCGCCTCCATGAAGAAGTCCCTCCGCATCGGTCGCGCGCCGGTCGATCCACAAGCGTCGTCGAGAAGCGCGCACGACGGATCACTCTCGTGCCCCAAGCCCTGGGACGCACTCGAAGAAACTGCCACGCCCGGCGTCCGGTACTGCAGCGATTGCCGCAAGAACGTGTTCCAGGTGGACACCGAGCAAGAGGTGCGCGAGGCCGGCCTGCTGGACCGCTGCGTCGCGATCGCAGACGACAGCGCCTACGGCCGCACACACGACGGCGCAGCGAACACTCCTCCCATGACACGCCCTCAAAACCGCATTCACTTCGCCGGCAACCCCTGGCCCGAAGGCCATCCCGTCAAGGAATTCCGCTGGACCGCGTCCGTGCGGGACAACGAGGTCTGGTTCGACCTGCACCTGCGCAGCGCAGACTACGACGCCGAGCGCGAGATCGACGAGCCCGAAGACGAGGACATCGACCACCCGTCCGATTGGGAGGCACCCGGGGTCTGGAACAACTACCACCGCTGCACGCTGTCGTCGACCGCCTGGGGCGACGGCGGCGGCTTCGCGGTCTGCGCACTGCCCGACTTCAGCCTGGCGCGAATCGACGGGCTCGAGGTCAGCATCGACGCGCCACCGCCCGACGACACGGAAGACAACGTCTTTCACATCTACCTGCTCGGGCACGACGCCGCGGCCCACCATCGCATCCGCTTCGACCGCATCGCGGGCACCGACCGCTTCCACATCACGTGGGCCGGAAAGATCGCGCTGGCCTACACGGGCGACTACGCATACAGGTACGACTTCAGCGCGCAGCTGCACGACATCGAAGCGCCGCGCATTCCCGCATGAACTGCAGAGTCCATTCCTCATGACCCGCCTCCTCGAAATTCGCATCTACCGCCTCAAGCCCGGCACCCTCGACGACTTCCACCGCACGATGCATGAACGCTCGGTGCCCATGCTGCGCAGCAAGGGCATGGACGTGGTGAGCTACGGCAAGTCGGACCACGAGGAAGAGAGCTACTACCTCGTGCGCGCCTACGCGAGCCGCGAAGCGCTGGAGTCCGAACAGGCCGCGTTCTACGGTTCGACCGAATGGCGCGAGGGCCCGCGCAGCGCGCTGGTCGATCGCATCGAGACCTACCTGAACACGCTGCTGTGGCTCTCGCCGGAGGGCGTCGACAGTCTGCGCGCGCTCAACGGGCCGGCGCGGTAAACGCCTGTCGACGCCGCGCGGTGCGCGGGCCTACACTGCGCCTCCCGTCATTCCCCGACCTCACTGGAGAAACGCATGAACACCCAGCAAATCGCCGCGAAGCTCGTGGCGCTGTGCAAAGCAGGGACCTTCGATGAAGCCCTGGCGCTCTATGCGCCAGAGGCCGTCAGCGTCGAGGCCAGCGCACCGCCCGGCATGTCGCGCGAGTCGGTGGGGCTCTCGGCGATCCGCGCCAAGGGCGAATGGTGGGTGGCCAACCACAAGGTGCATTCGTTCCAGGTGGCCGGCCCCTGGCCGCACGACGACCGCTTCATCGTCGGTTTCCGCTTCGACGTGACGATGAAGCCCACGGGCCAGCGTTTCACGATGGAAGAGATGGCGCTGTACACCGTCAAGGACGGCAAGATCGTGCGCGAAGAGTTCTTCTACGAAGGCAGCTGATCGGGTGTCCCCGGGCCTCCCGCAGGCCTTCCCCGGCGGGTGCTGCGCAAGAAGATCGGGTTCGCTAGACTGGCCGCGCGGCCCCTGCGCCGCGTCTGACCGGAGCATCCGCCATGTGCCGCAGCATCAAGACCCTCTACAACTTCGAGCCCCCTGCCACCGAGCAGGAAATCCGCGCCGCCGCGCTGCAGTTCGTGCGCAAGCTCAGCGGCTTCAGCGTGCCCTCGCGCGCCAACGAGCAGGCCTTCGAGCGTGCCGTCGACGAGGTGGCCGCCACGGCCGGGCGGCTGATCGAATCGCTGGTGACCACGGCCGAGCCGCGTGACCGCGAGGTAGAGGCCGAGCGCGCCAAGGCGCGGTCCGCACTGCGCTTCGGTGCGCCAACCTCGACGTCGGACGCATGAAAAAGACTTCGTTCCCGCGCTGAATGGCGCGCCCTTCCCATTCCTTCAGGAGCATCCGTCCCCATGCCCATCGAACTCTGGCTCGCCTTCGTCGCTGCCTCCGCGTTGCTCCTCATCATTCCGGGGCCGACCATCCTCACGGTGATCAGCTATTCGATGTCGCACGGCCGCCGCGCCAACGTGCCATTGGTGGCCGCCGTGGCGCTGGGCGATTCGACTGCGCTGGTGGTGTCGCTGCTGGGCCTGGGCGCGCTGCTGGCCACGTCGGCGTTCTGGTTCACGGTGGTGAAGTGGGTCGGCGGCTTGTACCTGCTGTACCTGGGCATCAAGCTGCTGCGCGCCGGCATCTCGCCCACCGAGACCGCCGCGCCGGCCGCGCCCGCCTCGCGCTGGCGCCTGTTCGCCAACACCTACCTGGTGACGGCGCTGAACCCCAAGGGCATCGTGTTCTTCGTGGCCTTCCTGCCGCAGTTCATCCGCCCGGGCGCCGACGTGTCGCAGCAGATGTGGGTGCTGGCGCTGACCTTCGTGGCGCTGGCGACGCTCAATGCCACGCTCTATGCCGTGTTCGCGAGTTCGGCGGGCCGGCTGCTCGCCTCGCCGCGCGCGCAGCGGCGCTTTCACCTGGCAGGCGGCTCGCTGCTGAGCGCGGCCGGCCTGTGGGCGCTGATGGCGCGCCGCACTGCCTGAGTACACGTCCGGCACACAAAAAAAGACCGCGGGGCTGTGCGCCTCGCGGTCTTTCTTTTTGGGGTTTCAGCCCCGGTATCAGTTGCGATACGGGTTGTTCGGACGGCGGTCGTAGCGATTGGGCACGCCGTCGTTGTCGCGGTCGCGGTCATAACGGTTGGGCACGCCATCACGGTCGCGGTCGTAGCCATGGCCGCGCGGGGGCGGGCCCCGGTCGTAGGGCGCGACCACGCAACCAACCAGGATGGCCGAGGCGGCCAGCAGAAGCGCGAGTGTTTTTGTCATGCGAAGTTCTCCTTGGGTGAGCTGTACGGTCGGGCGCGCCTGCTGCGAACCCGTACCGTATTGAAGACCACCTGCGTGCGCATCGGGTTTCCAGATGCGGTGGCTTGTGTGAAGTTCGTTACCGGATGTGGAACCTTTGCCTGCGCTTGAGCACGCCGTAGCGACGTGGCACGATCCGCCCCGATGAGCGCCACGCAGCCCCAACCCTCCTTGCCCGACCTCGCACGGCTGCGCCGCGTGCGTGACCGCATCGACCGCGAGCACGCGCAGCCGCTCGACGTGGAAGCGCTCGCGCGCGACGCGAACATGTCGGCCGGGCACCTCAGCCGCCAGTTCCGGCTGGCGTATGGCGAGTCGCCCTACGCGTACCTGATGACGCGGCGCATCGAGCGCGCGATGGCGCTGCTGCGCCGTGGCGACCTCAGCGTGACCGAGGTCTGCTTCGAGGTCGGCTGCGCATCGCTGGGCACCTTCACCACGCGCTTCACCGAGCTGGTCGGCGTGTCGCCCGGCGTCTACCGGCGCGAGGCGGCGCAGGCCACGGCGGGCATGCCGGCGTGCATCGCCAAACAAGTGACGCGGCCGATCAGGAATCGAGAAGCGCGAAACCCCACCTCGCACCTAGCATGACGGCCCGACACCACTACGGACCCTCGTCACCATGAACCTCAGCATCCATTCGAGCTTTCTCCCGCACACCGACCCCGAGGCCTCGCTGGCCTTCTACCGCGACACCCTCGGCTTCGAGGTGCGCAACGACGTCGCCTATGGCGGCATGCACTGGATCACGGTCGGCCCGGCCGGCCAGCCCGCCACCTCCATCGTGCTGTACCCGCCGGCCGCCACGCCCGGGCTCACCGACGACGAGCGCCGCACCATCGCCGAGATGATGGCCAAGGGCACCTTCGCCTCGCTGCTGCTGGCCACGCCCGACCTCGAAGGCACCTTCGATCGGCTGCAGGCCCGCAACACCGAGATCGTGCAGGAGCCCACCGACCAGCCCTACGGCGTGCGCGACTGCGCGGTGCGCGACCCGGCGGGCAACCTGATCCGCATCCAGCAGACGCGCTGAGCCGGCCCACCAGCGCCGCGGCCCCCTGACCTCCTGCACGGGCGCCGCCGCCGTGGCGGCCCCGTGTCCCTTCCAAAGACGAAAGACCCGATGAGCAGCAAGGCCCCGAAGAAGGACGCAAAAGCCACCAAGAGCACGAACAGCACGAAGGACGCGAAGGACACGAGCGGCCGGCACGCCGCCGACCACCACGACCTCATCCGCGTGCAGGGCGCGCGCGTGAACAACCTGAAGGACATCAGCGTCGAGCTGCCCAAGCGGCGGCTCACGGTGTTCACGGGCGTCTCGGGCTCGGGCAAGAGTTCGCTGGTGTTCGGCACCATCGCGGCCGAGTCGCAGCGGCTCATCAACGAAACCTACAGCGCCTTCGTGCAGGGCTTCATGCCGACGCTGGCGCGGCCCGAGGTCGACGTGCTCGACGGCCTGACGACCGCGATCATCGTGGACCAGGAGCGCATGGGCGGCGACCCGCGCTCCACCGTCGGCACCGCGACCGACGCCAACGCGATGCTGCGCATTCTGTTCAGCCGCCTGGGCAAGCCGCACATCGGCTCGCCCAGCGCCTTCGCCTTCAACGTGCCCTCGGTGAAAGCCACCGGCGCCATCACCGTGGAACGCGGCAACGCCAAAACGGTCAAGCAGACCTTCAGCCGCACCGGCGGCATGTGCCCGCGCTGCGAAGGCCGGGGCGCGGTCACCGCCTTCGACCTCACGGCCTTCTACGACGACAGCAAGTCGCTCAACGAAGGCGCGCTCACCATCCCGGGCTTCAGCATGGAGGGCTGGTACGGGCGCATCTTCAACGGCTGCGGCTTCTTCGATCCCGACAAGCCGATCCGCAAGTTCACCAAGAAAGAGCTCGACGCCCTGCTCCACAAAGAGCCGACCAAGATCAAGGTCGACGGCATCAACCTCACCTACCTGGGCCTCATTCCGCAGGTGCAGAAGTCGTTCCTGGCCAAGGACGTCGAGGCGATGCAGCCGCACATCCGCGCCTTCGTGGAACGGGCCGTGACCTTCACCACCTGCCCCGAATGCGGCGGCACGCGGCTCAGCGAAGGGGCGCGCTCGTCGCGCATCAAGAAGCTCAACATCGCCGAGGCCTGCGCGATGCAGATCAGCGACCTCGCCGTGTGGGTGCGCGGCCTGAACGAGCCCTCGGTGGCGCCGCTGCTCGCCAAGCTGGCGCACACGCTCGATTCGTTCGTCGAAATCGGCCTCGGGTACCTCAGCCTCGACCGCCCCTCGGGCACGCTCTCGGGCGGCGAGGCGCAGCGCGTGAAGATGATCCGCCACCTGGGCTCCTCGCTCACCGACGTGACCTACGTCTTCGACGAGCCGACCATCGGCCTGCACCCGCACGACATCCAGCGCATGAACGAGCTGCTGCTGCGGCTGCGCGACAAGGGCAACACGGTGCTGGTGGTGGAGCACAAGCCCGAGGCCATCGCCATCGCCGACCACGTCGTCGACCTCGGCCCCGGCGCGGGCGCGGCGGGCGGCACGGTCTGCTTCGAGGGCACCGTCGAAGCACTGCGCACCAGCGGCACGCTCACGGGCCGGCACCTGGACGACCGGGCCGCGCTGAAGAAGAAGGTGCGCCAGGCCACGGGTGCGCTGCCGATCCGCGGCGCCAAGGCGCACAACCTGCGCAACGTCGACGTCGACATTCCGCTGGGCGTGCTGGTGGTCGTGACCGGCGTCGCGGGCTCGGGCAAGAGCTCGCTGGTGCACGGCTCGATTCCGGCCGGCGCGGGCGTGGTGGCGGTCGACCAGGGCGCGATCCGCGGCTCGCGGCGCAGCAACCCGGCCACCTACACCGGCCTGCTCGACCCGATCCGCAACGCCTTCGCCAAGGCCAACGGCGTGAAGCCGGCCCTGTTCAGCGCCAACTCCGAAGGCGCCTGCCCCACCTGCAACGGCGCGGGCGTGATCTACACCGACCTGGCGATGATGGCCGGCGTGGCCACCGTCTGCGAAGAGTGCGAGGGCAAGCGCTTCCACGCCTCGGTGCTCGAACACCGCTTCGGCGGGCGCGACATCAGCGAGGTGCTCGCGATGCCGGTGACCGAGGCCGCGGCCTTCTTCGGCGAAGGCCCGGCGCGCACGCCGGCCGCCCACGCCATCCTGGAGCGCCTGGCCGACGTGGGCCTGGGCTACCTGAGCCTGGGCCAGCCGCTCACCACGCTGTCGGGCGGCGAGCGCCAGCGGCTCAAGCTGGCCACGCACATGGCCGAAAAGGGCGGCGTGTACGTGCTCGACGAGCCGACCACCGGCCTGCACCTGGCCGACGTGGCGCAGCTGTTGGCCCTGCTCGACCGGCTGGTCGATGCGGGCAAGTCGGTCATCGTCATCGAGCATCACCAGGCGGTGATGGCGCACGCCGACTGGATCATCGACCTCGGCCCCGGCGCCGGCCACGACGGCGGGCGCGTGGTCTTCGAAGGCACGCCGGCCGACCTGGTCGCGAAACGCGCCACGCTCACCGGCCAGCATCTCGCGGCGTACGTCCGCACCTGACGCGCCCGCGTGTGAAGGGCGCCCCGAAAGCATCGCGGAGAATGGGCCGTCCCCGCTTTGCCTGCCGCCCTGCGGCCCCGTCTGCTGCGATGCCTCTTGCGTTCTCGTTTTCTTCCACCGCCCGGCACACCCTGGCCGTGGTCCTGCTGACGGCAGCCGCCGCACCCTCCGCCTGGGCGCTGGCCAGCTTCGAGGAAGTGAAGCGCGACTTCCGCTCCTCCGAAACCGCCGTGCTCGACCGCCAGGGCGAGTTGCTGCATCGCGTGCGCACCGACCCCACGGTGCGGCGCGGCCAGTGGACCGCGCTGGCCGACGTGTCGCCCGCGCTGCGCGCCGCGATGCTGCTGAGCGAAGACAAGCGCTTCTACGAACACAGCGGCGTCGACTGGCGCGCCGCCTCGGCCGCGGCCTGGGGCAACCTGTGGAACACGCGCACGCGCGGCGCCTCGACCATCACCATGCAGCTCGCGGGCCTGCTCGACGACGACCTGCGCCGCGCGGCGGGCGGGCGCAGCTTCAGGCAGAAGATCGGCCAGACCGTGGCCGCCACGCAGCTGGAGCGCCGCTGGCGCAAGGACCAGATCCTCGAGGCCTACCTGAACACGGTGCCCTTCCGCGGCGAGATCGTCGGCATCGACGCGCTCTCGCGCACGCTCTTCAGCAAGGCCCCGAGCGGGCTCGACGCGCGCGAGGCCGCCGTGGCCGCCGCGCTGGTGCGCGCGCCCAACGCCCGCCCGGCGCTGGTGGCGCAGCGCGCCTGCGAGGTGCTGCGCGTGATGGAGCCCGGCGCCAGGACCGACTGCGAGGCGCTCGACATGTTCACCAGCGCGGTGGTGCAGCGGCGCGCATTCGAGCCCAACGAAGGCATCGCGCCGCATGCCGCGCGGCGGGTGCTGCGCGAGTTGCGTGGTGCCGCGGATGAAAAGTCCACCGCACCCGTCAGCGTCCGCACCACCTTGCGCGCGCCGCTGCAGCGCTACGCGCTCGACAGCCTGCAGCGCCACCTGCGCGAGCTGCGCGACCGCCACGTCGAAGACGGCGCGCTCGTGGTGCTCGACAACGCGAGCGGCGAGGTGCTGGCCTGGGTCGGCTCCTCCGGTCCGCTGAGCCAGGCCGCCGAGGTGGACGGCGTGACCGCGCTGCGCCAGCCCGGCTCCACGCTCAAGCCGCTGCTGTACGCGCAGGCCATCGCCGAGAAGCGCATCACGGCCGCTTCGCTCATCGAGGACTCGTCGGCGCAGATCAGCACCGCGAGCGGCCTCTACATTCCGCAGAACTACGACCGGCGCTTCAAGGGCCCGGTGTCGGCGCGCACCGCGCTGGCCGCCTCGCTCAACGTGCCGGCCGTGCGCACGCTGGTGATGGTGTCGCCCGAAGCCTTCGCGCGCGAGCTGCGCGCCGCCGGCCTGCCGCTGCGCGAGAGCGGCGACTACTACGGCTACAGCCTGGCGCTCGGCAGCGCCGAGGTGTCTCTGCTGTCGCTGGCCAATGCCTACCGCATGGTGGCGAACGGCGGACGCTTCGGCGCGACCACGCTCACGCCGCGCCCACCTGCGCCGGCCAGCAAGCAGAAGCCCGCCGAGGCCGCGCCGCTGCTCGATCCGCGCGCCGCCTTCATCGTCGGCGACATCCTTTCGGACCCGAACGCGCGTACCCGCACCTTCGGGCTGGACAGCATCCTCTCGACCCGCTTCTGGACCGCCGTGAAGACCGGCACCAGCAAGGACATGCGCGACAACTGGGCCGTGGGCTGGTCGCAGCGTTACACGGTCGGCGTGTGGGTCGGCAACGCGAGCGGCGCCTCGATGTGGGACGTGAGCGGCACCAGCGGCGCCGCGCCCGTGTGGGCCGAGGTGATGCGCTTCCTGCACGCCCGCGAACCCAGCCGCGCGCCCACGCCGCCCGCCGGACTGGTCGAGGCGCCCGTGAGCTTCGGCCCCGGCGCCGACGGCAGCCCGCTCGAAGCGGCGCGCAGCGAATGGTTCTTGCAGGGCACCGAGCAGCCGCTGTTCGCGCTCGACACCGGCATGGCGAGCGATGCGGCCTCGGCGCGCATCACGGCGCCGTCCGACGGCACGATCCTCGCGCTCGACCCCGACATTCCGCCGCTGCGCCAGCGCGTGCGTTTCGAGTCCGAAGGGCGCGGCGTGCAGTGGCGCATCGATGGCAAGTTCCACGCGCGCGGCAACAGCGCGCAATGGCTGCCATGGCCGGGCCGGCACCTGATCGAGTTGGTCGATGCGAGCGGCAAGGTGGTTGATCAGCGCCGCGTCGAAGTGCGCGGTGCGGGTGTGGTGGCAGCAAAGGGAGCGCGCCGATGAACGGACGAATGTTGATGCCTCGCTGGCTATCGCTGAGCCTGGCCTTGCTGGTCGTGCTGTGCCTCGCAGGCCCTCGTGTCGCGCAGGGCAAGCCCGTGCCGGTGCCCGCGATGAGTTCGCGCGTGGTCGACCTCGCACAGGCGCTGGCGCCCCGCGAGGCCGATGCGCTGCGCCAGCAGATCGCCGACATCCAGAGCCGCACCGAGGCCCAACTCGCGGTGCTCATCGTGCCGACCACGGGCGAAGACACCATCGAGGCCTACGCCACGCGCGTGTTCGCCAAATGGCGGCTGGGCCGCAGCGAGGCCGACGACGGCATCCTGCTGCTCGTGGCGCAGAAAGACCGGCGCATGCGCATCGAGGTCGGCGCCGGGCTCGAAGGCACGGTGACCGACATCCAGGCGGCCCGCATCATCGACCGCGAGATGGCGCCGCGCTTTCGCGAGGGCGACTTCGGCGGCGGTGTGCAGTCGGCGGTGGGCGCGCTCGCGCGGCTGCTCGACGGCGAGGTGAGCTTCGTCGCGCCCGAGTCGCAGCAGATCGCCGTGGACCACGCCGCCGCACCCGCCCCCGCACCCGACGACGAGAAAACCACCAGCCTGACGAGCGGCGGCAAGGTCACACCCGAAGGCTGGAGCCTGCTGGGCGTGCTGCTGTGGGGCCTGGGCCTGGGCATCTACCACGGCCGCGGCATCGAGCGCGACCCGCCGCGCGGCACCTCGGCCTCGCGGCGTGCCGAAGAGAAAAAACGCAAGAGCACGCGCAAAGGCAGTGCGGGCCCCGAGCCCTGGGCCGACGCGCTGGCGGCCATGAAGCCCGAACCGGCGCGTGCGCGCCCTGCCCCGCGCGACCTGCGCCTGGTGCTCGGCCTGCTCGGGGCCGGCCCGCTGGCAGCCGGCGCTGCGCTGCTGAATCCGCCCATCGCGCTGGTGCTGGCGATGCCGGCGATCTTCGGCTACGGCCTGGGCTTTCTCTGCGGCATGTCGCGCACGGCGGCCATCTTCATGGGCGGCTTCGTGGCCGTGATCGCGTCGCTGGTCGCCATCGCATTCACGGTCGGCGCCGAGCGCTTCTGGTGGGGCTTTCTGTGGGCGCTGTGCATCGGCGGCGTGACGCTGTTCGCGGTGGTCATCCTGCGCTGCATGGTCAACACCTTCCAGCGCAGCGTGGTCAGCTTCTTCGTCCGGCTGGTCATCGTGGCGGGCATCTGCGGCTACGTGTTCCATGAAACCTCGCCCGGCCCGGTGCCGGACACCTCGTGGATTCCCATCGCGCTGGCGGCGTTCTTCTCGATGCTGATCGGCTTCCTGCCGCCCGGCGTCTGGGAATCGGGCAGCAGCGACGATGACGACAGCGGCTGGAGCAGCAGCAGTTCGTCATCGTCGTCCTCCTCGTCTTCGGACAGCGGCGGTTCAAGCAGCGGCGGCGGCGCTTCGGGCAGCTGGTGATCCGGTCGGCGGCCGGGCTTCATGCCCCTCCCGCCGACTGCGGCTTTTTGACAATGGTTAAATTCATCCAATCATTCAATGAATAAGCCGGCCTGACCCATGCTCGTCCAACCTCCCCGCACCTCCCTGGCCGACGCCGCCGCGAACAGCATCCGCACCGAGATCGCCGCAGGCCGCTGGCCCATCGGCTCGCGCATTCCCATCGAACCGCAGCTGGCGCAGCTGCTGGGCGTGAGCCGCGGCACGGTGCGCGAGGCGGTGAAGACGCTGGTCTCGCGCGGCCTGCTCGAGGTGCGCCAGGGTTCGGGCACCTACGTGCGCTCGGGCTTCGACCCTTCGGCCAGCCTGCAGAAGCTGCGCCTGGCGAGCTTGCGCGACCAGTTCGAGGTGCGCCGCGCGCTCGAGGTCGAAGCCGCCCGGCTCGCCGCCGTGCGCCACACTGCGAAAGACCTGCGCCGTCTCAACGCCCTGCTCGACAAGCGCGGCCAGCCCGATGCGGCCGACGGCGGCGCCGCCTTCATCGAGCGCGACCTGGCCTTTCACCTGGCCATCGTCGATGTGTCGGGCAACCTGGCGCTGGTCGAGACCTGCCGCTTCATCACCGGCTACATCAAGGAAACCATCGCCAGCACGCTGAGCACCAGCCTGCCCGAGCCCGACGAGGCGGCGCACCGCGCCATCGTCGAGGGCATTGCCAGCGGCGACCCCGCGCGTGCGGCCGCCGCCGTGCGCGACCTGATGGCGCCGACGATGCACGTCCTGGCGCTGGGCACCGCATGAACTCCATGACCTTGCCCACGGGTGCGGCCACCACGGCGCGCACCCAGGCGGCGCCATCCAGCGCCGAAGAACTGCTGATCGACGCCGAGGTCGACAGCCTGCCCGCGCCGCGCCCCACACCGACACCCAGCCGGGGCCGCCAACTGCTGCTTGGCCTCACGGTGGTGCTCATCGCCTTCAACCTGCGGCCGGTGTTCGCCAGCCTGTCGGTGGTGCTGCCGGAGATCATCCGCGCCACCGGCCTGTCGGCCACCGCCGCGAGCCTGCTGACCACGCTGCCGATCGTCTGCCTGGGCGTGTTCGCGCCGATGGCGCCCTGGCTCGGCCGCCGCTTCGGCACCGAGCGCACGCTGCTGGGCTGCATGGTGCTGATCGGCGTGGGCACGCTGCTGCGCGGCACCGGCAACATCCCGCTGCTGTTCCTGGCCTCGGCCATCGCGGGCAGCGGCATCGCGGTGTCGAACGTGCTGCTCTCGGGCCTGGTGAAGCGCGACTTCGCCAAGCAGGCCGCGCTGATGATGGGCCTGTACACCATGGCCGTGTGCGGCGGCGCCGCCAGCGCCGCGGGCCTCACGGTGCCGCTGGAGCACGCGCTGGGCGGCGGCTGGACGCTGGCGCTCGCCATGTGGGCCGTGCCGGCCGCGCTGGTCACCTTCATCTGGGCACCGCAGGCGCTGCCGCTCAAGCCGGTGGCGAGCGAATCAGGCTTCACCGTGCGCGGCCTGTGGCGCGACCGGCTGGCCTGGCAGGTCACCTTCTTCATGGGGCTGCAATCGGCTCTGGCGTACATCGTGATGGGCTGGCTCGCGCCGATCCTGCGCGAGCGCGGGCTCAGCGGCGAAATGGCCGGCTACGTGGTGTCGCTGTCGGTCATGACGCAGGTCGTGACCTGCCTCGTGGTGCCCGCACTGGCCGTGAAGCTGCGCAACCAGCGCGCGCTGGCGGTGGTGCTGTCGGCGATGACCGTGGCGGCCATGCTGGCCATGCTGTTCGCGCCGCTCGACGCCCCCGGCGGCATGTGGACCTGGGCCGTGGTGCTCGGCATTTCGCAGGGCGGCACCTTCGCGCTGGCGCTCACCATGATCGTGCTGCGCTCGCCCGATTCGCACATCGCCGCGCACCTGTCGGGCATGGCCCAGGGCGTGGGCTACATGGTGGCGGCCTTCGGCCCGCTGCTGGCCGGCCTGCTGCACGGCTGGACCGGCAGCTTCCACGCCTCGGCCTGGCTGTTCGTCGGCCTGGGCGTGGCGCTGGTCATCGCGGGGCTGGGCGCCGGGCGCACGCTGCATGTGGGCGCGGTGACGGTGCCGCGCCACTGAACGGCGGTCGTCAGCGGTACAGGGCCCCGTCGCAGAAGGCCGCGCGCTCGGTCTTCGCGAGCCCCGGCAGCGGGGTCATCGGGGTTTCTCCGACCGCGCCCCGGCCCGACCGGGCGACAATGGGGGGCTCCGGCGAAAGTCCATTTCGCCCAATGAAATTTCAGCCCTCTCGACAACCCAGAACCTACGGAAGCAAGCGCATGAGCACGAAGCAACCCACCATCGTCTACACCCTCACCGACGAGGCGCCGCTGCTGGCGACCTACGCCTTCCTGCCCATCGTGCGCGCCTTCACCGCGCCGGCCGGCATCAACGTGACGACGAGCGACATCTCGGTGGCCGCCCGCGTCCTGGGCGAGTTCCCCGAGTTCCTGAGCGACGACCAAAAGGTGCCCGACAACCTGGCCGAACTGGGCAAGCTCACGCTGCGGCCTGACGCCAACATCATCAAGCTGCCCAACATCAGCGCCTCGGTGTCGCAGCTCAAGTCGGCCATCAAGGAGCTGCAGGGCAAGGGCTACAAGATTCCCGACTACCCGGAGAACCCGACCTCGGACGAGGACAAGGACATCCGCACGCGCTACAACAAGTGCACCGGCAGCGCCGTGAACCCCGTGCTGCGCGAAGGCAACTCCGACCGCCGCGCGCCCCGCGCCGTGAAGGAATACGCCCGCAAGAACCCGCACAGCATGGCCGAGTGGAGCCAGGCCTCGCGCTCGCACGTCTCGCACATGCACGGCGGCGACTTCTATCACGGCGAAAAGTCCATGACCCTGGACCGCGCGCGCAACGTCAAGATGGAACTGATCACCAAGAGCGGCAAGACCATCGTGCTCAAGCCCAAGGTGGCCCTGCTCGACCGCGAGATCATCGACTCCATGTTCATGAGCAAGAAGGCCCTGCTGGCCTTCTATGAAAAGGAAATCGAAGACGCGCACAAGACCGGCGTCATGTTCTCGCTGCACGTCAAGGCCACCATGATGAAGGTCTCGCACCCCATCGTGTTCGGCCACTGCGTGAAGATCTTCTACAAGGAAGCCTTCGAGAAACACGGCAAGCTGTTCGACGAGCTGGGCATCAACGTCAACAACGGCATGGTCGACCTGTACAACAAGATCGCCACGCTGCCCCAGAGCACGCAGGACGAGATCAAGCGCGACCTGCACGCCTGCCACGAAGGCCGCCCCGAGCTGGCCATGGTCGACTCGGCCAAGGGCATCACCAACTTCCACTCGCCCAACGACGTGATCGTGGACGCCTCGATGCCCGCCATGATCCGCAACGGCGGCAAGATGTGGGGCGCCGACGGCCGCCTGAAGGACGTCAAGGCCGTGATGCCCGAATCGACCTTCGCCCGCATCTACCAGGAGATCATCAACTTCTGCAAGTGGCACGGCGCCTTCGACCCCAAGACCATGGGCACCGTGCCCAACGTCGGCCTCATGGCCCAGAAGGCCGAAGAGTACGGCTCGCACGACAAGACCTTCGAAATCGCCGAAGACGGCGTGGCCAACATCACCGACCTGGACACCGGCGAAGTGCTGATGAGCGAAGACGTGGAGAAGGGCGACATCTGGCGCATGTGCCAGGTCAAGGACGCCGCCATTCGCGACTGGGTGAAGCTGGCCGTCAACCGCGCACGCAACTCCGGCATGCCGGTCGTGTTCTGGCTCGACGCCTACCGCCCGCACGAGGCGCAGCTGATCACCAAGGTCAAGATGTACCTGCACGAGCACGACACCACGGGCCTGGACATCCAGATCATGAGCCAGGTGCGTGCCATGCGCTACACGCTGGAGCGCGTCGTGCGCGGCCTGGACACCATCAGCGCCACCGGCAACATCCTGCGCGACTACCTGACCGACCTGTTCCCCATCATGGAACTGGGTACCTCCGCCAAGATGCTGTCGATCGTGCCCCTGATGGCCGGCGGCGGCATGTACGAGACCGGCGCGGGCGGCTCGGCCCCCAAGCACGTGCAGCAGCTGGTGGAAGAAAACCACCTGCGCTGGGATTCGCTCGGCGAATTCCTCGCGCTGGCAGTGAGCCTGGAAGACCTGGGCCTGAAGACCGGCAACGCGCAAGCCAAGATCCTGTCCAAGACGCTCGACGCGGCCACGGGCCAGCTGCTCGACAACAACAAGAACCCGTCGCCCAAGACCGGTCAGCTCGACAACCGCGGCAGCCAGTTCTACCTGGCCATGTACTGGGCCCAGGAACTCGCCGCGCAGACCGAGGACAAGGACCTGCAAGCCAAGTTCAAGAAGCTCGCCGAGGCGCTCACCGCCAACGAAAAGAAGATCGTCGACGAACTCGCGGCCGTGCAGGGCAAGCCCGTGGACATCGGCGGCTACTACCTGGCCGACAAGGCCAAGTACGAAGCCGTGATGCGCCCCAGCCCCACGCTGAACGCGGTGCTGGCCCCGGCGGTCTGATCCCGCTGCGCCTGCGTCTTCCGGGTCTGTGCTGACCCGGAAGCCTTCCTACCAACGGCCTGTTGCTCGCGCGGCAGGCCGTTTGTCTTTGCATTTGTCTTTGCGTCTGCCGCCGTGCAGCGCGAAACTAGACGTCGATTCCCCGCCCCCTATTCCACTGCAAAAGAAAGAAAGGCAGGCCCCTCATGAGACTCCGTCTGCTTGCTGTTGCTGCTGCCGCTTCGACCCTGTTCGTGGCCTTTGGCAGCGCCCACGCCCAGAGCAACTGCGACACGCTGCGCGCCGAGATCGAGGCCAAGATCGCCGCGTCGGGCGTCACCAATTTCAGCGTCGTCACCGTCGATGCCACCGCCACGGCGAGCGGCCAGATCGTGGGCAGCTGCGACCTGGGTACCAAGAAGATCGTCTACCAGCGCGAAGGCGGCGCGGCCTCGCCGCCCCCGGCCTCCACGTCGGCCCCCGCACCGCGCGGCGCGCCCATGCTCACCGAGTGCAAGGACGGCTCGGTGTCCATGGGCGGCACCTGCAAGCCCTGAGCGCAGGGCAGCATCCCGTGATCTGGCCCGCCCTGCGCCTCTTCTTCGGCCTGCTGACCCTCGTGGCGATCGGCTGGCAGCTGACGATCCATGTCCGCATGGGCTTCAACGTCGTCAACTTCTTCAGCTTCTTCACCAACCTCTCGAACCTGTTCGCGGCGATCGTGCTGGTGCTGGGCGCGCGCCGCCTCTGGCAGCCGGCGTTTACAGGGCCCGACGAAGGGCTGCGCGCCATGTCGGCCGTGAACATGGCGGTGGTCGGCATCGTCTTCTCGCTGCTGTTGCGCGACGTCGACCTCGGCGCGCTGCGGCCGTGGATCAACACGCTGCTGCACTACGTGATGCCGTGCGTCGTGCTGCTCGACTGGTTGCTGCAGCCGCCGCGCACGCGACTCGGCGGCCGGCAGCTGCTGTGGATACTCGTCGTCCCCGTGGTCTACCTGGCCTACACACTGGTGCGCGGTGGCCACACCGGCTGGTATCCCTACCCCTTCCTCAACCCCGCCAACGTGGGCGGCTACGGCGGCGTGGCCGTCTATGCGGCCGGCATCGCGCTGACCTTCGGGATGGCGGGATGGGGGTTGCTGGCGTTGGGGAACCGGTTGGGGCGCCGCGGCGCGGAAGGCTGACGACTCGGTCAGCGCGCTGTGCCCAGGCCCTCGCACAGGCCTTCGATGTCCGCGTGCAACAGGCAGAGTGCGGCGAGTAACGGCGGGTGGGCTCGCGTCAATCGAACTTCGGGCCCTGCTCCTCGCATTGCGCATCCCGGGTCATGCCGGTGCTGATCCGAAGTTCCAGTTTCCTTCGTTCGGCGTTCCATTCAACTGCGGTCTTCTCGGTATCGAGCAGCACGCTCGATGCGACCGAATCGTGGATCCAGCGCGTACCGTCGCCCAGGCCCTGTCCGCTGATCAGTTGCGCTTTCGACACCGCGTTCACTTCGGCCAATTCACGTGTCGCAGCGGCCGCAGACATCTTCAATGAATCGATCACCCCTGGAAATCTCGGGTCTGTTGTGGTGATCGCCTCCGAATCCTTGATCGTTCGCTCGAGCATTTCCACGCGATCGGTCGTCTGGCCCCGTATCAATTTAAGGTTGGACATGACCTCGTCTTGCATCGACGAATCGACGAGCGCGAAGCAAGCCACGCGCAGATCGATGCGATCCAGCAGAACGCCATCGATCGGGCGCATCGCGCGAAACTGGACATGCGCTTGCGCAGTGCCTCGCTCGGCGTCGTGGCTCATCAAGGCGACCGAGTTGTCGTCAAGAAAGCGAATCAGCTCCCCCGGCCCCAGGTCGTGAAGACTCACGTCGGCGAGGCGGATGGCGATCGTTCGCTTCTGGACGAATTGATTGTCCGCAGCCTCGTCGCGCACGGGCACGACGACCCATTCGAGCTGCGTGTCTCGCTGCGCGGCCAATTGATAGTCCAAGTACGTGAAGTCGGGCACGCTGGGGCGCGAGTGCGTATCTTCGAAATGGATCGCCTCGACACCCGAGCGCCCATTGGAGAACGAAGACAGATCGATGTGCTGGACGCGGAGTTTGCCGCGCTCGACAGAAAGCCGGACCAGTTGCGCCTCGCCGCACGCAGACTCGCTCACCGCGAGCAATGCCAGCACCGACTCGTCCTTGAGAGGGCGAACGTCCGAAATTCGATAGAACGGCGAAAAGCAACGACGGCCTCTCTGAAAGAGCTTCTCGCTGATTTCCTCATCGTCCACACCCCACCCGTTGACCTTCAGCGAAAGCCGTCGCCTGTGTTGCGGACCGCTCTCGGTGCCGTAGCGGGTCAGCGTGCTGATCACCTCCATCTTGCTGGAGCGCCACACGCTGTCTTCGGACTCGCGATTGCCGCAAGCGTTCAGCAGGAAGATCGAAAACAAAAGGACTGCAAGCGGCAACGGAGGGATTCGCATGAAGAGATCCTACGGTCTGCGCCGCCCAATGTTTGCAGGCCCGCTGCCATCATTTCGCAGGATCAGGCAAAAACCTCGTTCGATCCGGATACCGCCTCAGCCCCCTTCGCCCCGAGACTCATCCCCATGCCCGGCGCACCCTTCGCGCCATGGCGCACCGACCTGCATGAGGAGTTTTGTATGAGTGCAATCCAGGACACAGTGGTTCTCGTCACCGGCGCCAGCAGCGGCATCGGCGAGGCGACGGCGCGGCGGCTCGCGCGGCGCGGCGCCCATGTGGTGCTCGGCGCGCGCCGCACCGAACGGCTGGCCGCGCTCGCGGCCGAGATCAACGCCACCGGCGGCTCGGCGAGCTTCCGGCGGCTGGACGTGACGCACCGGCCCGACATGGAGGCCTTTGCCGAGTTCGCCCTCGACACGCACGACCGCATCGACGTGCTCGTGAACGCCGCCGGCGTGATGCCGCTGTCGCCGCTGTGGCAGCGCAAGATCGAGGAGTGGGAGCTGATGATCGACGTCAACCTGCGCGGCATGCTGCTGGGCGTGGCGGCCGTGCTGCCGACGATGCAGGAACAGGGCTGGGGCCACATCGTCAACGTCGCGCCATTGGCCATGGGCGGCGCGACGCCCGACTCGGCCGTGTACCACGGCACGCAGTACGCGGTACAGGCGATCTCCGAAGGGCTGCGGCGGGAACACGCGGGACGCCTGCACGTCACGCTGGTGAGCCCCGACGTGGCCGAGGCTGCCGACCCGCTGGCCGAGCGCATCGCCGCGAGCTACACGTTCGAACGCATGCGCACGCGGCGGCGGCTGACGACGCCTGTCGAGGGCGTGGCGCGTGCCATTGCCGGAGCGATCGAAGGGGCGAGCTACGGCATGGCGGGCCCGGGTTGGCGCTCGGCCCCGACGCCACGGCCGAAGCCGGCAGAGCCGGTGTGCTGAAAGCCGAACGTCAGTAGCTCTTGTACGGCAGGAACTTGCCCGACAGCACCACGTTGACGCGGTCGCCCTTCGGGTCGGCCTGGCGCTGAATGTCCATGCTGAAGTCGATGGCGCTCATGATGCCGTCGCCGAACTCCTCGTGGATCAGCTCCTTGATGGTGGTGCCGTACACGCTCACCACCTCGTACCAGCGGTAGATCAGCGGGTCGGTGGGCACGGGGGTGGGCAGCGAGCCCTTGTAGGGCACGACCTGGAGCCACTTCTGTTCCTCGGGCGTGAGGCCGAAGATCTTGCCGATGATCTTTGCCTGCTTGTCGTCGAGCGTCATCTGGCCGAGGCAGGCGGCGGTGGTCCACTCTTTCGAAAGGCCGACCTTCCTGGCCACGTCGGACCACTGGATGCCTTTGGACACCTTCACGGTGATGATCTTCTCGGTGACGTCGTTGCGGTTCATGGGGCTTGGCTCCTGGGGTTGAAATGGATGCAACAGGACAAGCAACAGACATGCCCGTCCCCGTCTTTCTCCCTCCCCCGCTGGGGGAGGGCGGGGGTGGGGCACGCGGCCTCCGAGAAAGCAAGGCGCCTGTTCGAAGGCCTGCCCCCATCCCAACCTTCCCCCAGCGGGGGAAGGAGCAAAACCGGCTCAGCGCTCCCAGCGGAACTTGCGCTCCGACTCCGCGATGGGCTGGTCGTTGATGCTCGCGTAGCGCCTGTGCATCAACCCGTTCTCCGCAAACTCCCAGTTCTCATTGCCATGGCTGCGGAACCACTGGCCCGCGGCGTCATGCCATTCGTACTCGAAGCGCACCGCGATGCGGTTGTCCATGAAGGCCCAGAGCGTCTTCTTCAGCCGGTAGTCGTGCTCGCGCTCCCACTTGCGCGACAGGAACTCGACCACCTGCTCACGGCCATTGACGAAGTCGGCGCGGTTGCGCCATTCGGTGTCGGGCGTGTAGGCCAGGCTCACGCGCGCGGGATCGCGTGAGTTCCAGGCGTCTTCGGCGGCCTGGACTTTCTGGGTCGCAGATTCGAGGGTGAAGGGCGGCAGCGGCGGGCGGGATTCCATGGCGATCTTTCAGTCAGGAAATGAAGTGATGAAGGCCCGCAATGTGCCACGAGTAGACAGACCTGTCTACATGCCTACAATCGCCGCATGGACATCTCTGCACTGCCCGCACGCGAGCGCATCCTGCTCACGGCGCACGAGCTCTTCTATGCCGACGGCATCCGCGCCACCGGCATCGACCGCGTGATCGCCGCGTCGGGCGTCACCAAGGTCACCTTCTACCGGCACTTCCCGTCGAAGGACGACCTGGTGCGTGCCTTTCTCGCGCATCGGCACGGCGTGTGGATGGCCTGGTTCGTCGATGCGCTGGGCCGGCGCGATGCGCAGCAGCGCATCGCGCAGGGGCAGGCGCTGCCGGTGCTGGCCGACGTGATGGCCGAGTGGTTCGCCGACCCGCTCTTTCGGGGCTGTGCCTTCATCAACTCGGTGGTGGAAGTCGGTGCCAGCGTGGCCGGCGCCGCCGACATCGCACGCGAGCACAAGCGCGAGATGGTCGAGGTGATCGCCGGCCTGCTGCCCGACGGCCCGCAGCGCATGGCCATCGCGCAGGCGGCTGCGCTCGGCGTCGACGGCGCCATCGTCAAGGCGCAGATGGGCGATGCAGCCCTGGCGCGCGAGGCGGTCGACGACCTGCGGCGGCTGCTCGATGCGCTCGTCGCGCTTCGATAACATCGCATCGCTCACTCCCTTCCCCAAAAACACATGGCATCGACGCGACTCCCCTCGACCCAGGGCCTGCAGGCCTTCGAGGCCGTCGCGCGGCTGCGCAGCGTGAACGTCGCGGCCGAGGAGCTCAGCGTCACGCCCAGCGCGGTCAGCCACCGCATCCGGCAGCTCGAGACTCAGCTCGAGCTCAAGCTCTTCACGGGCAACGACTTCGGCCTGAGCGCCGACGGCGTGGCCTACCTGGCGCGCGTGCGCGAGGCCATTGCGGCGCTGCAGCAGGTGCCGGGGCGCGAGCCCGCGTCGCAGGTGCGGCGGCTGCGCGTGGCGGTCACGCCCACCTTCTCGCGCCAGATGCTGCTGCCCCGGCTGGCCGAGTTCCGCGACGCCTACCCGACCATCGAGCTGATGCTGCAGGTGACCATGCCGGTGCGCAACTTCACAGCCGAAGACGCCGACATCGAACTGCGCTTCGGCACCGGCCCGTTCCACGACCGCGAGTTCTGCCAGCTGCTGGCCGACGACGTCTCGCCGGTGTGCAGCCCGGCCTACCTGGAACGCCACGGGCCCTTCGACGACCACTTCTCGACCGATGCCGAGGTGGCGCGCGTGCAGCTGCTGCGCACACCGCTGGAGTCGTGGCGCATCTGGTTCAAGGCCTGCGGCATCGGCCTGCCCGAGCCGGCCGTGGGCCATCAGTTCAACGACCTGGGCCTGGCGCTCGACGCCGCCGCCGAAGACTTCGGCGTGGTGCTCATGCACCTGCGGCTGGGCCGCGCCTGGATCGACAACGGTCGGCTGGTGCGCCTGTCGCCGCACAGCGCGCCCTCGCCCAACGCCTACTTCCTGTGCTGGCGCCCGGGCACCATGGAGCGCTGGGAATGCGCCACCTTCGTCGAATGGCTGCGCCAGGCGCTGCGCGAACCGGGCTGAATAATTTTCAGACGGGGTGCGGGCTTTTTTCAGGTGGCCGGCGCGTTTCCCCTGCAGACTCGACCCCCGGCGCTGCCGTGGCCCGCACAGGCTGCAGCCCGCCTTGACCCCATAACACCAGCCTGGAGACTTCCCCTTGCCCGACCTTTCCAAGATCACCTGCATCGAAGACCTGCGGGCGATCGCCCAGCGGCGCGTGCCGAAGATGTTCTACGACTACGCCGATTCCGGCGCCTGGACCGAGGGCACCTACCGCGCCAACGAGAGCGATTTTCAGAAGATCAAGCTGCGCCAGCGCGTGGCCGTGAACATGGAAGGCCGCTCCACCCGCACCACCATGATCGGCCAGGAGGTCGCCATGCCCGTGGCCATCGCGCCCACGGGCCTGACCGGCATGCAGCACGCCGACGGCGAAATCCTCGGGGCCCGCGCGGCCAAGGCCTTCGGCATCCCGTTCACGCTCTCGACCATGAGCATCTGCTCGCTGGAAGACATTGCCGAGAACACCGACCGCCACCCCTTCTGGTTCCAGCTCTACGTGATGAAGGACCGCGACTTCATCGAGCGCCTCATCGACCGCGCCAAGGCCGCCAACGTGTCGGCGCTGCAGCTCACGCTCGACCTGCAGATCCTCGGCCAGCGCCACAAGGACATCAAGAACGGCCTGTCCACGCCGCCCAAGCCCACGATCAAGAACCTCATCAACCTGGCGACCAAGCCGCGCTGGTGCATGGGCATGCTGGGCACCAAGCGCCGCACCTTCGGCAACATCGCCGGCCACGCCAAGGGCGTGAAAGACCTGTCGTCACTGTCGTCGTGGACCGCCGAGCAGTTCGACCCGGCCCTGAGCTGGGCGGACGTCGAATGGATCAAGAAGCGCTGGGGCGGCAAGCTGATCCTCAAGGGCATCATGGACGCCGAAGACGCGCGCCTGGCCGTGGCCAGCGGCGCCGACGCGCTCATCGTCTCCAACCACGGCGGTCGCCAGCTCGACGGCGCGCCCTCGTCCATCGCCGCGCTGCCGGCCATCGCCGACGCCGTGGGCAGCCGGATCGAGGTGTGGATGGACGGCGGCGTGCGCAGCGGGCAAGACGTGCTCAAGGCCCGCGCGCTCGGCGCACGCGGCACGCTCATCGGCCGCAGCTTCCTGTACGGCCTGGGCGCCTACGGCCAGGAAGGCGTGACGCGCGCGCTGCAGATCATCCACAAGGAACTGGACATCACGATGGCCTTCTGCGGGCGCACGCAGATCGATGATGTGAAGTCGGACATCCTGTTGCCGGGGACGTTCTGAGGGGCGGTTGAAAACTCGCTCCCGGGCATCAAGAGCGTGTGCGCATGGCTCTTTCGCGAGCGGGCCGATCGACACCGGCGCTGAGGGCCATCCACAGGGCCTTCACGCGCTTGTGTGACTTATTCCCCAACCGCGAAAGGTCAACTGCAAACCAAATACACGCCTCGTTCGAACGCACAAGATCGCCCTCCAATATTCCGCCCTCAACAACAGGGAGGAATCTTGAAAAAAGCACGTTCCAACAACATTTCACGCGCACGTCTGCTCGCAATCGTTGCCGCAGTCGCAGCTATTTCCGCGTGCGGCGGTGGCGGAGACGGTGGTGGCGCTCCCGCCTTTCCCATCTTGCCCATCGCTGAACCCGCCCCGCCGCCGACGCCGGCGCCCGTGTCGGACAGCTCGGGGCCTTGCTTCAATGAGGCCGACTTCCGCGAAGGCACGGTTGTGGAATTCGAGGCAGCCAAGCCAGGAACAGATCCGGCGACGCCCTCCTTCCGCAGAAAAGCGGTGATCGAAGCCCGCGAGGCGTTTGGCGGTGCGAATCCGATCGCGGTGAACGTGGGCTCGGAAACCTTCAAATCTCCGCAGTTTCAACAGAGCACCGTCAAGAAGGAATACAAGGACCTCGTGAACGGCAGCTTCCTGCTCTACGGAAAATCGACCACGTACAAGAACACGATCGATCCGTCGATGGCGTCTTCGGTGCCTCCCGGCTTTCCGCTGGAAAATATCAGTACGGTGTCCCAGACCTTCACGCCCCCGTTCGCGTTCCCGGTCAACATGGCACCGGGGCAGGTCGTCAGCCAACAATCCACGGCGGCGAAGACGTCGGTCCTCAACGGCCAGAGCGGCACGACCGTGTCACTGCCCGCAAGTGGAGAACTCACCTACCACGGCCGCGAGCAGCTGGAAACGCCCTTGGGCATGTTCAACACCTGCAAGCTCTCGCTCAAGATCACAGTGGGTGCGGCGGGGATCAGCAAGGACATCACGCGAGAGTTCTGGCTCGCAGCCGAAGGCCCGTATCGCGGCCAGCTGCTGAAGGGCGGCGATACGAAGACGTCGATGGTTGTGACGAAGATGACCTACTCGCCCAAGTAACGCGGGTTTCAGTCTCTGGCCACGGACCCTTCGGGGTCCGTTTTCGTTGATGGTGATCGCGGAGCCCTCTTGCCGAGCACTGCATCCACCCATCAATCAACATTTTTGTTTATACTTTTCCGAGGACATAGGCGCCCCGCCTGTGCCCAGCTCATGAAGACATCGGAGTTCAAACGCTACCTCGCCTCATTGGGCGCCACTTTCCTTGAGGGGAAAAAGCACACGAAGGTCTATTTGAACGGCAAACAAACAACGCTGCCTCGTCATGCGACGGAAGAGCTGGGTCTGGGACTGCGCATGCTCATCCTTCGCCAGTCAGGCGTGAACCCCAAGGGGAAATGAATGTTTAGTTACCCTGCAAGAATTGCGCGGGATGGTGATGGATTCGTGGTGTCGTTTCCAGACATCCCGGAAGCATTGACGGGCGCCAAGAGTCGAACGAAAGCGCTGGAGCTTGCACTGGACGCGCTCACCACTGCAATGGACTTCTATTTTGAAGATCGACGCCCGGTGCCTTTGCCATCTTCGTTGAAGCGAGGGCAGGTTGCCATCGACCTTCCCGCAAGCGTTTCAGCCAAAGTACTTTTGCTGAACGAGATGATTGCCCAAGGTGCGCGTCCCGCTGAGTTGGCGCGCCGAATGGATGCGAGGCCTCAAGAAGTCACCCGCCTCCTCGATCTGCATCACCCGACGAAGATCGATACGGTTGCCGCTGCATTGCAGGCCTTGGGTAAACGCCTGGAATTTTCTCTCGTCTGAAACGTCAAGCTGCATCTTCGGAATTGCAGTCTCCCCCGCCACGAACTTCCTGTGGCCTTCAGGCTCCATGCGGCCGTCGGCGGCGACCACGGCTGGCAGCGCCATGCCCGGCGGTCAGCCGCTCACTTCGTGAACAGCCGGAATGGTGCGCTCAACAGGCAGCCCAGCCAGAGCGTCGCCAACCCGTCCGACGCCTCGTCGTGCCAGCCGCTCTTGTCGCTCCAGAGCAGCGTCCTGTCATCGATGCTCACGCTCCACCTGGCATCCGGCAGCACGTCACGGCGAATCCGGTTGAGGCAAGCCACCCAATGACTGGCCCCCTTGTGCAGGGCGAACGCCTTGTTGTCGGGGAGTTTCGTGGCGCCTTCCAGCACCTTGCCCCCGGTGAGTCTGGACGCTTCGTAGAGCGTGAAAGTCTCCCAGTTGAGGCCCTTGCCTGAATGCGCGTGGCGGTCGGCTTCGTCGATCTTGTCGAAGGCCCCCACGATCGCGTCCAGGCGCTGCGCTTCCTCGAGGGTCAGGGGACTGTCGCGTCTTGCGTCGTAGTAGATGCTGAAGCTCATGGCGCCGATTTCTGATGAACAGGATCGGTGAGGGTAATGGCTCTGGGCCGGGCGACCAACGCCGCACCCCGCTCAATCCGCGTACACCCCCGCCGCCTTGATGATCGGGCTCCACTTCGCGATCTCCGCCGCCACGAACTTCTTGTGGCCCTCGGGTTCGACGCGGCCGTCGGTGGCGACCACGGCGCCCAGCGCTTCCTCGCGCTTGATGAAGTCGGCGTCTTTCAGTGCCAGCTTCAGTGCATCGCTGATCTTCTTGAGCACCGGCGCGGGCGTGCCCTTGGGCGCGTACAGGCCGTGCCAGATCGTCACCTGGAAATTTTTCAGGCCGGCCTCGTCGAGCGTGGGCAGGTCTTTCAAGAGCGGCGTGGTCAGGCGCTTGGGCGTGGTCACGGCGTAGGCCTTGACCTTCTTGGATTCGATCTGCGGCGAGGTGTTGGTGCTCTGGTCGCACAGCAGGTCGATCTGGCCGCCGATGAGGTCGGTGATGGCGGGCGCCGTGCCCTTGTAGGGCACGGGCGTCATCTCGGTCTTCATGGCGCTCTGGTAGAGCAGGCCGCACAGGTGCGAGGCCGAGCCGATGCCCGCGTTGCCCAGGTTGATCTTGCCCTTGTTGGCAGCGATCCAGGCCGTCAGCTCCTTGTAGTTGGTGGCCGGCAGGCTGGGCTTGGCGATGAGCGTCATGGGCACGTCGTTGACGATGCCCAGGTACTCGAAGTCGGTCTCGACCTTGAACGGCACGTTGCGCACCAGCGTCGGCACGGTCGCCATCGCGATGTGGTTGAGCAGCAGCGTGTAGCCGTCGGGGTTGGCGCGCGCCACCTTGGCCGCACCGATGGAGCTGCCCGCGCCGGGCACGTTGTCGATGATGACGCTCGCGCCGCCCAGCGGCTTGCGCAGCGCCTCGGCCAGATCACGCGCCACACGGTCGGTCGGGCCGCCGGCCGCGAAGGGCACGACGATGGTCACGGGCTTGCCCGCGGGGAAGTCTTGCGCGTGGGCGCACACGGCAAGGGCCACCACCGCGAGGGCGAACAGTTTTTTCATCAGAGTCTCCGTCAAGGTCAAAAAGAAAATCAGGGCGCGCGCGAAGGCACGCGGCTTTCGAGCGTCGGGGGTTGCCACTGGGGCTGGATGTGGCAGCCGTTCTTGCCGTTGGTGTCGTAGCGCGGCATGAGCGACGCGCAACGCTGCGCGAGGCTCTGGGGCGTGGGCTTCTCGCCGGTGTCGATCCAGTCGAGCAATGCACCGAAGAGCGCGGGGTACTCCGAATCGCTGAGGTAGCTGTGTTCGCGCTCGGCGCTGAAGCTCTGTACCAGGTTGCCGCCCGTACCGGCCGCGTCGCGGATGCGGCGGTAGGCGTTCTCGAGTTCGACGAAGGCGGTGGGGTCGTCGATGGCATGCAGGCCCACGGTGGGCAGCGAGGTGCGGCCCGTGGGTTGGCTGTCGGCTGCGAGCGCGCCCTTGGCCTGCGGGTCGGCCGCGTAGCGCAGCACGCCGGCGTTGAGCGCCGCATCGTCGGTCGAACCGCTGTAGACGACGCCGATGTTGCCGAAGGGGTTGCGGCCGTTCAGGCGTTGCTGCACGAGGTCCTGGAACAGCCACGTCGCCCAGTTGAGATGGCCGACGAGCGAGCGCTCGGGAATCTTCACGACCGACAGGATCGTCTTCAGCCGCGCCGCCTGTTCGGGCGTGCGCTGCGCGGCGGGCGTGCCGACGCCGGTGCAGTCCTTGACGCGCGCAGCGAGGTCGGCGCGCGTGAGCTTCGCGTCCATCGGCAGGCCCATCCACAGCGGGTACTGCGGCTCGTCGGGCTTCGGATGGTTGCGGCAGACGTACTGGTAGACCACGCGCAGGTCGAGCCGGAAGTCGTAGGCGCTGTTGCCGCCGCCGAGCACGCCGCTGGTGAGCAGCAGGCCGTCATAAGGCGACTTCGCATCGCCCACGGGCGCATAGAGTTCGGCCGCCTTCGCCGCCACGCCCGCGCCGTAGCTCTGCCCGTGCAGCAGCGTGCGCTTGGGCGTGCCGAAGTGGCGCACGACGATCTGCCGCAAGCGCTCGGTGTCTTCGGCCGCCATCGTCACGCCGTAGCCGCCGCGCCGGTAGGTGGAGCCGGCCCACGCATAGCCGGCCTTCACGGTGATGGCCCAGCGCTTGAGGTCTTCTTCGCTGCGCGCAAGCTTGGGCGCGCCCGTCTCGGGGCCGCCGTGCGCGTGCATCACGAGCACGCCGCGCTGCCAGTCTTTGGGAATGGCGATCCAGTAGAAGGCGCCCGCGCCGTCTTCACCGGTGTAGCAGCGTGCGGTCTCGGGCACGGGCGACGGGCAGGCCGTGGGCTTCGGTACGGTGGCGGGCGCCGCGTGGGCGGACAGCAGCGGCGCCGAGCCGAGCAGAGCGAATGCAGCGAGTTGCGAGAGGTGTTTTTTCAATGGCGTACTCCGAGGTCCAGCGCGGCGTTCGTTCCATCGGTGGTGACGAACGCCATCACGCCGCTGTTGAAGATGAAATGGCCCGGTCGGCCGGCACCGGCCTGCGCCACGCCGAGCACTGGCGTGTCGTAGCCCAGCGTGGCAACGGTGCCGCCGAGGTTGAAGGCGGTGGCGACCACGGTGGCTTCCCGGCTCTCGCCCTTCACGCTGGCCATGGCATAGCTGCCATCGGCCGCGCCGGACATCAGCGTCTGCTGCACCGCCAGCAAGCGCAGGCCCGGCTGGATGACGGTGGCCACGCCGCTGCTGCTGTCGGCCGCCGGCACGGCGGTGGCCACGCGGCGAAGGTACAGCGGCGTGGACACGCCGTTGACCAGCCCGATCACCACCGAGCCGGTGAGCGTGCCGCCCGTGGTCTCGGCGGTGCCGCTCGACGAGGTCGAGGTCGTGTACATGTCGAAGGCGCCGCGCGCCGTGCTGTAGCTGAGGTAGCCCTTCTCGGTGTTCTTGCAGGTCTGGTCGTAGGTCATGAAGCTGTTCGACGCCAGGCTGCGGCAGAACTGGAAGGTGCCCGCATTGCGCAGGCGCCCCGCCGACGAGAACGCCGCCGTCGTCCCCGCGCCGAGCTGTTCCACGCCGGCCGCATTGAAGATCAACGACACGGTGCGGAAATCGGTCGACGGCGACACGTTCTGGAAGGTGTTCTGGAACGCCACCAGCGGCGAGAAGCCGGTGCCGCTCGGCGGGTTCACGCCGCCCAGCAGCACGCCGCCGGCGCCGAAGCTGAACACCGCACCGCTCTCGCCGCTCGTGTAGCTGCAGCTGCCCTGCGACACGAGCGAACCGGTGCGCTGCGTGCCGACCCGCGTGGGTTCGTGGCTCGCATCGATGGTCACGGTGTAGGCCATGGTGGCCGGGTCGATCTGCACCTGCAGTTCCTCGCCGAAGCTGTTGCCGCCTTTGTAGCGCGTTGCGCTCGCCGGCAGGTTCGGGCAAGCGAGCGGGTCGCCGACCTCGGTCACGCAGCTGAAGTTGACGGCCGCGTCGAGGCTGCCGCTGCCGCGGTACTTGGGCCACGACGGAAACTGGCACAGCGGGCGCGTGCGGCCATAGCTGCCGGCCACGGCGTCCACCGCTACGGGCGTGGCGGGCGCGAGGCCGCCCTCGACCCAGCCTTCGAGCGCGGCAAGCGAGTCCCAGTTGGGAATGAAGCTGCCGGTGCCGTGGCCCATGCCGGGCACGGTGTAGAAGCGCACGCTCTGCGTGACCGCGGCCTGGCCCAGCGTGGCAATGAGCTGCTGGTAGTAGTCGATGGTCGAGTTCGGGCTGATCACTTCGTCGGCCAGGCCGTGCAGCATGAGCAGCTTGCCGCCGCGCGCGAAGAAGGGTGCGAGGTTCGGGTCGGTCGCATCGGTGAGCTTCGACACCTCGGTCACGCGCGACGTGTACGTGCCCGGGTTCTGCGGATCGAAGGTCAGCGTGTTGAAGTCGGCATCGCGCGTGACGAAGAACTTCACCCACTGGTCGCCGGTGACGTACATGTTGGCGTCGGCCGAGGTGGCGGGGTTGCCCGGCACCTTGCGCGTGCCGAGGTCGCGCGTGGTGTACGGGCCCGCCACCAGAGCACCTTCGAGCAGGTTGTAGCCGCCCGCACGTTTCACGCCGTTGGCGAGCGAGTAACTCGTGAACTCCAGCGGCGATTCGATGACGCGCACCGTGGCGATCTGCGCGTCCGACAGGCAGGTGTCGGCCGTGTCGGCGCCGTTGGGGCAGCGCAGCGACGCGAGGACCTGCGTGTTCAGCTGGCGGCAGCTTTCGACGTTGCTCACGATGCTGTCGGCCGCACCGTCGAGCTTGTCGCAGGCCTGCATCGCGGCCTTCTGCACCAGCAGCGTCTCGGTGAGGTTGAGCCAGCCCGCGGCGCTGTTGTTGTACAGCGCGCGGCCCACCGCCACGTTCGACAGCCGCGTGCCGGTGTAGTTGAGCGCGGGCTCGTTGGCGATCACGCCGTCGTAGTCCTGCGGCCAGCGCTGGATGTAGCCGAGCGCGTCGCGCCCACCGGTCGAGGTGCCGAGAAAGTAGGCGTGCCTGGGCTTCATGGCGTAGCGCGCGAACACCAGCGCCTGCGCCACGTCGCGCGTCTTCTTGAGCGACTGGCCGCCGTAGTTGGCCAGCTGCTCGTCGTTGGCCGCGAACTTGCCGTCGGTGATGCTGCTCGACTGGTGGCCCGAGTCGTCGCCGTAGGTGGCGTAGCCCAGCGCCAGCGGCGCGGGCTTGCCGGCGGGGCCGAAGCGGATGACTTCGGTGCCGACGATGAGCACGCCGTCGAAGCCGCCGCCGCCGAAGTGGATGGTCTTCTGGTTCCACTGCTCGGGCAGGTTGATCGCGAAGTGGATGAGCTGCGAGGCCGGATCGACCGGCGCGATGGTGCCGCGCACGCGGCAGTAATCGCCCAGCGTGTTGCCCGCGTCGCCGGCGGCCACGGGCGTGGCGCTGGTGACGGTCGCGCCCTGCGTGGGCAGGCTGATGAGCGCGGCGGGCAGGCTTTTGCCGGCGAGGTCGGCGCAGGCCACGACGGGCAGCACCGGAGGAGGAGGATTGCCGGGCGGGTCCTCGGCGGGCGGGGTGTCGCCGCTGGCGGGCGGCGGGGTCGGCAGGAAGAAGCCGGGGCTTCCTCCTCCCCCGCTGCCGCCACCGCAGGCGGCCAGGACCAATGACGCGCCGATCAGCGCAACGACGACACGAAACTTCGAGGCAGGGCGCGGTGTGCGCATGGATTTGTCTCCGGCATGCAGCCTCGGCGGGCTGCTTGTTTGAAGGGGCGGCCGGACGATAGATTCCGTGTGACCTATGGTCAAATAAAATAACAAGGCCTATTCGATACAAAAAACATATGGACATACGCGCCCTGAGGTACTTCGTGGCCGTGGCCGGCACCGGCCACATGACGCGCGCCGCCGAGCAGCTGGGCATCCAGCAGCCGCCGCTGAGCCTGCAGATCAAGGCGCTGGAGCGCGAGCTGGGCGTGCTGCTGTTCAAGCGCCACCCGCGCGGCGTGGCGCTCACCGACGCCGGCCGGCTGTTCCAGGCCGAGGCGCTGCGCATGCTGCAGGACATGGAGGCCATGAAGCAGCGCATGGCGCGCGTGGCTCAGGGCCAGACCGGCACGCTCGCGGTCGGCTTCACCAGCTCGGCCGCGGCGCACCGCTTCATGCCAGAGGCGCTGCGCGCGTTCCGCCGCGCGCACCCCGGCGTGGAGCTGCAGCTGCGCGAAGACAACGCCGCCGAACTCACCGAGGCGCTGGCGGCCGGCCGGCTGCACTGCGGCCTGCTGCGCGTGCCGGTGGCGCGGCCCGAGGGGCTGGTGTTCGAGACGCTGCTGCGCGAGCCCGTGTGGGTCGCGATGCCGAGCGACCACCGCTTCGCAACGGCTGCGAATGGCAAGAAGCCGGCGAAGCCACTGTCGCTGTCGAAACTCTGCGAAGAAGGCATCATCCTCGTGCGCCGCCCGGGCGCGCCCGGGCTCTATGCCGAGCTGCTCGCGCTGTGCCACGCGCAGGGCCTGCGCCCGCGCGTGGTGGCCGAAGTCGATCGCATGATGACCAACCTGAACCTCGTGGCCGCGGGCGTCGGCCTGTCGGTGGTGCCCACTTCGATGACCGGCGTGCACGCGCACGCCATCGCCTACACGCGACTGGCCGATGGCGGCCAGCTCGATGCGCCGCTCACACTGGTGTCGCGTGTCGACGAAGACAACCTGCCGGCGCGGCACTTCGCGGCGCTGCTGCGCGGGCTGGCTGAGGGGAAGCCCGTCGCATGACCCAGCCGCTGTTGCGCCGCCACTTCCTGCAACGCATCGGCTTTGCAGCCGCGTGCGCGTTGCCGCATCTGTCGCACGCGGCCTCGTCGCCCTGGCCGAGCCGCCCCGTGCGCCTGATCGTGGTCTACCCGCCGGGCGGTGTGAGCGACGGCATGGCGCGCGCGCTGGCCGAGCCGCTGGCGCAGTCGCTGGGCGTGCCGGTGCTCATCGAACACCGCGCCGGCGCGGGCGGCAGCCTGGGCATGGACGCGCTCGCACGCGCCACGCCCGACGGCCACACGCTCGCGTTTTCCGCCATCAGCCCGCTGACCCTGCACCCGCTGCTCGCGCGTGCGCCCTACGACCCGCTGCGCGCCTTCGCGCCCGTGGCCAGCGTGATGCGCACACCGGTGCTCGTCGTCGGCACGCCGGCCTTCGCAGGCCGCGGCTTTGCAGAGCTGATCGCGCTGGCGCGCCGCCAGCCCGGCGCGGTGCGCTGGGCCACCTCGGGCGTCGCGACCATCGGCCACATGGTGCTCGCACAGGTGCGCATGCAAAGCCGCACCGACATCACGCACATCCCCTACCAGGGCGGCGGGCCGCAGCTCAACGACGCGCTCGGCGGGCAGTTCGAAGTGCTGTCGACCAACGTCGCGGCGCAGCAGCTGCAGTACATCGAGAGCGGTCGCCTGCAGGCGCTGGCTGTCGGCGCGCCCGCGCGCATCGAAGCGCTGCCTGCCGTGCCCACGCTCGCGGAGCTGGGCTACGAGAAGGCGAACCGCGATTCGCTGTTCGGCATCTTCGCGCCGGCGCGCACGCCCGCGGCAGTGGTGCAGCGCCTCAACGCCGAGATCAACCGGCTGCTGCAGGGCGACACGCTGCGCGCGCGCTTGCGCGAGGCCTACAACCTGCCGGCGCGAGGGAGCATCGACGACTTCGCGCAGGAGATTGCGGCCGACCGGCGGCGCAACCGCGCGCTGGTGGCGGGCGCGCGGGCGCAGTTCGATTAGGGCGGTGCCGCCGTCCAGCCAAAGCCCGCGTACCAGGGGCTGAAGCGCGACGGGCGCTGTTCGATGTCGACCTGCTTCACCGCGCTGGCCAGTGCCGGCGACACGTTGCGCAACGCCGTCACGGTCCATGCGCGGTCGAGCTGCTTGAGCAGGCGGGCCTCGCAGCCGGGGCTCTCGCGCAGGCCGACGGGCGCCAGGCCCAGCTGCACGGCGACATGCCCCTGCGCGGCGGCGCGTTCCCAGAGCACGCGCCGGCGCTCGGAGCCCAGCAGTGTCAGCTGGCGCAGTTCGTACTCGCCGGCCGGCAGCACGCCGGGCACGGCGTTCACCTGCAGGCGCACGTCCTTGCCCAAACCGTTCCGGTCGGCGTCGAAGAGCCATTCGAAGTGATCGGTGGGCACCTGCGCCTGGATCGCCATCAGGCAGGGCGCGGGCAAGGGTTGCGTGCCCCGCAGCGTCTGGCGCGTGAGCACCATCAGCTCGGCGGTCTTCGACACCAGCGACAGCGGGACCGGTGCCTGGTCGCCCGTCACGATCCGTGCGTCGATCGCGGCAGGCAGTGCCGGCACGGTGGCCGCGTTGGCCGCGTGCGCCAGCACCTGCGGGAACAGCGGGGGTAGCGTCCTGCCGTTGCCGAAGCTCTCGCCCGTGGCGATCTCCAGACGATCCGGACTCAGGCGGTAGTAGCTCGGCAGCGTCGCCTCCACGCCGTAGCCGCCGCGGCGCGTGGTCACGCGTTGGTAGAACTCGCGCGATGTGCTCGTCAGCAGCGGCTGCAGGGCGCGCACCAGTTCCTGGCGCTGCGCTTCGCTGACAGCGTTCAGATCGATGCGGATGCGGTTCGATGGGTAGGTGAAGAGCTTGGCCATGCCCCGCTCGAGTTCCGCCTTGTCCGGCGCGCGCGTCACATAGAGAACGAAGCCGCCCACGAGCGCGGCAACGCAGGTCGCCAGCGTGAAGTAGCCCGCGAACTTGAAGAAACGCCCGGCCGCCGGGGAGCTCATCCGCCGCTCCAGTGCCCCGAAGACCCGCAGCAGGACGACGCCGACGATCACGACGCCGACGATCAACAGCACCACGGTGGCTGCGTTGAAGGCGAAACTCAGAAAGCCCATGCCGCTGCGTTCAGGCGCAGCGCCCGACAACTCCCGACAACGCGTCAGTCCTCCGCGCGCCAGAGCCGCGGATAGTCGCGCACGAAGCCTTCGGCCGTGACGACCAGCACCTCTGCGTAATCGAAGCGCTTGGCTTCGTACGCGTACGTGCTGTCGCTGCGCCGTTCGTAGCGCTGCATCAGCTCGCTGAGCCCGCCGTCTTCGATATCGACCCAGGCCGCCGGCGCATCGGCGCTTTCGCCCGTGGCAAGGTTCAGGCGGCGCAGCTGCAGCAGGTTGGTGGCGGGCGTGAAGCCCAGGTCGAGATCGACGCAGTGCGACATGTCGGGCACGGCTTCGTCGTTGAGCTTCCAGTGGCCGCGCGCATCGCGCGTGATCGACAGGTCGATGGCCGACTCGCCGAGCCAGCCGCGCACCGTGCCCCATTGCGTGTGCCAGAGCAGGTCGCAGCGCACGCGGTAGTGCAGCTGCGCGATGCGCCCGCCTTCGGTGCGGAACACCGCCGCGCCGTCGAGCTGCCAGGCCGAGGCGTTGCGTTCGAGGCGACAGGCATCGTGGCCCGGTGCATCGAGCCTGCGCCAGAGGATGGAGGCGACGGTTTGCATATGGCGCGGATCATGGCACCGGCATGCCGCGGGGCGCAAGCGGCATCCCGCAAAATGCCCTGCATGTCGAAAGCCCTTTATCCGTTGCTGTCTACCCTTCTTGCCCTTCTGCCAGCGGGCGCCGGCCACGCAGCCACTGCCTTGAAAGACGGCGACATCATCTTCCACACCTCGCGCTCGGCCCAGAGCGTCGCCGTACAGCGCGCCACCGGCTCGCGCTACAGCCACATGGGCATCGTGCTGCTGCGAGAGGGCAAACCCTACGTGTTCGAGGCCGTCTCGACGGTGCGCTACACGCCGCTGGCGCAATGGACCGCGCGCGGCAACGGCGGGCGCTACGTCGTGAAGCGGCTGCGCGACGCCGGCACACGGCTCACGCCCGGCGCGGTGGCGCGCCTGCATGCACGCACCTCGGACTTCGCGGGCCGCCCGTACGACCTGACCTTCGAATGGTCGGATTCGCGCATCTACTGCTCGGAACTCGTGTGGAAGCTCTACGACCGCGCGCTGGGCGTGCGCATCGGCGAGCTGCAGAAGATCCGCAGCTTCAACCTCTCCGACCCGGCCGTGCGCGCGAAGATGCGCGAGCGCTACGGCGACGCCGTGCCGATGGACGAGCCGGTGATCTCGCCGGTGGCGATGTTCGACTCGCCGCTGCTGGTGACGGTCGAATCGCGCTGACGGCTACTGCACCGCCGCCAGCACGCTGTCAAGAAACTGCTTCGCCGGCGTGCCGAAATCCTCAGGGACGTAGTCGCGCGAAAAGTCGCGCGCAAACGCCGCCTCGACGTCGTCGTGCGACCCGATGTAGTCCGCAATCTCGGCACGCAGCGCAGCCAGCTCGGCCGGGGTGCTCGACTCGCGGTAGGACGCCATGATCTCGGCGCCGGTTTCGCCGAAGAGGATGTCGGCGTCCTGGCCGAAATAAACCTTGGTGAGGTGGTCGATCAGTTCGAATCGCATCGTGGGTCGTGAGGAAGAAATGTCGGGACGGCCGGCCGTCGTATGTCTGCAGTGCGCCCTCGTCGTCCCGCGGGTGGGGATTGAAATTCCGCCGCATTCTTGCACGCGACACGGGCGCGGGCGAACATGCGCCGAGAGCGAGACAATTGTCACCGTGAGTTCCCAGCCCGCGCCCCCGCCCCTCCGATCCGCCGCATCGCCCACCTCGACATGGACGCGTTCTACGCGTCGGTCGAGCTGCTGCGCTATCCGCAGCTCAAAGGCCTGCCGGTGGTGATCGGCGGCGGCCGGCGGCGCGTCGACGAGGCGATCCGCGACCTGCCCGAAGGCGCCACGCTGGCCGACATTCCCATCGAGGCCTTTCCGCGGCTGAAGGACTACACGGGACGCGGCGTGATCACCACCGCCACCTACCCCGCGCGGCAGTTCGGCATCGGCTCGGCCATGGGGCTCATGAAGGCCGCCAAGCTGTGCCCGCAGGCGCTCATATTGCCGGTCGATTTCGACGAGTACCGGCGCTTCTCGCGCGCCTTCAAGCAGGTCATCCTGGAGATCGCGCCGCTCATGGAAGACCGTGGCGTGGACGAGGTGTACATCGACTTCACCGACGTGCCCGGCGGCCAGCGCGACGGCGGACGCTCGCTGGCGCGGCTGATCCAGAAAGCCATCTTCGACGCCACCGGCCTGACCTGCTCGATCGGCGTGGCACCGAACAAGCTCATCGCCAAGATGGCCAGCGAGTTCGAGAAACCCAACGGCATCTCGGTGGTGTACGAACACGACCTCGAAACCCGCATCTGGCCCCTGCCCTGCCGCAAGGTGAACGGCATCGGGCCCAAGGCCGACGAGAAACTCAAGCGCTTCGGCATCGAGACCGTGGGCCAGCTCGCGGCGCGCGATCGCGGCTGGCTCATCGACACCTTCGGCAAGGCCACGGGCGCCTGGATGCACGAGGTGGCCTGGGGCCGCGACAACCGGCCCGTGGTCACCGAGAGCGAGCCCGTGTCGATGAGCCGCGAGACCACCTTCGAGCGCGACCTGCATGCGGTGCGCGACCGCGCCGAGCTGGGCGCGATCTTCACCCACCTGTGCGAGAAGCTGGCCGAAGACCTGCAGCGCAAGGGCTACGTGGGCAAGACCATCGGCATCAAGCTGCGCTACGACGACTTCAAGATCGCCACGCGCGACCAGACCATCGAGCGCTACACCGCCGACGGCAAGACCATCCGCCAGATCGGCGGCCAGTGCCTCAAGCGCGTGCCGCTGGAACGGCCGCTGCGCCTGCTGGGCGTGCGCGTGGGCGCGCTGGCCAAGGCCGGCAGCCCCGAGGCGCTGGCGCCCGCAGGAAGCGCCCGCAGCACGGAGCCGGTGGCGACCACGGCGTCGCTGTTCTGACCGACCGCCCGATGATCCGACGCTGGCTGCTGCGCATTGCATTCACCCTGCTGGGGCTGCTGCTCGCGATCACGCTGTACGTGGCGGTGGCTTGCGCGCTGGTCTTCTTACCGGCGAACGCGAAACCACCGGCCGAGCCTGCGACCGTCGAGGCCTGGGTGCTGAGCAACGGCGTGCACACCGACCTGGTGTTTCCGGTGCGTTCGGCCACTATCGACTGGCAGCAGCTCTTTCCGCGGTCCGACTTCAAGGCGCCGCCGCCCGATGCCGAGTTCGTTGCCATCGGCTGGGGCGACCGCGAGTTCTACCTGCACACGCCGACCTGGGCCGACCTCACGGCGGCGCGCGCCTTCGGGGCGCTGTCGGGCGGCAACCGCTCGCTGCTGCACGTGACCTACCTGCAGCGCGCGCAGCTGCGGCGCGGGGCCTACAAGCTGCCGCTCTCGCAGGCGCAGTACGCGCAGATCGTGGCCCATGTGCGCGCCACGCTTCCCTCAGGCCGCGCGGTGCCGATCGCGGGCGCGCACTACGCGAGCGACGATGCCTTCTACGAAGCAAAAGGCAGCTATCACCTGTTCGAGACCTGCAACACCTGGACCGGCCGCGGCCTGCGCCAGGCGGGCGTCACGGTGAGCCGATGGACGCCGTTCGACTTCAACGTGACGTGGCACCTTCAGCCGGTGCCGCAGCGCTGACGGTCTTCAGGGCTTGGGCACGCCCGCCGACCACGTGGGCCAGTTCTTCACGATGTGATCGGCCACGCGCGTGCCCACCAGCGCGATGTTCTCCACCGTCTCGGCAAAGCCGCCCGCCGTTTCGCCCGGTGCCGGGTCCAGGTGCTGCAGCGTGGTTTCCTTCGGGTTGCCCTGGTCGAAGTTGACCGCGCCGCGCAGGCTCATCACGCGGTCGGTGCCGTGGGTGCGCTTGATCACGAGGGTGATGGCGGCGGCTTCCATTTCGGTGATCACGTAGTCGTCGGCGCCGTACAGCTTCGCGATGTATTGCGCCTGCTTCGACATGCCGGGGCCGTGGAAGAAGGTGTCGCCCGTCATGTGCGTGCCGGTGCCTACGAAGGGCGCGCGGCGTGCGGCCGCGTCGGAATAACGCAGTCGGTACTTGCGGGCCGACTCCGAGTCTTTCAGCGGCGTGTCGGCCGACAGCTTCATGGCCCAGCCGACGAGGTCGGGGTTGAGCTTGAAGCGGCGGTACTCCTCGTAGCCCTTGCGCGGCATGAAGGTGGGTTCGCCGGGCTTGTTCTCTTCGGGCGCCCAGCGGTGGCCGAGGTCGTAGTCGACGAGCCAGGTGGCCCAGCTCACCTCGCCGATGGTGCCGCGCTGGGGCGGCGTGCCGGCCACGCCGGAGATCACGTAGTAGGCCTGCGAGAAGTCGAACTGCGGGTTCAGCAGGATGGCCTGCATCGACGACGACGAGTTGACCTTGCCCATGCCGAGCACCGCGCCGCACACGCCGTCGGTGTTGCAGTACACGGGCTGCAGCGCGCCGGGCACGGCCATGGGCTTGGCGCCCTTCCAGTAGCGCTCGTACCAGTGCTGGAACTCGCCGGCGCGGTCGCCGGTGTTCTGGCCGATCTCGAACATGGCGGCGACGAACACCTTCACCTTGACGGGCGCACCGGTGGCTGCGGCTGCGCGGGTGTCGGCGGTGGGCGCATGGGAGGCGCAGGCGGTGGCGAGCAACACGGCGCCGCACAGCGCCAGACCGCGGGAGCCCCGGGTGATGCGGCGGGAGTTCAGGAGGGACATGGATGGAATCCGAAGAGAAGAAAGAAGGAAGGAAAAGCGCGCCCCGGTAACAGCGTGAGCATGCGGCGTCCTACACCGCGCGATTGTCGATGCTGGCACAAGCACTTGGTCATGCCTTCGATGCAAACCCCATGCCGGCCCGCCCCGGCGTCTGCCCAACTCCTGGCCGGTGGCCTGGTCTACGTGAACCCCGGCATGCCGGGCATCCGCCGCCTGAAGTGGGGCGACAGCTTTCGCTACCGCGACGCACAAGGCCGCTGGGTGCGCGACGCCGACACGCTCGCGCGCATCCGCAGCCTGGCGATTCCGCCGGCCTACACCGAGGTGTGGATCTGCCCGCTGCCCCATGGCCACCTGCAGGCCACGGGCCTGGATGCGCGCGGCCGGCTGCAATACCGCTACCACCCCGACTGGCGCGCGCTGCAGGACGGCACCAAGTTCGAGCGCCTCGAAGCCTTCGGGCGCGCCCTGCCCCGCTTGCGTGCGCGCGTGGCGCGCGACCTGCGCGCCGGCACGAAGACCCCCGGGCGTGCGCAGGTCATCGCCACGCTGGTGCGGCTGCTCGACACCACCTTGCTGCGGGTGGGCAACGAGGCCTACGCGAGCAGCAACGGATCGTTCGGCCTCACCACGCTGCGCAATCGCCACGCGGCGGTGCAGGGCTCGGCGCTGCGGCTGCGCTTTCGCGGCAAGAGCGGCGTGGCGCACGAGGCGCGCATCGACGACCCGCGCGTGGCCCACGTGGTGCGCCAGTGCCAGCAGCTGCCGGGGCAGGCGCTGTTCCAGTACACGGACGAGGCGGGCGAGGTGCGCGGCGTGTCGTCCAACGACGTGAACGACTACATCGCCGAAGCCACCGACAGCGGCGACGGCGAGCGCTTCACCGCCAAGGACTTCCGCACCTGGCACGGCACGGTGCAGGCGCTGGAACTCACGCGGCTGGCCTGCGCGTGGGAAGGCGAAGAGCGCCGACCCGGCGCAAGGGACATCCTCGCGGCCGTCGCGCGGCAGCTCGGCAACACGCCGGCGGTCTGCAAGAAGGCGTACGTGCATCCCGCCGTGCTGGCCTTGGGCGAGACACTCGCACGCGAGGACGACACGGCGGTCACCGGCACGCTGCTGGAGAAGATCGCGGCGCGCGCGGCGACCACTGGTCCGGCGCGCGGACTGATCGCGGCGGAGCGGCGATTGCTCGCCTTCCTGCGCGCGAAACGCCGCCCGGCTCAGCCGGCCGCGAGGGCGAAGCGCACGGTGTCGGCGTCGAGCACCACGGCATAGCCGAGGTCTTCGGCCAGGTTCTGCAATGCCACGGGATCGATGGCCAGGGCGCGCGGTGCACGGTGTGCATCGAGCACCGCGCTGGCGCCACCCGGCGCGCGCAGCTGCGCGTGCAGGCGCAGCGCGTCGGTGCCGTCGGCTTCGATGCGGATCGTGCCGGCTTCGTCCACGCCGTCGTGCAGGTAGCCCAGCGCGCCGAGAAACAGGTAGCGCAGCGCGGCGGCATTGGGCCAGCGGGGCTCGTCGGCCTGCGGGGCAGCGAGTGCTTCGTCGACTTCGAGCGTCACGCCGTGCAGGTCGAAGGCCGAGCGCATCAGCGTCATGCATTGCGCGACCAGCGCGCTGCGCGTGACGCCGTCGTCGGTGGTGGCCAGCTCCCAGTCGCGCAGCGAGCGGATCGCGCCGACCAGTTCGGACACCTGGCTGTCGATGAGGTTCACGCGCTCTTCGCAGGCGGCGCCATCGACGGGATCGGCCGCCACCTGGCGCTTGAGCATCAGCACCGCCATGCGGATCACCGAGACGGGCGCGGTCATGTCGTGGCGAAGCGCCGGCAGCGCGCGCGTGAGCAGCTCGTGGCGAACGCCGGCGGCGATCCAGCTGCGGGCGCTGGGCGAGGACTTCATTGCGGTGCGGCGGCCCGCAAGGGCACGCGGCCCGCAAGGCGGGAGGCGGCAGGACACACGGTCAAGGGAAGATTCCTGATGGCGGGAAACAAGCCCACGAGTATCGTGCCCGCTCCGCGCCGCGGCTGTAGGAGCCTGCCTACGCCCGTCCTGCGATGTGCGCCGCCATGCGCTCAGGGCTTGCCGAGGTACGCGCGCACGTCCTTCACCTCGACCCCCGCCGCCGCGACGGCCGAGCGCAGCTGCGCCTCGGTGACGCCCAGCGTCTGGGTCCAGTAGCGGACCTCGTGGAGTTCATTGACGTTGATGCGGCTCGCATCCTGCGGTCCGCGCTTGCTCAGGTCATCGGCCATGGAAAGATCTCCTCGGTAGATGCTTTCACCATGGCACCCGATCGCGCCCTCCGTTAGAGGACACGGGCGCGCGCCCGTGCAGGAAAAGTCCGAAGCGCGTGCCGATGCGCTTCAGGACATGGCAGCGCGCGCCCGCGCCTGCAACTCCCGCTTGAGCAGCTTGCCGTTGGCCGTGGTCGGCATCGCGTCGATCACCTCGATGCGCGCCGGCCGCTTGTAAGGCGACAGGTGCTCGGCCAGGTGCGCGCGCAAGGCCGCCTCGTCGAGCGACGCGCCCGGGTTCAGCTCGACGAACGCGACGATCTGCTCGTTGCCGTCGGCCTCGGGCACGCCGACCACGGCGCACAGGTGCACGCCGGCAAAGCGGCCGATCACCGCCTCGACCTCGGCCGGGTACACGTTGAAGCCCGAGCGGATGATCATTTCCTTGAGCCGCCCGACCACGAACAGCGCGCCGTCGGCGTCGAACCGGCCGAGGTCGCCGGTGGCGTACCAGCCACCCGGGCGCATCACCTGCGCCGTGGCGGCCGCGTCGCGGAAGTAGCCCAGCATCAGGCCCGGGCCGCGCAGCCAGATCTCGCCGGTGTCGCCTGGTGCAGCTTCGGCGCCCTCGGCCGTGACGATGCGCCCCTCGCCGCCCTCGACCACGTAGCCCGCCGACGTGTCGGCGCGCGGCGCCTCGGTGCGCGTGAGGAACACCGAGCCCGCGTACTCCGAGAGCCCGTAGCCGTAGTGCAGCGGCTGGCCGAAGCGCTGCTCCACGCGCTGCTTGAGCGCCGGGTCGAGCGGCGCGGAGCCCGTGTACACGTAGCGCAGGTTCGGAAAGCGCGGCGCCAGTTGCTGCGCCTCGATGTGCGCGAGCAGCCGCGCGTACATCGTCGGCGGCCCGAGCAGGTTCGACACCTGGCCGTGCGCCAGCGCCTCGAGCATGTCGGCCGGCGAGAAGCTGGCGCGCAGCACCAGCGCGGCCCCGCCCGTGAGCGCGGCCATCAACACGGTGCCGATGCCGAAGATGTGCGTCATCGGCAGGAAGGCGTAGACGCGGTCGTGCGTGTCGAGCGCGCGCACCGCCGCCGACACGCGGCCGAAGTGCAGCAGCCCGCGGTGCGACACCATCACACCCTTGGGCGTGCCTGAGGTGCCCGACGTGAAGATGATCGCGGCGGCATCGGCCAGTGCCGCGTCGGGCTCGGGGCGGGCGTCGGCGCGCGCGGCGGTGAACATCACGCCGGGCAGCGTGGCCGGTACCGCCGACGCGCGCTGCGCGTGCGTGCGCGCGGCATCGGACGCATCGGTGGTGAAGGCGCACAGCCGCGCGTCGGCACGCTCGGCAATGGCGGCGATCTCGCCCGGCGACATGCGCGCGTTGACACCGCACGACCACGCGCCCACACGGCTGCAGGCCAGCAGCAGCGCGATGTGGGCGGCGCAGTTCTCGGCCACCAGCAGCACGCGGTCGGTGGGCCGCACGCCGGCGGCGAGCAGGTCGTTCGCAGCGGTCTCGACCATGGCCTGCAGCGCGCCATAGGTGGTGGTGCCGCCGAGTTCGTACAGGAACACCGCCTCCGGCGTGCGGGCGGCGCGGTCTTCGAGCAGGTGATGAATGCGTGAGGGCTGCATCGGCTATTCCGCCTCGATGCCCTTGGACGCGCTCGCCCACAGCTTGCGGTCCGACACGCCCTTGGTGCCCAGCACCTCCGGTGCGCCCGTCCAGACGTCGTAGCCCTGCTCGCGCAGGCGGTGCGCGATGTCTTCGCGCGCCAGCATCTTCTGCGCCGCGGCATTCACGCGCGCGACCAGCGCCGGGTCCATGCGCGCCGGGCCGTACAGGCCGAACCAGCCGCCCACGTCGTAGCCGGGCACGCCCGACTCGATCATGGTCGGCACGTCGGGCAGCATGCGGTTGCGCTGGCGCGAGGTGACGGCCAGCGCGCGCAGCTTGCCCGATTGGATGAAGGGTCGCGAGGTGGCGATGATGTCGAACATCATCGGCACGGTGCCGGCCATCACGTCGGCCAACGCCGGCGCGCTGCCCTTGTACGGCACGTGCGTGAGCTGCAGGCCGCTCATCTTCTCGAGCAGTGCGCCGCACAGGTGGTTGGACGCGCCCACGCCCGCCGAGCCGTAGAACAGCTTGCCGGGCTTGGCCTTCGCATACGCCAGCAGCTCGCCCACGTTGCGCACCGGCAGGTCGTTGTTGACCACGAGCACGTTGGTGTAGTCGACCAGCGGCGCCAGGGGCGTGAGGTCCTTCATCGGATCGAAGGGCATGCTGCGCTGCACGTTCGGGTTGATGGTGATGGTCGGGCTCGCGGCGAAGAACAGCATCGCGCCATCGGGCGGCGCCTTGGCGACGGCGTTGCCGCCGAGCGAACCGGCCGCGCCAGGCCGGTTGTCGACGATCACCTGCGTGCCCAGTTCCTGGCCCAGCGCGGGCGCAAGCAGGCGCGCGGCGCCGTCCACCGGCCCGCCGGCGGAATAGCCGACCACCAGCTTGATGAGCGGCGGCAGCGGCTGCTGCTGCTGCGCGAAGGCCCGGTGCGGCAGTGCAGCGAGCGCCGCGCTGCCCGCCAGCGCGGCCATGAGATGGCGGCGCGAAAAGAGGTCGAGGGATTGCATGAGCGTTGTCTCCTTTTGTGTATGTCTTCGGTCGCTCACATCGCTCAGGCCGGCAAGTCCAAAACTTGCCGCGCGAGGATGTTGCGCTGGATCTCGTTCGTGCCGCCGTAGATCATTGCGGCGGTGGAGCCGATGAGCGGCGAGAGCACGTTGAAGCTCTGGCCGTCGAGCAGCTGGTCGCCTGCGACCGCGCCCTGCTCTTCGCCGGCCTCGACCAGCAAGGCGCCGATGCGGTGGTACGTCTCGCTGGCCCAGATCTTCAGCAGTGACACCGACGCGGGCAGCGGCTTGCCCGCGCGCACGATGTTGGCGAAGTCCGTGTACGCGGCCGACAGGTCGAGCACGTCGAGCCGCAGCGCCGCGAAGCGCTGTGCAAACACCGGGTCGGCAAACAGCCGCCGTGCCTGCCCGAGCCGCGCGAGCTGGCCCAGCGCGTACTGCGACTGCTTGGGGCTGCCCAGGAAGATGCGCTCGAAGCCCAGCAGCGCCTTCGCGATCGTCCAGCCGCCGTGCAGCTGGCCCACGAGCTGGTCGGCCGGCACGCGCACGTTGTCGAAGAACACTTCGCAGAACTCGGGCTCGCCCGCCAGCGTGTGAATGGGCCGCACCGTGACGCCCGGCGTGCGCAGGTCGCACAGCAGGAAGCTGATGCCTTCCTGCTTGCGCGCGCCCTTGTCGGTGCGCACGAGCATGAAGATGTGGTTGGCATCTTGTGCGAGCGTGGTCCAGATCTTCTGGCCGTTGACGACGAAGTGATCGCCCTGCGCATCGCGCCCCGCCACCGCCTCGGTGCGCAGGCCGGCCAGGTCGGAGCCGGCATTGGGCTCCGAATAGCCCTGGCACCACACGTGCTCGCCGCTCAGGATCCGCGGCAGAAAGCGCTGCTGCTGTTCGGGCGTGCCGTGCTGGATCAGCAGCGGCCCGATCATCACGATGCCCTGGTCGGGCGCGCGCGCCACGCCGTGCTGCTCCAGCTCTTCGATCCAGGCGATGAGCTTGTCGGCCGGCAGACCCATGCCGCCATGCGACTGCGGCCAGGCCGGCGCGATCCAGCCCTGCGCCGAGAGCGTGAGGTACCAGTCGCGCATCTCGCTCCAGCGCGCGCGGTGCGAGAGGTAGCGCAACTGCGCCGGATACCGCTGCTGCAGGAAGCCACGCACCATGCGGCGGAACTCGGCCTCGGGCACCGTGGACCAGTCGGTGGTGCGCGCCAGGAACTCGCCATGCCAGGCCGCTGCACCACTCGCAGCAGCTTCGGCTTCGCCCGTCAGCGCGGCATGGCGGCGCTGGTGCGCCGTGGCATTGCCCAGCCATGCCGACAGGCACAGCACGCGCTTGTAGAACAGGCTCAGGTCGCACTCCTGCGTGTAGCCGATGGCCCCATGCAGCTGCACCGCCGCGCGCGACGCTTGCAACGCAGCAGCCGTGCAACGCGCGTTGACGCGGCTGGCTTCGGCTTCGAGCCGGTCAGAAGGCATCGTGCCGTCGCCCACCAGCGCCAGCACTTCGTTGAGCGTGGCCTGCGCCACTTCGAGGTGGATGAACATGTCGACGCTGCGGTGCTGCAGCGCCTGGAAGCTGCCGATGGGCTTGCCGAACTGCGAGCGCGTGCGAAGGTAGGCCAGCGTCTGCGCCAGCATCGCCTGCCCCGCGCCGAGCAGCTCGGCGGCCTGCAGGATTTGTCCGGCGGCGAGCGCCTGGCGCAGGGCCTCCTGCGCGGCCGGCCCGCTGGCCAGCACGGCGTCGGCCGGCAGCACGACCTCTTCGAAGCGGAGGTTCGCTGCCTGGCTGCCATCGACCAGCGGTACGAGCGTCTCGCTCACGCCCTCTGTGCCGCGCGGCACCCACAGCAGCACGGCGTCGTCCTCGCCGCGCGCCGACACCAACCAGCCGCTGGCGGCGGCGCCGGGCAGCACCATGAGCTTGTCGCCTTGCAACAGAACGCCGCCCACATGACCCGCGCGCGCTTCGCAGCCGCAGGCCAGCGGCACGGCGCTGAGGTCGCCGGCGCTTTCCTGCCAGGCCAGCGCGGGCAGGCTGCGGCCCGCGACCAGTTCGGCCAGCAAGGCACGCGCCGCCGGCGAGTCGAGCCGCGCCAGCAGCAGCGCGCTCAGGCCCGCGACGGCCAACAGCGGCTCGGGCGCTGCGTGCTCGCCGGCCGCACGCAGGATTTCTGCAGCGCCGTCGAGCCCCAGCGCGAGGCCGCCGGCCGCTTCGGGCGCCAGCATGCCGGGCCAGCCGAGGGCCGCGATCTCGCCCCAACCTTGCGCCTCGTCGGCCTCCGGACGTTCGGTGCGGGCACGGCGCCGCGCGGTGGCGCCGCTGCGGGTGAAGTAGTCGAGCGCCGCTTCGCGCACGGCCAAAAGTGAGTCGGAATCCATCGCGCTGTCTGCCTTTTCTGTTCCGTTGCAATGACGAGTCGCAGCGTGCCCGAAGACCCCGCCGCAGGGCATTCGCAATTGCGGAAGGGAGGGTTTGGCAATCACTGAGTGGCCGATCGCACGCGCGGGGATAGATTTGCAGCCATGACAAAGATCAAGAAATCCCTGCACACCGACCTCGGCCACAGCACGCCCGACAAGATCACCGTGCGCGGGCGCGACCTGCCCTCGGAAATCCTCGGCCACCTCAACCTGGGCGACATGGCCTTCCTGGAGCTGACGGGCCGCATCCCGACGCCGCAGGAATCCGTGACCTTCAACGCCATCGTCGTCACGCTGGTGGAGCACGGCGTCACGCCGAGCGCGCTGGCCGCTCGGCTCACCTACGCCGGCGCACCCGAAGCCCTGCAGGCCGCCGTGGCCGCCGGCCTGTGCGGGCTGGGCAGCGTGTTCGTGGGCAGCACCGAAGGCGCCGCGAAGATGCTCTACGAGGCCATTCCCTTCGGCGAGAAGCCGAGTCGTCCGCTGGCCGACATGGCCAAGGACATCGTGGCCGACCACCGCGCGCGCAAGATCATCGTGCCGGGGCTGGGCCATCCGCTGCACAAGCCGATCGACCCGCGCACGCCGCGCCTGTTCCAGATCGCGGCCGAGAACGGCCTCTCCAGCCACTACGTCGCGCTGATGCAGGCGGTGCAGGAAGAGGCCGAGCGCGTGTCGGGCAAGTCGCTGCCGATCAACGCGACCGGTGCCATCGGCGCCATTGCCGCCGAGTTCGGCTTTCCATGGAAGATCATTCGCGGCTTCGGCGTGATGGCGCGCGCCATCGGCCTCGTGGGCCACATCCTCGAAGAGATCGACGACCCGATGGCCATCGAGATCTGGCAACGCGTCGAAAAAGAAGCAGGCGGCCCCCGCCAGGACTGAAGCACATGATGATCGCCACCGACAACCGTTTCCCCGACATCCGCGACGCCGTGCGCGACCTGTGCGCGCAGTTTCCCAACGAGTACTTCCGCAAGGTCGACGAGGCGCGCGGCTACCCCGCCGAGTTCGTCGACGCACTCACCAAGGCCGGCTGGATGGCCGCACTGATTCCGCAGGAATACGGCGGCTCGGGGCTGGGCCTGACCGAAGCCTCGGTGATCATGGAAGAGATCAACCGCTGCGGCGGCAACTCGGGCGCCTGCCACGGCCAGATGTACAACATGGGCACGCTGCTGCGCCACGGCAGCGAGGCGCAGAAGCGCCAGTACCTGCCGAAGATCGCCAGCGGCGACTTGCGCCTGCAGTCGATGGGCGTGACCGAGCCGACCACCGGCACCGACACCACGAAGATCAAGACCACCGCCGTGAAGAAGGGCGACCGCTATGTCATCAACGGGCAGAAGGTGTGGATCTCGCGCATCCAGCATTCGGACCTGATGATTTTGCTGGCGCGCACCACGCCGCTGGCGGACGTGAAGAAGAAATCGGAAGGCATGTCGATCTTCATCGTCGACCTGCGCGAGGCCATCGGCAAGGGCATGACCGTGCGCCCCATCCTGAACATGGTGAACCACGAGACCAACGAGCTGTTCTTCGAGAACCTCGAGATCCCGGCCGAGAACCTGATCGGCGAGGAAGGCCAGGGCTTCAAGTACATCCTCGATGGCCTCAATGCCGAGCGCACGCTGATCGCCGCCGAGTGCATCGGCGACGGCTACTGGTTCATCGACAAGGTGACGGCCTACACGAAGGACCGCGTGGTGTTCGGCCGTCCCATCGGGCAGAACCAGGGCGTGCAGTTTCCGATTGCCGAAGCCTTCATCGAGACCGAGGCCGCCAACCTGATGCGCTACGAGGCCTGCCGCCTGTTCGACGCGCGCCAGCCCTGCGGCGCACAGGCCAACATGGCGAAGTACCTCGCGGCCAAGGCGAGCTGGGAGGCGGCCAATGCGTGCCTGCAGTTCCACGGCGGCTTCGGCTTTGCGTGCGAATACGACATCGAGCGCAAGTTCCGCGAGACGCGGCTGTACCAGGTGGCGCCGATCTCGACGAATCTGATCCTGAGCTATGTCGCCGAACACATGCTCGGCTTGCCACGCTCGTTCTGAAGGACTGCACATGAACGCCATCGACCACCCCAGCAAGGTGCTCGCGACCTTCGCCGCCGAGCTGAAGTTCGCCGACATTCCCGCGCCCGTGCTGCGCCGCACCGAGGACCTGATGCTCGACTGGCTCGGCTCGGTGCTCGCGGCCCGCACCGCGCGGCCGATACGCAGCATCGAGCGCTTCGCGCAGATGATGGGCCCCGCTGACGGGCCGAGCGAAATCCTCACTTCGCGGCGCACCAGCTCGCCGCTGTTCGCAGCGCTGGTCAACGCGGCGGCCTCGCACTACGTGGAGCAGGACGACGTGCACAACGGCTCGGTGTTCCACCCGGCCGCAGTGGTCATCGCACCCGCACTGGCCGTGGCGCAGAGCATCGGTGCCAGCGGCGCGCAGCTGCTGACGGCCGTGGTCGCAGGCTACGAGGTCGGCATCCGCGTCGGCGAGTTCCTGGGCCGATCGCACTACCGCACCTTCCACACCACGGCGACGGCGGGCACGCTCGCAGCAGCCGCGGCGGTGGGCCGGCTGCTCGAGCTGTCGTCGCAGCAGATGCTGCATGCCTTCGGCTCGGCCGGCACGCAGTCGGCCGGTGTGTGGGAGTTCTTGCGCGACGCCGCCGATTCGAAACAGCTGCACTGCGCGCACGCGGCGGCCAGCGGGTTGATGTCGGCCTACCTCGCGCAGGACGGATTCACGGGTGCGGCAAAAATCCTCGAAGGCGCGCAGGGGCTGGGCGTGGGCATGTCGAGCGACGCCGATCCGGCGAAGCTCACCGACGGCCTGGGCACGCGCTGGACGCTGGCCGAAACCTCGTTCAAGTACCACGCCTCTTGTCGCCACACGCACCCGGCCGCCGACGCGCTGCTGCAGGTGATGGAACAGAACCAGCTCACGCCGGCGGATGTTTCCCAGGTCACGACCCATGTGCACCAAGGCGCCATCGACGTGCTGGGCCGCGTGACGGTGCCAGCCACGGTGCACCAGGGCAAGTTCTCGATGGGCACGGTGCTGGGCCTCATCGCCGTGCACGGCCGCGCGGGCCTGGGCGAGTTCGACCGCGACTTTCTCTCGCCCGAGGTCTCGGCCTTCCGCGAGAAGGTGACGATGGCGCTCGACGACGAGGTCGACACCGCCTACCCCGCGCGCTGGATCGGCAAGGTCAGCGTGCACACCACCGACGGCCGCACATTGACTGGCCGCGTCGACGAGCCCAAGGGCGACCCCGGCAACAGCCTGAGCCGCGCCGAGATCGAGGACAAGATGCAGCGCCTCGCGCACTACGGCGAAGGCGCGACGGCCGACGAAGCAAAGGCGCTGTGCGAGCGCGTCTGGCAGCTGGCCGACACGGCCCGCGTGGGGCGCTGGCTCGGCTGACGCCGCTCAGGCGAACAGCCGGCCCTGCCCCGGCGAGCGCGCATCGAGCCCCGCAGTGCGCACGAGGTCCCAGAAGCCCGCGGGCGAGCTGGACACCACGGGCACCTGCAGGCGCGCCTCGACCTCGCGCACGGCATCGAGCGTGACGAGGCCGCCGCACGAGATGAGGAGGCCGTCGGCGCCGGGCTGCTCTTCGAACACCTTGAGGCACAGGTCGACCAGCACCTCGGTCGACACCTGGCCGACGGCCTGCACATCGGAGATGGCCAGGCCTTCGAGCGCGAGCGGTTCGAAGTCGCTCTGTTCGAGGTAGGTGCGCAGCTGCATGTTGACCTCGTCGATGTAGGCCGTGGCGACGGCCACGCGCCGCACCTTGAGGTGGCGCAGGCCCGCGATGATCGCGTCGCTCATCGTCGTGCAGGGCAGGTCCGTGGCCTGTTCCATCTCTCGCTGGAGTTGACGCGTGAAGGCGACGCCGCGGAAGAAGCTCAGCGAGGTGCCCATGAGGGAGACGGCGCTGGCGCCTTCTGCCTTCAATTCCAGCGCCTTGCCGATGACCGAGTCGATCACTTCGGTGTAGCCGCGGGTGGAGATTTCGCCGAGGCCCAAACCTTTCGCCGTGAAGCGGATGCAGTCGCCGTAGAGCAGTGGGCCGTCTACCGGGACTGCGCCGGCTGCTGGGGGGACGATGAGGCCCAGATGAGGAGGACGGGTCATGGGTGTGGCTCCTTTTTGTTCAGGGCGTGTGCACAGGCCACCGGGTACTTCCCTCCGCGAATGTCCCCCGGGCTTCGCCCTCCTCCTTGATTTCGCTGCGGGAAGCACCCAGTGTCCTGTGCACACTGGGCGCTGTCGTTGTGCCGTTCGATCAACAACCGCACTGAGTCACGCTCACGTCGATGGGGTGCCTTGCGCAGCGAAATCAAGGAGGAGCGAAGCGGGGGACATTCGCGGAGCAAGGCTCCCCGTCGGCGGGAGCGTCGCCCTGAAGAACCGCAGCACACAGAAAAACGACTCGAACAGACCGCCACCTCAGTTCCCCTCCGCCACGATGCGCTGGTCCGTGATGATGCGTTTCCATCGCGTGGTTTCCTCCGCCATGTCCTTGCCCAGCTGGGCCGGCGTGGCATAGGCACGCAGCGTGCCTTGTGCAGCAGCGGCTGCGCCCGTCTCCGGCATGTCGAGCACGGTCTTCACGGCGGCCGAGAGCTTGTCGACGACATCGTTCGGCGTGCCCGCCGGTGCCAGCAGGAAGATGCGCGGTGCCACGTCGAAGCCCGGCAACGCATCGGCCAGCGGTGCCACGCTTTCAGCGCCTTCGAGCCTGGCGTTGTTCAGCAGCGCGAGCGCGCGCAGCTTGCCGGCCTTCGACTGCGCCATGGCGGCGGTGGCGCTCACCACGCCCAGCGGCACCTGGCCGCCGACCACGTCGGGCACGATCTGCGCGGCGCCGCGATACGGCACATGCACCACGAACGCGCCGGTGGATTGCTTGAGCATCTCGAAGCCCAGGTGCTGCACGGTGCCGACACCCGACGACGCGTAGGAGTAGCGGCCGGGGTTCGCCTTGAGTTCCTTGACGAGTTCGGCGGGCGTCTTCGCGGGAAAGTCATTGCCCGCGACGATCATCAGCGGCGACATGAAGGCACCGGCCACGGGCTTGAAACTGGTCAGCGGATCGATGGGAATCTTCGGCTGCAGCAGCTTGGCGATGAGCAAGGCACTGTCGCCCATCATCAGCGTGTAGCCGTCGGGCGGCGCCTTGGCGACGAGGTCGGCCGCGATGAGACCGGTGGCGCCGGTGCGGTTTTCGACCAGCACCTGCTGGCCCAGCACGGCGGGCAAGCGCGCGCTGAGCATGCGCGCGACGGCATCGACGCCGCCGCCGGCCGAGTAGCCGACGACGATGCGGATGGGCTTGTCGGGAAACTTCTGCGCCCACGCGGCGGGTGCGGTGGCCAGCAGGCCGGCCAGGGCCAGGGCGGCCCGCATTGCATGTCGGCGCGAGGGCCGGCTCGCTTCTTCTCGTCTTCTGTCGTTCATCTTGTCTCCGTGGTGGTCGGGATTCGCCGGCCGTCTGCGCGGCCTGGTCGTGGTCGGAAGTGTCGTTGCGCGTCAGGCCTTTCCCTTGCCGTGCGAGGTCGGCAGCTTCGCAAGCTCGCGCACGCGCTCGGCATTGGGCATGAAGCCCAGGCCCGGCGCTTCGGGCAGCGTGAGCCAGCCCTGGTCGGGCACGGGCAGGCCGTCGAAGATCTGCTTGAGCATCTGCACCGCGACGTAGTGGTACTCGACCAGCCCGCCGTTCGACACGCCCGCGTGCAGGTGCATGTTGTGGAAAGGCCAGGCGCCGCCGTTGTCGATCGGCACGTTGAAGGCCGCGGCCATGCCCGCGATCTTCAGGCACTGCGAGTAGCCGCCCGAGATGGTCACGTTGGGCTGCAGCACGTCGGCCGCCTGGTTCACGAGCAGGTCGCGGAAACGGTAGGCCAGGCCTTCGTTCTGCCCGCAGGCCAGCGGGATGCGCGTGCGTGCGCGCAGCTGGGTCATCTGGCGCACGTCGTTCTGCGTGAGTGGCTCTTCGAAGAAGCTGATGCCGTAGGGCTCGATGCGTTGCGCGAGTTCGGTCGCGTGGAACAGGTCGAGGCCGCAATTGGCATCGACGTACAGCTTGACGTCGGGGCCCACGGCTTCGCGCACGGCGGCCACGCGGCGCACGTCTTCGGCGATGACTTCGTCGAGCGGGCGCGGCTCGTCGCGGCGCGCGAGGGCGTGGTTGCCGACGGTCATCTTCAGGCGCTGGAAGCCCTGCGACACCCACAGCTTGGCGGCGGCGGCGAGCTGGTCGCGCTCGAAGAAGCCGAAGCCGAAGGTGGCGTACACCGGCACCTTGGCACGCGCGCCGCCGAACAGGCGCCACAGCGGCTGGCCGAGCGCCTTGCCCTTCAGGTCCCACAGGGCGATGTCGAGCGCGGCGATGGTGTGGCTCGCGTAGCCGGTCTGGCCGCGCGGCGAGAGCAGCCAGTAGAGCTTCTCCCACAGGCGTTCGGTGGCCATCGGGTCTTCGCCGATCAGTGCGGGGCCGGCCACTTCGCGCACAGCGGCGGCGATGATTTCTTCTTCGGTGATGGCCGTCATGCCATGGCCGACGAGGCCGGTGTCGGTCTCGATCTCGGTGAGGCACAGCGACAGCGAGGTCTGCTTGTTCAGGCCGACCACGTCGATGGTCACGGGGATGTTCAGCGGCGTGGCGCTGACGCGGATGATCTTCAAGGCTGTCTCCTTTGGTGTGCACGCATCTTTGCGCGAGGGCCGCAGGAGAACAATTCGTTTTTGGCGAGTTCGAGCCTTCGCGCGGCGCGAAGGCTCGTCGCCCGATGGACCGCCCGCCTCAGCTCAGTCGGGACGGCCGAGGTGTTCGAGCACCGAGCGCGCGGCGGCCGTGAGCTCGTGCTGGCGGCGCACGCACAGCAGGTGGCGGCGCAGCGCCCAGGGCGCGTCGAGCTTGAGGCAGCGCAGCTTGAGGATCTGCAATTGCGGCAGGATGGCCGCATAGGGCAGCACGCCGATTCCCACGCCCTGCTCCACCATGCGGCAGACCATGTCGAAGCTGCCGACCTGCATGCGCACCTTGAGCGGCACCTGGGCCTCGAGCGCGGCCGCGAGCAGCACGCGGTGCAGCGCCGTGCCTTCGCGCACCACGATATGGTCGTGGCGCAACACCTCCTGCACATCGATGCGCTTGCGGCGCGCCAGCGGGTGGTCGCGCGCGATGACCACGGCCAGTTCGTCGGTGCGGTACGGCAGGCATTCGAGGCCGTCGGCCGGCGTCTGGCCCTCGATCACGCCGATGTCGGCCAGGCCGGCCTGCACCGCCTTCACCACCTCGGTGCTCGCGCGCTCCTGCAGGTCGATCTTGAGCACCGGGTGCAGCCGCAGGAACGAGCCGATCTGCGCCGGCAGAAACTGCGCGATGGTCGAGGCATTGGCCGTGATGCTGACCACGCCTGCCACGCCGTTCTGGAAATCGTCGAGTTCGGCGCCGAGCCGGTCCATGGCCGAGAGCACGGCGCGCGCATGCAGCAGCAGCCCATGGCCGGCCGAGGTGAGCGTGACGCCGCGCGCATGCCGCACCAAGAGCGGCAACCGCGCGCGGGCTTCGAGATCGGAGATGCGCTTGCTCGCAGCCGCCAGCGCGATGTGGCAGCGCTTGGCGCCTTCACTGATGCTGCCGTGGTCGGACACGGCCACGAACAGGCGCAGCGACTTCAGGTCGGCGGACATGGCCCGTCGCGCCTCAGGTCAAAACGAGGTGATCGAACAGCTCGCGCGCGGAGGCCGGCAACTGCTCGCGGTTGCGCGCGATGAGCTTGAGCTCGCGCTCGGCCCAGGCGTCGCTGAGTGCCACGGTCGAGATGCGCATCGCCATCGACAACCGGTGCGCCGACGACGACGGCAGCACGCCGACACCCACGCCCGCTTCGATCATCAGGCAGATGGCCTCGAAGCTGCTCACCTGGATGCGCGGGTTGAAGCCGCGCCCCGCGAGTTCGGCGCGGCGCTGCAGAAAGCGGTGGATCGCGCTGCCGTGGTGCAGGCCCACGTGCTGCTCGTCGAGCGTGTCGGCAAAGGCCACCGACGACGCGCCCGCCAGCGGGTGCGAGGGCGGCACCACCAGCACGAGCTGGTTGCGGCCGAAGGGGCGCGCATCGAACTCGCCGGTGTGCACATCGCCCGCGAGGATGCCGATGTCGGCCTCGCCGTCGGCCACGGCGCGCACGATTTCTTCGCTCAGGTATTCGCGCAGGTCGACCTGCACGGCCGGATGCTGCGTGAGAAAGCCCGCGAGTTTCTGCGGCAGGTACTCGGTGATCGAGGTGGTGTTGGCGAACACGCGCACATGGCCCTTGATGCCCTTGCCGAAGTCCTGCATGTCGCAGCGCAGGTGCTCCATCTGCTGCATCACGCGCTTGGCGTGGTACAGCACCGCCTGCCCCGCGGCCGTGAGCGTCACGCCTTGGGCACTGCGATGCAGCAGCTTGCCGCCCACCGCTTCTTCCATCTGCTTGATGCGCGTGGAGGCGGCGGCCAGCGAGATGCAGGCCTTCTCGGCGCCGCGCGTGAGGCTGCGCGCGTCCGCCACGTAGACGAACAGTTTCAGGTCGAACAGGTCGAAGTGCAGATTCACCGGGCGGGCACGAAGGAAGCGGGAGGAACGCGCATTGTCCGGCGAACGGTGCCGCCTGCCGCCGCTTGCGGGTTTGTCCTCATGCCCTCATGTCTTCAGACCGGGTCCCAGCTGAACACGTCCGCCGAACGATCCAGCGGGAAGAAACTGGCGCGCATCGCGGGCATGGCGTGCTCTGCAATGCTCTCGGGCGTCCACCCTTCCGAGCGGTGCACGGAGCGCACCGGGCGCGGCTGGCTGATGAGCGAGATCTCGTTGTTGCGCACCGAGAAGATCTGGCCGTTGACCGCGGCGGCTGCATCGCTCGCCAGGTACACCGCGAGCGGCGCCACCTTGGCGGGCGTCATCTGCTTGATCTTGTCGACGCGCGCGCGCTGCTCGTCGGTGTCGGTGGGAATGGCGCCGATCATGCGGCTCCAGGCAAAGGGCGCGATGCAGTTGGAGCGCACGTTGAACTTGAGCATGTCCAGCGCGATGGACTTCGACAGCGCCGCGATGCCGAGCTTGGCCGCCGCGTAGTTGGCCTGGCCGAAGTTGCCGATGAGGCCCGAGGTGGAGGTCATGTGCACCAGCGCACCCGCGTTCTGCTCCTTGAAGTGCGTCGCAGCCGCGCGGCTCACGAAGTAGGCGCCGTACAGGTGCACCTTGATCACGGCGTCCCACTCGTCGACCGACATCTTGTGGAAGAACCGGTCGCGCAGGATGCCCGCGTTGTTGACCACCGCATCGATGCGCCCGAAGCTGTCGACCGCGCATTCCACGATGCGCCCCGCGCTCGCGGCCTCGGCCACGCTGTCGGTGTTGGGCACCGCCTCGCCACCCGCCGCACGGATTTCTTCGACCACCTGCTGCGCCGGCCCGGCACTGCCGCCCTCGCCGTCGAGCCCCGCACCGATGTCGTTGACCACCACCTTCGCGCCATGCCGCGCCATCGCGAGCGCGATGTCCCGCCCGATGCCGCCGCCCGCGCCGGTGACGACGATCACTTTTCCTTCAACCATGTGTCTTGCCTCTGCTTCGGATGTTCGTTCGCCCGCGGGGTGCGGGGGAATTTCAGAATGCCACAGGCAAGGCAGGCGCGGGTTTGGGGTTTCCGAAGAGGGGCTTAAGCGGCGGCGCGAAGGCCGGCTGGCTGGCTACTGCCGCGCCGTGCGGATGTTCGGCGGCAGCGCCTGCGGCCAGCTCGTGCGGAACGGGTTGATGTCCAGTCCGCCGCGCCGCGTGTAGCGCGCATACACCGCGAGCTTGGTCGGCTGGCATTGGCGCCAGATGTCCGTGAACATGCGCTCGGCACAGGGCTCGTGGAACTCGTTGTGGTTGCGAAAGCTCACGATGTACGCCAGCAGCCCGGCCTGGTCGATGGGCGGGCCGCTGTAGCGGATCTGCACGCTGCCCCAGTCGGGCTGGCCGGTGACGAGGCAGTTGCTCTTGAGCAGGCGGCTGGTGAGGGTTTCGTTCACGTGCACCTGCGTCGTGTCGCTGCTCAGCAGCTCGGGCGCGGGTTGGTAGTGGGTGCATTCGATGTCGAGGCGGTCGAGGTCGAGGCCGTCGATTTCGTGCACCGGCTCGCGGTCGAACAGGTCGGGCGTGAGCAGCTTCACGCCGATGCCGGCCGACTGGTCGCTGCCGCGCCATGCGGCTTCGGCAAGGTCGGTGCGCAGGTGCTCGCGCACGGCATCGATGCTGGCGAAGGTGCTGTTGTTGAAGCTGTTGAGGTACAGCTTGAACGACTTGCTCTCGATGATGTTCGGCGTTTCGCAGGGAATGGTGAAGTGCGCGATGGCCACCTGCGGCTTGCCGCGCGGGTTCAGCCAGCTCAGCTCGAAGGCGGTCCAGAGGTCGGCGCCGAAGAAGGGCAAGGCGCCGGCCTGGATGCCCATGGCTTCGCGTTGCGTGGCGCGTGCGATGGGGAACAGAAGCGATGGGTCGTACTTGTCGGCGTAGGCCGAGGCGCGGCCGAGCTGCGATTGCTCGGGGGTGTTGGGGTTGGGGTTCGGGTTGGCGGGATCGTGGCTCATGGGGCGGTTCCGGCATCCGCCGCGTGTGCGAACGGAGCGATGTGGTTGGCGAGGATGGTGCAGACCTCGGGCGGCAGGTCGTGGCCCATGCCGGGGATGGCGGTGAAGGTCGCGCCGGGGATGCGGCGGGCGGAGTCCTGGCCGCAGGCGATGGGCACGAGCGCGTCGGCGTCGCCGTGCAGCACGAGCGTCGGTCGCTCGATGCGCGCGAGCACCTGGGGCCGGTCGTCGTCGGCACCGATGGCCAGCATCTGGCGCATCAGGCCGGCCGGGTGGTAGGCGCGGCGCATGCTGAAGGTGAGGCGCGCGGCCAGTTGTTCGTCGGTCTGCGGATAGGCCGGGCTCTGGATGAGCCGCAGCAGCTTGATGCTGTGCGCGACCAGCGCGGCCTCGTCGTGGCTGCGCGGGCGCCGCATGAGCATGGCCCCGACTTCGCGGCGCGGGCCCGGCAGGCCGCGCGCGCCGCTGGAGCTCATGATGCTCACGAGGCTGGCGGTGCGCTCGGGCGCGGTGGCGGCGATGCGCTGCGCGATCATGCCGCCCATCGAGGCACCGACGATGTGGGCGCGGGCAATGCCCAGCGCGTCGAGCACGCCGAGCGAATCGAGCGCCATGTCCTGCAGCGTGTAGGCGCTGCGCACCTTCAGGCCGATGCGGTGGCGGATGGTTTCCCACACGATGTTGCCGGTGCCGAGGTGGTCGAAGCCCTGGCTCAGGCCGATGTCGCGGTTGTCGTGGCGCACCACGCGAAAGCCCGCATCGACCAGCTGCTGCACGAACGCGTCGGGCCAAGCGACCAGCTGCATGCCCAGCCCCATGATCAGCAGGATGACGGGGCGCCCTTCGCCGCCGGTGTCGTCGACTTCGATCTGCAGGCCGTTGGCGGTGACTTTCATCGGTTCCTTGTTGCTTCTTCTGCTGCTACTTGAATTCGCGCTCGCGCAGCCACTTGGTGGCGACCCATTTCTCGCCCGCGAGCACCGGCGCGCCGCCGTGCAGCGTGCGGGTGGCGGGGTCGGGCCGGTCGTAGCTGAAGAACACGCCGGTGCCGCGCACCGGGGCCACTTCGAGCCCGATGTCGGGGAAGGTGGTGGCGCCGCCCTGCTCAGGCTCCTGCAGGTACATCACGAGCGTGGCCACGCGCTGGCCGCCGCGCTTGAGGATGGTGGGCGTGCCGGGCTCGTGCGGGTCGAAGTAGTCGTAGTGCGGGCGGTACTGCGCGCCGGGCGCGTAGCGCAGGATCTGCAGGCCCTCGCCGTATTCAAGCGGCCAGCGCAGCAGCATGGCCAGGCGCTGTTCGAGGCGCGCGACGATCTCGTTCTCGCCGCGCTCGAAGAACATGCCGTCGCTGGTGCGGTCGACGTTGAGCACCTCGCCGCCGGTGCGGGTCTCGACGGTGAGCGAGCGGGCCAGCCGCACGCGCGCGGCGGCGATCAGGCCTTCGCATTCCTCGGCCGACAGCAGGTTGCCGAACACCACGACGCGCGGATGCCGCACGGTCTGCAACACCTGCACGCGGCGGTCGCCGGCCTCGATGTACAGCGGCGCGCCGTCCAGGTCGGGGCCGGGCATCTCGGTGCGGGCCGGCGCCAGGGCCAGGGCCGCCTCGGCCTCGGGAAAACCGGCTTCGAGCTGGGCCAGCGCGAGGTCGGTGGCGGCATCCTGCCAGCCGGCCGCCCGCATCGACATGCGCAGTGCAGGCACCGAATGGCCGGCCGCGAGCTGGGCCACCAGCCATTCGCGCAATTCCGGACTGATCGCTTGGGACATCAGACTTTCCTTCTGAACACCAGCCTTTCGGCTGTCGATACCTGAGCGTCGAAACCATAACCCTCGAGATCGAATTTTTCCAGCGCCTTGGGCGTGGCCGCCTGGTGCAGCACGGCCCAGCGCGCCAGCAGGCCGCGGGCGCGCTTGGCGAAGAAGCTCACGATCTTGTACTTGTCGCCCTTCCATTCCTGGAACACGCATTCGACCACGCGCGCCTTGAGCACTTTCTGGTCCACCGACTTGAAGTACTCCTGCGAGGCGACGTTGATGACGACCGGCGTGCGGTCGGCCGCGAGGCGCTCGTTCAGGTGCTCGGCGATGCGCGAGCCCCAGAAGGCGTACAGGTCCTTGCCGTGGCGGTTGGCCAGCGCGGTGCCCATTTCGAGCCGGTAGGGCTGCAGGCGGTCGAGCGGGCGCAGCAGGCCGTACAGGCCGCTGAGGATGCCGACGTGGTCCTGTGCCCAGGCGAGCTGGGCGGGCGTGAGGCTGCGGGCATCGAAGCCGCCGTAGACGTCGCCGTCGAAGGCAAAGGCGGCCTGGCGGGCGTTCTTCTCGGTGCTTTTGCTCGACCAGGCGGCGTAGCGGGCCACGTTGAGGGCCGAGAGCTTGTCGGACAGGTGCATCAGCTCGGCGATGTCCTGGGGCGACTTCTCGCGCAGCAGCTTGATGAGTTCGGCCGAGGGCCGCGCGGGGCTTCGAAATGGGGCTGGGTGGCGGGGGTTTCGGAAGGGACGGGGTGTCGTAGTCGAGCGACTTCGCGGGGGAAAGCAGGAACAGCATCGGTCGATTATGTGGGGCTGGGGTTACCCCGGGCCACGCCGGTAAAATCCCGGGCAATCCCACCTTGTCACCAACGGCACCCGAGGGTGCCGTTTTGCATTCCCCATGAGCGAACCTACCTCCCAGCCCGGCCTCGAGAGCCTCTCCAAATCGTTCGAACCCGCCGCCATCGAGGCGCACTGGGGCCCGGAATGGGAGCAGCGCGGCTACGCCAAGGCGGGTTTCCGCGGCACGCAGCAGCCCAAGGAAGGCGCCGAGTCGTTCGCGATCCAGCTGCCGCCGCCCAACGTGACGGGCACGCTGCACATGGGCCATGCGTTCAACCAGACGATCATGGACAGCCTCACGCGCTACCACCGCATGAAGGGCGCCAACACGCTGTGGGTGCCGGGCACCGACCACGCGGGCATCGCCACCCAGATCGTGGTGGAGCGCCAGCTGCAGGAGCAGAAGGTCAGCCGCCACGACCTGGGCCGCAAGAACTTCGTGGCGCGCGTGTGGGAGTGGAAGGAAAAGTCGGGCAGCACCATCACCGAGCAGATGCGCCGCATGGGCGACACGGTCGACTGGAGCCGCGAGTACTTCACGATGGACGACGACCTGTCCAAGGTGGTCACGCACACCTTCGTGAAGCTCTATGAAGAAGGCCTGATCTACCGCGGCAAGCGCCTGGGCAACTGGGACCCGGTGCTCAAGACCTCGGTGAGCGACCTCGAAGTCGAGAGCGAAGAAGAAGACGGCTCGCTCTGGCACATCGCCTACCCGCTCGAAGACGGCAGCGGCACGCTCACGGTGGCCACCACGCGCCCCGAAACCATGCTCGGCGACACGGCCGTGATGGTCCACCCCGAAGACGAACGCTACAAGCACCTGATCGGCAAGCACGTGAAGCTGCCGCTGGTGGACAAGCTGATTCCGATCATTGCCGACGACTACGTCGACAAGGAATTCGGCACCGGCGTGGTCAAGGTGACGCCCGCGCACGACTACAACGACTATGCCGTCGGCCAGCGCCACAAGCTCGAGGTGATCGGCATCCTGACGCTCGACGCGACCATCAACGACAACGCCCCCGAAAAGTACCGCGGCCTGGACCGCTTCGTGGCGCGCAAGGCCATCGTGGCCGACCTCGAGGCGCTGGGCCTGCTGGTCGAGGTGAAGAAGCACCGCCTCATGGTGCCGCGCTGCGCACGCTCGGGCGCCGTGGTCGAGCCGATGCTCACCGACCAGTGGTACGTGGCCATGACGCGCCCCGGCGCCGACGGCCAGTCGATCGCGCAGAAGGCGATCGACGTGGTGAAGTCGGGCGAAGTGCGCTTCGTGCCCGAGAACTGGGTCAACACCTACAACCACTGGATGGAGAACATCCAGGACTGGACCATTTCGCGCCAGCTCTGGTGGGGCCATCAGATTCCGGCCTGGTACGACGAAGACGGCACGGTGTACGTGGCCGAGACCGAAGCCGAGGCGCAGGCCAAGGCGCCGGGCAAGACGCTCACGCGCGACGAAGACGTGCTCGACACCTGGTACTCGTCGGCGCTGGTGCCCTTCTCTTCGCTGGGCTGGCCCGAGAAGACGCAAGACCTGGCGCTGTACCTGCCCTCGACCGTGCTCGTGACGGGCTACGACATCATCTTCTTCTGGGTCGCCCGGATGATCATGATGACCAAGCACTTCATGGGCACGGTGCCGTTCAAGGACGTGTACATCCACGGCCTGGTGCGCGACGCCCAAGGCAAGAAGATGAGCAAGTCGGAAGGCAACGTGCTCGACCCGGTCGACCTGATCGACGGCATCGAGTTGCCCCAGTTGCTCGACAAGCGCACGCAGGGCCTGCGCAAGCCCGAGACCGCACCGGCGGTGCGCAAGAACACGCAGAAGGAATTCCCGGACGGCATTCCGGCCTTCGGCGCCGATGCGCTGCGCTTCACGTTTGCCTCGCTGGCCTCGCTCGGCCGCAGCATCAACTTCGACTCGAAACGCTGCGAGGGCTATCGCAACTTCTGCAACAAGCTGTGGAACGCCACGCGCTTCGTGCTGATGAACTGCGAAGGCCAGGACTGCGGCCTGCTCGAACACACGAAGGAAGACTGCCAGATCGGCGGCAAGGCGCACGGCTACCTGAAGTTCAGCCGCGCCGACTTCTGGATCGTCTCGCAGCTGCAGCGCGTCGAAGCCGAAGTGGCCAAGGGCTTCGAGGAATACCGCCTGGACAACGTGGCCAACGCGATCTATCAGTTCGCCTGGGACGAGTTCTGCGACTGGTACCTCGAGATTGCCAAGGTGCAGATCCAGACCGGCGACGACGCGCAAAAGCGCGCCACGCGCCGCACGCTGATCCGCGTGCTCGAGGCGCTGCTGCGCCTGGCGCACCCGATCATTCCGTTCATCACCGAAGAGCTGTGGCAGAAGGTCTCGAAGGTCGCGGGCCGTGAAGGCGCATCGATCATGATCGCGGCCTATCCGCAGAGCCAGCCCGAGAAGATCGACGAGGCCGCCGAGGCGCACGTGGCGCGCCTGAAGGCGCTGGTCGATGCCTGCCGCACGCTGCGCGGCGAGATGAACGTGTCGCCCGCGACGCGCCTGCCGCTGTACGCGGTGGCCGACGACGCCGAAGGCGCGGCCTTCCTGCGCGACGCGGCGCCGGTGCTGCAGGCGCTGGCCAAGCTCAAGGAAGTGAAGGTGTTCGACGACGAGGCCTCGTGGCAGGCCGCCGCCGAAGCCGCGCCCGTGGCCGTCGTGGGCGCCACGCGCCTGTGCCTGCACATGGAGATCGACAAGGCGGCCGAGAAGCTGCGCATCGGCAAGGAAATTGCACGCATCGAGGGCGAGATCGCCAAGGTGCACGGCAAGCTCGGCAACGAGGCCTTCGTGGCCAAGGCGCCGCCCGCCGTGATCGAGCAGGAGCGCACGCGCCTGGCCGATTTCACCGCCACGCTGGAGCGCCTGCGCGACCAGCTTGTACGCCTCGGCTGACAGACGAGGCCGGAGTGGGGGCTTAGGATGCGGTGGCCGGCTTCGCGCCGCATCCTCTCCCAACCCTCTTCTTTCCTCTTTGAAACGACACTGAACCGCCCATGTCCACTTCTTCCCCGACACGCATCCGCAAGGCCGTATTCCCTGTTGCAGGCTTCGGCACCCGCTTTCTGCCTGCCACCAAGGCACAGCCGAAGGAAATGCTGCCGGTTGTCGACAAGCCGCTGATCCAGTACGCCGTCGAGGAAGCCTATGCCGCGGGCATCCGCGACATGATTTTTGTGACCGGGCGCAACAAGCGTGCGATCGAAGACCACTACGACACCGCCTACGAGCTCGAAAGCCAGCTCGAAGCCAGCGGCAAGCACGCGCTGCTCGAAATCGCCCGCTCGGTGTCGCCCGACGACATGACCTGCTCGTACGTGCGCCAGCCGCGCATGCTGGGCCTGGGCCACGCCGTGCTCTGCGCCGAGCACCTGGTCGGCAACGAGCCCTTCGCCGTGCTGCTGGCGGACGACCTGATGGTCGGCCCTGTCGGCGGCCTGCCGGTGCTGGCGCAGATGACCGAAGCCTTCGCGCGCCTGGGCGCCTCGGTGCTGGCCGTGCAGGAAGTGCCGCTGGAGCACGTCAAGCGCTACGGCATCGTGGCCGGAGAGACCGTGGAAGACGGCCTCGTGAAGGTCAACCGCATGGTCGAGAAGCCCAAGCCCGAAGACGCGCCCTCGCGCCTGGGCGTGGCCGGCCGCTACATCCTCACGCCCGGCGTGTTCGACGAGATCCGCAACCAGCCCAAGGGCGCGGGCGGCGAGATCCAGCTCACCGACGGCATCGCCGCGCTGATGAAGAAGGAATCGGTCTACGCTTACTCGTACAAGGGCATCCGCTACGACTGCGGCAGCAAGGAAGGCTTCCTGCAGGCCTCGGTGGAACTGGCGCTGGCGCACCCCGAGGTGGGCGAGCAGTTCCGCGAATACCTCAAGAGCCTGAAGCTCTGAGGGCGCTGGGCAGCACTGAAGAAAAAGCAAAGGGGCCGCGAGGCCCCTTTCTTTTTGACGCTTGCCAGCAGTGCGCTAGCGTCGCTTCAACACATGGATGAAGTCGCTGCCCACGGTCTCCTGCGCCATCAGCTCGTTGCCGGTCTGGCGCGCGAAGGCCTGAAAGTCGCGCACCGAGCCCGGGTCGGTCGACACCACCTTCAGCAACTGGCCGCTCGCCATGTCGTTGAGCGATTTTTTCGCCTTCAGGATCGGCAGCGGACAGTTGAGGCCGCGCGTGTCGATTTCGCGGTCAACTTGCATTGCCAGGCTCCGGCGGCAGGTTCAGGCCGCGGCGACGCTCTTCGTTTTCCGCAGCGGTGAAGAACACGGGCTCGTGGCCGCGCGTGCGCAGCCAGTCGGCCAGCGCGTAGCCGGTGCCGGCGGGCCAGCACCGCAGGTCGGGCAGGTCGTAGAGGCGGTAGTCCACCAGCTCGGGCGAGAGCTTCACCTCGCCGTCGGCCACCACGTGGTACGCGATGATGATCTGGTTCATGCGCTGGAAGTCGTAGGCCCCGACGAGCTTCGTCGCGCTCACGTCGAGGTTGGTTTCTTCCTTGACCTCGCGCGCGATGCCCTCCTCGGGCGTCTCGCCGGCTTCCATGAAGCCGGTGATGAGCGCAAACATCTTGCCCGGCCAGGCCGCATTGCGCGCCAGCAGCACCTGGCCTCGGTACTCGACGATGGCCGCGAGCACGGGCGTGGGGTTGTTCCAGTGCGTGTGGCCGCAGTTGGGGCAGCGCAGCCGCTCCTTGGGACCGCCGTCTTCCATCAACGCGATCCATTCGAGCGGGGTGGCGCAGGCCTGGCAAAACTTGGGGTGGGGCATGGGGAAAGTCTCTGTTCTTTTTCTCAGGGCTTGCGGCGCCCGGTGAAGGCGCCGCAGCAGGATGACGGAATCAGGCGGGGAAAACGCCCGTCGACAGGTAGCGGTCGCCGCGGTCGCACACGACGAAGACGATGGTCGCGTTCTCGACCTTCTTCGACACTTCGATGGCCGCCCACAGCGCGCCGGCTGCCGAGATGCCGCCGAAGATGCCCTCTTCGCGCGCGAGGCGCCGGCACATTTCTTCGGCGTCGTCCTGGGTCACGCTGATTTCTTCGTCGACGCAGCTCGGGTCGTAGATCTTCGGCAGGTATTCAGTGGGCCATTTGCGGATGCCGGGAATGCGCGAGCCTTCGGCCGGCTGCGCGCCGACGATGCGCACCGCCGGGTTCTTTTCCTTCAGGTAGCGCGAGACACCGGTGATGGTGCCCGTGGTGCCCATGGCGCTCACGAAGTGGGTGATCTTGCCCTGCGTGTCGGTCCAGATCTCGGGGCCGGTGGTCTCGTAGTGGATGCGCGGGTTGTCGGGGTTGGCGAACTGGTCGAGCACGCGGCCCTTGCCTTGACCGACCATCTGCTCGGCGAGGTCGCGCGCGTATTCCATGCCGCCGCTCTTGGGCGTGAGCACGAGTTCGGCGCCGAAGGCCTTCATGGTCTGGGCGCGCTCCACCGAGAGGTCCTCCGGCATGATCAGCACCATGCGGTAGCCCTTGATGGCGGCGGCCATCGCCAGCGCGATGCCGGTGTTGCCCGAGGTGGCTTCGATCAGCGTGTCGCCGGGCTTGATTTCCCCGCGTTCCTCGGCCCGCTTGATCATCGACAGCGCCGGCCGGTCCTTGACCGAACCCGCCGGGTTGTTGCCTTCGAGCTTCCCGAGAATCACGTTGCCGCGCTTGGCGTTTTCTGCCGCGTGGATGCGTTGCAGGGCAACCAGGGGGGTCTTGCCGATGGCGTCTTCGATCGTCGGATAATTCATGCCAGCCACTGTGCCATAATTTTGGGCTTCCTTCCGGATGTGCCCGGGTGGTGAAATTGGTAGACGCAGGGGACTCAAAATCCCCCACCGAAAGGTGTGCCGGTTCGATTCCGGCCCCGGGCACCATGAGACGACAGCGTCTCACCCCCACATCAAGAAACCCGCTCGCTTCATCGGCGCAGCGGGTTTTTCTTTGCTTCGAGCCCTCTCGGGCCGGACAGCGCCCTTCCTAGCCAAGAACGCCGGCGAGCTTCACCTGGAGCGACAAGGCGGCCCGGTGCAGCAACTCGAACTCATCGTCCGGCAGCGGAACGGCCGTGAAGTTGAAGTGGCACAAGGTCCCGGCGACCGCGCCCGAGGGGTTCAACAACGGAACGCCGTGGTAGCTGATGGTGTAGTCCCGCCCGGGATGCGTTGCAAAGCGCTCGTCCGCACTCGAGTCGTCGGTCCGGAACCAGCCGTCACGCAACACAAAGGGGCAGATGCTCGCCTCGAAGGGAACGATGGCAATGTTTTCGGGGATCAACTCGCCTTGCTTGTCGTGCAGATAAAGGCTTGTGACCAGGTCGGAGCGAATCTTGTAGATCCCGGTGTACCGGTGCGGCACGCGCGCATTCAAGTAGGCGAGGACCGCCTGCACGCCTTGATCGGCAAGCAAGGCTTCAATCATCTGTGGCATACGTTTCGTCCGCTTCGCTTCGATCGATTTCGATCTGGAACTCGTCGCGCCATGGTACGCCCGGCTCGGTCTGCGATGCCGGCCCCGGGGCTCCCGCTTCGGTCAGCCCGCCTGCGCGGCCCTCAACGCCGCCACCGCCCGAATCTCCACCCGCAGCGCCGGCCGCGCCAGCGCCGCCACGCCGAGGATCGTCCACGCCGGAAAATCCTCCGTGATGTAGCGGTCCTTCACTTCGCGAAAGCCCGCGAGTTCGCTGCCGACGTCGACGTGGTAGCTCACGATCTCCACCAGGTCGGCAAAACCGAGCCCCGCGCTTTCCAGCACGACGCCCAGCCGCCGGAAGGCCCAGTCGGCCTGCTCCGCGGCGCTCTCGGGCACGCTGCCGTCCGCACGCAGGCCGACCTGCCCCGCCACGAACAGCAGGCCGCCGGCCTTGACGCCGGGCGCGTACTTGAAGGTGTCGAAGACGGCGGTCGAGCCGAAGGTCGGATGGCCGTCGGGGACGCGGACACTTTGTTTGCTCACGGGTCGCGTCCTTTCAGGCTTGCGCAGGCTGCAGCCCGGTATGCACCGTCGGGTGCGCCAGCCGCACGCGCAGCTCACGCTTGAGCCGCGTGTTGTCGAGCCGGCGCGATTCGCCCATGAAGCTCAGCAGTTGCACCGGCAATTGCCGCTGCGCCTCGTCGCGCGCCACGCGCGGCGGGCGGGGCATACCGTAGAGATCGGCGGCCAGGTCGAAGTAGTCGCCCATGCGCAGTTCGGTGTCGTCCGACGCGTGCACCACGCGTTGGGGCTTGCCGCGGAACAGGGCCGCCATGCAGGCGCGCGCGAGGTCGTCGGCGTGGATGTGGCTGGTGTAGACGTCGTCCTCGCGGCGCAGCACCGGCGTGCCGCGCTCCAGGCGGCCGCGCGGGGTGCCGTTTTCGCGGTCGGGTGCGTAGATGCCCGGAATGCGCAGGATGCTGGTGCGCACGCCGGTGCTGCGGCCGAACCAGCGCACGGCGCGCTCGGCATCGACGCGCCGGTGGGAGCGCGGCGTGTCGGGGCGCACGCCGCGCGTTTCGCTCACGCGCGCGCCGCCGCAGTCGCCGTACACGCCGCTGGTCGAGCCGTAGACCAGCGCCGAAGGCAGCGAGCGCAGCCGCAGCGCCTGCATCAGCGACACGGTGCGCTGGTCGCGCCACCAGGCCGCGCCGCCGTCCCGCGCGGGCGGCGCCAGGTGCAGCACGCGGGTCGCGATGCCTGCCAGCCGGCGCAGGGTGGCGCTGTCGTCCAGGTTGCCCACCAGAGGCCGGATGCCGGCCGCGCGCAGCGCCGCGACGCGGTCGGCCGAGGACGTGAGTGCGACCAGCTGCATGCGCCCGCGCAGGTCGCGCGCCACGCGCTGGCCGATGTCGCCGCAGCCGACGATCAGCAGGCGCTCGCGCCGGAACCGGGCCGGCAGTGCGCCGGAGGGGCTATTGATTGAAGGCAAAATCCGGGTTCCTGTCTCTTTTCAGTTGTCCCGGCCGCACGCAGCCGGGAAAGTTCACCCCCGAAGAATACCGATGACTGCTACAGCGCCGCACGAAGCGGGCTTTTCCATCACCGTCGAACCCAGCGGGCGCCATTTCGTGGTCCAGGGCGACGAGACGATCCTCGCGGCAGGCATCCGCCAGGGCATCGGCCTCCCCTACGGCTGCAAGGACGGCGCCTGCGGTTCCTGCAAGTGCAAGAAGCTGTCGGGCGAGGTCACGCTCGGCCCGCACCAGAGCAAGGCGCTGAGCGCCGAGGAGCAACTGGCCGGCTACGTGCTGACCTGCTGCGCCCACCCGACGAGCGACGTGGTGCTGGAGTCGCGCCAGGTCACCGAGGCCGGCGCGCTGCCGATCCGCAAGATGCCGGTGCGCGTGATGGCGCTCACGCGCCAGTCGCACGACGTGATCCTGCTGCGCCTGCAGCTGCCGGCCGGCGAGCCGCTGCAGTTCTACGCGGGCCAGTACGTCGAATTCATATTGCGCGACGGCGCGCGCCGCAGCTACTCGATGGCCAATGCGCCGCACACGGTGGCCGTGCCGGGCACGGGCCTCGAACTGCACCTGCGGCACCTGCCGGGCGGCAAGTTCACCGACCACGTCTTCGGCGCGATGAAGGAAAAGGAAATCCTGCGCATCGAAGGCCCGTTCGGCAGCTTCTTCCTGCGCGAGGACTCCGACAAGCCGCTGATCCTGCTGGCCTCGGGCACGGGCTTCGCGCCGATCAAGGCACTGCTCGAGCACATGAAGTTCAAGGGCATCGAGCGGCCCGCCACGCTGTACTGGGGCGGGCGCCGCCCCGAAGACCTGTACATGGACGGCTGGCTGCGCGCGCAGCTGGCCGAGATGCCGAACCTGCGCTACGTGCCCGTGGTGTCGAACGCCACGCCCGAAGACAACTGGACCGGCCGCACGGGCTTCGTCCACCAGGCCGTGCTGGAAGACTTCGCGGACCTGTCGGGCCACCAGGTGTATGCCTGCGGCGCGCCGATCGTGGTCGACTCGGCCAAGCGCGACTACGTGGCCTTGGCCGGCCTGCCCGAAGAAGAATTCTTCGCCGACGCGTTCACCACCGAAGCCGACAAGGCGCTGCCCTGAGCCTTCGCGTTCCCCTTTTCCTTTCCAGCAGAACAACATGAAGACGAGACACTTCCTCCTGACCCTGATCGCCGGCGCCGCAGTGCTCGGCACCGGCCATGCCGCAGCCCAGCAACATCGCCCGATCCGCCTCGTGGTGCCCTATGCGGCCGGTGGCCCGATCGACAACACGGCGCGCATCCTGGCCGAGCAGGTGAAGGACACGCTGGGCGGACCGGTCATCATCGACAACAAGCCCGGCGCGGGCGGCAACATCGGCGCCGACTTCGTCGCCAAGGCGCCGGCAGACGGCCTCACGATCGGCATCGCGGCCACGGCCACGAACGCGGTGAACCCGTGGCTGTACAGCAAGATGCCGTTCAACGCCGCGACCGACTTCGCGCCGATCACGCAGATGGTGCGCGTGCCCAACGTGCTGGTGATGAACGCCGAGACGGCCAACCGCCTGAACATCCGCACGCTGGCCGACCTGATCCGCTACGCCAAGGCCAACCCCGCCAAGCTCAACTACGGCAGCGGCGGCAACGGCAGCGCCGGGCACCTCGCGGGCGAGCTGTTCAAGAAAGAAGCGGGCATCTTCGCGGTGCACATTCCGTACAACGGCGGCAACCCGGCGCAGCTGGCGCTGCTGTCGGGTCAGGTCGACTTCAACTTCGACAACCTCGCCACGGCCGCGCCGAACATCCGCTCGGGCAAGCTGAAGGCGATCGCGGTCACGACACTCAAGCGCAGCAACGCCCTGCCCGACGTGCCGCCCGTGGCCGACACGCTCAAGGGCTTCTCGATCGACACGTGGTGGGGCCTGGTCGCACCGGCCGGCACGCCGCCCGACGTGGTGGCAAAGCTCAATCAGGCCTTCGTCGCCGCGCTGAACGCGCCGGAAACGAAGACCCGTTTCGCCTCGATGCTGGCCGAGCCGGTCGGCAATTCGTCCGAGCAGTTCGGCAGCTTCATGAAGAGCGAACTGATCAAGTACGAGAAGGTGGTCAAGGCCACCGGGGCGAAGGTGGACTGACGAGGTCGTCCAAGGGCGCTTCCGCGCTCGCTTCCGTGTCGGTGGCCGCAGCAACGGCCGCCGCCGCTTCCGCCGCCCCGCCCTGGTACGTGCGCAGGCCCGCGAGGTCGAGCACTTCCACGCCGCCGTGTTCGATGCGCAACAGGCCGTCGCGCTGCAGTGCGTGCAGCGCACGGTTGGCACGCTGGCGCGACACGGCCGACAAGAGGCCGATCTCGTCCTGGCTCAGCCGCACGAAACGCGTTGCGCGCGGGTAGAGGATGGGGTCGAACAGACTCGCCAGGCAGCGCGCCACGCGCGCGTCGGGGCCGAGCAGCCGATCGAATTCCATGAGACCGATGAACAGGCTCAGTCGCGCATTGATGTGTAACAACAGAAACCGATTGAAGTCGATGCTGGTGGACATCAGCCGCTCAAAGCTGTGTCGCGGCACGCAGGCCACGCGCGTCGGCCGCAGCGCCACGCCGTCGTAGCGCCAGCATCCGGGCGTGAGCAGCGAGCCTTCGCCGCCCCAGCCGCCGGCGGTCACGCCGGTGAACGTGGACACGCGCCCGTCGGGCAGCGACACCGACATCTTCATGAGGCCATCGATCACGCCGATCCAGTGATCCGCGGGTTCGCCGCGTCGCACGACGAAGCCTCCGGCCGGCACCACGCGCTCGTGCGACTCCTGCACGACGCGATCGAGTTCGTCGTCCGTGAGCGAGCGCGCCCACAAGCTCTCGCGGAGCATGTTCTCCAACGCGTCCGACATCGCGCCTCCTGCTGTCTTCCCTCGTGACATCGCATCGGCCGATCCGTCGCAGGCGCCGGTCGGCGGGGTACCGTAAGAAATGTCGTTGCAACGACATCTTCGGCGCGGCGATGGTGCCACAGTCATTCGCGTTCGCCAAACAACAAGGAGACAACGATGAAGCGTTCGAACAAGGACCCGCGCCCCGCGCGCGGACCGGACGACGGGGATGGGCACGGCCTGCGCCGGCGCGATGTGCTCGGCTACGCCACGGCCGCGCCGCTGGCATCGGCGGCGGCGGGCATCGCGGGGCTCGGCGCCCTCACGGCGCCCGCCGCCGCAGTCGCCGCGCTGCTGCCGATGACGCCGCCCGACACCACCGACCTGATCGACATCGGCGATGCGGTCACGCTCACGTCGCTGCCGACCATGCCGCTCGTGAAGGTGACGAACACCGGCGACGGCCGCGTGCGGCTCGCGCTGCCGCGGCTCGAGGTGGGCCAGGGCATCGCCACGGCCAGCGCGATGATGCTGGCCGACAAGCTGCGCCTGCCGCTGAGCGCGATCGAAGTCACGTCGGCCGACGCGAGCCCCGAGCTGATCTGGAACCAGCTCACGGGCGGCTCGTCGAGCGTGCGCTCGATGCACGCGGGCATGCCGATGCTGGGCGGCCTCGGCGGCCTGCTCTCGGGCTCGACGCCCTCGGTGGTCGGCCAGCGCGTGACGCGGCTCGATGCGCTCGACATCGTCACCGGACGCAAGAAGTTCACGCTCGACCAGGCCGTGCCCAATGCCAAGCCGACGATGGTGCGGCGCCCGCCGACCATCAACGGCAAGTTCGTCGGCATCAACAACATGAACACGGTGATGGCGATGCCGGGCGTGATCGGCGTGGTGCCGATTCCGTCGACCAACGGCATCACACCGACGCCGCCGGGCGTGGCCGTGATGGCCGAGACCTTCGGGCAGGCCTGGGCGGCGGTGAACGCGCTCGACGTGACTTGGGCCGCGGGTCCGCTCGACGGCGAATCGAACGCGACCATCATGCGCAAGCTGAAATCGTCATTGCTGCCCTTTGCGCTGCCGCCGCTGGGCGCGCTGACGGTCGAGGCCGAGTTCGAGTTCGCGCCGGCCGCGCACTGCCCGATGGAAGTCGAATGTGCGATTGCCGACGTGCGAGCGGACCGCGCCGAAATCTGGGCCGGACTGCAGAGCCCCATCGTCACCCAGCAGGCGGTGGCCGCCGAACTGGGCCTGCCGCTGAACAAGGTGGTCGTGCATGCGGTGCCCTCGGGCGGCTCCTTCGGGCGGCGCCTGTTCTGGGACCCGGTGCTGCAGGCGATCCAGGTGTCGAAGGCGCTCGGGCGCCCCTGCCGCCTGATGTACCACCGCACCGACGACATGCGCCACACGCGCATCCGCCCGCCGATCTACCAGAAGGCGCGCGCCACGATGCTGCTGGGCCAGGTCATCGCCTTCGAGCAGCGCATCGCCAGCGTGCGCCTGGACACGCGCCATGGCTTCGGCAACATGCTCGAGGCCGCCGCCATCGCGCTGCCCAATGCCTTCCCGCAGACGGTGGGCAACTTCGCGATCGAGCAGGTGATGTTCAAGACCATGGTGACCTCGCCGTACAACTTCGGCGTCACGACCAAGCTGCTGACGCCGGTGGCGATGGACATGAACACCTGCTCCTACCGCTCGGTGCACATCCAGCCCGCGCGACTGGTGGAAGAGATCCTTGTTGACGAGATGGCCCGCGCCGCGCGCAAGGACCCGATCGCGTTCCGGCTCGAGTACCTGCGCCTGCCGCGCGCCCGCGCGGTGCTGAAGGCGGTGGCGGAGGCCGCGCAGTGGGGCAAGGCGATGCCGGCGGGCTTTGCGCAGGGCGTGGCGGTGCACCAGGAGTCGAAGTCGTTCACGGCCTGCATCGTCGAGATCGACGCGCGCGTGCCGGCGCAGGCCCGCGTGGTGCGCGCGACCATCGCCATCGATGTCGGCACGCCGATCAACCCCTCGGGCATCGAGGCGCAGCTGCAGGGCGGCCTGTGCGAATCGATCGCGCTGGTGCTCACCGCAGGCCTGCACATCCAGAACGGCCTGCCGCTGGAAGGCAGCTACTCGCAGTACCACTTCTCGCGCATGAAGCACTACCCGAAGGACGTGAAGATCATCATCATGCCGGCCAACGGCGAGGCCATCGGCGGCCTGGGCGAGGTCGGCCTGTCGGCGAGTTCGGGCGCCATTGCCAACGCCTACGGGCGCGCCACCGGCATCAAGCCGCGCAGCTTCCCGCTGAACTTTCCGGTCGACTTCACGCCGATCCCGCCGGGCAAGCTGCCCACGCCCGTCAACGTTCCGATTCCCGCCTGAGGAGACCCACCATGCCTGTGCAATCTTTCAAGGTGAACGGCCAGAACGTCGACGTCGAGGCGCCCGACGACCTGGCGCTGCTGTGGGTGCTGCGTGACAAGCTCGGCATCACCGGCCCGAAGTACGGCTGCGGCATCAACGTGTGCAAGGCCTGCACCTGCCACGTCGACGGCAAGGCCGTGACGACCTGCTCGGTGCGCGTGTCCGACGTGCGCGGCCGCCAGGTGACGACCATCGAAGGCCTGGCCAACGGCAACACGCTGCACCCGGTGCAGCAGGCCTGGATGAACCTGGACGTGCCGCAGTGCGGCTTCTGCCAGCCGGGCCAGATCATGGCCGCGGTCGACCTGCTGCGCCGCACGCGCACCCCGACGGACGCCGACATCGACGCCATCGAGAACGTCTGCCGCTGCGGCACCTACGGCCGCATCCGCGAGGCGATCAAGGCCGCCGCCGCGATGATGGGATAGACGTCAAAACGGCCAGCCACCGCGCTCGGCGGTGCTGGCCGGTTGGCACTGGCTGGTGCTTACTCGCCGAGGTAGGCGGCGCGCACGCGCGGATCGCGCAGCAGTTCCTTGGCGTCGCCGTTCATCGTGATGAGGCCCGACTCCATCACGTAGCCACGGTCGGCCAGTTGCAGCGCGCGGTTGGCGTTCTGTTCCACCAGCAGGATCGTGACGCCTTGCGAGGCCACGGTCTGCACCACCTCGAAGATCTTGTCGCACATGATCGGCGACAGGCCCATGGTGGGTTCGTCGAGCAGCAGCACCTTCGGGCGCGCCATGAGCGCGCGGCCCATGGCCAGCATCTGCTGTTCGCCGCCCGACATCGTGCCGGCCAGCTGGTCCTTGCGCTCGCGCAGGCGCGGGAAGGTCACGAACACGCGCTCCATGTCGCTCGCGATCTCGGCCTTGTCGTTGCGGATGTAGGCACCGATCTGCAGGTTCTCGGTGATCGTCATGCGCGTGAACACGCCGCGGCCCTCGGGCACCATCACGAGGCCCTCGCCCACCAGGTCCCAGGCGCCGCGGCCCTTGATGCTGCGGCCCATGAATTCGATCTCGCCCGCGCCGGCCGGCAGCGTGCCGGTGATGGCCTTCATGGTGGTGGTCTTGCCGGCGCCGTTGGAGCCGATGAGCGAGACCAGCTCGCCCTCGAACACGTCGAAGTCCACGCCCTTCACGGCCTGGATGCCGCCGTAGCCGACCTTCAGGCCGCGGACCTTGAGCAGGTTCTTGCCTGCGGCCTTGGCGGCTGCAGCCGCTGCCGTCGTGGTTGCCATCGTTGCTTCTGCGGTGCTCATCTCAATGTCCTCCGGTGCCGAGGTAGGCCTCGATCACCTTTTCGTTCTTCTGTACCTCGACCGGGTTGCCCTCGGCAATCTGCTTGCCGTAGTCGAGCACGGTGACGCGGTCGCACAGGCCCATGATGAGCTTGACGTCGTGTTCGATGATCAGGATCGTGCGGTTGTCCTTGCGGATGCGGTCGATGAGCTCGCGCAACAGGACCTTCTCGGTCGAGTTCATGCCGGCGGCCGGTTCGTCCAGCGCGATGAGCTGGGGGTCGGTGGCCAGTGCGCGGGCGATCTCGAGGCGGCGCTGGTCGCCGTAGCTCAGCGTGCGCGCCTTGTAGTCGGCGAACTTGCCGATGCCCACGTAGTCGAGCAGCTCTTGTGCGCGCTTGGCGATGGCCGCTTCTTCGGCCTTGAAACCCTTGGTGCGCAGCATCGCGCCGAACACGCCCGAGTGCGTGCGGATGTGGCGCCCGACCATCACGTTCTCGAGCGCCGTCATTTCGGCGAAGAGGCGGATGTTCTGGAAGGTGCGTGCAATGCCGGCCTTGGCCACTTCGTGCACGGCCGTCGGCTGGTAGGGCTTGCCGGCCAGCTCGAAGGTGCCGCTGTCGGGCGTGTACAGCCCGGTGATCACGTTGAAGAAAGTCGTCTTGCCGGCGCCGTTGGGCCCGATCAGGCCGTAGACCTGCCCGCGCTTGATGGTGATGCCCACGTCGGAGAGGGCCTGCAGGCCGCCGAAACGCTTGGAGATGCCGCGAACTTCGAGGATGGTGTCTGTCGTCATGTCTGTGTTTCCTGGGCTCACGGATTGATGGACATGGGACGCGATGCCGCACCCGGCACTTCGTCGGCGGGGCTGTCGATGCCCGGTGCGTGGGTCTGGAGCGAACCGGGCGCCACGGCCGCATGGGCCGGGTCGACGGGCACGCCGTTCTTCTTCGTCAGCGTCTTGCCGTGCTCCGGCGAAGGCCACAGGCCGCGCGGACGCATCAGCATGATGATGATCATGGCCAGCGCAATGAACAGCTGGCGCAGGATGGACGCGTCGAGGCGGCCGTCGGTCATCGCCTGCAGCGGGCCGGCCACGTAACGCAGCACTTCGGGCAGCGCGGCCAGCAGCACGGCGCCCAGAATGACGCCGGGCAGGTGCCCAAGGCCGCCGAGCACGACCATGGCGACGATCATCACCGACTCCATCAGGCTGAAGGACTCGGGCGACACGAAGCCCTGGAAGGCCGCGAACATCGCGCCCGACACGCCGCCGAAGCTGGCGCCCATACCGAAGGCCAGCAGCTTCATGTTGCGGGTGTTGATGCCCATCGCCTTGGCAGCGATTTCGTCTTCGCGGATGGCCATCCAGGCGCGGCCGATGCGCGAGATCTGCAGCCGGTGCGAAATGATGATGGTGGCCACCACCAGCGCGAGGAACAGGTAGTAATACAGCGTGACCGACGAGATCGTGAAGCCGTCGAACTTCCACGCCTTGCCGAGGTCGAGACCCCAGAACTTGATGGAGTCGATCGCCGTGATGCCCTTCGGTCCGTTGGTGATGTTGATCGGCTGGTCGAGGTTGTTCAGGAACACCCGGATGATTTCACCGAAGCCGAGCGTCACGATGGCGAGGTAGTCGCCGCGCAGCTTCAGCGTGGGCGCCCCGAGCATCGCGCCGAGCACACCGGCCACCACCAGGGCGAGCGGAACCACGATCAGGAGCGAGGTGTGCAGCCCGTTCGGGAACATCGCCTTGAACCACGGGAAGGTGTCCGAGAGGTGCGACGAACCCATCAGCGCGTAGAGGTACGCGCCGACCGCAAAGAAGGCCACGTAGCCCAGGTCGAGCAGGCCGGCGTAGCCGACCACGATGTTCAGGCCGAGCGCGAGCATCACGTAGAGCAATGCGATGTCGGCGATGCGCACCCAGGCATTGCCTTGGGTCTGCAACAGGATGGGCAGCGCCAGCACGGCGACCACGCCGAGGATGTAGAGCGCGAGGTTCTTGCTGTTTTTCATGGTGTGCTGCTCCTCAGGCCCGGTCCGCCACGCGCTCGCCGAGCAGACCCGAAGGCCGCAGCGTGAGCATCACGATCAGCACGATGAAAGCGAAGATGTCGCTGTAGTTGCTGCCCAGCACGCCCCCCGTGAGGGTGCCGATGTAGCCGGAGCCGATGGCCTCGATGAGGCCCAGCAGAATGCCGCCGACCACTGCGCCGGCCAGGTTGCCGATGCCGCCGAACACGGCCGCCGTGAAGGCCTTCAGGCCGGGCAGGAAGCCCATCGCGTGTTGCGCGATGCCGTAGTTGGAGGCGTACATCACGCCGGCGATGGCCGCGAGCACGGCGCCGATGATGAAGGTGGCCGAGATGACCATGTCGGGCCGGATGCCCATGAGCGCCGCGACGCGCGGGTTCTCGGCGGTGGCGCGCATCGCGCGGCCGAGCTTGGTGTAATTGACCAGCCACATCAGCACCACGAGCGAGAACGCCGTGACGCTGAGGATCATCACCTGCGTGGGCGAGATCACTGCGCCGCCCACGTGGATGGGGTCGGTCGGCAGCAGGTTGGGGTACGCCTTGTTGGTCGGCTTCCAGATGATCATGGCCAGCGTCTGCAGCAGGATCGACACGCCAATGGCGGTGATGAGCGGTGCGAGCTTGGGGCTGTTGCGCAGCGGCCGGTAGGCCACTTTTTCGATCACGAAGTTGAGGCTTGCCGCGACGACGCAGGCAATGATCAGCGCGACGAGAAGAATCAGCCAGCCCGGTGTGTTGGGCATGCCGTCCTTCATGAGCCCGATGATGGTCCAGCTTGTGAGCGCCCCCACCATCAGCACTTCACCGTGCGCAAAATTGATCAGATTGATGATGCCGTACACCATGGTGTAGCCCAAGGCTATCAAGGCATACATGCTGCCGAGAACCAGACCGTTGATGATCTGCTGCAGCAATATTTCCATAACGCGATTCCCTATGTGTTGCACCTTGCGGGTGCCATTCACCTACCGAGGCACCGGTTTGGCGCCTCTGGCTTGACAAGCAAAAAACCAGCCAACATGTGCCGTCGGTAGGTTTGGTGGGCGGGATTTTAGACATGCCCCGGCGCTGTTTTGGGGCGGGATGACCGGGGTTTACCCGCTCACCTCATGCTGTATGTGGGAGAGGTCATGCGCGGCGTGAGCGCATGTTGCAAGACGGTATCAATCGTCTCGTTCAGCGTTGCGACGGCGCAGTTCGCGCAGCTTTTCTGCGATACGGATTTCGAGTCCACGTTCGACCGGCTCGTAGAAAACCTGGCCTTCCAGGCCCTCGGGCAGGTAGCGCTCGCCGGCGGCGAAACCGCCCTCCTCGTCGTGCGCGTAGCGGTAGCCCTTGCCGTAGTCGAGCTCTTTCATGAGCTTGGTGGGCGCATTGCGCAGATGCATCGGTACCGGGCGCGTGCTGTCTTTCTTCACCAGCGCGCGCACCGCGTTGTAGGCCTTGTAGACCGCGTTCGACTTGGGCGCGATGGCCAGGTAGACCACGCATTCGGCCAGTGCCAGCTCGCCTTCGGGCGTGCCCAGCCGCTCGTAGACCTCGGCCGCGTCAAGCGCCAGGCGCAGCGCGCGCGGGTCGGCCAGGCCGATGTCTTCGCTGGCCATGCGCACGAGGCGGCGCGCCATGTAGCGCGGATCGGCGCCGCCGTCGAGCATGCGCACGAACCAATACAGGGCAGCGTCGGGGTCGCTGCCTCGCACCGATTTGTGCAGCGCGCTGATGGTGTCGTAGAACTGCTCGCCGCCCTTGTCGTAGCGGCGCATGCGCTCGCCGAGCACGCGCAGCAGCCACTCGTCGGTGATGTTCGTGAGCTTTTCGGCGCCGGCCGCGACGGCCAGCGTCTCGAGCGTGTTGAGCAGGCGGCGCGCGTCGCCGTCCGCGTAGGCCACCAGGCGGTCGATGGCCGCCTCGTCGATGGCCGGAACCGCCTGGATCGATTGCGCCTTGGCAACGATCAGCTTCAGGTCGCCTTCGTTAAGCGACTGCAGCACATACACCGCCGCCCGCGAGAGCAAGGCCGAATTGACTTCGAACGACGGGTTCTCGGTGGTCGCGCCGATGAAGGTGAACAGGCCCGACTCGACGTGCGGCAAAAACGCGTCCTGCTGGCTCTTGTTGAAGCGGTGCACCTCGTCCACGAAGACGATCGTGCGCTGCTGCGTGAGCCCGTCGCGTGCCAACGTGGCCTGCTCGACCGCCTCGCGGATGTCCTTCACGCCGCCCAGCACCGCGCTGATGCTCAGGAACTGCGCATCGAAAGCGTCGGCCATGAGCCGCGCGATGGTGGTCTTGCCGGTGCCCGGCGGGCCCCAGAGGATGCAGGAGTGCGGCTGGCCCGACTCGAAGGCGATGCGCAGCGACATGCCCGGACCGAGCAGGTGCTGCTGGCCGATCACTTCGCCGAGCGTCTTGGGACGCAGGCGCTCGGCGAGGGGCTGGTGGGAGCGCGTGGCCAAACCGGAGATGCCGTCTTGCTGAGGGGATTACTGCTTGAGCACGTCGGCACCCGCAGGCGCCTTGAACTCGAAGGTGCTGGCGGGCAACGCCGGGTTCACCTCGACCTTGCTGAACTTGAGCATCGAGCGCTGGCCGAAGCTGTCCAGGATCTCGAGGGCCGCGAGTGCGTCGCCCTGGAAGCCGACCATCACGTTCTGCAGCTGGCCGTCCTTGTTCTTCGGCGTGGCCTTGACCCACTGCAGGCCATCACGCTCCGGTGCGGCTTCCAGCGCGAAATCGGCCTGCAGGGCGCGCAGGTCGGCCGCGGAAGCAATCAGCGCCGCGGGCGTCGAGCCCAGCGCCTGCGCCTGGGTGCGCTGCGTGACCTGGTTCAGGTCGGCGTCGTAGAGCCAGAGCGTCTTGCCGTCGGCGACGATGCTCTGCGCAAAGGGCTTGCGATAGTCGAACTTGAATTTGCCGGGGCGATGGAATTCGAAGGTGCCGGTCGACGTCTTCACGCGGCCCGGCTGGCCCTCGCGCGGCGGGGCCGTCACGGTCTGGGTGAACTCGGCGCGCCCAGACTTGACGGTCTTCACGAAGGCTTCGAGGCTTTCGAGCCCGTCGGCCCAGGCACTGCCGGCCACCGTACAGAACAGGCCGGCCAACAGCCAGAGGCGGGTTTTCTTCATGGGAGGTTCCTCGGAAAAACGTTGCTGCGATGTCCATCGACACTACCCGCAGCAGATGCCGGCATCTGTAGGCTTTGATGAAGATTTGCAGCGGTACCGGTGCGCGTTTGCAACTTGCCTCTCAGCACGTAACCGGCCCTGCAGCGGTGGCGATGGTGGTCGTCGGTGGCGCGCTTGCGGCTCACTCCGCCTGGCGCGCGGGCACGAGGATTTCGCGCTGGCCGCTGCCGCTCATGGCGCTCACGAGCCCGGCTTTTTCCATGTCTTCGACGAGGCGCGCGGCGCGGTTGTAGCCGATCTTCAGGTGGCGCTGCACCAGCGAGATGCTGGCCTTGCGGTTCTTGAGCACGACCTCGACCGCCTGGTCGTACATCGGATCTTTTTCGGCATCGCCGCCGCCGCCGAGCAGGTCGCCGTCACCGTCGCCATCGACCGTGCCGCCTTCGAGCACGCCTTCGATGTAGTCGGGCTCGCCCTGGCTCTTGAGGTAGGCCACCACGCGGTGGACTTCCTCGTCGCTCACGAAGGCACCATGCACGCGGATCGGCAGGCCGCTGCCGCTGGCCATGTAGAGCATGTCGCCCATGCCCAGCAGCGCCTCGGCGCCCATCTGGTCGAGGATGGTTCGGCTGTCGATCTTGGAGCCCACCGAGAACGCGATGCGCGTGGGGATGTTGGCCTTGATGAGGCCGGTGATCACGTCGACGCTGGGCCGCTGCGTGGCCAGGATCAGGTGGATGCCGGCGGCGCGCGCCTTCTGCGCGAGGCGAGCAATCAGCTCTTCGATCTTCTTGCCGACCACCATCATCAGGTCGGCCAGCTCGTCGATGATGACGACGATGTGCGGCTCGCGGCGCAGCGGTTCCGGATCGTCGGGCGTGAGGCTGAAGGGGTTGTAGATGAACTCCTCGCGCGCCTTGGCTTCGTCGATCTTGGTGTTGTAGCCGGCCAGGTTGCGCACGCCGAGCTTGCTCATGAGCTTGTAGCGGCGTTCCATCTCGGCCACGCACCAGTTCAGGCCGTGCGCCGCCTGGCGCATGTCGGTGACCACGGGCGCCAGCAAATGCGGAATGCCTTCGTAGACCGACATTTCGAGCATCTTCGGGTCGATCATGAGCAGGCGAACGTCGCGTGCCTCGGCCTTGTAGAGCAGCGACAGAATCATCGCGTTGATACCGACCGACTTGCCCGAACCGGTGGTACCGGCCACCAGCACGTGCGGCATCTTCGCGAGGTCGGCCACCACGGGGTTGCCGATGATGTCCTTGCCGAGGCCCATCGTGAGCATCGACTTGCCTTCGTTGTAGACCTGCGAGCCCAGGATTTCGCTGAGCTTGATCGACTGTCGCTTGGCGTTCGGCAACTCGAGCGCCATGTAGTTCTTGCCCGGGATCGTTTCGACCACGCGGATCGACACCAGCGAAAGCGAACGCGCCAGGTCTTTGGCCAAACCGAGAATCTGCGAACCCTTGACGCCGGTGGCGGGCTCGATTTCGTAGCGCGTGATGACGGGGCCCGGCGAAGCGAGCACCACGCGCACCTCGACGCCGAAGTCTTTCAGTTTCTTCTCGATCATGCGCGAGGTCATCTCGAGCGTGTCGGAGGACACCGTTTCCTGGCGCACCAGCGCGGGGTCGAGCAGGTCGACCTGCGGCAGCTTGCTGTCGGGCAGTTCGTTGAAGAGCGGCTTCTGGCGCTCCTTGACGACGCGGTCGCTGCGGGGCACCTCGGTCATCGCAGGCTCGATCTGCACGGGCGGCGATGCGGGGCGGCGCCTGGGCGCGACTTCTTCCTCTTCGTCGTCGAAGCTCGGATCCAGCGCTTCGCCGAACGCGGTCTCCTTGCTGGGACGCATTTTCTTGGCGCGTGGCGCGGGCGCCAACTCTTCCTCGTCGCCGGCACGTTCGCGTGCGGCCTGCTTGCCCATGGCGATGTCGGCCGCCATTTCGCGCTTTTCACGGCGCGACTCGAACAGCGAGTAGGCACGGGCACCGATGCGCTCGGCAATCAGGCTCCACGAAAAGCGGAAGACCAGCGCCGAGCCGATCACGCCGCCCGCAATGGCGACCAGCGCCGAGCCCGTGAAGCCCAGCCAGCGCACGCTCGCCGGCCCCACGAGGTAGCCGAGGGCGCCGCCGCCCGAACCCGGCAGGTGGGATTCGAGCCGGTACAGGCGCGACCATTCGAGCACCGCGCTCGCGCACAGCAGCAGGACGAGGCCGAACCAGAAAGCGAGCCGGCTTCGGTTGAAGCGACCGCGCGGGGGCTGCTCGAGCGCCGGCGTCGGTTCACCGCCGCGCAGCCAGCCGGCCAGCGACGAGAGCCATGCGCGCAGGCCCGCCGCGAGGCACCACCAGACGGAATAGCCGGCAAGGAAATAGCTGCCGTCGGCCAGCCAGGCGCCGATGCGGCCGCCCCAGTTCTTGATTTCACCGCCCGTGCCCGAGGTCGACCAGGCGGCATCGGAGGGGGTGAAGCTCAGCATCGCCAGCAGCCAGAACAGGAGGGCTGCGAACCCGGCGATCAAGGTGATTTCGTGGGCGAAGCGCAGGGCGCGCAGGCGCACGGGTTGCCCTTCGGCAGCGGAAGAAGAAGAGGACGACGATTGAAGCGTATGAAGCGAATAGGTCATGAAAAGCACGGCGCCCGGCCCGAAAAAACGGAGGCCGGCCGCCCGAACACTACAACAAAAGGCCGTGGGCGCCGAAAGCGCCCGGCCTATGGGCTCAGGTCAGCGACAGAAGCCGGTCCTTGATGATCACCGAGCCGTCTTCCTGGGACTGCACGAAACCGCGCTCTTCCAGGTCCTTCATCACGCGGCTCACCATTTCGCGCGAGGCGCCGACCATCTTGGCCAGGTCCTGACGGGAGATCTTGTCGCGGACCTTGAGGTTGCCCAGGCCGTCCTGGCTGGCGAACTCGAGCAGCGCGCGGGCCACGCGGCCGTACACGTCCATCAGCGCCAGCGACTCGATCTTGCGGTCGGCGTGGCGCAAGCGCTGCACCAGGCCGCGCATGATGTTGTAGGCCATCGAGGAGTTCTCGGGCAGGCAGCGCGCGAAAGCGTCGCGGCCCAGCATGAGCACGTCGCACTGGATTTCGGTGCGCACGGTGGCCGAATGCGGCTCGTCGTCGATCAGGCTCATTTCGCCGAGATAGTCGCCGGGATGCAGCGTGGCCAGGATCACTTCGCGGCCGCGGCTGTCGGCGCTCGTGACGCGAGCCCGCCCGGTCAGGATGATGTACAGCGCATCGGATTTCTTGCCCTGCTCTACAACGACCTCGGCGCGTTTGAAGCGCTTCTTGATGATCGCATCCGCAATGCTTGCGGACTGCGAGGCCGTCAACGACGCGAACAATGGAACGCGCCGAAGCAATTCAAGGTTGGACAGCATCGACATTCGTATCAATCCCTGAAACAGCGCGCTGATGCGATCCTGATGCCGAGCCCATGGATTACTACAATCGCGCGCATTGAAAACACCGTGCACCCGGTGTTGAACCGGGCGGTGATACTCCCCACGTATCGCTACCACCCTGAAAATGTACACGCTGACGCAGCGTCTATCCTAGGTTTTCTACTCATGTCCGCACCCCAACACGCCAAGGTTCTCATTCTGGGCTCCGGCCCGGCCGGCTACACCGCCGCCGTCTACGCCGCACGCGCCAACCTCCAGCCTTTGCTCATCACGGGCATCGCGCAAGGCGGTCAACTCATGACCACCACCGAGGTCGACAACTGGCCGGCCGACGTGCATGGCGTGCAAGGCCCGGAGCTGATGCAGCGCTTTCTCGAGCACGCCGAACGCTTCAAGACGCAGATCGTGTTCGACCACATCAACAAGGTCGACCTGAGCAAGCGCCCGTTCACGCTCACGGGCGACAGCGGCACCTATACGTGCGATTCGCTGATCATTGCCACGGGCGCATCGGCCAAGTACCTGGGCCTGGATTCCGAAGAAAAGTTCATGGGCCGCGGCGTCTCCGCCTGCGCAACCTGCGACGGTTTCTTCTACCGTGAGCAAGAGGTCTGCGTGATCGGCGGCGGCAACACGGCCGTCGAAGAAGCGCTGTACCTCTCCAACATTGCGAACAAGGTGACGCTCGTGCATCGCCGCGACAAGTTCCGCGCCGAGCCCATCCTGATCGACAAGGTCATGGAAAAAGTGGCCGAAGGCAAGATCGAACTGAAGCTGCACAGCGAGCTCGACCAGGTGCTCGGCGACGACACGGGCGTGACGGGCGTTCGCATCAAGAACGCGCAGACCGGGACCACCGAAGACATCACGCTCAAGGGCTGCTTCATCGCGATCGGTCACCACCCGAACACCGACATCTTCCAGGGCCAGCTGGAAATGAAGGACAACTACATCGTGACCCGCTCGGGCCTGAAGGGTTTCGCGACGATGACCAGCGTGCCCGGCGTGTTCGCGGCCGGCGACGTGCAGGACAACATCTACCGCCAGGCCATCACGAGCGCCGGCACGGGCTGCATGGCCGCCCTCGACGCGCAGCGCTTCCTCGAGGAACACTGAGACCCTTCCCCGGGGGAGGGGTCACCGTCCTGCCGGGCCCGGTTTCCCGCTTCTGCGGCGCGGCCAGCCCTGCGGGCCCTGAAGGGGCTATAATCCGAGGCTTTGCCGAAATAGGGCCACCTCCCACCGGGAGTCTGGTTGCGGCAAATCCGGGGTACCGCCACCCGTTTCTGGCGAGGTCAAGCTGCAAAACACCCTGCAATCGCCCTGATTGCGCCGGTGCCAGCTGTTCAAGAAAGAGTGTCCACATGGCACGCGTATGCGACGTAACGGGCAAAGGCCCGATGGTCGGAAACAACGTTTCCCACGCCAACAACAAAACCAAGCGCCGGTTCCTGCCGAACCTGCAATACCGCCGTTTCTGGGTCGAGACCGAAAACCGCTGGGTTCGCCTGCGCGTTTCGAGCGCTGCACTGCGCCTGATCGACAAGAACGGTATCGATGCCGTGCTCGCAGACCTGCGTGCCCGCGGCCAAGCTTAAGGAGCTGAATCATGGCAACGAGCAAAGGCGGACGCGAAAAGATCAAGCTGGAATCCACCGCGGGTACCGGCCACTTCTACACGACGAGCAAGAACAAGAAGACGATGCCTGAAAAGATGTCGATCATGAAGTTCGACCCCAAGGCGCGCAAGCACGTCGAATACAAGGAAATCAAACTGAAGTAATTCAGCCTGCTCTCCCAAAAAACCCGCTGCTCACCCAGCGGGTTTTTTATTGCCCGTCGTTTTTTGCGAAAGCAGAAAAGGCGGGCGCAAAAAAGCCGACCCCAGGTCGGCTTCTTTGTTCCCTATGACCCGTCCTGATCTGGGTTGACACCTTTTCTGTCAAGAAAAGGCAAGTCAATGGAATCAGGCGTCAAACGCACACAGCGGGACTACACGCTGGCTTTTAAGCTGTCGGTGGTCGATCAGGTAGAAAAAGGCGAGCTCACGTACAAGCAGGCTCAGGCGCGCTACGGTATCCAGGGCCGCTCGACGGTGCTGGTGTGGCTGCGCAAGCATGGTCGCCAGAACTGGGGTTGGGCATCATCGGGACTGCCCATGCCAGTACCGATCAAGAAACCCTCATCTGCCCCCACGGCACCACTGACTCCCGAACAGAAGATCAAGGCCCTGGAAGTCCAGCTTCGCGAAGCCAACGAGAAGGCCCAACTGTTCGAGGCGGTGATCGATGTGCTGAAGAAGGACTACGGGGTGCGCATCGTAAAAAAGCCTTCGGGCAAGTCCTCTCGCAAAAGCTCCTCCCGGGGCTGAGCGTGACGAGGGCTTGCCGCCATTGGGGCGTCAGCCGCCAGGCCTACTACCAGCAGTTGCAGCATCAGCAGCAGCGCTGTGCGCGCGCCGACACCGTGATCGAGCTCGTTCAAGAGGTGCGCCTGCGCCAGCCCCGGTTGGGCGCACGCAAGTTGCACCATCTGCTGGCGCAACCGTTGCAGCAGGCCGGTGCGAGCCTGGGGCGCGATGCGCTGCTGGACGTGCTGCGCGAGGCCCGCATGCTGGTGGCGCCCCGGCGGGCGTATCACAAGACCACCGACAGCCATCATCGCTTCCGACGCCATCCCAACCTGCTCAAGGAAGGGCCGCATCAGGTGCGAGCCACTGCCAGCGAGCAGGTGTGGGTGGCAGACATCACGTACCTGCCCACTGACAAGGGGTTCGTCTATCTCAGCCTGGTGACGGACGCGTGGTCGCGCAAGATCGTCGGCCATCACGTCCATGACAGCCTGCACACCAAGCAGGTCAGCCAAGCATTCAAGGAAGCGCTCAAGGGCCGGCAGACGCGGCAGATGCTGGTGCATCACTCCGACAGAGGCATCCAGTACTGCTCGAACGACTATCAGGAGATTCACAGGCGCCATGGCATCACCTGCTCGATGACCGACGGCTACGACTGCTACCAGAACGCGCTGGCCGAGCGCGTCAACGGAATCCTGAAGATGGAGTTCCTGCTGCATCGGCCCGCAGATCTGGCGCAGGCCGCCCGGATGGTCCGTCAGGCCGTGCAGATCTACAACCAGGAAAGACCGCACCTGTCCCTAGAATTGAAAACGCCCGATGAGGTTCATCGGGCGTCTATTGCCGGATTCAACATCCCGGCTATGTGTTCCTTATAGGTGTCAACCTATCGCAGGACGGGTCACTATTGAGCAAGAGCAACAGCGCGCGAGGCGCTGGCACTCTTTTCTAGGTCAGGCGCGTGCAGCGCGCAGGCGGGTCGAGAACTCGCGCAAGCCGGCGATGCCGCTGGCTTCCGCACGGTGGCACCAGGCCGCCAGATCGGCTGCCAGCTGCTCGCGCGATTGCGAGGTGTTCAGCCAGAGCTGACGCAGCTCTTCGCGCATCGTGACCATCTTGTCGAGCACCGGGTGCGCGGCACGGGCCTGCACCAGATGGGTGCGGGCCGAGGCGGGCACCTTGTCGTCGTCGCGATGCAGCCAGCGCTTGGCCGCCTTGAGCACCGACAGGTCGGCGCCCTTGGCCTTGAGCACTTCGATTTCCTCGCTGGTCGCACGGCGCATTTCGCGGGCGTAGCCGGCCATCACTTCGTAGCGGTTGGCAATGACGGCCTCGAGCGTCTTCTCGTTGGCCACAGGCTGGACGTCGCCCATCAGCATCTTCGGCGGCACCTTCTTGACCTTGGCCCAGCCCAGCTTCTGGAACACCTGGATGTAGACCCAGCCGATGTCGAACTCGTACTTCTTGACCGAGAACTTGGCCGAAGTCGGGTAGGTGTGGTGGTTGTTGTGCAGCTCTTCGCCGCCGATGATCAGGCCCCAGGGCATGATGTTGCGGCTGGCGTCGGCCGCCTCGAAATTGCGGTAGCCCCAGTAGTGGCCGATGCCGTTGATGATGCCGGCGGCGGTGATCGGGATCCAGAGCATCTGGACCGCCCACACGGTCAGGCCAAGCCCGCCGAACAGCGCCAGGTTGATCACCAGCATCAGGCCCACGCCTTGCCAGCTGTAGCGCGTGTACAGGTTGCGCTCGATCCAGTCATCGGGCGTGCCGTGACCGTAGCGCTCCATCGTTTCCTTGTTCTTCGATTCCTTGCGGTACAGCTCGGCGCCGCGCCAGAAGACTTCGTCGATGCCCTTGACCTGCGGGCTGTGCGGGTCGTCGGCGGTTTCGCACTTCGCGTGGTGCTTGCGGTGAATGGCAACCCATTCCTTCGTCACCATGCCGGTGCCGAGCCAGAGCCAGAAACGGAAGAAGTGCGAGGGGATTGGACCGAGGTCCATCGCCTTGTGCGTCTGCGTGCGGTGCAGAAAGATCGTCACCGCCGCGATGGTGATGTGCGTGGTGACGAGCGTGTACAGCACGACTTGCCACCAGGCAATGTCCCACAGGCCGTGTCCGAGCCATTGGATGACCGCGTTCAGAACGGCGGAGTCAGGAAGCATCATTGAGTCAGGTACTCCATGGCCACACGAAGGTGCAGCCTTCAGGTAAGTAACCCGCGATTTTAGGATGTCAGGACCAAAACGAGGCCTTTTGTCCTTTTGTCACACCGCAGATTTACCCTAGTTTGGAGCCCCGTCCCTATTTCCGGTTCCACACGGCGGCAAAAAAGCCGTCGGTGGCGTGGCGATGAGGCCACAGCCGCAGGTAGCGGCGGCCGTCTTCCCCACCCGCGCAGAGGGTCTCGGCGCCCTCCACCTTGAGGCTCTGGAGCAATTCCGCCGCGTCGATGGGCTCGAAATCGGGGTTCGCGGCGGCGAAGGCCTCGGCGATGGCCTCGTTTTCCTCCGGCAGCACGCTGCAGGTGGCGTACACCAGCCGGCCGCCCGACTTCACCAGCCGGGCCGCGCTTTGCAGGATGGCGGTCTGCTTGGCCGTCAGTTCGGCCACCGACTTGGCCGACTGGCGCCATTTGAGGTCGGGATTGCGGCGCAGCGTGCCGAGCCCCGAACAGGGCGCGTCGACCAGCACACGGTCGATCTTGCCGGCCAGGCGTTTGACCCGGTCGTCGCGCTCGTGGGCGATGGCGGCCGGGTGCACGTTCGACAACTTGCTGCGCGCCAGCCGCGGCTTGAGCGCGTCCAGGCGGTGGGCCGAGGTGTCGAAGGCGTAGAGCCGGCCGGTGTTGCGCATGGTCGCGCCGATGGCCAGGGTCTTGCCGCCGGCGCCGGCGCAGAAATCGACCACCATTTCGCCGCGCTTGGCGTCCAGCAGCAGCGCCAGCAGCTGCGAGCCTTCGTCCTGCACCTCGATGGCGCCGCGGACGAACGCGTCGAGCTTGGTCAGCGCGGGCTTGCCCTCGATGCGCAGCCCCCAGGGCGAGAACGGAGTTACTACCGATTTGATAGCAGCCTTCGCAAGCTCCGCCTTCACTTCGGCCCGCTTGTCGGTGAATGCATTGACGCGCAGATCAAGCGGTGCGGGTTGCTGCAGGCTCTCGACCATCGGCCAGAAGCCGTCGCCCAGCTGCGCCTTGAGCGGCGCGACCAGCCATTCAGGCAGGTTGTGGCGATGGCGTTCGAGCAGGTCGTCGGGTGTGACGGCGTCGCAGTTGTCGAGCCAGCGCTTCTCGGTGTCGTTGAGCGCGCTTTTCAGGAAGTCGCGCGGGCCGTGAAAGCCCAGGATCGCCATGCGGCGCTCCTTCGAACCGCTGCCCGAGGGCGACAGGTGATCGAACAGCAGCTTCTTGCGAAGCACGGTGTAGACGGTCTCGGCGAGCGTCGCGCGCTCGCGCGGGCCGAACTCGCGGTGGTCGCGGAAAAAGCGCGAAACGACCTGGTCGGCCGGGTGATCGAATTTCAGGACAAGGCCGACCAGATCGGCGGTGGCCTCCAACAGGGCTTTGGGATGCATAGCCCCGATTGTCTCAGCCGGCCGGCCTCGCGGCCGAAACGCCTCAGGCGCCGCGCACCCAGACGGTTCCGAAGGCCTGCCGCTCGATGTCTTCCAGCGTGGGCGAATGCCCCGCCCAGAGCACCAGTGCCGCCCCCGGCAGGGTCAGCGTCTGCTCGAGTTCGCGGCACAGGTGCCAGCGGTCCTCGTCGCCGAGCCCCGGCACCTCGACGAACACGATGTACGCCCGCCGCCATGCGAACTCGCGCAGGTTCTTGCGCACCACCCACAGCCGCGACACGGGCAGGCAGCGCACGATGTCGGCACGCAACTCACCCAGTTCATGGTCGTTCAGGTCGTGGCGCGAAATCTGGCTGAAAAACGGCGTGTCGGTGATCTCTTCCCAGGCGCGCGCCTCGGCCTCCTCCGCCTCCTTGAGCCGCGCGCGCCACAGCTTGAGTCCCTGCTCGTCGTGCGGCCCCGCCTCGGGATCTTCAAGCGAGGCGACGGCGTTCTTGGCCGCCCACCAGCGGCTGGCCACGCCCGACTGGTGCAGCCGCTCGAGCACCGCCAGGCGCTCGGCGCGCTCGCGCACGGGCAGCATCTGGGCCAGCCCGCGCAGGGCGCCCGGATGGTCCGGCGCGATCCGCAGTGCGCTTTCGTAGCGCGCGCGCACGGTCGCCGCCGGGTCGAGCCGGCGCTCGGCGTCGGCCCACTCGACCATCTCGTCGGGCGTGTTGCGCTCGCCGCGCCCCGCCAGCACGGCGATGCGCTCGCGGATGCGCGACCGGTGCGCGTGGTGCTGCTTCCAGTCGGCGGCGTGGGCACGGCGCCAGGCGTTGTCGAAATGGGAGATCCACTTGTGTTTGTCGGCCAGCATGTCGAGCGCGGGGCGTTGCGACCAGGCCGGCAGCGCCGCCTTCTGATTCAGCGCTTCCAGCCGGTCGCGCAGCACCGGGTGGGTGTCGTCCAGATCGCTGACGCGGCGCATCGCCTCGCGCAGCGCCTGGCGCGCGAACTCCTCGCTCGGCGGCGTGCGGGCACGCTGCCGCAAAGCGGCGAACGGGCCGGGCGGCAGCGGCTCGCGCTCGGCGCGCGCCCAGTGCCAGGGCCAGAACTCGCTGGCGTACCAGTTGCCCTTGATGGCCACTTCGGTGAGCGCGGCCGCGGCCACCGCGGTGCCGAGCAGCCGGCCCGAGATGCGGTCGGCCTCGTACTCGTCCTGGCGGGCCAGCGCGAAGGTCTTGGCGGCAAAGCGCGGAAAGTACCAGCGGAAGAAAGCCTGCGACACCAGCGCCATCACGCCCTCGTCGCGCTGCAGGCTGGCATCCAGGCGCAGCCACGACAGCCGCGTGCGGTAGATCCAGGCGCTCAGGCGGCCGTGGTTGCCACGCAGGTGCCCGTATTCGTGGGCCAGCACCGACAGCAGCCGCTGCCGGTCCAGCATCATCAGCAACGGCAGGCCGATGCTCAGCGAGTTGAGCGCGCCGCCGAACAGGCCGAAGCGCGGCACCTGGCTGATGCTGGCGTTGAAGTTGTCGTCCAGGTAGACGCGGTGCACCGGCGGCCCTTTGATGCGCTCGCGGATGCGGTCCAGCGCCTCGAACAACCCGGGCGCGTCGGCGCGTGTGAGCGGTTCGCCGTCGGGCTCGTCGAAATGCACCCAGAGCGCGCGCAGGGTCGCCCAGAACAGGCCCAGCGCGAACAGCAGCAGCCAGCCGCGGGTGAAGTTGAAGTGCCCCCCGGCCACCGACACGACCACCCAGGCCACAATGCCCACCGCCAGGCCGAGGCAGGCCAGCACCCAGAGGTAGCCGAGCGCGGCAAACGCCGCGACGCCACGCCGGTAGCGCGCACTGTCGTCCGCACTCGCGTGCTCGCTCAGGCGAACCAGGTGAACAAAATCCGCACGGTCCATCCGACTCCCGTCAAATACGTATCCGACAGTTGTTATTCGAAGAAAGAAGTGCCCCGTTGAACGACGAAGACCTCCCTCCCCTGATCGAAACGCCCCCCGGTCGCTACCGCCACTACAAGGGCGGCGAGTACGACGTGATCGGCACCGTCCGCCACAGCGAAACGCTGGAGCCGATGACGCTGTACCGCGCCCTCTACGGTGCCCGCGGCCTGTGGGTCCGGCCCGCCGCGATGTTCGAAGAAACCATCGAGATCGAGGGCCGGCCGCAACGCCGATTCACCCCGATCGACGCTCAGCCGCAGTGAACGTCCTTGACGCGGCCGCGCGCGTCCACGCTGAGGTTGAGCCGGCCGGCGTTGAGTTCCATCGTCACCGCCTGGTTGGGCTTGAGCACCCGCACCGTGCCGGCGCCGGCACGTGCGCGCGCGGCGGCTTCGAGCTGAGGCGTCACCTGCTGGCCCACGGCAAAGCGGGCGCCCTCGGCGTTGCACTGGAAGACAGGCTCGGCCGGCGCGGCAGGTGCAGCGGCAGCAGCGCTGCCCGGTGCCGGCGCGGGGGCCGGGGCGGCGCAAGCGGCCAGCAGGGCCGCGGTGGCCAACGTCAACAGTAGCGATTGGGTTTTCAAAGTTCTGTGCTCCCGAAAACCCGCGAATATAAACAACTTTAAGGTTTGTGACTCAATGTATCCAAAAGCCATCCAGCGATGGCGCGCGGATACAGCAGGTGCTCCTGGGACAGCACCCGGCCGGCCAGCGTGGCGGCCGTGTCGTCGGGCAGCACCGGCACCACGGCCTGCGCCAGGATCGGCCCATGGTCGAGCTCGGCCGTGACCTGGTGCACCGTCACCCCGGCCACCTTGCAACCCGCGTCGATGGCGCGCTGGTGCGTGTGCAGCCCCGGAAAAGCCGGCAGCAGCGACGGGTGGATGTTCACCAGCCGCCCCGCGTAGCGCGCCACGAAGCCCGGCGTCAGGATGCGCATGAAACCCGCCAGCACCACCAGCGCCGGCGCGTGGGCGTCGACCGCCTCGGCCAGCGCCGCGTCGAAGGCCTCGCGGCTGTCGAAGGCCTGATGCGGCACCACGGCGGTCGCGATGCCGTGCGACCGGGCCAGCGCCAGCCCGCCGGCCTCCGGCTTGTTGCTGATGACGGCGGCAATGCGTGCGCCGAAGCGCTCGGCCCAGCGGTCGCGCTCGGCGGCGCGCACGATGGCCGCCATGTTCGAGCCGCCGCCGGAGATCAGGATCACGATGTTCTTCATGGGAGGCCGGGATTATCCGTGCCCCGCCAACACCCCGATCAGCCTCCCGCCGCCCCACGCACCGGCATGCTTGTCGCGACGCGGACACCGGATCGCAGCACGACCGTGCTAAAACTCGCAATTCCGGAGACACCCCGCGTCTGCGGTGGACCGATCAACACAGCGAGGCACGCATGGATTTGAGCTTCACACCCGAAGAACAGAAGTTCCGCGAAGAAGTTCGCGCATGGGTCAAGGACAACCTCCCCCAGGAGATTTCGCACAAGGTGCACAACGCGCTCGAACTGACGCGCGACGATCTGCAAGGCTGGGCCAAGATTCTTGGCAAGAAGGGCTGGCTGGGCTACGGCTGGCCCAAGGAATTCGGCGGCCCCGGCTGGACCGCCGTGCAGCGCCACCTGTTCGAGGAAGAAACCGCCCTGGCCGGCGCGCCGCGCATCATCCCGTTCGGCCCTGTCATGGTGGCCCCGGTGATCATGGCCTTCGGCAACGCCGAGCAGCAAAAGCGCTTCCTGCCCGGCATCGCCAGCGGCGAAGTCTGGTGGAGCCAGGGCTACAGCGAACCCGGCTCGGGTTCCGACCTGGCCTCCGTCAAGACCAAGGCCGAGCGCAAGGGTGACAAGTACATCGTCAACGGCCAGAAGACCTGGACCACGCTCGGCCAGCACGGCGACTGGATGTTCAACCTCGTGCGCACCAGCAACGAAGGCAAGCCGCAAACGGGCATCAGCTTCCTGCTGCTGGACATGAAATCGCCCGGCGTCACCGTGCGCCCGATCAAGCTGATCGACGGCGGCGTCGAGGTGAACGAGGTGTTCTTCGACAACGTCGAAGTGCCCGCCGAAAACCTGATCGGCGAAGAGAACAAGGGCTGGACCTACGCCAAGCACCTGCTCTCGCACGAGCGCACCAACATCGCCGACGTGAACCGCGCCAAGCGCGAACTCGAGCGCCTGAAGCGCATCGCCAAGAGCGAAGGCGTGTACGACGACCTGCGCTTCCGCGACGAGATCGCCAAGCTCGAAGTCGACATCGTCGCCCTCGAGATGATGGTGCTGCGCGTGCTCTCGGCCGCCACCTCGGGCAAGAACTCGCTGGACGTGGCCGGCCTGCTCAAGATCCGCGGCAGCGAGATCCAGCAGCGCTACGCCGAGCTGATGATGCTGGCCGGCGGCCCGTACTCGCTGCCGCTGATCCGCGAAGCCATGGAAGCCGGCTGGCAGGGCAACTTCCCCGGCGGCAACCCGGCGCTGGCACCGCTGGCATCGACCTTCTTCAACATGCGCAAGACCACGATCTACGGCGGCTCGAACGAAGTGCAGCGCAACATCGTGGCGCAAACCGTCCTGGGCTGAGGAGACACCAACATGGATTTCAATTTTTCGGAAGACCAGGACCAGCTGCGCGACGCCGTTCGCAAGTGGGTCGACAAGGGCTATGACTTCGAGCGCCGCCGCGGCATCGAGGCCAAGGGCGGCTTCTCACGCGAGGCCTGGGACGAACTGGCCGAGCTCGGTCTGGGCGGCCTGTACATCAGCGAAGACGACGGCGGCCTGGGCATGGGCCCGGTGGCCGGCATGGTCGTGATGGAAGAACTGGGCCGCGGCATCGTGCTGGAGCCCTTCGCGCAGACGCTGATCGCCGGCGCCGTGCTCAGCGGCTACGCCGACGCGGCCACCAAGGACAACTGGCTGCCGCGCATCGCCGGCGGCCAGGCCCTCGTGGTGCTGGCCTACCAGGAGCGCAAGGCGCGCTACCGCCTCGACGTGTGCGATGCCACCGCCGTCAAGTCGGGCAACGGCTACTCGCTGACCGGCGCCAAGAGCGTCGTGCCCGTGGGCGACGAAGCCGACGCCTTCCTCGTGCCCGCCAAGGTCGACGGCAAGATCGCCCTCTTCTTGGTCGAGCGCAGCGCCAGCGGCGTCGAAGCCCGCGGCTACGGCACGCAGGACGGCGGCCGCGCGGCCGAGGTCGTGTTCGACAAGGCCGACGCCACGCTGGTCACGGCCGACGGCCTGACCGCGCTCGAATACGCGGTGGATGTCGGCATTGCCGCCACCTGCGCCGAAGCGGTCGGCGTGCTCGACAAGACGCTCGACGTCACGATCGACTACATGAACCAGCGCAAGCAGTTCGGCGTGGTCATCGCCAGCTTCCAGGCGCTGCGCCACCGCGTCGCCGACATGAAGATGCAGCTGGAACTGGCACGCTCGATGAGCTACTACGCCACGCTCAAGCTCAACGCCCCGGCGGACGAACGCCGCCAGGCGCTGGCCCGCGCCAAATACCAGCTGGGCACGTCGATGCGCTACGTGGCCGCGAACTCGGTGCAGCTGCACGGCGGCATCGGCGTGACCGACGAGTACATCGGCAGCCACTACTTCCGCAAGCTCACGCAGCTTGAGCTGACTTTCGGCGACACGCTGCACCACCTGGGTGAAGTGTCGGCACGCATGCAGGACACCGCCGGCGTCTTCGCCTAGAACCTAGGCACGCCCCCAGGCTGCGCGCACTTCGTGTCGCTTCGCCAACCCCCTCGCCGGGGGCAACACCTGCGGCCCGGCAAAGCCGGTTCCGCGGTGTTCCGCTAGGATTCGCCCGCCCGCCTTGCGCCGGCGGGCGTTTTTACTTGTGGGGCCCGAGCCCCTTGCCAGGAGAGAGACAGACATGCCTTCCCGCCGCACCCTGCTGGCCTTGGCCCTTGCCGGAACCGCCGCCGTCACCTTGCTGACCGCCTGCGCGACCTCCACGCCCTCTTCCACCGAGCGCCCGCCCATCGTCTTCATGCACGGCAACGGCGACTCGGCAGCGCTGTGGCAGACCACGATCTGGCGCTTCGAGTCGAACGGGTGGCCGCGCGAGCGGCTCTTCGCCGTCGATCAGCCGAATCCATTGGCGCGCGACGACGATGCCGTGGCGCAGCCGGGCCGCAGTTCCACCGCCGAGTCGGCCGCGTTCCTGCGCGCCGAGGTCGAGAAGGTGCTGAAGGCCACGGGCGCGCCCAAGGTCGTGCTCATCGGCAATTCGCGCGGCGGCAACACCATCCGCAACTACGTGCAGAACGGCGGCGGCGCGGCCGTGGTGAGCCACGTGGTGCTCGGCGGCAACCCCGCGCACGGCATCTGGAAGGTGAAGGGCCTGCGCGAGAACAACGAGTTCTCGGGGCTCTCGGCCTTCATGCAGCAGCTCAATGCGCCCAAGGGCCCAAACGGCGACGAGGTCACGCCCGGCGTGCAGTGGCTCACGCTGCGCTCGGACACCAACGACAAGTACGCCCAGCCCGACGGCCTGTGGATCGGTTCGCCGGGCCAGCCGACGAACATCGGCTTCGACGGGCCGGCACTCAAGGGCGCGACCAACCTCGTGCTGCCGCGCGTGGACCACCGCGAGACCTCGTTCTCGCCCGCTGCCTTCGCGGCGACCTGGCGCTTCCTGACCGGCCAGGCGCCGGCCAGCACGGCGGTGGCGCCGGAATCGAAGGTCGTGCTCAACGGCCGCGCGATCGGCGCGGACAACCTCGCGCTGGCCGGTGCACGCGTCACGGTCTTTGCGGTCGATCCGGCCTCGGGCGCGCGGCGCGGCGAGGCGGCGCACCAGCAGACGGTCGGCGCCGACGGCCGCTGGGGCCCGTTCAGCGCGCAGCCCGCAGCGCGCTACGAGTTCGTGCTCGACGTGCCCGGCCAGGGCACCACACACATCTACCGCAGCCCGTTCGTGCGCAGCAGCAGCTTCGTCAACCTGCGGTCCGAGCGCCTGGCATCGGCCGAAAGCGGCGCCGGTGCGGTGGTCGTCTTCACGCGTCCGCGCGGCTACTTCGATGCGCAGCGCGACACGATGCAATTCGACGGCCAGAGCCCGCCCGCCGGCGTGCCGGCCCAGGGCGCGGGACAGTCGACCTCGCGGCTGCGCATCGCGGCCGGCGCCCCGCAGCGCACGGTCAGCGCCGAGTTCAACGGCGAGCGCCTCACCGGCCAGAGCTGGCCCGCCGCGCAAGGGCACACGACGGTGCTCGAGTTGACGTACTGAACGGCCATGAACGACACGTCCCCCTTTGTTGTGACGGCGCGCGACGCACGCGGCGTGGTCACGCTGACGCTGAACCGCCCCGCCGCCTTCAACGCGCTTTCCGAAGGCATGCTGGGCGCGCTCGAAGAGGCGCTCGGCGCCATCGCCGCCGATGAGACCGTGCGCGCCGTCGTCATCGCTGCAGCAGGCAAGGCCTTCTGCGCGGGCCACGACCTGAAGGAAATGCGCGCCGAACCGTCGCTCGGCTACTACCAGCAGCTGTTCGACCGGTGCGGCGCGATGATGCTGTCGATCCAGCGGCTGCCCGTGCCGGTGATCGCGCGCGTGCACGGCATTGCGACCGCGGCGGGCTGCCAGCTGGTCGCAGTGTGCGACCTGGCCGTGGCCGCCAGCGACGCCCGCTTTGCCGTCAGCGGCGTCAACGTGGGGCTGTTCTGCGCCACGCCCGGCGTCACACTGTCGCGCAACCTCGGGCGCAAGGAAGCCTTCGAGATGCTGGTGACGGGCGAATTCATCGGCGCCGAGGAAGCGCGCGAGAAAGGCCTGGTCAACCGGGTCGCGCCGCCCGAAGGGCTCGACGCCGCGGTCGAGGCGCTGGTCGCCAGCATCGTCGCCAAGCCCCGCACGGCACTCGCGCTGGGCAAGGCACTGTTCTACCGCCAGCTCGAAACCGGCATCGAAGCCGCGCTGGCCGACGCCAGCCAGACCATGGCCTGCAACATGATGGACGAGAGCGCGCTGGAAGGCGTGCAGGCGTTCATCGAGAAACGGCCACCGGCCTGGAAGGGCTGAAATGAAAAAGAGGCCGAGGGCCTCTTTTTCGTTTTCAGATGTCGTGCAACCGGGACGACTGCGGCAGGTGCGCCATCAAGAATTCCATCTGGTCCGCCAGGATGCGGCGGTTGCGCAGGATGAAGTCTTCCCACAGGCTCGGCACATAAGGCGCATACAGCAGCGGCATGTTCGCCTGCTCGGGCGTGCGGCTGCTCTTGCGGTGGTTGCAGGGCTTGCAGGCCGTGACCACGTTCATCCAGGTGTCGATGCCGCGCTGCGCGAACGGAATGATGTGCTCGCGCGTGAGTTCGTCTTCGTGGAAGTGGCCGCCGCAGTAGGCGCAGATGTTGCGGTCGCGCGAGAACAGCTTGCTGTTGGTGAGGCCCGGACGCTGCGCGAAGGGGTTGATGCGCGGCACGCCCTTGGTGCCGATGATGCTGTTGATCGCAATCTGCGACTGCTCGCCCGTGATCGCGTTGTGGCCGCCACGGAACACGGCCACCTGCGCGCCCACTTCCCAGCGGACTTCGTCCGCTGCGTAGTGGATCACCGCCTGTTCCAGCGATATCCATGACTGGGGCAGCCCTTGGGCCGACAGCTTCAAGACCTTCACACACGCCTCCTCGAAACGAGAAAACCACGCAGAGACCAGAGACTCGGGGTGCATCGGTGACTCACGCCAACCCACGCACTGCGTCACAATATACCGGCTTTGTGACAAATCGGCCTGATTTGCCCATTCGACGGGCGTCAGGCGCTATCAAAAAGATACTCTCCCATGCAGGTTTTCCGCGGCTTCCGACACCCGGGCGTGGCTCCGGCCTGCGCCCTCACGATCGGCAATTTCGACGGCGTTCACCGCGGCCACCAGGCCATGCTGGCGTTGTTGCAGACCGAGGCCCGCCATCGCGGGCTGCCCAGTTGCGTGCTGACCTTCGAGCCGCACCCGCGCGACTATTTCGCCGCCGTCACCAAGAAACCCGACCTGGCCCCGGCCCGCATCGGCACGCTGCGCGACAAGCTGACCGAGCTGGCGTCCTGCGGCGTCGACCAGACCATCGTGTTGCCCTTCGACGGCCGGCTGGCGTCCCAGTCGCCCGAGGCCTTCATCCAGAACGTGCTGATCGACGGCCTGGGCGCGCGCTACGTGCTGGTGGGCGACGACTTCCGCTTCGGCGCGAAGCGCGCCGGCGACTACGCCATGCTCGATGCCGCCGGTGAAACCCATGGTTTCGACGTCGCCCGCATGAACAGCTACGAGGTGCACGGCCTGCGGGTGTCCAGTTCGGCCGTGCGCGAGGCGCTGGCCGAAGGCCGCATGGCCGACGCCCACACCCTGCTGGGTCGCCCGTACACGATCTCGGGCCACGTGGTCCATGGCCGCAAGCTGGGCAGGGCGCTGGGCGCCTCGTCGCCAGGCAAGGACGACGGTTTTCGCACCCTCAATCTGCGCTTCAAGCACTGGAAACCGGCCGCCAGCGGCATCTTCGCGGTGCTGGTGCACGGCCTGGCCGACCAGCCGCTGCCCGGCGTGGCCAACCTCGGCGTGCGGCCCTCGCTGGACGCCAACGACGTCAACGCGGGACGCGTGCTGCTCGAGACGCATTGCCTGGAGTGGCCCTCGCATCTCGGGGCCGAAGGGGCCTACGGTAAAATCGTGCGCGTGGAACTCCTGCACAAACTGCACGACGAATTGCGCTACACCAGCCTCGAAGCCCTCACTGCGGGCATCGCGAAGGATGGCCGCGACGCACGCGCGTTCTTCGCATCGACCCACGCCGAGACCCACCGCCAGACCACGCGCGACCGAATTTAGCCCTGCACGCCCCGTGCTGCCGCCCTTCGACAAGCTCAGGGCGAACGGCTATATCTTCCGCACCGACCGCTCAATGCAGTTCGGGCTGAGCCTGTCGAAGCCCCCTCTGTTTCGCCGCACCCAACATGTCTGACGCTGCTTCCCCCAAAGATTACCGTTCCACGCTGAACCTGCCCGACACCCCCTTCCCGATGCGCGGCGACCTGCCCAAGCGCGAACCGGGCTGGGTGAAAGAATGGAACGACGAAGGCCGCTACCACCGCCTGCGCGACGCCCGCCACGGCGCGCCGAAGTTCATCCTGCACGACGGCCCGCCGTACGCCAACGGCCAGATCCACATGGGTCACGCGGTGAACAAGATCCTCAAGGACATGATCACCAAGGCGCGCCAGCTCGAAGGCTTCGATGCGCTGTACGTGCCCGGCTGGGACTGCCACGGCCTGCCGATCGAGAACGCCATCGAGAAGCAGTTCGGCCGCAACCTGAGCCGCGACGAGATGCAGGCCAAGAGCCGCGCCTACGCCACCGAGCAGATCGCCCAGCAGATGGTCGACTTCCAGCGCCTGGGCGTGCTGGGCGAATGGGACCATCCCTACAAGACAATGGACTTCGCCAATGAAGCCGGCGAACTGCGCGCGTTCAAGCGCGTGATCGAGCGCGGCTTCGTGTACCGGGGCCTCAAGCCCGTGTACTGGTGCTTCGACTGCGGCTCCTCGCTGGCCGAGTTCGAGATCGAATACGCCGACAAGAAGAGCCAGACCCTCGACGTGGCCTTCAAGGCGCACGAGCGCGAGAAGGTGCTCAAGGCCTTCGGCACCGACCACACGATCCTCGGCGACATCTTTGCCGTGATCTGGACCACCACCGCGTGGACCATCCCGGCCAACCAGGCGATCAACCTCAACCCCGAGCTCGAGTACTCGCTGGTCGACACCGAGCGCGGCCTGCTGATCCTGGCCAACTCGCTGGTCGAGATGTGCATGACGCGCTACGCGCTCGACGGCAAGGTGCTGGCCACGGTCAAGGGCGAGAAGCTCGGCGGCCTGGAGTTCGAGCACCCGCTGTACGACGTGGATGCGGGCTACCAGCGCCTGTCGCCCGTGTACCTGGCCGACTACGCCACGGCCACCGACGGCACCGGCCTCGTGCACTCGTCGCCTGCCTACGGCGTGGACGACTTCAACTCCTGCATCGCCCATGGCGTGGCGTACGACGACATCCTGAACCCGGTGCAGGGCAACGGCAGCTACGCGCCCGACTTCCCGCTGTTCGGCGGCCAGAACATCTGGAAGGCCGTGCCGGTGATCATCGCCGCGCTGCGCGATGCCAACCGCCTGCTGACCACCGAGACCATCACCCACAGCTACCCGCACTGCTGGCGCCACAAGACGCCGGTGATCTACCGCGCGGCCGCGCAGTGGTTCGTGCGCATGGACGAAGGCGAAGGCGTGTTCACCAAGGACAAGGCGCCCAAGACGCTGCGCCAGACCGCGCTCGACGCCATCGAGCAGACCAGCTTCTACCCCGAGAACGGCAAGGCGCGCCTGCACGACATGATCGCCGGCCGGCCCGACTGGTGCATCAGCCGCCAGCGCAGCTGGGGCGTGCCGATCCCGTTCTTCCTGCACAAGGATTCAGGCGAGCTGCACCCGCGCACCATGGAAATCCTCGACCAGGCCGCCGACATCGTCGAGAAGGGCGGCATCGAGGCCTGGAGCCGCGTCACCGTCGAAGACATCCTGGGCGCCGAAGACGCACCGAGCTACACCAAGAGCACCGACATCCTCGAGGTGTGGTTCGACTCGGGCTCGACCTTCTCGCACGTGCTGCGCGGCACCCACCCCAACGTGCACCACGAGACCGGCCCCGAAGCCGACCTGTACCTCGAAGGCCATGACCAGCACCGCGGGTGGTTCCACTCGTCGCTGCTGATCGCCTGCATGCTGGAAGACCGCGCACCGTACAAGGGCCTGCTCACGCACGGCTTCACGGTGGATGCCAAGGGCATCAAGATGAGCAAGTCGCTCAAGAACGGCATCGACCCGCAGGAAATCAGCAACAAGCTGGGCTCGGAAATCATCCGCCTGTGGGTGGCTGCGAGTGATTACTCGGGCGACATCGCGGGCGACGACAAGATCCTCGCGCGCGTCGTCGATGCCTACCGCCGCATCCGCAACACGCTGCGCTTCCTGCTCGCTAACACCAGCGACTTCGACATCGCGAAAGACGCGGTGCCGCTCGACCAGCTGTTCGAGATCGACCGCTACGCCATGTCGCGCGCGGCGCAGTTCCAGGCCGAGATCCTTGCGCACTACCAGGTGTACGAGTTCCATCCGGTGGTGGCCAAGCTGCAGATCTACTGCTCGGAAGACCTGGGCGGCTTCTACCTCGACATCCTGAAAGACCGCCTCTACACGACGGCCCCGGGCTCGCTCGCGCGCCGCAGTGCGCAAACGGCCCTGTGGCACATCTCGCAGGCGATGCTGCGCTGGATGGCGCCGTTCCTGAGCTTCACGGCCGAAGAGGCCTGGAAGATCGTGGGCACCGGCAAGGCAGGCGAGTCGATCTTCACGCAGACCTACAGCCAGTTCGCCGCACCCGACGAAGCGCTGCTCGCCAAGTGGAGCCGCATCCGCGAGATCCGCGACGGCGTCAACAAGGACATCGAGGCGGTGCGCGCCGAAGGCAAGGTCGGTTCGTCGCTGCAGGCCACCCTGCAGCTGAACGCACCGGCCGACGACCTCGCGCTGCTGGGCTCGCTGGGCGACGACCTGAAGTTCGTGTTCATCGCCTCGGCCGTGGCGCTGGCAGCGGGCGACAGCCTGTCGACCGTGGTCACGCCGAGCACCGCGCAGAAGTGCGAACGCTGCTGGCACTACCGCGAGGACGTGGGCCACGACCCGGCGCACCCGACGATCTGCGGCCGCTGCACGAGCAACCTGTTCGGCGCGGGCGAATCGCGCAGCGTGGCCTGATGGCGACCGCACGCTCCGCCTCGTCGGCCTCGCGTTCGCGCGGCGCCAGCATCTGGCCCTGGCTCGGGCTGGCGACGATCATCGTGATCATCGACCAGTTCACGAAGACGCTGATCCTGGGCTATTACAAGCTCGGCGACGCGACCTACGTGACGAGCTTCTTCAACGTCGTGCGCGCGCACAACACGGGCGCCGCGTTCTCGTTCCTGGCCGACCACTCGGGCTGGCAGCGCTGGTTCTTCACGGTCATCGGCGTGGCGGCGGCGATCTTCATCGTCTGGATGCTGAGGTCGCACGCAGGCCAGAAGCTCTTCTCGTTCGCGATGGCCTGCATCCTGGGCGGCGCCATCGGCAACGTGGTCGACCGCATGATGCACGGCTACGTCGTCGACTTCCTGAGCTTCCACTGGGGCAACTGGTACTTCCCTGCGTTCAACGCGGCGGACAGCGCCATCACGCTCGGGGCGATCTGCCTGATCGTCGACGAGATCCGGCGAGTCCGACGCGGCAAGTAAGTCAGTTTCTCAAGGGGCCTTCGGGCCCCTTTCTCTTTGGGCCGCGCATTGCACCAGCGGCCCCGGGGTTCTCCCCACTTCCCCACCCTGTCATCGCGAAGTCATACTGCGCCGGTCCAATGTAATCGATTACATGAACCACGCCACGGACCCCGCACGATGAGCATCCAAGCTGTAGCCGCCCAAGCCGGGGTCTCCGTGGCCACGGTCTCGCGCGCCTTCAATTTCCCCGACAAGGTGACGCCGGCCACGCGCGAACTGGTGGAACGCGTGGCGCGCGAGCTCAACTACCTGCCCAACGCCAGCGCCCGCACCTTGCGCACCCAGCGCAGCCGCACGCTCGGCGTGGTGCTGCCCACGCTGCTGAACCCGACCTTCGCCGAATGCCTGCAGGGCATTGCGCGCGCGGCCGTCGCGGGCGGCTACGCGATCCTGCCGGTCACCACGGGCTACCGGCTCGACGAGGAAGAGCGCGCCGTGCAGTTGCTGCTGGCGGGCAACGTCGACGGGCTGATCCTCGTGGTGTCGAACCCGTCCACGTCGGCCGCGCTGCAGCGCCTGCAGGCCGCCGCCGTGCCCTACGTGCTGGCCTACAACCGGCACGCCGACCACCCCTGTGTGTCGGTCGACAGCGAAGGCGCGGTGGCCGATGCGGTCACGCGCCTCGTGCTGCTGGGCCACCGCCGCATCGCGATGGTCAGCGGCACGCTGGCCGCGTCGGACCGTGCGCAGCAGCGCTACCGCGGGTACCAGCGCGGCATGGCCGAGGCCGGCCTTACAGCGCCGCCGCTCATCGAAGTGCCCTTCGTCGAGACCGCCGTCGATGCGCTGTGCGCCGCGCTGCGCCCGGGCAGCCGCCCCACCGCGCTGGTCTGCTCGAACGACCTGCTCGCCATCCGCAGCATCCGCGCCGCGCACCTGAGCAGCCTTGCGGTGCCCGACGACCTCAGCGTGGTCGGCTTCGACGGCATCGCGCTCGGCGAAGACCTCACACCCGCGCTCACCACCATCGCGCAGCCCAACAGCGACATCGGCCGCCACAGCGTCGAACTGCTGGTGCAGGCGATCGCGGGTGGTCGCGCGCTGCAGGCCGACGCGAGCCTGCTGCTCCCCCATGCCTTCCGAGACGGCGAGTCGTGCGCAAGTGCGCGCGAAGACAACGACGCCGCAGTGTCCTGATCTCACCACCCCTCCCAGGAGTTCTTCCATGTCCCTACGCTTTCACCGACTCGCCCGCCTCGGCGTGCTGGCCGCCGCCCTCGTCGCCGCCGGCGGCGCCATGGCCCAGACCGCCATTTGCTACAACTGCCCGACCGAATGGGCCGACTGGGGCACCCAGCTCAAGGCCATCAAGGCCAGGACCGGCATCACCGTGCCGGCCGACAACAAGAACTCGGGCCAGTCGCTCGCGCAGCTGGTCGCCGAAAAGGCCAGCCCCGTGGCCGACGTGACCTACCTCGGCGTGACCTTCGCGGTGCAGGCCGCGAAAGACGGCGTGATCGAGCCCTACAAGCCGGCCGCGTGGAAAGACATCCCCGACGGCCTGAAGGACCCGGCCGGCCACTGGTTCACCATCCACTCGGGCACGCTCGGCTTCATGGTCAACGTCGACGCGCTCAAGGGCAAGCCGGTGCCCAAGTCGTGGGCCGACCTGCTCAAGCCCGAATACAAGGGCCTCATCGGTTATCTCGACCCCGCCTCGGCCTTCGTGGGCTACGTGGGCGCCGTGGCCGTGAACCAGGCGCGCGGCGGCACGCTCGACAACTTCAAGCCGGGCATCGACTACTTCAAGGCGCTGCAGAAGAACGAGCCCATCGTGCCCAAGCAGACCTCGTATGCGCGCGTGCTGTCGGGCGAGATCGCGATCCTGCTCGACTACGACTTCAACGCCTACCGCGCCAAGTACAAGGACAAGGCCAACGTCGCCTTCGTCATTCCCAGCGAAGGCACGCTGGCCGTGCCCTACGTGATGAGCTTGGTCGCCAAGGCGCCGCACGCAGCCGACGCGAAGAAGGTGCTCGACTTCACGCTGTCCGACGAAGGCCAGGCGATCTGGGCCAAGGCCTACCTGCGCCCGGTGCGCGCGAGCGCCATGCCCAAGGAGATCGAAGCGCAGTTCCTGCCCGCGAGCGACTACGCGCGTGCAAAAACCGTCGACTACGCCCGCATGGCCGAAGCGCAGCGCGCCTTCTCCGACCAGTACCTGAAGGAAGTGCGCTGACCCGGCGCCGCGCGCGATGACACGCAGCTCCACATCCTCCAACGCCTGGAACCCGCGCTGGCGATTGCTGGCCTGCGTCGCGCCGGCGGCCGTCTTCTTCGCGGCCTTCTGGCTGCTGCCGGTGGTGCGCCTGCTGGCGCTGCCGGCCGACAAGGGCGCCGCCACCTACTTCGCGGTGCTGACCGATGCGCGCTACCTGCAAAGCATGGCCAACACCGTCGCGCTGTCGGTGGCGGTGACGCTGGCCACGCTGGTGCTGGGCGCGGCCGTGGGTATCTACCTCGCGCGCCATGCCTTTCCCGGCAAGCGCATGCTGCTGTCGCTGCTCACGCTGCCGCTGTCGTTCCCGGGCGTGATCATCGGTTTCTTCGTGATCCTGCTCGGCGGGCGCCAGGGCGTGGTGGCCGACCTGAGCGACACGCTGATCGGCGAGCGCATCACCTTCGCCTACGGCCTGCTCGGGCTGTTCCTGGCGTACCTGTATTTCTCGCTGCCGCGCGCCATTGCCACCTATGCCGCCGCGGCCGAGTCGATGAACACGCAGCTCGAGGAAGCGGCACGCTCGCTCGGCGCCTCGAAGCTGCGCGTGGCGCGCGACGTGTGGATGCCCGAGCTCGCGCCCACCACGCTGGCCTGCGGCGCCATTTTGTTCGCCACCTCGATGGGCGCCTTCGGCACGGCCTTCACGCTGGCCAGCAAGTTCGAGGTGATCCCGATCACCATCTACAACGAGTTCACCAACTACGCCAACTTCGCGCTCGCCGCGTCGCTGTCGATTTCGCTGGGCGTCGTGACCTGGCTGGTGCTCTTCGTGGCGCGCCGCTTCGGCGCCAATCCGGTCGCCCGATGACGATGAAGACACCCTCACAACCCCGCGCGCCTTTCCTGCTCGCCGTCACGGTGATCGTGAGCCTCTTCATGATCGCGCCGATGCTGCTGTCGGTGATGGCTGGCCTCGTCAACAACTACAGCGTGGGGCTCAAGAGCGGCCTCACGCTGCGCTGGCTCGGCGAGGTGTGGGAGAACTACGGCGGCACCGTCGGCTGGTCGCTCGCGCTGGCCGTGGCCTGCGTCGTTTGCACCGTGCTGCTCGGCGTGCCCTGCGCCTACGCGCTGGCACGCAGCCACTCGCGCGCGGCGCGCATCTTCGAAGAGCTGCTGACGCTTCCGGTCGCGGTGCCGGGCCTGGCGACGGCGCTCGCGCTCATCCTCGCCTACGGCCAGCTCACGGCTTTTCGCACCAGCTTCGCCTTCATCCTCGTGGGCCACATCGTCTTCACGCTGCCCTTCATGGTGCGCACCGTGAGTTCGGCCTTCCAGCGCGACGATTTGCTCGCACTCGAAGAAGCGGCGCGCTCGCTGGGAGCGAACTTCCGCCAGCGCTTCATGGGCATCCTGGTGCCTGCCGTGTTCCCCGCCATCGTGGCCGGGAGCCTGATGGTGTTCACGCTGTCGGTGGGCGAATTCAACCTCACCTGGATGCTGCACACGCCGCTCACGCGCACGCTGCCCGTGGGCCTGGCCGACAGCTACGCCTCGATGCGCATCGAGATCGGATCGGCCTACACGCTGGTCTTCTTCGCCGTGATCCTTCCCGTGCTGTGGGGCCTTCAATATCTCGCCAACCTGATGCAGAAACGCCATGGAACTTGAACGCATCCCCGTCGACATTTCGAACTGCGCGAAGACGTATGCCGACGGCACGCGCGGCCTGCAGCCCACCAACCTCAAGGTGGAAGCCGGCGAGGTGCTCGCGCTGCTCGGCCCCTCGGGCTGCGGCAAGACCACGCTGCTGCGCCTCATCGCCGGGCTCGAAGCGCCCGACGACGGCAGCCGCATCGTCTTCGGCGACCAGGACGTGACGCAGCGCCCGGTCGAGCACCGCGGCGTGGGCATGGTGTTCCAGAGCTACGCGCTCTTTCCGCAGATGACCGTCGCGGCCAACATCGGCTATGGCCTGCGCATCCGCGGCGTGTCGCCCGATGAAGAGAAACGCGCCGTGGGCGAACTGGTCGACCTCGTGCGCCTGGGCGGCCTGGAGAACAAGCGCCCCGCCGAACTCTCGGGCGGCCAGCGCCAGCGCGTGGCCCTGGCGCGCGCCGTGGCCGTGCGCCCGCGCGTGCTGCTGCTCGACGAGCCGCTGGCTGCACTCGACGCCAAGCTCAAGGAATCGCTGCGCGACGAGCTCGCCGAGCTGCTGCGCCGCCTGCACATCACGGCCATCCACGTCACGCACGACCAGCAGGAAGCGCTGGCCATCGCCGACCGCCTCGCCGTGATGCGCGCCGGGCGCATCGTGCAGGTCGGCCGCGGCGAAGACCTGTACCGCGCGCCCGCGCATCCCTTCGTGGCCGAGTTCCTGGGCCGGGTCAACCGGCTGGAACGCACCGCCGACGCCATCGCGCAGGGCGTTGTCCGACTCGGAGGTTCGTACCTGCCCTGCCCCGCGCCGTGGCAGCAGCATGCGACGCTGCTGGTGCGACCCGAAGACATCGAGATCGGCGCGCCCCCGCCCGACGACACGCCCGGCTGGGGCCGCGCCACCGTTGAACGCCGCACCTTCCTCGGCGACCGCGTGCAGCTGCACCTGCGCGTGCAGGACCAGCCCGTGCTGGTGGCCGACGTGGGGCGCGACAACCCCTTCGGGCCGGGCGACGCGGTGGGCCTGCGCATCCCCGCCGAGCGCCTGATGACGTCGCAGGAAACCAGCGCATGACCACGACAACCGCGAACCCCAACACCTTCCTGGTCCAGCTGACCGACCTGCACATCCGCGAGCCCGGCCGGCTGGCCTATGGCCGCATCGACACCGCGCCCTACCTCGCGCGTGCGGTGCAGTCGGTGCTCGCGCTGCGCCAGCCGCCCGACGCGGTGGTGATCACCGGCGACCTGACCGATTTCGGCCGCGCCGCCGAGTACGAGCACCTGGCCGCCCTGCTCGCGCCGCTCACGATGCCCATCTACCTGCTGCCCGGCAACCACGACGACCGCGACCAGCTGCGCCGCAGCTTCCCCGGCCACGCCTACCTGGGCACGGGCGACGACACGCACGGCTTCGTCCAGTATTCGGTGCGCGTCGGCGACCTGCGGCTGCTCACGCTCGACACCTGCGTGCCCGGCGCCAGCCATGGCACGCTGTGCGACAAGCGCCTGGCCTGGCTCGAAGCCCAGCTCGACGCCTGCCGCCACGAGCCCGTGGTGGTCGCCATGCACCACCCACCCTTCGAGACGCTGATCGGCCACATGGACGAGATCGGACTGCTCGAGGGCGCCGACGCGCTCGAAGCCCTGCTGCGCCGCTACACCAACGTCGAGCGCGTGATCTGCGGCCACCTGCACCGTGCCATCGACGTGCGCTTCGGCGGCACCATCGCCTCGACCTCGCCGGCGCAGGCGCACCAGGTCTGCCTCGACCTCGCGCCCGACGCGGCCTCGGCCTGGACGCTGGAGCCGCCCGCTTTCCGCGTGCATGCCTGGTCGCCGACCGGGCGCCGGCTCGTCACCCACCTGGCGGCCTCTGGCAGCTTCGAAGGCCCTTATCCTTTCCACGACAACGGAGCCCTGATCGACTGAAGCGTCCACTTGTGGAAAATGGGGCTGGAAACGAACCAAAACGAAAACAAGAGAAAGGTCAGACCCCGCCCTCCATGAAGCACCTTCTGAATCTGCTTGCGGCCGTCGCCTTGCTGGTGTGGGGCACGCACCTCGTGCGCACCGGCGTGCTGCGCGTCTTCGGCGCGAACCTGCGCAAGATCCTCGTGCAGAGCATGCGCAACCGCTTCACGGCCGCGCTCTCGGGCATCGGCGTCACGGCGCTCGTGCAGTCGAGCACGGCCACGTCGCTCATGACCTCCTCCTTCGTGGGGCAGGGCCTGGTCACGCTGCCGGCCGCGCTGGCGGTGATGCGCGGCGCCGACGTGGGCACGGCGCTGATCTCGGTGCTCTTCTCGGCCGACCTCTCGTGGCTTTCGCCGATGTTCATCTTCGTGGGGGTGGTTCTGTTCATCACGCGCTCGGCCACCGTGGCGGGGCGCGTCGGGCGGGTGCTGATCGGGCTGGGGCTGATGCTGCTGGCGCTGCAGCTGGTGGTCGCGGCCACCGAGCCGCTGTTTTCGTCACCCGCCGTTCGCGCGCTGCTCGCGTCGATCACCAGCGACGTGCTGCTGGAGATCACCCTCGGCGCCGCGCTGGCCATCGTGGCGTATTCAAGCCTGGCAGTGGTGCTGCTGGTGGCGGCCATGGCGACGTCGAACGTGGTGCCGCTGGACGTCGCGCTCGGCCTCGTGCTCGGCGCCAACCTCGGCAGCGGCCTGCTCGCGGTGTTGACCACGGCCAAGTCGGCAGTGTCGGTGCGGCAGGTAACCGTCGGCAACCTGCTGTTCAAGGCGCTGGGCGTGGCGCTGGTCACGCCGTTCGTCGGCCTGTGGATTCGCTACGTGCAGCCCCAGCTGCCCAACCAGACGCACGGCGTGGTGCTGTTCCACCTGGCGTTCAACGTCGTGATCAGCATCGGCTTCATCGGCCTCACGCAATGGGTGGCCAAGCTCGTGACGCGCATGCTGCCCGTGCCGCCGCAGCCCGTGGGCACCAGCCGGCCGCATCACCTCGACCCCTCGGCGCTGTCGACGCCCTCGCTCGCCATTTCGAATGCTGCGCGCGAGGCGCTGCACCAGGCTGACATCGTGGAGACCATGCTCATCGGCACGCTCGACGTGATCCGCAACAACGACCTGCGGCTGGCGCAGGAGCTGCGGCAGCTCGACGACACGGTGGACGAGTTGTACTCGGCGATCAAGTACTACATGACGCGCATCTCGCGCGAGGCGCTGGGCGAAGAGGAAAGCCGGCGCTGGACGGACATCATCAGCTTCACGATCAACATGGAGCAGATCGGGGACATCATCGAGCGGGTGATCATCGATATCGAGGACAAGAAGATCAAGCCGCAGCGCAATTTTTCTGCCGCGGGGATGGCGGAGATTGTGGAGTTGCATGGGCGGCTCATTGCCAATCTGCGGTTGAGCATGAGCGTGTTCTTGAATGGGAATGTGCGGGATGCGCAGAAGCTTCTGGAAGAGAAGGCGCGGTTTCGTGATCTGGAGCGGGCCTACGCAACGACTCACCTGGACCGGTTGTCGGATCGGACGACTCTCAGCATCGAGACGAGTTCGCTGCACATCGACTTGATCAGCGATTTGAAGCGGATCAATTCGCATATCTGTTCGATTGCTTATCCGATTCTTGAATCTGCCGGGGCCTTGGCGCCGAGCCGGCTTCGTGAATCTCGGCTCGGGAAAATCGAAGGCTGATCGTTTGTTTTCCTGAGGCCGGGTCTCGCCCCGGCGGGCGACTCACTTTCTTTTGCTTCGCCAAAAGAAAGTAAGCAAAGAAAAGGCGACCCTGCTGTCTGCGTCCCTCCGCTTCGCTGCGGGCAACCTGCGGTGCTCGCGTTTCGCGGGGTCTCGCAGAACTCGCCTGCGGCTCAAACAGCTGCGAGCCCTGATCCGCGAAACGCTGCGCTCCTCGGCGCATACAGAAGGGGTTGGATACCGAACGGGCCTTTGCTTCGCTCGGCCCGCAGAGTTTCGCCGCCCCTCGTTGCTTACTGGTATGCGGCGAGTTCCTGCTTCGCGATCGCGTTGCGGTGCACTTCATCGGGGCCGTCGGCCACGCGCAGGTGGCGTTCGTAGGCGTAGAAGTGCGTGAGCAGCGTGTCCTGGCTCAGGCCCATGGCGCCGAAGGCCTGCATGGCCCAGTCGATCACCTTCACGCAGTTGTTAGGCGTGAGCACCTTGATCATCGCGATCTCTTTCGCGGCGACCTTGTTGCCCACGGTGTCCATGCGGTAGGCGGCGTTGAGCACCATCCAGCGCGACTGCTCGATGAGCATGCGCGACTCGGCAATGCGCTCGCGCCACACGCCCTGGTCCGACAGCGGCTTGTGGAAGGCCACGCGTGACACGAGGCGCTGGCACATCATCTCCAGCGCGGCTTCGGCCATGCCGATGGCGCGCATGCAGTGGTGAATGCGGCCGGGGCCGAGGCGGCCTTGCGCGATCTCGAAGCCGCGGCCCTCGCCGAGCAGGATGTTCTCGACGGGCACGCGCACGTTGTCGAACACGATCTCGGGGTGGCCGAAGGGCGGGTCGTACATGCCGAGCAGCTGCATGTCGCGCACGATGGTGATGCCCGGCGTGTTCTTCGGCACGAGCACCATCGACTGCTGCTTGTGGCGGTCGGCGTTGTCGGGGTCGGTCTTGCCCATCAGCACGAAGATCTCGCAGCGCTCGTTCATGGCGCCGGTGATGTACCACTTGCGCCCGTTGATGACGTACTCGTCGCCTTCACGGCGGATGCTGCAGCGGATGTTGGTGGCGTCGCTCGACGCCACCTCGGGCTCGGTCATGGCGAACGACGAGCGGATCTCGCCGGCCAGCAGCGGCGTGAGCCAGCGCTCCTGCTGCGCCTTGGTGCCGTAGCGCGCGAGCACTTCCATGTTGCCGGTGTCGGGCGCGGAGCAGTTGAAGATTTCCGCGCACCAGTAGCGCCGGCCCATGATCTCGCACAGCGGCGCGTACTCGACATTGGAGAGGCCCGGGCCGTGTTCCGACTCGGGCAGGAACAGGTTCCACAGGCCGCGCTCGCGCGCCTTGGCCTTCAGGCCAGCCATCATCGGCAGCTCGGCGTAGGGCCGGCCGGCGCGGGCGTTGGCGGCCAGCTCTTCCTCGCGGCGCTTCTCGTTCGGGTAGACGTGTTCGTCCATGAACTTGAGCAGCTCGGCGCGCAGCGCGAGCACCCGGGGCGTGAATTCGAATTGCATGTCGTCTCGTCCTTCTTCCAATGTGCGGTCGAAGATACGTCGCGACGCGGATCGGGACGGTCGTTCGCGCGACAGCACGAACGCCGCCCTGCGCAGATCAGCGTGGCGTGGGCAGTGCGGTCGCCAGCGCGGCCAGCGCCGCCACCACCTTCTGCACCGACTGCGCGGCGCGCGCGTCTTTCAGCGCGCCGCCGGCATCGAAGGCCTCGTTCGCGCGCCCGAGTGCGAACTGTTGCGGCGCCACCAGCATCGCGAAGGCCATTTGCAGGTACTGGCGCAGGAAGTTCATCGAGCGCAGCGCGCCCAGCGGCCCGGGCGAGGCCGACAGCAGCGCGGCCGGCTTGTTGGCCGTAGCGGCCAGGCCGCCTGCGTGGCCGTCGCCCGGCGGAATGCGCGAGAGCCAACTGAAGGCGTTGATGACCAGCGGCGTCGGAAAGCCGTTGTACTCGGGCGTGACGAGCAGCACGCCGTCGCTCGCCGCGATGGCGCTGCGCAGCTCGAGCGCCCCGGCCGGCACGCCCGAGGCGGCCTCGAGGTCGCCGTCGTACACGGGCAGCGCGAGCGCGCGCAGGTCCATCTCCGTCACCTGCAGGCCGGCCGCGCGCGCGGTGGCGGCGGCCACGGCCGCCAGCTGGCGGTTGAGCGAGCCGTCGCGGGCGCTGCCGGGAATGATCAGGATGCGGGGACTGTCCATGCGAGGCTCCTTGCCGTGCGTTGAAATGAAGAAAGCCGCGCCGCAGGTTTCGCGTGCGGCGCGGCGTTCGTCAGTGTCGCATCGAGGATGCGATCCGGTGTGTCAGCTGCGCTGCGAATCCAGCTGCTCGCTGTTCGTCACAACCTCCTGCGCCTTCATGTAGCTCTCGATGAGCAGCTGATACGGCGGGAACACGGCGCTGTAGGCCTCGGCCCATTGCGCGGCATCGTCGCGGTGCCAGGTCTTCTGCACTTCGGAGCACACGCCCGCGGTGTCGATCGGCACCACGCCGGCCTGCACCACGCGCGCCAAGGTGATCTCTTGCGCCATCTTCGAGTACGTGCCCGAGGCGTCGACCACCGCGAACACGCGGTAGCCGTCGTACACCGCCGAGATGCTCGGGAAGGCCATGCACACGCTGGTGATGGTGCCGGCAATGATCAGCGTGCCGCGCCCGGTGGCCTTCACGGCGGCCACGAACTCGGGGTTGTCCCAGGCGTTGATCTCGCCCTTGCGCGCCACGTACTGCGCATGCGGCGCGTACTTGTGCACTTCGGGAATCAGCGGCCCGTTCGGTCCTTGCGGCACCGAGGCGGTGGTGATGACCGGGATCTTCGCCAGCGTCGCGACCTTGGCCAGCGTGGTGACGTTGGCGCGCAGCTCGGTCATCGGCATGTCCTTCACGGTCTGGAACAGGCCGCTCTGGTGGTCGATGAGCAGCATCACGGCGTCGCCCGCGTCGATGACGGGCTTGGCGCCGTTGAAGTTGGCGACGTTGTTGGGGATGGTCACGGCGTGCTCACTTTCCCTGGGTCAGCTGCGTGTAGCTGGTGATGAGGTTGCGGTAGTCGGGGATGTGGTTGGAGAACAGCGTGCCCAGCCCCTCGATGTCGTTGCGCCAGTCGCGGTGCAGCTCGCAGGCCACGCCGAACCAGGACATCAGCTGCGCGCCGGCGGCCGACATGCGGTCCCACGCGGCCTGGCGCGTCACGTCGTTGAAGGTGCCCGATGCATCGGTGACGACGAACACGTCGAAGCCCTCTTCGAGCGCCGACAGCGCCGGGAAGGCCACGCAGACCTCGGTGACCACGCCGGCGATCAGCAGTTGCTTCTTGCCCGTGGCCTTCACGGCCTTGACGAAGTCCTCGTTGTCCCAGGCATTGATCTGGCCCGGGCGCGGAATGTAGGGCGCGTCGGGGAACTGCGCCTTCAGCTCGGGCACGAGCGGGCCGTTGGGGCCGTTCTCGAAGCTGGTGGTCAGCACCGTCGGCAGCTTGAAGTAGCTGGCGATGTCGGCCAGGGCCAGCACGTTGTTCTTGAACTTGTCGGGATCGATGTCGCGCACCAGCGAGAGCAGGCCGGTCTGGTGGTCGACCAGCAGCACGGCGACATCGTTCTTGTCGAGACGGGTGTAAGGCTTGGACATGGGAGGCTTCCTTTGGGAGGTTGAATGTCGGGGGAAAATGGCCCCCGATGCATGTCCGTCAGCGTAAAAGCGCCCCCAAGATTCCGGTAGTCGGCGCAAGTGGCCTGCAGCGTTCCATCCTGTGGACGATGGCAACACCCGTGCGCAGCGGTCGGATGAATTCGCGGCCGCCGGAGCAATGCCGGCGCACCGGGTAAAATACCCCTACATGTCCCGCTGGTTTGCCGCTACCGTCCTCGCTTTCATGCTGTCCTGCTACGGCTTCGCCGTGCTCGCGCATGGGCTGATCGGCGGCAACCATGTGACGTCGTCGGGCGAACGCCAGACCGTCGCAACGCTCGCCATGGCACTGGCCGATGGCGGCGACAAGGACGTCGGCAAGACGTCGTCGGAAGACCCGTCCGCCATGGACGAAGCCGGCTCCGAGCACGCCGAACTGCTTGACGCCCGACCCCACGCACGCAACCTGCTCGTGCTCTCCGCGCAACCGCCGCGACTGGGCTCCACCTCGGTGCTCTCGCCGCTGCTCGACCGGCCCAAGCGGCCACCCCGGCCGCACGCCCTCCTCGCCGCCTGAGGCCGCGCGGCGGCGAGCGAACGCCTGAGGACTGAAAAGTCCGGGCGTTTGCGCTCACCCATCCGGCCCGTCGCCGTTCTTGCGCGACGACCCTGCCCCTTCTTTTTCAGCCGTCCGACGGCCCCGCCGCACGTGTCACGCGACCCGTCCGGCCCTCTCTCTTTTTCAGGATTTTTCGATGAACTCCAGCCAATCGGCCTACCCCTCCAGCTTCGGCGCACCGTTGGCCTCGGTCCAGGAACGCAACCGCGTTCTGCGCAACACCTACTGGCTGCTCGCGCTGTCGATGGTGCCCACCGTGCTGGGCGCCTGGCTCGGCGTGGCGACCGGCCTCACGCGCGCCATGTCGCCGGGCATCGGCATCATGGTGTTTCTCGGCGGCGCCTTCGGCTTCATGTACGCCATCGAGAAGACCAAGAACTCCGCCGCCGGCGTGCCCGTGCTGCTGGCCTTCACCTTCTTCATGGGCCTGATGCTGTCGCGCCTGGTCGGCAGCGTGCTCGGCCTGGCCAACGGCGCCAGCCTGGTGATGACCGCCTTCGCCGGCACCGGCGGCATCTTCCTGGGCATGGCCATGCTCTCGACGGTCATCAAGCGCGACATCTCGGCCATGGGCAAGTGGCTCTTCGTGGGCGCCATCGGCCTGCTGGTGGTGGGCATCGCCAATGTCTTCATCCAGTCGAGCGCGCTGATGATGACGCTGTCGGTCGCCGCCATCGGCATCTTCTCGGCCTTCATCCTGCACGACCTGAAGCGCGTGAAGGACGGCCTCGAAACCAACTACATCTCGGCCACGCTGGGCGTGTACCTGAGCCTGTACAACGTGTTCCAGTCGCTGCTGGCCCTGCTGGGCATCGCCGGCGGCCGCGACGAGTAAGCGCGCCGGAACGACAAGCAAGCAAGGAAGGAAACACCATGCGCCTCACCACCAAGGGCCGCTTCGCGGTCACCGCGATGATCGACATCGCCCTGCACGGCCGCTCGGGCCCCGTCACGCTGGCCTCGATCAGCCTGCGCCAGCAGGTCTCGCTCTCGTACCTGGAACTGCTGTTCGCCAAGCTGCGCCGAAACGGGCTGGTCGAATCCACCCGCGGCCCCGGCGGCGGCTACTCGCTCAGCCGCAAGGCCGCGGAGATCACGGTGGCCGACGTCGTGCTCACCATCGAAGACCTGGGCGCCAGCAAGGCGCGCCCGCGCGCGGCGGGCTCGGACGACGAACCCGGCCGCTGCGAGATCGACGACCTCTGGGCCTCCGTGAACCTGCGCGCCGTCGAGTTCCTGCGCTCGATCTCGCTGCAGAGCCTGGTCGACGAACAGAAGGCCAAGGGCGTGCAGCCCGCCACCAGCGCGGCCGCCCGCCGCACGACCGCCGTCGTCGGCACGCCGGTGCGCAAGCCCTTCGTGGTCGACGCGCCGAACTCGGTGTTCGCACTGGGACGTCGCCACAGCACGAGCAGCTGACGCCAGGAAGGACGCGCCGGGTCGGCCTTGAATGTGCCGCCCGCGCGACCTAGACTGGAATGGCAAGGCACCCGCGGTGCCGGGGGCCAAGGAGCCTGCCATGTACAAGCGTGTTCTCGTCGCAACCGACGGCTCTTCGCTGTCGGACAAGGCGGTGGCCACGGCCATCGACCTCGCGCTGCTCACCGGCGCCGAGCTGGTCAGCGTCAACGTCGCGCACATCCAGCCGTACGGCTATTTCGAAGGCTCGATGCTGCTGAACCAGACGGATTTCGAAGCCAACCAGAAACACGTCGAACAGGCGGCCCAGCGACTGGCCGATGCGGTGCGCGACACCGCGCTGGCCAGGGGCGTGCGCCGCGCCGATGCGGTGGTCATGAAATCGAACCAGGTGGCCGAGGCCATCATCCAGACCGCGAAGAACCAGGACTGCGACCTCATCGTGATGGCCTCGCACGGGCGCCGCAGCCTCGCGCGGCTGCTGATGGGCAGCGAGACGCTGCACGTGCTCACGCACTCGCACGTCCCGGTGCTGGTGCTGCGCTGAACTGAACGACGGTGGCACCGCACACGCGGTGCGCGCTTATCTGGTCGCGGCGGATTCGACGGTCTCGACGACCGTGCGACCGGCCGGCGGGCACGATGGCCCGGCATCGCGGCCGAAGCAGCGCGCGGCCTGCGTGCGCGCCTGGGCCTCCTGCACATGGCGCGCTTCGGCGGACTCGACCTGGTAGTCGAGCAGCCATTTCATGAGCAGCAACATCGCGATCACCAGCCCGAGCGCCACACCCAGCAGCGTGGTGCGCCAGTTGCGCGGACGCGCTGCGGACGGCGCGCGGGCCGGTGCTGCGCTGCTTTCCATCGCAGTGAAGCCCGCAAGGCTGCGGGACGCGCCGCCGTCATGGATGCGGCGGCGGGGCGGTTCGGGCGTCGCGGAACGCGCGGACACCGAAGTCTGCGCGCGCTTCACGCGCGGCGCATGGGCAGTGTCCGAAGGCAGGTGGCGGGCAGGCATGACGGGGGCGATTATGAACGCCGTGCGCCCTCGATCCGTGCCTCTGGCGCCACACCCGCTCGACCGTTACAACGCCGGCCCCAGACCGATCGGCGCGGGCACCACGTTGACGATGCGCGTGAACAGTGCGGCGTAGACCTCGTCGGGCGCGTTCTGGTCGGAGAACAGATCGCGGTTCTCGCCGAAGGCCGCGTCGAGCTCGCGCCAGTCGTCCGCATTGAGCACGCGCTCGGCCAGCGGAAGAATCTCGCGCTCCTCCTGCGCCATGTGCTCGAGGTAGAAGCTCACGTACTCGTTCATCGCCCATTCGAAGGCCGCGCGCCGCGGCTCGCCGAGCATCTCGAACGCGAGCAGCGCGTGCTCGACGTGGCGAATTTTTCGCTCGCCCCAGGCATGGTCGTTGTCGAGCTTGTCCATCAGGTCGCGCGAGATCGGCGTGCAGGCGCGCAGCCGGGGAAAGAGCAGCTCGGTCTCCTTCGGGTGGTGGCGCTTCTCGGGAAACTCGTCCACGTAGAACAGCATCGCGCGCAGCGTCGCGAAGTCGGGCATCGTGCCCTTGCGGCGGTGCTGGTCGAGCAGCATCACGATGGAACGCAGCATGGCCGCCAGCGCGGCGTGCTCCTGGCGAATGATCTTCACCGCGACATGGGTCATGAGAGGTCTCCTTCTTTCTTCGAAGGCCCAAGGGTCGCAAGCCCGGGGCCGTGCGGGCTTGCTCCAGATCAAGGCCCGTGCACGCGGCCAGGCACAGACTGGCACGGCATCTCCTCTTTTCTTTCTTCAACGCACTCCTGGAGGTTCCACACCATGTACCAACACATCCTGGTTCCCGTCGACGGCAGCTCCACCTCCGGCGAAGGCCTGGCCGAAGCCATCCGCCTGGCCAGGCTCACCGGTGGGCGCCTGCGGCTCGTCCACATCCTCGACGAGCTCTCGTTCGCGCTCGGCATGGACGCCTACGCGGGCCATTCGGGCGACTGGCTCGAGGTGCTGCGCACCAACGCCGTGACGCTGCTGGAGAAGGCGCGCGCCCAGGCGCAGGCCGAAGGCGTCGAGGCCGACGTCGTGCTGCGCGACGGCTTCAAGGCCGGCGCGGTCCACGACCAGGTGGTGACCGAGGCCATCGCCTCGAAGGCCGACCTCATCGTGCTCGGCACGCACGGCCGGCGCGGCCTGAGCCGCTGGGCCATGGGCAGCAACGCGGAGCACATCCTGCGCATGGCGCCCGTGCCGGTGCTGCTGATCCGCGCGCCTGAAATCGCGGCCAAGGAAGACCACGAGCGCTTCAGCCTGCCGGACGGACGCGTGGCGAGCCAGTGAGTCTTGCGACGCGCGATCGCTCAAAGACAAAAAGCGCGGGCCGGTGCAACACCGGCCCGCGCTTTTTCTTTGCCGGAGCCTCTCAGGCGTAGGAACGCAACCGCACCGCAAAGGCCGCCAGCGGCGCGATGCCGCTGGCTTCGGCGCGTTCGCACCAGTCCTGCAGCCGCTTCACGAGCTGTTCGCCGGTGGCGCCCGAACGGCTCCACAGCGCCGTCAGTTCACGCCGCATGGCGTACATGGTCTCCAGGGCCTGCGAGGCCACCAGCGCCTGCGTGAGCTGCGCATGACGCGTGGCGTCGAGCGCCTTTTCTTCCTTGCCGAGCCAGGGCCGCGCGGCGCGCAGTGCGCGGGCCTGGCTGGGTGCGAGCGCATGCATGCGGGCCAGCTCTTCGGTGCAGGCCTGCTTCAGCGAGCGCGAGTAGTTCGACAGCACGTCGTAGTGGTGCCGGATCACCGCCTGCACCGTGAGCAAATCGACGGTGGCGCGCGGCGCGGTGAGGCGCGGCGTCGGCGCCAGGTGCTTCACCTTCGCCAGCCCCACCGCCTGCAGCGCGCGGATGTAGACCCAGCCGATGTCGAACTCGAACCACTTGTTCGACAGCTTGGCCGAGGTCGGGAACGCGTGATGGTTGTTGTGCAGCTCTTCACCACCGATCAGC